>NZ_JBVIGV010000009.1:0-297087 GCF_055570615.1 Streptomyces sp. NPDC031121
GCGGTGCGATGGCCCTTGCGGGCCACCCTTGACCGACCGACCCGCCCCGGAGGCATTTTTTCTGCCGGGACGCCCCCAGGGAAACGGCCAGGGGGAGAGTGAGGCATACGGGCGCATCAGAGCCCTTCCCCTCCCGCCCCCGCAGGCACATCCGGCCCCACCGGCATCAGCAGCCCCGGCGGCGGGGGCGGGGCGGGCTCTGACCGCAGAAAACGACGTCCAGAGCATCATCCGGAGACAGAAGCGCCCCAGATCGCTACGCGGCGCGGCTTTGTTCGGCGTCTGTCGGCCGTCAGGGGCCAGGAGACGCGACACATCCCTACAGGGACCTGCCTCTTCAGCGGCGGACGGCCGTGAGGGGTGGCAGACGCGGCAGATCGCTACCTGGGCGCCCTTCGTCGGCGGCGGAAGCGAGGAGGAGGAAGTAAGCGTGGGCGCTTCGCGACCCAGGCTGGCCGTCCGCCGCCGAAGTGGCAGGAGCATGGGGCGATGTGTCGCGTCTCCTGGCCCTGACGGCCGCCAGGCGCCGAAAGGACGGAAGCGTGCAGCGTGCGTGGGCGCTTCGCGGCCCAGGACGGCCGTCCGCCGCCGAAGAGGCAGGAGCATGGGGCGATGTGTAGCGTCTCCTGCCCCTGACGACCGACAGACGCCGAACAAAGCCGCGCCGCGTAGCGATCTGGGGCGCTTCTGTCTCCGGATGATGCTTTGGGCGTCCTTTCCCGACGTGAGAGCCAGTCGGGGCCCCACCGACGGGGCTCATGATGCCGGTGGGGCCGGGATGTGCCTGCGGGGGCGGGGGAGTAAGAGCTCTGATGCGCCCGTATGCCTCTCCTCCCCCCTGGCCGTTTCCCTGGGGGCGTCCCGGCAGAAAAAATGCCTCCGGGGCGGGTCGGTCGGTCAAGGGTGGCCCGCAAGGGCCATCGCACCGCGACGCGCCCAACGGGCGCGCCCTTGAGGGACCGGCCCGCCCCGGACACCATCAACTGCCGGGGACACCCCCAGCCACACCCCCGACCCCGACCCATCGGCTCCCGCCAACGCCCCGGTCCCCCGTCTCTCCCCTGCCCCGCCCGCCCGGCTCCCGCCGAAACCACCCCGCCGCCTCCCCGCCGACCCGGACTCACCGGCTCCCGCCCACCCCCGCCCCGCCTCCCCGCCGACCCCGCCGACCCCGGCTGCCCGGGGCCTGGCTGCCCGGCCCCGCCGGGGCCGTCAGCGGCTCAGGTGCCGGGCGCGGGCCAGGCGGGCGGCGCGGACGGTTTCGGCGTTCTCGGCCATGTCCGCGAGGCAGCGGGCGCGTTGGCCGGGGGTCAGGCGGTCGGTGTAGAGGGTGCCGTCGAGGTGGTCGGTCTCGTGCTGGAGGCAGCGGGCGAAGAACCCGGTGCCCTCCACGACGACCGGGTTGCCGTCCTTGTCGCTGCCGCGGACGACGGCGCGGGCGGCGCGGGCCAGCTCGTGGCGGGCGCCGGGTACCGACAGGCAGCCTTCCGCCCGGACGACGGCCGGGGCGCCGGCGGCCGGGGCGCCGGGGGCCGGGGCGCCGGCCGTGTCCGGGAGCGGGTCGAGGACCGGGTTGCACACGTGGCCGATGTGGCGGACACCGTCGTCGTCGGGGCAGTCGTACACGAACAGGCGGAGGTCCACGCCGATCTGGTTGGCGGCGAGGCCGACGCCGCGGGCGGCGTGCATGGTGAAGAACATGTCGTCGACGAGCCGGGACAGCGCCGGGGACCCGAACTCGGTGACGTCGGCGCATCGCCGGTGCAGGACGGCGGCGCCCGCCTCGGTGATCGGCCGGAACGCGCCGCGCAGCGCCTCCGGCGGCAGCGGCCGGTCCGCGGCCGCGCCCCGGGGGGCGGCGGTCGGGTCGCCGGTCGGCGCGGTCGGGTCCGTCGGGTCGGGCATGCGGGCGTCGCCTTTCGGGATGGGGAGGTCGGGAGTCAGGAGCGAAGTATCGCCCGGGCCCTGCCGCCCCGGCCCCGGGCGGGTCAGTTCCGGGCGGTTCCCGCGATGTGCTCGAGGTCGGTGATCAGGGAGTCCAGCCAGAACACCGTCATGTAGTAGAGGCGCGGCGCGCCGTCGGGTGGGGCGGCGAATCCGTCGAACTCCGGGTCGCGCAGCGCGGCCGGGGCGGCCGGGGTGTCGCCGCCCGGGTCGAGCGCCGCCGACACCAGCAGCATGCGGCCGGCGACCCGGTCGCCCAGCCGGGTCACGGCCTCGGCCGCGGCGGGGCCGAGCGGGGGCACGGTGACGGGTCCCGGCCCCGGCTGCGGCGGCTCCATCAGCCGGTCCGAGCCCCACAGCGTGTGGTGCCCGGCCATCATCGTGGCCTGCCAGTCCGGCTCCGGTACGGGGCCGGCGGCGCGGCCCGCCCCGCCCGGGTGCCCGCGGCGCCCGTAGGACCCCTCCGGCTCGCTCTGGTACTGGGCGAACGCCGATTCGGCGAGAATCAGCGAGTGCCGCAGCGACCGGTGCCCCGGCACTGCCGGCTGCACCTGCCGTACGCCGCCCGCGGCGACCGCGGCGGCCGTCGCGACGACGATCTCCGCCGCCCCTCGCATCAGCACCGCGGCCGAGCGCTGGAGTTCCTCGTGCGCCCCCCGCGGCCACGCGAGCAGCCCGAAGACCGCCCCGATCGCGCTGCCGATCAGCACATCAAGCAGCCGCAGCTCCGCGAGCTGCCAGTTCGCCGGGGCGAGCTGCGCGAACACCAGGGCGATGGTCACGGTGAACATCGCCTGCGCCCACCCGACCCCCTTGACCGGCCCGAGCGTGAAGGTGAGCAGCATGACCGGCGCCAGGGCGATCGCGTACACGGTGGTGTCGGTCCCGACGGCGGCCAGCAGCACGGCGGCCAGGAGGGCTCCCGCCAGCGTGCCGGTGAGGGCGAGCCGGACCGTCGTACGGGTCTCGCGGACCGTCGTCCGGGTCAGCGTCAGGGCCGCGAGGGTGGCCCAGAAGCCGTGCGGGAGGGTGTCCAGGCCGGCGACCGTGCGGGCGGCCGCCAGGGCGAGGCTGATCCGGACCGCGTTCTGGAAGAACACCGAGCGGCGCCCCGCATGCCCCTCCAGCCGCATCCACCACAGCCGCGGGGCGCGCATGCGGGCGTACCAGAAGCGCATCGGCGGCGGGTCGGGCGCGGCGGCCCGGCCGCGTACGGCGATCACGGCGGCCGTGGACATGGCGAGCGCGGCGTCGGCCGCCTCGATGAGGCCCGCGTACCGGCGCAGCACCGCGCCCCGCCCGGGCGGGGCGGCCGGTTCCCCGGCCGCGGCCGGGTCGGGGGGCGCGGCCGCCAGCGCAGCACGGGCCCGCGCCAGCCCCTCCCGGGCGCCGGTCGCCTGCGCGGTGCCCCGCAGGCACGCCGCGGTCTCGGCCGCGGTCCGCCGTACGGCCTCCAGGATCTCCCGGCCCGGCTCGGCCGGCCCGGCCCCGCCCGGCGGTTCGGTCAGCCGGATGAGCCGGGCGAGCAGGGTCCGCGCCGACAGCCCGGTGTGCGACAGGGCCCGCTCGTGGACGCCCGGGCCGGCGGGCCGGTCCGCTTCCGCGACGTTCATGGGCCGCAGCGAACCGATGGCCGCCGTCGCGTCCCGCTCGCTCCGCTCGGAGAGCCGCCACGGCGGGGCGGTGAGCTCGCGGACGCACGCCTGCGCCGTGTCGGCGGCGCGGGCGGCGAGTTCGCGGTAGGGGACGGTCGGCGGATCGGGGAAGAGGTACGCCTCGGCGAGGATCAGGAGCAGCAGGCCGGCGGTGGTGCCGATGAGCCGTTCGTCGAGCGAGCCCGGATCGTAGGGCGGGAACGACGGCATGATGTACAGCAGCTGGAGGCCCGGCGCCGCGCCCGCGGCGCGGGGGCCGCC
The DNA here is from genome assembly GCF_055570615.1 of Streptomyces sp. NPDC031121. NCBI lineage: Bacteria > Bacillati > Actinomycetota > Actinomycetes > Kitasatosporales > Streptomycetaceae > Streptomyces > Streptomyces sp. NPDC031121. Next base: position 3,861 of record NZ_JBVIGV010000009.1, read on the forward strand.
GGCCGCGACGAACGCCAGCGCGAAGCCGATGACGAGCATGCCGGCCACGGCGGTCCAGGTACGCACCGCGAGGTAGGTGCCGATGGCCACGAGCAGCCAGCAGACCGGCACGAGCCGCACCAGCACGGCGGCCCGCTGCCGCCCCGTGCCCGGGATGTGGGAGAGCCCGGCCATGGACACCGACGCGAACAGGGCGTACGTCGCCCCGACCGTCAGCCCGAACGCGTACAGGAACAGGTAGAAGGCGGCACCGGCGGCGAGGGTGACCCGGCCGGACCGGCGGGCGGCCGCGGCGTAGCGTGCGGCGATCCGCGTGCGGGGGACACCGGCGGAGCCCATGCCCCCAGGATCACTTACGCCCACCGGAACGGCACCCGCGGCGCGGGGGCGCCCCCCGCCGCTGGGGGACGCCGCCGCGGCGGCCGGGCCGGCACGCGGAACCGGGCCCCCGGCCGCCGCGCCCGTACGCGGCGGCGGGGCCGGGGGCCGGGCGGTCAGACGGCCAGGACCTGCGCCGCCACCGGTTCCGGTACGGGGGCGAGCCCTGCCGGCCGGGTCGTGAAGGTGCCCCGGCCCTGGGTCCGCCCGCGCAGCCGGGACGCGTACCCGAACAGCTCGGCCAGCGGCACCACGGCCGTGACCGCCGTGGTCCCGGACCGGCTCTCGGAGCCGGACACCCGGCCCCGGCGCGCCGCGAGGTCGCCGAGGACCGTGCCGACGGCGTCGTCGGGGACCGTGGCCACGACCTCGGCCACCGGCTCCAGCAGCCCCATCGCGCACTGCCGCAGCGCCGCCCGCAGGGCGGCCCGCCCGGCGGTGCGGAACGCCATCTCCGAGGAGTCCTTGGAGTGCGTCGCCCCGTCGGTGAGGGTGACCCGCAGGCCCGTCACCGGGTGGCCGCCCAGCGGCCCGTCGGCGAGCGCGTCCCGGCAGCCGGCCTCGACGGCGCGCACGTACTCCTGCGGCACCCGCCCGCCGACGACCGCCGAGCGGAACTCGAAGGCCGTCGCGGGCCCGGAGGCCGCACCGTCCAGCGGCTCGACGTCGATGACGAGGTGCGCGAACTGGCCTGCCCCGCCGTCCTGTTTGACGTGCCGGTGCACCAGGCCCGCGACACCGCGCAGCACGGTCTCCCGGTACGACACCTGCGGCCGGCCCACGGCGGGGTCGAGCCCCTGGTCGCGGCGGATCTTCTCCACCGCGACCTCCAGGTGGAGTTCGCCCATCCCGGACAGCACGGTCTGGCCGGTCTCGGGGTCGCTGCGCACGCGCAGCGACGGATCCTCCTCCACCAGCCGGGCCAGTGCGGCCGCCAGGCGGCCGGTGTCGGTGCTGCGGCGCGCCTCGACCGCGACGGACACCACCGGGTCGGCGACGGTGGGCGGTTCGAGGAGCAGCGGCGCCTGCGGCGCGCACAGGGTCGTGCCGGCGCGGGCGGCCTTCAGCCCGACGACGGCGACGATGTCGCCGGCCCGCGCCTCGTCCAACTCGGTGTGCCGGTCGGCCTGGACGCGCAGGATGCGCGCGACGCGCTCGGTGCGGCCGCCGTTCGGGTCGAGCACGGTGTCCCCCTTCCGCAGGGTTCCGGAGTAGACGCGTACGAAGGTCAGGCGGCCGGTGGCGGTCATCGACACCTTGAACGCGAGCGCGGCGACCGGCCCGTCGGTGTCGGGGCGGCGCTCCAGCCCGGTGCCGTCAGCGGCGGTTCCGCGGACGGGCGGCATGTCGGCGGGCGACGGCAGGTAGGCGGTGACGGCGTCGAGGAGCGGCTCCACTCCGCGGTTGCGGTAGGCGGACCCGCACAGGACGACCGTGCCGGAGCCGTCGAGGGTCGCCGTGCGGAGGGCGCGGGCGAGGGCCTCGTCGGTCAGGGTGCCGGTGGCGCAGAACTCCTCCAGGGCTTCCGGGTCGAGTTCCGCCACGGCCTCCTCCAGCAGGCGCCGGCGACGGAGTGCCTCGGCGCGCAGGCCCGGCCCGCCTTCGGTGTCCCAGTCGGCTTCCCCGAGCGTCCGGCACGTGTCGGCGCCGGGGGGCCACAGCAGGGCGCGCATGCGGACGAGGTCGACGACGCCGGTGAAGGCGTCCTCCCGCCCGATCGGCAGCTGCACCACGAGCGGGACGGCGCCGAGCCGGTCGCGCAGCGACGCGACGGCCGTGTCGAGGTCGGCGCCCGCCCGGTCCATCTTGTTGACGAACGCGATCCGCGGGACGCCGTGCCGGTCCGCCTGGCGCCACACCGACTCGCTCTGCGGCTCGACGCCGGCGACGGCGTCGAAGACGGCGACCGCCCCGTCGAGGACGCGCAGGGAGCGCTCGACCTCGTCGGCGAAGTCGACGTGGCCCGGCGTGTCGATCAGGTTGATGCGGTGGCCGGCCCAGGAACAGCTGACGGCTGCGGCGAAGATGGTGATGCCGCGGTCGCGCTCCTGCGCGTCGCAGTCGGTGACCGTGGTGCCCTCGTGGACCTCGCCGCGCTTGTGGACGGCGCCGGTCGCGAACAGGATCCGCTCGGTGGCGGTGGTCTTGCCCGCGTCGACGTGGGCGAGGATGCCGATGTTGCGGACGGCGTCGAGGGCGGGACGGATGGTGGCGGTCGCGGTGGTGGCGAGGGAACGCCGGCTGGTGCGCATGGCCCGGCCTTTCGGATGGTGTGGCTGCATGGGCTGCGCGATTCCCTGACGCGTGCGGGAGGTTCGGCTCCGAATACCGTTCGGGATCCACCCCGCCTCCCCCTCCGAGCCGCGAACAGCGGCGCCCGGCGCTCCGACAACGTGCCGGGCGGGACGAAACGAGTCGGGGAAGGGGGCGGCCGGGCCAGGGCCCGTTCGGACCGCACCCGACGGGGACGGGCAGGAACCGGGCCGGAGCCGTGCCCCGGTCCGGCGGGCCTGGCGGCCCCGCCGGACCGGAAGTGCGTCAGGACGTGCGGTGTCGGCCGCGCAGCGGACACCGCGCGGCCCGGGACACCGGGATCACGTCGTACCGGGACGGGAGAACGAAGACGACGGTGCGCTGACGGCCCATGGTCTGTTCCCCTTCTCAACTCGGCGACGTGCGGAACCGCCAACCCGGCGGCTCCCGCGCCGCGTTATGCGTCTGCGGCGCGCGGTGCGAGTCTAGGAAAGAACGGGTGCCGGGGCACGCGATTTGTTTTCCCCCTCCCCCGCCCCTGTGGTCAGCCGGTCAACCGCCAGACGGCGCCCACGCAGCGATCCGACGCGCCTCCCCAACTCCCGGCGACTCTCGGTACTGACGGCTCAATGCGGTGGAGGGGCCCGGTTGAAGAAGAGGACGCGAAGACGTGGATGTGGAGCTCGGGCTCCGTCCAGCGGGAACCTCCAGCCGTGGCATCCGTACGTCGTGGCCGGTGGACCGTTCGCGGATCTCAAGCGGGCCGCGACAGCCAGGGCGCTGGCGGGGGACCCCGGCGACAGCGTGAGTACCCGATGTACCCGGCCGGGCTAGCCTCGCCGTACCTGGACCGCTTTGCTGCTGCCGCCGCCCAGCGGTACGAATCGCTGGGGATCGAGCGCGACGACCCAGACCGGCCCAGAAAGATCGCCACCTTGAACTCGGAGGCGTTCGGAGCGCCGGCCGTCCCGTTCTGCTACCTCGACCGGACGATGGGGCCCGGACAGTGGGTTTGACGCGGGGATGTACCTGCAGACGGTCATGCTGTTGTCGAGGGCAGAGGGGCTGCACAGTTGCCCCAGGTGATGTGCACCGTGTACCAGGAGACTGTCAGCCGGGCAGTCGGAGTCGATGACGGACTCGTGCTGTTCTGCGGCGATATCGGCAGGACAGGCCCTAACGGCCGCCGGACGCCGAAGACCCCGGATGCACGTGGCGATCTGGGGCGGTCCTGTCCCGGAACGATGCTCTGGGCGTCGTTTCGTGCAGTCACGGCCGCCTGGCCGCCGTGAGGGCCTCGAAATCGGGGCTTGGGGTGGCATGGGGCCCGGCCCCGACGCCGAGCGGGCACGGCTGATGCCGGTGGGGCGAAAGGGGCGGCCGGGGCGGGAGAGCAAGGACTCCGACACGCCCCATAGGCCCCGCTCCCCCCAGGCCATTCCCCTGGGGGCTTCCCGGCAGCTTGTTGGCATTCCGGGGCGGGTCGTCCTGTCAAGGGTGGCCCGCAAGGGCCATCGCGCAGCGACGCGCCAACGGGCGCGCCCTTTACAGGACGGCCCGCCCCGGAAGGACAATCGGCTGCCGGGACACCCCCAGCACCACCCGACCCCGACCCCCCGGCTCCCGCCCAACCCCCGCCCCCGCCGTCACTTCTCGGACCCGAGTCGTCGGCTCCCGCCCCCCGCACCGCCCCCTCACCCGCCTTACTCACCCGCCCCCCTCACCCGCCCCCCTCCAACCGATACACCGCAAACGCCCGCCCGATCACCGGCATCGCCACGTTCCTGACCCGGACCCCGCCCTCCGTCATGCCGTGTTCCGTGCCGTGGTGGGCGTGGCCGTGGACCGCCAGGTCGGCGCCCACCTCGTCGATCGCCTCCGCCAGGAGGTGGCTGCCGAGGAAGGGGTAGATCTCCAGCGGCTCCCCCGCGAGGGTGTCCGGTACGGGGGCGAAGTGGGTGAGGGCGACGCGGACGTCGCAGCCGTCGGCGGAGAGTTCCGTCAGGGCGCCGCGCAGGGATGCGGCAGCCTGGTGTGCCGTGCGGACGAACGCCTTCATCTCCGGCTCGCCGAACTCGCCCGCGCAGCGGCCCGCGAAGCCGCCGCAGAACCCCTTGGCACCGGCCACGCCGATGCGGACACCGCCGACGTCGATCCGTGTGGAGTCACCCTCCAGGACGGTCACGCCCGCCTCGCGGAGTACGCCGGCGACCTCGTCCTGCCGGTCGCTCTGGTAGTCGTGGTTGCCGAGCACCGCGACCACGGGCACGGGCAGTCCCGTCACCTCGCCGGCGACCACGGCGGCCTCCTCCGGGGTGCCGTGCCGGGTCAGGTCGCCGGCCAGGAGCAGCAGGTCGGCCCGTTCGCCGAGGGTGTCGAAGGCGGGCCGCAGCAGCCCTTCGGAGCCGGGCGCGAGGTGGATGTCGCCGACCGCGGCGATGCGCGTCATGGAAGGTCCTCCAGGTCGCCCTCGGGGGGTGGGAGCACTCCTGCAAGGCGGATGTCGTGCCGCCACTGGAGGCCGTCCAGTTCCTCGGCGGCGATGCTCAGGACCTGCTCACGGCATGCGGCGGTGGTGACCGTCCCGGTCAGGACCGCGACGGGGCCGTGCAGGTCGATCTTGACGCCGAGTTCGGCGAGGTCGTCGCGGGCCAGGCGCTCGCGCAGGTGCTCGGCCCGGTAGGCGACGGGTTCGCCGTGCCGGCGCGCGGGTTCGGTCATGGGCGCGGCTCCTTCCCGGACCGGGATGCCTCGACCCGCTCACCGGCCCGCGCGCGGTCCCCTTCCCCGACCCCCTCCGCCCCCTCCCCGACCCCTTCGCCGCCCCGGTCCGCGGCCCCGTCGCGGGGGCGGGGCTGGATGACGTCGAGCCGTTCGAGCAGGTACAGGAAGGCATCGGCGAGCGGGGTGTCGCGGTACTCGCGGTCGAGGCGGACCCAGTCGATCCGCTCGCGCAGGACGCGGGCGATGGGCAGGAGGTCGCCGAAGTCGCAGTAGTGCTCGGTGAGGGCGGCGAGCCTGCCGTCCATCAGGTCCGTCGGGGCGAGGACGGGCATGTACACGGACGCGACGGAGCGGACCTCGGCACGGGCCAGCAGGTCGGCACCCACCGGCCGCCGGGCGAGTTCGAAGATGAGGTCGATGTGCTCGCCGTCGGCGGAGCCCTTGACCAGCCAGTCCTCCGAGGACTCGCGCATCTCGATGCCGCCCTTGCGGAGTGCGGCGATGACTTCCTCGGCGTCCTCGGGGCGCACGCAGAAGTCCGTGTCGTGCTGGAAGCGGGCGGGTGCTCCGTGGGCGAACGCGGCGACGCTGCCGGCGAGCGCGAAGGGCTTGCCCGTGGCCTTGAGCAGCGACGCGACGCGCTTGGTCACTTCCAGGATCGCGCCGGTGTGGTCTTGCGGCAGCTCACCGCTCTCGGCGGGCGGCGCAGGAACGTGATGGCTCATGGATCGGCTCCCGGGTCGGCCGGTGGTCGTGAGCGCATGCCCGCCGGCGGCCGGGTCAAACCGGGTACGCCGGTCGGCGCAGGGCCGTGCATGGACCGGGGGCGGCGGGGCAAGCGGAGGTCTCCGGCGCAGGCCCGGGGGCCGGCGCCGTGTACGGCCGCCGCCGCGCAGTCCAGTGCAGTGCAGTGCAGTGCAGCGCAGTGCAGCGCATGGCGGGCCGGCCGTGCAGGAGAGCAAGGACACGAGAGAGGAGCACGGCCATGGGACACGGCGGAGACGTCGTCCACGAGCTGACCGCCGACCACGACGAGGTGCGGGGCTTCTTCGCGGACCTCGCGAACGCCACCCCCGCCAAGGAGCGCCGCACCCTGTTGGACCTGCTGACGATCGAGCTGGTGCGGCACTCCGTGGCGGAGGAGGAGTACCTGTACCCCGCGGTACGCAAGCACGTGCCGGGCGGTGACGCGATCGCCGACCGGGAGATCGAGGACCACGCCCGGGTCGAGGTGGTGCTGAAGGACCTGGAGGCGGTCGACGCGGCGGGTCCGGAGTTCGAGCGGATGGTCACCGAACTGCGGAACGAGGTGCTGGAGCACATCCGCGACGAGGAGACGAACCTGTTCCCGGCGCTGCGGCGCGCCTGCGGCAAGGAGGTCCTCGACGAGCTCGGGGACCGGATCCGGCTCGCGAAGAAGCTGGCGCCGACGCGGCCCCACCCGGGGAAGCCGTCGGAGCCGCCGGCGAACAAGCTGCTGGCGCCGGGGCTGGGCCTCGTGGACCGGGCGCGGGACTTCGTGTCCGGGCGCGGCCGGACCGGTTCCTGATCCGGGGGATCCAGGGAATCCAGGGGATCCAGGGGATCCGGGGGATCCAGGGGATCCAGGGAATCCAGGGCGCCCTCCCCGCCTCCTCGGGGCCCGGTCTCCGACCGGGCCCCTTCCCCATACCCCCGCCCTGCCACTGTCTCAGCATCCAGAACGATCTGTCTCGAATAACGGCCATCCGCCTACAGTGCCGGGTGTGGACACGCCAAGGATGACGCGCAGTTGGGTCATGCTCGCCCTCGGGACCTGCGGCCAGACCGCCAGCACGACGGCCCTGTACGGGCTCGCGTACCTGATCCCCGCGTTCCAGCGGGACCTGGGCGTCTCGCTCACCGGGGCCGGGGTGCTGGTCTCGTGCCCGATCGCCGGGATCCTCCTCGGCCTGGTCGGCTGGGGGGCGGTCGCCGACCGGTACGGGGAGCGGCTCGCCCTGGCCGCCGGGCTGTTCGCCGCGGCGGCGGCGATGGGGGCGGCCGCCGTGGTCGGGGCCGGCGGGACCACCGGGCTGGGCCTGCTGCTGGTGGCGGCGGGGGCCGGCGGGTCGTCCGTCAACTCGGCGTCGGGGCGGCTGGTGATCGGCTGGTTCCCGGCCGGTCGGCGCGGGATGGCGATGGGGGTGCGGCAGGCGTCTCAGCCGGTGGGTACGGCGATGGCCGCGGCGGCGCTGCCGCCGCTGGCCGACGGCGCGGGCGTGGGTGCGGCATTCGGACTGTGCGCGGTGCTGTGCGGGGTGACGGGCGCGGCGATCGCCCTGTTCGCCGTGGACCCGCCACGCCCCGAACGCCCTGCACACCCACCGCACTCGCCACATCCATCACACCCGCCCCATCCATCACACCCGCCACACCCGCCACACCCAGAGCAGCCCGGCGCCCCCCTACCCCCGGGCCGGGCGGAGGAGGCACGCGCGTCGGCGTCTCGGCCGTCGTCCCCGTACCGCCGCAGTGCCGGCGGCGGGCACCTGTGGCGGCTGCATGCGGTCGCGGCGGCGCTGTGTGTGCCGCAGTTCGTGGTGACCGGTTTCGCGCTGCTGTTCCTGACGCAGGAGCGGGGCTGGTCCGCCGCCGCGGCCGGGTCGGTCCTGGCTGCCGTGAACCTGGCGGGTGCCGCGGTGCGGCTGCTGGCGGGGTGGTGGTCGGACGCGGTGGGCAGCCGGGTCCGGCCGATGCGGTGGCTGGCCGTGGCGACGGCCGCGGACCTGGCGCTGCTGGCGGCCGGCGCCGTGTGGCCGTCACCGGCGGGTACGGCGGCCCTGCTGGCGGCGTCGGCGCTCACGGTCAGCACGAACGGCCTGCACAACACCGCGGTCGCGGAGTACGCGGGCCCGGACTGGGCGGGCCGGGCCCTGGGCGTGCACGGGACGGGCCAGCACGTGGCGATCGTCCTCGTGCCGCCGCTCGCGGGCGCGCTGATCACCGGCTTCGGCTTCGCTCCGGCGTTCGCGCTGGCGGCCCTGGCCGCCGTACTGGCGGTGGCCGTGCTCCCGGCGGCCGACGGATCGGCCCGCTGGCCGGCGTCGGGCGCCGCGGCGGCCCCGGCCGGCTCCCCCGCCGGACTCACCGGCGCTTCTCCCTCAGGAACCGGTGCAGCCGACCCCACGGCCAGGCGTTGACGACGTCGTCCTTCGTCAGCCAGCCGCGCTGCGCGGTGCCCACCCCGTAGCGCAGGTAGGGCAGGTGCACGGTGGCGTGGGCGTCCGTGTCGACGGCGAACTTCACGCCGTGGCGCTTCGCCCGCAGGATGTCCTCGTCGGACAGGTCGAGGCGCTCGGGGTGGGAGTTGACCTCCAGGGCGGTTCCGGTGCGGGCGCAGGCCGCGAAGACGGCGTCGAAGTCGGCGTCGATGCCGGGTCGGACGCCGATCCGGCGGGTGGTGGGGTGCCCGAGGACGGCGACGTACGGGTTCTCGCAGGCGCGGATGATGCGGCTGGTCATGGCCTGCCGGCTCTGCCCGAAGTGGGAGTGGACGGAGGCGACGCACAGGTCGAACCCGGCGAGGAAGTCGTCCGGCCAGTCCAGGCCGCCGTCCGGGCCGATGTTGAGTTCCGTGCCGTGCAGCAGCCGCATGCCGCGGATCGTGCTGTCGAGCTCGCGCAGCCGCTCCCGCTGCGCGAGGGCCTTCTCCTTCGTCATGCGCTGCATGGCGAGGTCCGGGGCGTGGTCGGTGACGGCGTAGTAGGCGTAACCGCGGGCGGCTGCCGCGACGGCCATGTCCTCCAGGGAGGCGAGGCCGTCGGTGAGGTCGGTGTGGGTGTGCAGGTCTCCCTGGATGTCGCGCTCGGTGAGCAGTTCGGGCAGTTCTCCGCGGAGTGCGGCCGCGATCTCCCCGCGGTCCTCGCGCAGCGCCGGCGGGATCCAGGGCAGGCCGAGCCGGGCGTAGACGTCCTCCTCGGTCTCGGAGGCGAGGTTCTCGCCGGTCTCGGCGTCGAAGAGGCCGTACTCGGAGAGTTTGAGGCCGTGGCGGACGGCGAGTTCGCGGGTTCGGATGTTGTGGGCCTTGGAGCCGGTGAAGTACTGCAGGCCGGCGCCCCAGGAGGCGGGCGGCAGGACGCGCAGGTCGACCTGCACGCCGGAGGCGGTGCGGACGGAGGTCTTCTTCGCTCCCCGCGCGATCACCTCGGCCGTGGCGGGCAGGGAGGCGAGCGCCGCCATGAACGGTTCGGAGGTGTCGGCGGCGACGAGGATGTCGAGGTCGCCGATGGTCTCGCGCATCCGGCGCAGGCTCCCCGCGTACGTGCAGCGTACGCAGCCGGGGATGCGGGAGAGTTCGGCGACGATCTCCTCGGCGAGTTCCGTGGCGGCGTCGAGGAGGATCCGGTCGCCGGCCTGCCTGAGCAGGGCGATGCCGTGCCGGATGCTCTCCTCGGTGCGCTCGCCGAAGCCCTTGAGGTCGCGCAGCTTCTCGCCGCGCAGGGCCTCCTCCAGTTCCGCCACCGACGAGATGCCCAGTTCGCGGTGGAGGACGAGGGCCTTGCGGGGGCCGAGGCCGGGGATGCGGGTCAGTTCCCGTACGCCTGCCGGGACGGCCTCCCGGGAGGCCTCCACCTCGGGGATGCGGCCCGTGCGCAGGTACTCGAGCACCTTGTCGGCGATGGAGCGGCCGACGTGCGGGATGTCCATGAGGCCCTTGGCGTCCAGCTCCGCGATGTCGACCGGGTGGCCACCGATGGCACGGGCCGCCTTCTCGTAGGCGCGGGCCTTGAAGGCGTCCTGGCCGCTGATCGCGATCAGCTCGGCGTACTCCCGCAGCAGCGCCTCCACCCTGTCGTTGGCCCGGCTCATACCTCCAGGGTGCCCCCGCGGGGCGGGACGCCGCCCGCCGGGGCGGGGGCGCCGCGCGGGGGCCTGCCGGCAGGCCGGCGGGGGTCACGCCGATCCTGCGGGACATGCGCCGCCCTCGCTGCTCCGGGCGCCACGGCCGGCGGGCGGGCCCAGCACCAGGACCGCCTCTTCCGGATCTTGCCTCGCCCCCGCGGCCCGGCACCGCACCTCGCCGCGTTGCCGTGCCGCCCGCGTACCCGTACGCGGCGGCCCTCCGCCTTGCGGTGCACGGCACCGGAGGACTCGGGCTCAACCGGCAAGATCCGAAAGAGACGACCTAGCCTGGAGGCATGGGTGGCGGTCCCGTCACCGTGGCGTTGTGCGGTGACGTCATGTTGGGGCGCGGCATCGACCAGATCCTGCCGTACCCGGGTGATCCCGTGCTGCGCGAGGGCGGGATGGCGGACGCCCGCGGGTACGTCGCCCTGGCGGAGGCGGCGCACGGTCCGCTGCCCGCCCTGCCGGTCGGGTTCGACTGGCCGTGGGGCGAGGCGCTCGCCGTCCTGGACGCGGCAGCCCCGGCCGCGCGCATCGTCAACCTGGAGACCGGGGTGACCCGCAGCGGGGACTTCGCCCCGGGCAAGGCCGTCCACTACCGGATGGAGCCGCGGAACCTGCCCTGCCTGGCGGCGGCCCGCCCGGACGTGTGCGTCCTCGCGAACAACCACGTCCTGGACTTCGGCCGGCGCGGGCTGGCCGAGACGCTGCGCGTCCTGGCCCGGGCCGGGCTGCGGGCGGCGGGTGCGGGGCGGGACGCGGACGCCGCGGGGCGGGCTGCTGCGGTCCCCCTCGGCGGCGGCAGGCGCCTGACGGTCCTCGCGTTCGGGATGCCCTCCAGTGGCATCCCGCCCGAGTGGGCGGCGACCCGCCGCCGGGCGGGGGTGGCGTACGTCGACACGCCGGACGGTGCGGCCGCGCGCGCCGTCGCCGAGCGGGTCCGGGAGGAGAAGCGGCCGGGGGACATCGCCGTGGTGTCGGTGCACTGGGGGTCGAACTGGGGGTACGGGATCCCCGCCGGCCGGGCCGCGTTCGCCCGCGCCCTCGTCGACGCCGGCGCGGACGTCGTGCACGGCCACTCCTCGCACCACGCGCGGCCGCCGGAGCTGTACCGGGGGAAGCTGATCCTGCACGGCTGCGGGGACTTCGTCGACGACTACGAGGGGATCGGCGGCTACGAGGGCTACCGCGGCGACCTGCGCCCGCTGTACCTGGCCGCACTGGATCCTGAGACGGGGCGGCTGGACAGCCTGCGCATCACCGTGTTCCGGCCGCTCGCCCTGCGGCTGCGCCGCGCTCCCGCCGAGGACGCCGCCTGGCTGCGGGAGCTGCTGGAGCGCACCGGCAGGGGGCTGCGTACGGCGGACGGAGACAGCGGCCTGGGCAGGGGCGGAGACGCGGGCGGCGGCCGGGACCCGGCGTCCTGGACTTTCGTACCGGCGTGAACGCGCCAAGTGGTGCCGGGTCGGCACGATTTGGAGGGCCTGCGGTCCTGGGCCGGTCGGCCCCCGGGGCGGGCGGGCCTCCTGTCGCCGGGAGTGGCGGGCGGGCAGACTGGGCGCGACCGGAAGCGAATCCGAGGAGCGGCCGTGCCCGTGCGTCCCGTACCGATCATCATCGACTGCGATCCGGGGCACGACGACGCCCTCGCGATCATGCTGGCGGCGGGTGATCCGGGCGTCGACCTGCTCGCCGTCACGACGGTCGCGGGCAACCAGACCCTCGCCAAGACCACGCTGAACGCACTGCGCGTGTGCACGGTCGCCGGGATCACCGGCGTGCCGGTCGCGGCGGGCTGCGACCGGCCGCTGGTGCAGCCGCTGGCGGTCGCGGCCGACGTGCACGGCGTGTCGGGCCTCGACGGGCCGGGCTTCCCCGAGCCGTCGGTGGACACCGTGCCCGAGCACGCCGTGGACCTCGTCCACCGGATCCTCGCCGAGCACCCCGAGCCGGTGACGCTCGTCCCGACGGGGCCGCTCACCAACATCGCGCTGCTGCTGACCCGCCACCCCGGGGACGCGCAGCGGATCCGGGAGATCGTCCTCATGGGCGGTTCGGCGGGGCGCGGCAACCGCACGCCGTCCGCCGAGTTCAACGTGCTGACGGATCCGGAGGCCGCGGACATCGTCTTCCGCAGCGGGGTGCCGCTGACCATGTGCGGGCTGGACGTGACGCACCAGGCGCTCGCGACGCCCGAGGTGGTGTCCCGCTTCGCGGGGATGGGGACGCCGCTGGGCGACGTCTGCGCGGGGCTGCTGACGTTCTTCGCCGGCACCTACCGCGAGCTGTACCGGTTTCCGCACCCGCCGCTGCACGATCCGGTCGCGGTGGCCCGGGTGATCGACCCGGGCATCGTCGGCTGCGTGGACGCGAACATCGTGGTGGAGCTGTCCGGCCGCTACACGCGGGGCGCCACGGTGGTGGACCTGCTCGGGCAGACCGGCCGGCCGGTGAACGCGCGGGTGGCGACGACCCTGGACGCCGACCGGTTCTGGGACCGGGTCGTCGCCGCCGTCAGCGCGCTCGGATCCCGCTAAGGGGGTGTTGCCCCTGGCGGGTGTTGCGAAGGTCCCGCACGGCGCCCACGGCGCCCGGCACGCACTCCCGCCGCACCGGCCGAAGCCCCGAGTACGCCCAGTGCGAGGGCCTTCGCCCGGCACGCCGAGCGCACGACCGGGCACCGCGGGCACCGCACAGGACCTTCGCAACACACCCCCTAAGCCAGGGAGATGGTGTCCCCGTCGACGATGATCTTGGCCGGGGCGAGCGGGCGGGTGGCGGGGCCGCTCGTCACCGTGCCGTCGGACACCTTGAACAGGCTCTGGTGGCAGGGGCAGACGATGTTGCCGTCGGCGACGGAGGCGACGGAGCAGCCCTGGTGGGTGCAGGTGGCGGAGAACGCCTTGAACTGGCCGGCCGTGGGCTGGGTGACGACGACCTTGCGGTCCTTGAACACCTTGCCGCCGCCGACCGGTATGTCGGAGGTCCGGGCGAGCGTACTGCCGCCTGCGGCGTCGGCGCCGCCGGCCGCGGGGTCGCCGGCGGGCGGCGCGCCCTGGGCGCCGGAGGCGTCCGGGGCCTGGGAGCCGCCGTCGCCGCCGCAGGCCGTCAGTGCGGCCCCGGCGAGGGTGGCGGCGCCCGCCGCGAGGACCGTGCGCCGGCGTGTCGTGTCGCCCATGACCGTTCTCCTTCTCGTCCCGTGAGCAGGCCGGGGCATCGTCTGCCTCCCCGGTCTCAGCTGGTACACGCCCGGCGGGGGCGGGTGGTTCACCGGACGGCGGAGGAACGCGCGGTCGGACGGCCTCCGATGGTCAACCCGCCTCCTCCGGCAGGGTGTCGTGGACGGTGAACAGCGTTCCCGCCCCGGTGATCTGGAACAGCCGGGCCACGGCGGGCCGGAACCCGGCGAGCTCCAGCGTGCTGCCGGCGGCGAGCGCGTCCAGCCGCCCCTGGAGCAGGGTGTTGAGCCCGGTGGAGTCGCAGAACTCCAGGCCGGTGCAGTCCACCAGGACGCGGTCGGCGCCACCGGCGAGCGCCTGCCCGATCGCGTCCCGCAGCGGCTGCGGGCCGTCGTGGTCCAGTTCCCCGGACAGGGTCACGACCGCCGTCCGGCCCCGCCGGCTCAGCTCCGCGGTGAACCCGCGCCTGCCGGCCCCGCCCGTCCCGTGCGCGTCTGCTGCCATGCGGCCCTCGGACCTCCCTCCGGGACCGAGCGGAACCCCTCCGGGTCCGTTTGCGCGGGCGTCGGCCCCTGCGGGCGACCATACGCCGCCGCGGCCGCGTAGGCGGCGGCACCGCGCGCCGCGTTGCGCCGGTGTGCCCCGCCGGGCAGGGTCGAGGCCTGCCTGCCGAGGCCTGCCTGCCCAGGCCGACGACCCGAGGAGCCGACATTGCCGATCGCCACGGTGAACCCCGCGACGGGTGAGACGGTGCGCACCTTCGAGCCGATGGGCGCGGAGGCCGTCGAGCGGTGTCTGGACGACGCCGCGCGCGCCTTCGCCGCCTACCGCACGACCGGCTTCGCCGAGCGGGCGGAGCTGCTGCTGCGGGCCGCGGACCTGCTGGAAGCGGACAACGAGGACATCGCCCGGACGATGACGGAGGAGATGGGCAAGCCGCTGGCGGCCGCCCGCGCCGAGGCCGCCAAGTGCGTCAAGGCGATGCGCTGGTACGCGGCGAACGCCGAGGCCCTCCTGGCGGACGAGGTGCCGGACGCCGCCGACGTACGCGACAGCGGGGCCGCTTCGGTGCGAACCCGCTACCGGCCGCTGGGGGTGGTCCTCGCGGTGATGCCGTGGAACTTCCCGCTGTGGCAGGTGGTGCGGTTCGCGGCGCCCGCGCTGATGGCCGGCAACACGGGCCTGCTCAAGCACGCCTCGAACGTCCCCCAGACGGCCCTCTACCTGGGCGGGCTGTTCGAACGGGCCGGGTACCCGCGGGGCTGCTTCCAGACCCTGCTGATCGGCTCGGGCGACGTGGAGGCGGTGCTGCGCGACCCGCGGGTCGCAGCGGCGACGCTGACGGGCAGCGAGCCGGCCGGGCGGGCGGTCGCCGCGGCGGCGGGCGACGAGGTGAAGAAGACGGTCCTGGAGCTGGGCGGCAGCGATCCGTTCGTCGTCATGCCGTCCGCCGACCTCGAACGGGCCGTCAGGACGGCGGTGACGGCCCGGGTGCAGAACAACGGCCAGTCGTGCATCGCCGCGAAGAGGTTCATCGTGCACGCGGACGTGTACGACGAGTTCGCGGAGCGGTTCCGCGCCGCCATGGGCGCCCTCAGCGTCGGCGACCCGATGCGGGAGGGCACCGATGTCGGCCCGCTCGCCACCGAGAAGGGCCGGGCCGACCTGGAGGAGCTCGTCGACGACGCGGTGGCCGCCGGGGCGGAGGTCCTGTGCGGCGGGCGGCGCCCGCCCGGCCTGGAGCGGGGCTGGTACTACGAGCCGACGGTCCTCGCCGGGATCACCGCGGGCATGCGCATCGACCAGGAGGAGACGTTCGGGCCGGTGGCCACCCTGTACCGGGTCGCGGACCTCGACGAGGCGGTGGAGCGGGCCAACCACACGCCGTTCGGGCTCAGCTCGAACGTGTGGACGCGCAGCGAGGAGGACGTCGACCGCTTCGTCCGCGACCTGGAGGCGGGCGGGATCTACGTCAACGGCATGACCGCCTCGCACCCGGCCCTTCCGTTCGGCGGCGTGAAGCGCTCCGGCTACGGGCGGGAGCTGTCCGGGCACGGCATCCGCGAGTTCTGCAACGTCACCACGGTGTGGCAGGCGGCCGGCTGACGCCCCGCCCCGGTTCCGGCTTCGCCCCGGCGCCGCTCGCGGTGCTCTGCCGATGTGCTGAACCCTGCCGTCCGCAGGCGTCGCCGGGCCGCCGAGCGGGGACGCAGCACGGGTGAGCCCTCTCGAACTGCGCCTGCGCGCGGCCCCCGGCCGGCCCTCTGGGTCCCGGCGGGCGCTGCTCGCCGGCTGCGTCGGCAACCTCGTCGAGTGGTACGAGTTCGGCGTCTACGGCTGCCTGGTCACGGTCATCGCGGAGAACTTCTTCGCGCCGGCCGGGGCCGGTGCGGGCGGCGCCGCGGCCCTCGTCACGACGTACGCCTCGTTCGCCCTCGCCTTCTTCTTCCGTCCGGTCGGCGCCCTGCTGTTCGGGCGGATCGGCGACCGGGTCGGGCGGCGGCAGGCGCTCCTCGCGGCCGTCGCCCTGATGACGGCTGCGACCACGGCGATCGGGCTGCTGCCCACGCGCGCCGCGATCGGCGCCGCGGCCCCGCTGCTGCTGACGTTCCTGCGGGTCCTCCAGGGCCTGTCCGCGGGGGGCGAGTTCGGCGGGGCGGTGTCGCTGATGACGGAGCACGCCCCGCCGGGGCGCCGCGGCCTGGGCGGCGCCTGGCAGTCGTTCACCGTCGCGCTCGGCCTGCTGGCGGGTGCGTGCACCGCCGCGGCGCTGGCCTGGGCGCTGCCCGCGGACGACCTGCGGGCGTGGGGGTGGCGGATCCCGTTCCTGCTGGCGCTGCCGCTGGGGGCGGTGGCGCTGTGGCTGCGCGCCGGGCTGGAGGAGCCGCCTCCGGCCGGCCGGCCCGGGGCGTACGGGGTGCCGGAGGCCGCGGCGCGGGTGCGCCGGGGCGAGGTGGTGCGCGCGGTCGTCCTGGGGATCGGGCGGGTCATGGGCTGGTCGGCCGCGGGGTACGCGTTCCTCGTCGTCCTGCCGTCGCACCTGCAGGCGGTGCTGGGCGCCTCGGCCCGCGACGCGCTCCTCGCCACGGCGCTCGCCAACCTCGGCTTCGCCGCGTCGATCCTGCCCGCCGGCGTGCTCAGCGACCGGGTCGGGCGCCGGCCGGTGATGCTGTGCGGGGCCGTCTCGGTGGTGGTGCTGGCCCTGCCGCTGCTGCGGCTCGTCCAGTCGCCCGGCGCTCCCGCGGCGGCGAAGGCGGGGGCGGTGCTCCTCGCGGGCGCGCTGGTGGGGCTGCTGGCCGGGCCGGGGCCGGCCATGCTCGCCGAGATGTTCCCGCGCCGGGTCCGCTGCACGGGGCTTGGGGTTGCGTACGCCCTGGCCAACGCGGTGTTCTCCGGCTGCGCCGGGCTCGTCATCACGGCCGTCGCCGCGGGGACGGGGAGCACGGCCGTGCCCGCGTACTACGCGGCGGGGGCCTGCGCCCTGAGCGTGCCGGCGCTGCTGACGCTGCGCGGGGGCTCGCACCGGGAGCCGCTGCGGTGAGGGTGGTCGGGCTGATGTCGGGGACCTCGTACGACGCGGTGGACGCGGCGGCCGCCGACCTCGACCTGTCCGCGGACGGCGGCACGCTGCGGCTGAGGCCGCTGGGCATGGTCAGCGCCCCCTACCCGGAGGAGGTGCGGGGCGGGCTGGCGGCGGCGCTGCCGCCCGCGGCCACCACGCTCGCGGACGTCTGCCGGCTGGACACCCGCATCGGCCAGGCCTTCGCGGCCGCGGCGGTCCGCGCGGACCGGGAGCTGTGCGGGGGCCGGGCCGAGCTGGTCGCCTCGCACGGGCAGACGGTGTTCCACTGGGCGCAGGACGGGCGGGTGCACGGGACGCTGCAGCTGGGCGAGCCGGCGTGGATCGCGGAGCGCACGGGCTGCCCGGTGGTGTCGGGGTTCCGTCCGCGGGACGTCGCGGCGGGCGGGCAGGGCGCGCCGCTGGTCAGCCTGGTGGACCTGATGCTGCTGCGGGGGCGGCCGGGGGTGCCGGCGGCGCTGAACATCGGGGGCATCGCGAACGTGACCGTGCTGCGGCCGGGCGGCGCGGCGGTGGCGTTCGACACGGGGCCGGGCAACGCGCTGATCGACGCGGCGGTGCGGGAGCTGACCGGGGGGCGGTTCGGCTACGACCGGGACGGGCTGCTGGCCGCGGCGGGGCGGGTCGACGAGGGGCTGCTGAGGCGGCTCGAGGCGGATCCGTACTACCGGCTGCCGCCGCCGCGGACGACGGGGAAGGAGCTGTTCCATGCGGGCTACCTGCGGGAGCACCTCGCCGCGGGCGGGGGCCGGGTCGCTCCGGCCGCGGAGGACCTGGTCGCGACGCTGACGCTGCTGACGGCGCGGACGGTCGCGGACGCGCTGCGTCCGCTGGCGGCGACCGAGGTGTTCGTGTCGGGCGGCGGGGTGCGCAATCCGACGCTGATGGGGATGCTCCGCGCCGAGCTGGGGCCGTCGGGGGCCGCGGTGCGCGGGTCGGAGGAGCTGGGGCTGCCGGCCGCGGCGAAGGAGGCGTACGCGTTCGCGGTGCTCGGCTGGCTGACGCTGCACGGGCTGCCGGGGAACGCGCCGGACTGCACGGGGTCGGGCGGCCCGCGGGTGCTGGGTTCGCTGACGCCGGGACGGCGCCCGCTGCGGCTGCCGGAGGGGCTGGAGCGGGAGCCGTGCGCCCTGGCCGTGTGCGGGTAGGGCCGGCCGTTCAGGGTGCGGCGGCGGGTTCCAGGAGGTGGGGGCCGTTGTTGCGGACGCTGTTGACGGCGGTGGACACGGCCCGCACCTCCAGGCGGCCCCCGGCGGGGGTGTGGAGGAGGGCGCGCAGGGCGTCGGCGTCCTGGTGGGCGGGGTCGAGCCAGGCGTCGTAGTCGCCGGGGTCGAGGGCGAGGGGCATGCGGGGGTGGATGCGGCCGGCCGCGTCGGCGGCTTCGGTGGTGATGATGGTGGCGGTGGCGAGCCAGGCCGCGGGGTCGTCCTCGTCGGGGACGGACGGGTCGCGCCAGAACTCGTACAGGCCGGCCATGGCCATGACGGAGGAGTCCTCGGGGGCGATGAAGTAGGGCTGCTTGTAGGCCTTCGCGGTGGCGGTCGCGGGCACGGCCTGCCATTCGTAGAAGCCGTCGGCGGGCAGCAGGCAGCGGCGGCGGGTGAAGGCGCGGCGGAAGGCCGGCTTCTCGTGGACGGTCTCCATGCGGGCGTTGATCATGCGGGCGGCGCCGCCGGAATCCTTGGACCAGGAGGGGACGAGGCCCCAGCGCAGGGTGCGCAGGCGGCGGGCCGGCTCGCCGGTGCCGCGGTCGGGTCGTTCCAGCACCGCCCAGACGGGGTCGGTGGGGGCGACGTTCCAGCTGGGGGCGAGCTCCTCCCGGGGTTCCAGGCGGGCCTGGAACAGGCCGGCGAGGTCCTCGGGCGCCCGTGACGAGGCGTACCGTCCGCACATGGCATCCACTGTGCCATCCCGCGGCCGGCGCCGCGGGCGCGGGGAACAAGGAGGGGTACGTGCCCGCAGCCGCCGGGGCGACCGCCCGGGCCGCTCACCGCAGGCGGCCGCCGCTTCCAGCGTAGGCCGCCGGGCCGGGTCCCGACACCGGGCGCCCGGCCCGGCCCGCCGGACCCGCGCGGGCGGCGGGCGGGGCGGGCTGCGGGCGGCGGGCGCCGGGTCAGGACGCGAGGGCGGCGGCGACGACCCCGCGGGCCTCCTCCTGGACGCGGGCCAGGTGGTCGGGGCCGCGGAAGGACTCGGCGTAGATCTTGTAGACGTCCTCGGTGCCCGACGGGCGCGCCGCGAACCAGGCGTTCTCGGTGGCGACCTTGATGCCGCCGATCGCGGCGCCGTTGCCGGGGGCGTGCGTCAGGACCGCGGTGACGGGTTCGCCCGCCAGGGTGTCGGCGGTGACCTGCTCGGGCGAGAGCCGGGCGAGCACCGCCTTCTCCTCGCGGCCGGCCGGCGCGTCGATCCGCGCGTACGCGGGCTCGCCGAACCGTTCCGCCAGGGCGGTGTAGCGCTCGCTGGGGGTGCTGCCGGTCACGGCGAGGATCTCGGAGGCGAGCAGGGCGAGGATGATGCCGTCCTTGTCGGTGGTCCACACCGACCCGTCGCGCCGCAGGAAGGAGGCGCCGGCGGACTCCTCGCCGCCGAAGCCGAGGGTGCCGGCGGACAGCCCGTCCACGAACCACTTGAAGCCGACGGGTACCTCGACGAGTTCGCGGCCGAGGTCGGCGGCGACCCGGTCGATCATGCCGGAGGAGACGAGGGTCTTGCCGACGGCCGCCGTGCCGGGCCAGTCGGCGCGGTGGCGGTACAGGTAGTCGATGGCGGTGGCCAGGTAGTGGTTGGGGTTCATCAGGCCGCCGTCGGGCGTGACGATGCCGTGCCGGTCGGCGTCGGCGTCGTTGCCGGTGGCGATGGCGAACCGGTCGCGGCCCTCGATCAGCGAGGCCATCGCGTACGGGGACGAGCAGTCCATGCGGATCTTGCCGTCCCAGTCGAGCGTCATGAACCGCCAGGCGGGGTCGGTGTGCGGGTTGACGACGGTGAGGTCGAGGCGGTGCTCCTCGGCGATGCGCTGCCAGTACGCCACCGAGGCGCCGCCGAGCGGGTCGGCGCCGATGCGCACGCCCGCGGCGCGGACCGCGTCGAGGTCGAGGACGGTGGGCAGGTCGCGGACGTACGTGCCGAGGTAGTCGTACACCGCGGTGGTGGAGGCGGCGCGGGCGCGGGTGTAGGGGATCCGCAGGACGTCCTTCATGCCGCCGGCGATGAGTTCGTTCGCGCGTTCCTGGATCCGGCCGGTGGCGTCGGAGCCGGCCGGTCCGCCGTGCGGCGGGTTGTACTTGAAGCCGCCGTCGCCGGGCGGGTTGTGGGACGGGGTGACGACGACGCCGTCGGCGAGGCCGGAGGTCCGGCCGCGGTTGTGGGTGAGGATGGCGTGCGAGACGGCGGGCGTCGGGGTGTAGCCGTCGGCGGGGTCGACGAGGACGGTGACGCCGTTCGCGGCGAAGACCTCCAGGGCCGTCACGCGGGCGGGCTCGGAGAGGGCGTGGGTGTCGGCTCCGAGGAAGAGCGGGCCGTCGGTGCCCTGCTCGGCCCGGTGTTCGCAGATCGCCTGGCTGGTGGCGGCGATGTGGTCCTCGTTGAAGGCGGTCGCCAGGGAGGACCCGCGGTGCCCGGACGTGCCGAAGGCGACGCGCTGGGCGGGGTCCGCCGGGTCGGGGTGCAGGGTGTAGTACGCGGTGACGAGCCGGGCGACGTCGATGAGGTCGTCCGGGCCCGCCAGCTGCCCTGCTCGTTCGTTCGGCATGCGCCGGCTCCTCCGTACTGGTCCAACGGGAACAACACGGGCCATTGTCGCGTCGGCGGGGTGCGCCCGCACAGGCGCCCCCCGGCCTTGATGCGGGGCGGGCCGGCCTACATCGGGCCGCGTTCGGCCGCGAGGGCGATCGAGCGGACCCAGGGCAGGTCGGCGAGTGCCTCGATGCCGTGCCGGGAGAGGGTCGCGGTGAGGTCGGTGCGGTCGCCGGCGCCTTCGATGGCGAAGTCGAGGAGCTGTTCGCGCTGGTCCGCCGTCGGCGGCGCGCCGAGGCGGACGAGGACGTCGAGGTCGCGGGCGTGCGCGTCGCGGTCCTCCTCGTCGACCGCCCGGGCGAGTGCCGCGTCGAGTTTGCCGTAGTCCACGTCGTCCGCCTCCGCCGTCCTCGCAGGTACCGGGAATTGCCGGGCGGCCCGCAGCCGGGGCCGGGGGCCGCCTCCAGGGTCGTCCCGTCCCGGGCGGCCCGCACGGCGGGGCGGGCCGTACGGGCGGGCCGGGCGGCGGCGGGGGCGGTTACTCGATGACGAGGTCGACGGGGATGTTGCCGCGGGTGGCCTTGGAGTAGGGGCAGACCTCGTGGGCCTGCTTGACCAGGAGGGCGCCGGTCTCGCCGGCCAGCGACTCGGGCAGCTCGATGCGCAGGGTGACGGCCAGCCCGAAGCCGGTGGCGTCCTTGCCGATGGAGGTCTCCGCGGTGACGGACACCTCGCCGGTGTCGACCTTGGCCTGGCGGCCCACGAGGCCGAGCGCGCTGGCGAAGCAGGCCGCATAGCCGGCGGCGAAGAGCTGCTCGGGGTTGGTGCCCTCGCCGTTGCCGCCGAGTGCCGGGGGTATGGCGAGCGCGAGGTCGATCCGGCCGTCCGAGCTGACGGTGCGGCCCTCGCGGCCGTTGGCGGTGGCGACGGCGGTGTACAGCGCGTCCATCGGGGTTCCTCTCGCGGGGGTGGTCCGGCGGCCGGTCGCCGCCTTCGACCACAACTAGAGCACACAATTGAGTTGTGCACAACTCAATCGCTTGCCGCCGGCTTCGCGCTACACTGGCCGGCATGAGCGAGCGGCCCACCGACACCCCCCGCGACGAGGACTTCCTCCGCCTGGACAGCCAGATCTGCTTCGCGCTGAACGCCGCGAGCCGCGCCTTCGGCGGCGTCTACCGGGTCGCCCTGAAGGACCTCGGCCTGACCTACCCGCAGTACCTGGTGATGCTCGTCCTGTGGGAGGACGGCACCACCCCCGTCAAGCAGCTCGGCAACCGCCTCCGGCTCGACTCGGGCACCCTCTCCCCGCTCCTGAAGCGCCTGGAGGCCGCCGGACTGGTCCGCCGCGAGCGCAGCACCGAGGACGAGCGCTCCGTGCACGCCGTCCTCACCGACGCGGGCACCGCGCTGCGCGCCCGGGCGGCGGAGGTCCCGCGGCGGATCGCCGCCGCCACCGGATGCGACCTCGCCGAGATCCGCGACCTGCAGGCCCGCCTCAACCGCCTGACCGCCGCCCTCGACGCCGCCGCCGCACAAGGTGTGGCGGTGTGACGGCGTGACGGTGTGACAAGACGCCGGCGCGCCGCGCCGCCGGGCGGCGTAGATTCGGCGGCATGGTGCACGTACTGGGCAGCAGGGTCCTGTTGACCCCCACCGATCCGGAGCGCTCGCGCGCCTTCTACGGCGGCGTGCTGGGGCTGGCCGTCTACCGCGAGTTCGGCACGGGACCCGACCGGGGCACCGTGTACTTCCTCGGCGGGGGCTTCCTGGAGGTCTCCGGCCGGTCCGCCGCGCCGCCGGCGCCCGGCCTGCGGCTGTGGCTCCAGGTCTCCGACGTGCGGGCCGCGTACGAGGAGCTGCGGGCGCGGGGGGCCGAGGTGCTGCGGCCGCCCGTGCAGGAGCCGTGGGGACTGGTCGAGATGTGGATCGCCGACCCGGACGGGGTGCGGATCGCGGTGGTCGAGGTGCCCGAGGACCATCCCCTGCGCTACCGGCCGTAGCCGCGCCGCGGGAGGCGCCCCTGGGGGCGCGCCCGGACCCGCACGGCGGGCGGTGCGCGCGCCCGCCGGCCCGCCGTGCACCCCGCCGCGGGAGTGAACGCGCGGGACACCCGGACGGCGCCGTCCGGCCACGGCGGCGGCGGCTGCCCGGGCGCGCGCCTCGGGGTGCTCGCCGCCGCGCTGATCGCGTCAGTGCTGCGGGAGCACCGGGTGACCGGCGGGCGGCCCGCCCCGGAGCCGCCTCAACCGCTGCCCGGTTTCCTCGGCGCGGCGGGCATCCGCCTCACCCTGGCCCGCCGTCAGCGGCGGGCGGGCGGTGCGGTGTTGGTGGCGTCGACGGCGGTGCGCAGGGCCCGCGCGAGGACGGTCGCGTCGTCCACGCCCCAGAAGTGCGTGTAGAAGAGGCGGGGTTCGTCCATCAGGCCGTGGTTGTGCAGCTCGATGACGGACAGGCCGCCGCGGCGCAGGGCGGGCAGGACGTGGTGGACCTCCTCGGCGGTCATCACGAAGTCGCCGTTCACGGCGGCCCGCCCGCCGCCGAGGGGCTGGAAGGCGAGGACGGTGGCCATGCCGGTCGCGGCGGGCACGACGCGGTGCTCGTCGGTGACGGTCTCGCGGCGGCCGAAGTTGTACTTGTAGATGCCGCCGTCGTTGGTGCCCGGGGCGCCGAGGGCGGCGTCCATGGCGGAGGTGTCCAGGTCGAGGGGCGGTGCGGCGGCCGGCGGCGCCGCGGGCGGAGTGCCGGTGACGGCGAGGACCGCCCGCAGACCTCGGGCCGCCTCCACGGCGTCGTGCCCCATCGCGTGGAAGTGCGTCCACCACACGTCGGGTTCGTGGGCGAGCAGGTGCTTGTGGATCGCGGTCTGGCCGAATCCGTTCGCGTGCAGGGCGTCGGTGGCCCGCTGGAGTTCCGCCTCGACGACGACGAGGTCGCCGCGCACCACGGTCATCCCGTCCGCGTACGGGGTGAAGGCGGCGTAGGAGCTGAGCGCCAGCCCGGGGTGGATGGTGACGCCCTGGGAGACGACGGTCAGGTCGCGGCGCGGGAAGGCGACCCGGTAGACGAGGCCGGACATGAGGCGTCCGGGGCGGCCCAGGGCGGCGGCGACGCCCAGCCAGTCGGCCTCGGTGGTGGGCACCGGCTCGATGGGGGTCCGGGCCGCGGCCGCCGCCGCGGTGCCGGGCTCGGCGGCTGCGGCGGCGTGGGCCGCCCCCGCGCCGGCGAGTACGGGCGCGAGAGCCGCGGCCGTCAGCAGCCCGCGCCTGGATGTGCCGGCGGGGGCTCCCCCGCCGGGCCGTCGGTCTCGGGTCATGGTCAACGCCTCCGTCCGGTCCGTAGCCAGGCGATGCAACCACGGCGCATCGGCCGTCGGGCGCAGACCGGCGCCCGCTGCGGGCCGGACGGGTGGAAAGCCTCACCCGTGCGGGGCGGGCGCGGGCCGGAACGCCGACCGGGCCGGGCGTACGGGCGCGGGCGGACCGGGGTGCGTGCCTGCCGGGCGGTCAGGAGATGGCGGACACCCTGAAGACCGCGTGCGCCGTCTCGCTGTCGATCAGGCGGGAGAGCCGGCGCATCGGCGCCAGGCCATCGGCCAGGGTGCCGCGG
Source organism: Streptomyces sp. NPDC031121 (assembly GCF_055570615.1). NCBI lineage: Bacteria > Bacillati > Actinomycetota > Actinomycetes > Kitasatosporales > Streptomycetaceae > Streptomyces > Streptomyces sp. NPDC031121. Next base: position 28,188 of record NZ_JBVIGV010000009.1, read on the forward strand.
GCGACACTCGTGTCGATGTCCTGGCCGACCCGGTGCCACAGCGGGGGGTTCGCCGTGAGGACCCTCGGGTCGAGCTCGACGCGGTTGCCGTCGGTGTCGGTCAGGACGAGCCGCTGCGCCAGCCCGTCGTGCCAGGCCACCGAGGCCAGCCGGTCGGTGCGGACGCGGCGCCGGCGGACGAGCCCGCGGGTGGTCAGCCGGCCCGGGGCGGCGCTGACCCGGGTGGGCCACAGGACGACGAACAGGACGGCGCCCAGCCCCGTCCAGACCGCCGTCCTCGGCCAGTCGGTGAAGCCGGCTGCGGCATCGACGCCTAACAGGAGCGAGGTCAGCACGACGGCGGTGCCCGCCGAGGCTCTCGCGTCCGGGGCCCAGCCGCTGTCCTGGACAGCCTTCGGTTCGGCCACGGGAAACCCTCCCCACATCAACACATCAACAAAGATCAAGGTGTACAACGCATTCAACTACCCAGGGACACGGCGGGCAGTCCCTCCGGGGGCCGGGCGGCGGCAGGTTGGCGCATTCGGCGCGCTCGATGACGCTTTGGCGCGCCCCGCGCGGCCCCGGGCGGGGTCCGGCCGGGGGCGGGGCGCTGCGTACCCTTGCAGCATGACGATGCAGAAGACCGGCCGTGTGAGCGTCGAGGCGATGCTCGAGGACCTCAGGACCCTCGTCGAAGTCGAGTCCCCGTCACGGGACGCGGAGGCGCTGGCCGCGTCGGCGAAGGCGGTCGCCGGGATCCTGGAGGACCGGCTCGGCGGGCAGGCCGTCCTGGTCGACAGCGAGGCCGGTCCGCACGTCCACTGGTCGGGCGGCGGGGAGCCGCGCGTCCTGGTCCTCGGCCACCACGACACGGTGTTCCCGCTGGGCACCCTGGAGCGCCGGCCGTTCGCCGTCGAGGGCGGACGGGCGACCGGCCCGGGCGTGTTCGACATGCTCGGCGGGCTCGTCCAGGCCGTGCACGGCATCGCGGGCCTCGGCGACCCGTCGGGCGTGGAGATCCTGGTGACCGCGGACGAGGAGGTCGGTTCGCACGCGTCGCGGGCGCTCATCGAGGAGCGGGCGCTGGCCTGCGGGGCCGTCCTCGTCGTGGAGGGCGCCGCCGAGGGAGGGGTGCTGAAGACCGGCCGGAAGGGCTGCGGGTCCTTCCACGTCTCCATCGCGGGCCGCGCCTCGCACGCGGGGCTCGAACCGGCCGCCGGGGTCAACGCCCTCGTGGAGGCGGCGCACCAGGTGCTGGAGATCGCCGCGCTCGGCCGGCCGGACGTCGGCACCACCGTCACGCCGACCGTCGCGTCCGCCGGCACGCTGGACAACGTCGTCCCGGCGGAAGCCAGCATCACCGTGGACGTCCGGGTGGAGACGGCGGACGAGAAGGAGCGCATCGAGTCCGCGTTCGCGTCCCTCGCCCCGCACCTGGCGGAGGCGGAGATCACGGTGAGCGGCGGCGTCGGCCGGCCCCCGATGCCCGAGTCGGCGTCCGCGGAGCTGTTCGCCCTGGCGAAGAAGCTGCTGCCCTCGCTGGAGGGCACGGCGGTCGGCGGCGGCAGCGACGGCAACTTCACGGCCGCACTCGGCGTGCCCACCCTGGACGGTCTCGGCGCGGTCGGCGGCGGCGCCCACGCCGACCACGAGTACGTGCTGGTCGACGCGATGGCGGAGCGCGCGGAGCTGGTCGCGGACCTGGTCCGGGCGATCAGGGCGCAGCCGCGGCGCTAGCCCAGGGGCAGGGGGCCGGGGCAGGGGCAGGGGCAGGGGCAGGGGCAGGGGCAGGGGCAGGGGCAGGGGCAGGGTCATACGAGGGCTTCGTGGACGAAGCACCAGCGCCAGTCCTCGCCGCGTTCGAAGGAGCGGACCACGGCGTGTCCCGTGTCCGTCGCGTGCGCGCGGGCGTGCCGCATCGGCGAGGAGTCGCAGCAGCCCACGCGGCCGCAGACCAGGCACAGCCGCAGGTGAACCCAGGGGGAGCCGAGGCGCAGGCAGTCCTCGCACCCTTCGGGGGTGCGGGGCGTGACGGGGCGGACCATGGCGAGGTGCGGGTCCGGATGCGTGCTCATCGCCGCCTCCCGGGGGTGTCGCGTGCGGATGCCGGGCCGGCCGGGCCCCAGGGCGGCCCCGCCGGGCACCTCTCCAGCATGCGCCCGGCGGCGCGCGGCGGCTGCCGGGCGCGGGGCCGGGCAGCGGCGGCGGGGCCGCGGACGATCGCGTAGGCTCGGCGGATGGCGAAGTACTTCGACGTCCACCCCGACAACCCGCAGCAGCGCACGATCAGCGGCGTCGCGGACAGCATCCGCTCCGGGGCGCTGGTGGCGTACCCCACCGACTCCTGCTACGCGCTGGGCTGCCAGCTCGGCAACCGGGAGGGCCTGGCCCGGATCCGGTCCATCCGCCGCCTCGACGACCGGCACCACTTCACCCTGGTATGCAGGGACTTCGCCCAGCTGGGGCAGCTCGTCAACATCGGCAACGACGTCTTCCGCGCCATCAAGGCGGCGACACCCGGCAGTTACACCTTCATCCTCCCGGCGACGCGGGAGGTGCCGCGGCAGCTCCTGCACCCGAAGAAGAAGACGGTCGGCGTGCGCATCCCCGACCACACCGTCACCCAGGCGCTCCTCGCCGAACTGGGCGAGCCGCTGCTGTCGAGCACCCTGCTGCTGCCCGACGAGTCCGAACCGCTCACGATCGGCTGGGAGATCAAGGAGCGGCTGGAGCATTCCGTGGACATCGTCGTGGACTCGGGCGACTGCGGGACGGAGCCGACGACCGTCGTCGACTTCTCCGGCGGCGCCCCCGAGGTCGTCCGCCGCGGCGCCGGGGACCCGTCCCGGTTCGAGTGAGGCCGTACGGCGGCTCCGGGCCGGTGCCGGTGCCGGCCTGCGGGGCTGTCGGGGTGCGGTGGCCGGGGCGCGATGCGGCCCCGGCGGCGGGCGCGCATCATGGGAGGGAGACGCTCGGTTCGCTCGGCGAAGGAGGGCGCGGATGAGTTCCCAGCGCTTCGAGCTGGTGTTTTCCGAGGGCCCGGAGGGTGGCGAGGACATCGTGGTCGTCACCGCGACGGGCGTGTCGGGCCCGGGCGGGCACCCGGTGTACGAGGACCCGACCGGCATCGTGCGCGCCGAGATCAGCGACCGCGGGGAGGTGCGCGTCCTGGCGTCCGGCGGCGGGCAGAGCCCGGCCCGGGTGGTCCGCGCCCGGGCCATGGAGTGACCGCCCGTCCCCCGTGACGCCCCTGCGGGGGCGGTGGCGCCGCCCGGACTCCCTTGCCGCGGCGCGCCGTACGCCTGCCCTTCACGCCAACGATCCTTGCCCGTACGGCACTTGACACACGGATGTGCGGGGTACGATCTCCGCCGTGACGGGGTCGGGGGTGTTCGGACGTCCGGGCGGGCTGCGCGCCCGCGGCTGCGCGACGGCGGCCGCGGCGCTGCTTGCCCTGGCCGGGTGCGCCGCGGACGGGACACCGGACGCGGAGGGCGGTCCGGATCGCGGCAGGTCCCCGCTCCCGTCGGCGGCTTCGGGTGGGGCCCCCGCCGGCGCGCCGGCGCCGTCCGGCGGGCCGGGCGGCTCCGCCCCCGCCCCCTCGGCCGTCCCCGTGTTCGATCCGGCGAAGCAGCCCGCCGACGCCGCTGCGGCCCGTGCGCTGCTCGACCGGGTCCTGGTCGACCGCGAGGCGTTCGGCCCGGAGGTGCAGCGCAGCTCGCCCTTCGAGAGCCGTCCCGGCAGCCTGCCCGTCCTCGACGCGGACTGCGTGTGGCAGACCGCCGGCCTTCCGCCCGGTGTGCTGGCCAGCCGTACCCGCTACTTCCACGTCCCGGCCGCCGACGGCCGCGGCCGGGTCCGGATCAGCGCGACGGTCACCGTCCACCGCGACCCGTCCGGATCCGGCTGGGAGACCGCGCAGGCCATGGAGGAGGTGCTGCGGTGCCCCCAGCAGGTCCTGGGTGCCGGTGAGCGGCTGCAGAACCTGTGGGGCGCCTCGCTCTACCTGGGCGAGCAGCTGAACGGCTGGACGGAGGACGCGTTCAGCGAGTCCGGCGAGTACGTGGGCGAGAAGGACGGCGGACCGCACCCGTACGTGTGGTCGCAGGGGCAGTTCGGCCCCGTCACGATGGCGGTCGCCGGCCGGGGCGCGGCCGGGGTCGCGCCCGAGGCGGTCAAGGCACTGGTGGTCCAGGGGACCAGCCGGATGATGCTCCAGGCGCGCGGCGCGCTCGCGAAGGAGGGCTGATGGAGCGGCTCCACCCCGGCGACCCCTCCCGGATCGGCGGGCACCGCCTGCTGGGGCGGCTCGGTGCGGGCGGGATGGGTGTCGTCTACCTCGGCCGCACCGGTGACGGGGCGCTCGCCGCGGTCAAGGTGATCCGCGCCGAGCACGCCGACGAGGACGACTTCCGCGCCCGGTTCCGCCGTGAGGCGGCCATCGCGGCCCGCGTGGACAGCCCCTGGGCGGTGCGGGTCACCGGCGCCGACCCGGACGCGGCCGAGCCGTGGCTGGCCACCTCGTTCGTTCCCGGCCCGTCGCTGGCGGAGGCAGTCGCCGGACACGGGCCGCTCCCGCTGCGGGCCGTACGGCTCCTCGGGAAGGCGCTGGCCGGGGCGCTCGGGGTGATGCACGGGCAGGGCCTGGTCCACCGGGACGTGAAACCGGCGAACGTGCTGCTCGGCATGGACGGCCCGCGGCTGATCGACTTCGGGATCGCGCGCGGCGGCGAGCACACCGCCCTCACCTCGACCGACGTGGTCATCGGCACTCCGGGTTTCCTCTCCCCCGAGCAGGCCAGGGGGCTGCCCGCCGAGCCCGCCGGGGACGTGTTCTCGCTGGGCTGCCTGCTCGCGTACGCGGCGACCGGGCGGCTGCCGTTCGGGACGGGAGCGGCGGAGGCGGTGCTGTACCGCACCGTCCACGACGAGCCGGAGTTCGGGCCGGAGGTCCTCGCCGACCCGGAGCTGGCCGCGCTGCTGCGCCGGGCCCTGGCCAAGGACCCCGGCGAGCGGCCGACGGCCCGGGAGCTGGACGAGGCGCTGACCGAGGACGACCCGGGGGCGGGCACCGGGTGGCTGCCGGACCCGGTCGTCTCGGTGATCGCCGAGCGGGCTGCCGCGCTGCTCGCCCTGCCGGGGATCGAGGAGACCGTCGCCGACGCGGCCCCCGGCGGCGCGCAGGCCGGAACCGCGGGGGCCGGCGGGCGCGGTCCGACGCGGCGGCGGCTGCTGGCCTTCGGCGCGGCGGGCGCCCTGGCCGCGGCCGGGGGCGGGGCCGCCGCCTGGCTGTCCCTGCGCGGCGGTGACGGCGGCTCCTCCGGCGCGGCGGGCGGGCGGCGGTGGCTGCTCGGGGTGCACGCGGACCTGTCCGGGCCGTTCAAGGCGGCCGGGCTGGCCCAGGAGCGCGGGGTGCGGCTGGCCGTCGCCGACTTCAACTCCCGCGCCCGGCGGCCGTTCACGCTGGGGGTGGTCACCGCGGACGACGGCGGGGCGGCCGACCGGAGCGCCGCCGCCGCTGCGGGGCTGGTCGCCAACCGGGACGTCCTCGCGGTGGTCGGCCCGACCGCCAACGCGTCGGTGATGCCCTGCCTGGAGCCCTACGGGGAGGCGGCGCTGCCCCTGCTGACCGTATCGGCGCTCGGCACCTCGTTCGGGGTGGCGGACCGGCGGAGCTTCTTCCAGAACTCCGCGCTGTCCCTGGGGCAGGGCTCCGCCGTCGGCCTGCAGCTCGTACGGGGCCAGGGGGCGCGGCGGCTGGGCCTGCTGTGCGACCGCGACGGCGACTCCGAGGGGTGGCAGGCGGTCCTGCTGCTCAGCCGCACCCTGGGCTCCGTCGACCCGGGCGCCACCGTGTACGCGCGGGTCGTGCCGCGCGGGGCGAAGGCCCTGCCGCAGGTGGTCGCCGACATGCTCGCCCACGGCGTCGACGGGTTCTTCTACACGGGCACGCCGGCCGGGGCTGCGGAGACGGCCGGGCTGCTGGCCGCCGCCGGGTTCCGCGGGCCGCGCGCCGCCGACTACGCGATCGCCGGCCCGGACTTCGTGGCGCGGGCGGGCGCGGCCGCCGAGGGCTGGCAGTTCCTCACCCCGTACACGGGCCCCGACGCGCCGGGGGCCGCGCAGCTCGCGAAGGCCCACCGGGACGCGTACGGGGAGCCGCCGGGCGTCTGGACGGTCGAGGCCTACGACACGGCCGCCCAGGTCATCGACCGGCTGGCCGCGGCCGCGGCCGCGCGGGGCGGCGCCCGCCCGACCCGGGCGGAGCTGCTGGCCGCCCTGCCCGGCGGCACCTACCAGGGCCTCGCGAAGGAGTACGCGTACGACGCGCAGCGGCAGGTGAAGGGGAACGTCTACTTCCTGCACCGGGTGGAGGGCGGCCGGATCCGGTTCGTGGGGCCCGCCGTCCGCGGTTCGGCCGGGTAGCGGGTGCGTCCGCTCCTGCCCGCCGATCCGGCGTCGGTCGGCGGGCACCGGCTCCTCGGCCGGCTCGGGTCGGGCGGGATGGGCACCGTGTACCTGGGCCGGTCCCCGGCGGGCGCCCTGCTGGCGGTGAAGGTGATCCGGGCCGACCATGCCGCGGATCCGGCGTTCCGGGCCCGGTTCCGGCGGGAGGCATCGGCCGCGGCGGGGCTGACCGGGCGCTGGGTGGTGCCGGTGGTCGCCGCGGATCCGGAGGCACGGGAGCCGTGGCTGGCCACGCCGTTCGTGCCCGGGCCGTCGCTGTCGGAGGCGGTGGGCGCGTACGGGCCGCTTCCGGCGGGGAGCGTGCGGACGCTGGGGGTCCGGCTGGCCGAGGCACTTGAGCAGGTGCACGCCGCCGGTCTGGTGCACCGCGACGTGAAGCCGGGGAACATCCTGCTGGCGCCGGACGGGCCGCGGCTGATCGACTTCGGGATCGCGCGGACGGCCGGCGCGACGACGCTGACGGCGGCCGACGCGGTCGTCGGGACGCCGGGGTATCTGCCGCCGGAGCAGGCGCGGGCGGGTGCGGGGGCGCCCGGGCCGGCGGGCGACGTGTTCTCCCTCGGCTGCGTGCTGGTGTTCGCGGCGACCGGGCGGGGGCCGTTCGGCGGCGGGCACGCCGCCGCCGTCGTCTTCCGCACGGTGCACGACGAGCCGGTGCTCGACGGGGTCCCCGCGGAGCTGCGGGAGGCCGTCGGGGCGTGCCTGGCGAAGGACCCGGACGGGCGGCCGCTGCCGCAGCGGCTGCGGGAGGTCCTCGGCGGCGGGGAGGGCGGGGGCGGCGCGGACTGGCTGCCGCCGCCGCTGCCGCGGCTGATCGCCGAACGCTCCACCCGCGCCCTGGAGCTGCCCGCCCCCGAGCCCACCCGCCTCGACGGGCCGCAGGCGCCTCCCGGAGCGCCGGAGCCGGGCGGCGGCCCGCTGACCCGGCGGCGCCTCCTGGCGGTCGGCGGGGCGGTGGCCGCGGCGGCGGTTCCGCCGGCCTGGCTGGCCGCCCGCGGACGAGGACCGGGCGGGGCGGCCGCCGCGCGCGGGGCGTCGACCGGGCCGGCATTCACCGTCGCCCTCCAGGCGGATCTGTCGGGGCCGGGGAAGGCCGAGGGGGAGGCGCACGAGCGGGGACTGCGGCTGGCCGCGGACCGGCACAACGCGGGCGGCGGCGCCCCGTTCCGGCTGGCCGTCCGAGCCGCGGACGACGGCGGCGACCCCGCGCGGGCCGCGCAGGTGATCGGGCAGCTGGTGGCGGACCCGTCGGTGGTCGCGGTCGTCGGCCCCACCGCGCAGGCCGCCGTGCCCGCCCTGGCCGCCGCCTGCCTGGCCGCGGACCTGCTGCTGCTGCCGGTGTCCGTCCACAGCGGGTCGGCGGCGCAGTCCGACTGGCGGACGGTGTGCGACACGCGCGGGAAGCCGGAGGACATCTCCCTGCCGGTGCTGCACTACCTGTCGCGGGTGCGTCCCGTCTCGCACACAGCGGTGGTCGAGCAGGAGGGCGCGGCGGAGACGGAGTGGGAGCTGACCCGCATGCTCCGGCTTACGCCCCCGTCGCAGGGCACGGTGAGCGTCCACCGGATCCCCGGCGCGGCGGGCGGCGCCGACCTGGCGGGGGTCGTGGACGGGATGCTGCGGGCGGGGGCGCAGGCCGCGGTGTTCGCGGGGACGTCCGCGGCGGTCGCGGGCCGGTTCGCGCGGGCGCTGGCCGGCGCCGGGTTCGCGGGCCCGCGGATGGCGACGGGCCGCGTGATGGTCCCCGCCTTCCTGGAGGCGGCCGGCGGGGCGGCGGAGGACTGGCTGTTCGGCGCGTTCTTCACGGAGCCGTCGGCGGTGCCCGCCGCGGCGGACTTCACCGCCGCGCACCAGGCTGCGTACGGGGCGCCGCCGGCCCGGTGGGCCGCCGAGGCCCACGACGCGCTCGGCCTGGTCGCGGCCGCCCTGGCCGGGCTGGGCGCGGAGGGCCGCGACCGGCCGGGGCTGTCGCGGCGGATCTTCCGCACGTCCTACGAGGGGCTGGCCAAGCCGCTGGCGTTCGACGCGACGACGCGGATGCTGGCCGGGCTGCGCGTCGCGCACCTGTACCGGGTCCGGTCGGGCGCCTTCGCGTACCTGGGCCCGTACGCGGACGTGACGGCGGCGGCGGCGTGACGGTGCGGGTGCCGCTGCCCGCGGCGCGGCGGCCGGACCGGTGCCGGGTGCCTGCTCCGTACGGGTGTTCTTCGGCTCCCGTTCGGCCGCACCCCCCGAGCGCATGATCATCCTTTCGGCCCGCGGGCGTCTTTGATGCTGCCATCCGGCCATGGGCGATCTGGGAGGGCCGCATCCCGATGTCTCCGACACACCGCGCACCGCACGCACCACGGGCACCACTGGCTGCGCAACCGCAGCAGGCCGTACCCGAACGGCGGTCGCCCCGCCCTTCCCGGTCCCGGCGGAGCCGGGCGTGGAGCGTCGCGGCCGCCGCGGCCGGCGCCGCGCTCCTGGTCGCCGCGGCCCCCGGCAGCGCACCGCAGGGCGCGGACGGCTCCGCGCCCGCGTCGGCCGGCGTGGTGCTGCTGGTGGGCAGGGCGCTGGCGGAGGGCGGCGGGTCCGCGGGGGGCTGCGCCGCGGAAGGATTCCGGGAGGGGCCGTGCACGGGCTGGCGGCAGCAGCGGGTGCGGGCCACCGCGGACGGCGCGGGCGCGGTGCTGCGCGAGCCGCGCGGGCGCGGCGCCGTGCGCACGGCGCGCACGGTCATGCTGCCGACGGACCCGGGCGGCCCGCTGGAGATCGCGCTGGCCGGGTCCGGGCTGCTGACCGACGTCACTGTGCAGGACGCGCACGGCCGCCACGTCGGCGGCGTCCTCTCACCGAAGGGCCGGCACTGGAACAACTCCGAGCCGCTGCGCGCCGGCGAGCTGTACACGGTGCGCGTCGGGGCGCAGGACGCGGCCGGTACGCCGGTCGGGGCGACCATGGCGTTCCGTACGGCGCCCGCCGCGCAGGGCGGCCGGGTGACGGCCGGGTTCGGGCCGCGGCCGGGGACGTACGGGGCGGGGCAGATCGTGACGGCGTCGCTGAGCCGGCCGATCCCGGCGGCCGACCGGGAGAAGCGGGCGCGGGTCGAGCGGTCCCTGGAAGTGGTGTCGGAGCCGGCGGTGGAGGGAGCCTGGCACTGGGTGGACGCCTCGACGCTGCACTACCGGCCGCGTACGTACTGGCCCGCGCATGCGGTGGTGCGGGTGCGCAGCGGGCTGGACGGGGTGGACCTCGGCGAGCACGGCCACGGCGGGCCGTCCGAGCCGGTGGAGTTCACCATCGGGGACCGGATCGAGGCGCTGACGGACTCCGCGGCGCACCGGATGACGGTGCGGCGCAACGGCCGGGTGCTGCGGACGATCCCGGTGACCACCGGCAAGGAGGGCTTCCGCACGCGCAGCGGCATCAAGGTGGTGCTGGGGCAGGAGGCGAACGTCCGCATGCGGGGGGACACGGTCGGCATCCAGCGCGGCACCAGCGAGTTCTACGACCTGTCGGTGCGGTACGCGACCCGGGTGACCTGGAGCGGGGAGTACGTCCACGCGGCGCCGTGGTCGGTGGACGCGCAGGGGCGGGAGAACGTCAGCCACGGCTGCACCGGGATGAGCACGGCGGACGCGGCGTGGTTCTTCGACACGGTGCGGATCGGGGACATCGTGGAGGTGGTCAACAGCGGGGGTGAGCCGATGGAGCCGTTCGCGAACGGGTTCGGCGACTGGAACCTGGACTGGCCGGCCTGGCTGGCGGGCAGCGCGCTCGCACCCGGGGCCGCGGAGGCCGCCCCCACGGCGGCGGTGTCCGGGGCGGCGCCGCGGACACCGGCCCGCCTGCTGCCGATGGTCTGACGCGGCAAAGGTGGGCGCTGCACCCGCGGCCTCCCGCGGGTGCAGCGCCCGGTACCGCGCCGGGCGGGCCTTCTACCGGGGGGCGGGGCAGGCCTGCCAGGCGAGGTGGTACAGGGTGCTGACGCTGGCGTCGGTGGAGTCCATCGTCATGAAGCTGGTCGCCGACTGCGGGTTGGAGGTGCCGGCATTCACCCGCAGTTCGGTGTTGATGTTGAAATTGCGTTTCTCGCCGCAGGGCGCCCAGACGAGGTCCGCGTATTCGGTCCGGTCGGTCGCCTGCCAGTTGTCGTTGAAGGGGCCGTTGAACTGGTGGGTGCGCTGCGTCGTCTGCGGCATTCCCTGGAAGTAGTAGTTCGCGCGTTCCTGGCCCCATGCGCCGGGCTGGAGGAATGCGAATCCGCGGTAGTCGGCCTGGACGATCGCGTAGGTGAATCCGGACGGCACGTGGACCCTCAGGTTCAGCTGGCAGTTCTTGCGGAACGCGGTCGGCGGCGCGCCCGGGCCGACCTGCGCGAGGTAGTCACTGTAGGTGACGGTGAAGGCGGTGTTGTCGGGGGCCACGGCCACCTCGGCGGTGCCCTCGCGGCATCCGGATCCGTTGACCGTGGCGAGCTCGATCACGATCCTGTCGGGTGGCGCTGGGATCTGCGGGGTGTGGCCGGCGGCGCCTGCCGGGGTGGTCGCCGCGGCGGCGAGGACGGCTGCCGCGGCGGCGGTGAGCAGCGTGCGGGACGGGGAAGGGGACATCGTCGTCGCTCCTGACCGTGGTTCGGGGGTGCCGGTGCTCACGCCGGGTCAGGACCCGGGGCACGTCTTCCAGGCGAAGTGGTAGACCGTGCTGACGCTGCCGTCGGTGGAGTCCATGCTCATGAAGCTCAGCGACTGCGGGTTCGAGGTGCCGGGGTAGACGCGGAGCTCGCTGTTGACGTTGAGGTTGCGCTCCTCGCCGCACGGGGCCCAGACCAGGTCGGCGTAGTCGGTCCGGTCGGTGGCCTGCCAGTTGTCGGAGTGCGGGCCGTTGAACTGGTGGAGGGTGCGGGCGGTCTGCGCCATGCCCTGGAAGTAGTAGTTGGCGCGCTGCTGCCCGTAGGCGCCGCGCTGGAGGTGGGCGAAGCCGCGGTAGTCGGCGCGGGCGATGGCGTAGGTGAAGCCGTGCGGGACGTGGATGCGGAGGGCGAGTTGGCAGTTCCTGCGGAAGTCGGTGCCGCCGGAGCCGGCTCCGGTCTGGGCGAGGTAGTCGCTGTACGTGACCGTGAAGGAGGTGTTGTCGGATGCGGCGGCGACGCTGGCGGTGCCCTGGGGGCATCCGGATCCGTTGACGCCGACCACCTCGGCGGTGATTCTCCCGGGCGGCGGTGTCTCGGTGGCGGCGTGGGCCGGTGCGGCCAGGGCGGTCAGCGCCGCCAGTGCCGCGGCGACGGTCAATCTGCGGATCACCATCGGGTTTTCCCCATTCGTCCGGAGCCGGTTTTCCAATTTCGGCATGGACATGCCACCACGGGTTTAACGGCCCGGAAAGGTGCCGATACGGCCAACCGCCTCCGGCCACGCCCGCTGGCCGAATTCCGCGCCCGCCTCCACCGCCCCGCACCCCGCCCATCAGCCCCGCTCCGCCAGGCGCCGCGGGCAGGGCCGCGGGCGGCGTCCGCGCACTCTGACCGGAACCCCGCGGACGCGCCCGCCCGGCCCGGCCGTACTCCGCCCGCCCGCCCGGGCGGCGCACGCGGCGCCGTGCCGCGTTAGGCTCGGACGGGGTGCAGGAGAGGGATGATGCGCATGTGTCGATGGCTGGCCTATTCCGGCTCGCCGCTGCTGCTGGACGCGGTTTTGTACCAGCCGGAACACTCACTGATCAACCAGAGCCTGCATGCACGGATGGGAGTGGAGACGACCAACGGCGACGGCTTCGGGATCGGCTGGTACAGCACCGACGCGGCCGCGAACGGCACCCCCGCGGTGTTCCGCGACATCGGACCGGCCTGGAGCAACCGCAACCTGCGGGAACTCGCCGCACACATCCGCTCCCCCCTGTTCTTCGCCCACGTACGGGCCTCGACGGGCTCCGCCATCCAGCAGACGAACTGCCACCCGTTCCGGCACGGCCGCTGGCTGTGGATGCACAACGGGGCCATCACCGACTTCCAGCGCCTTCAGCGGGACCTGTGCATGGCCGTCGACCCGGCCCTCTTCCCCTGCATCGAGGGGTCGACGGACTCCGAGGTGATGTTCTACCTGGCCGTCACGTTCGGCCTGGACCAGGACGTGCCCGGGGCGGTCGCCCGGATGGCCGGCCTGGTCGAGCGGGTGGGCAAGGAGCACGGCGTCGCCGACCCGCTCCAGATGACGGTCGCCGTCAGCGACGGTGACCGGGTGTGGGCGTTCCGCTACTCCAGCTCCGGCAGGTCCCGCTCGCTGTTCTTCAGCAGCCGGGCCGACACCGTGCGGGAGCTGTACCCGGAGCTGCCCTACCTGCGCGAGGTCTCCGACGACACACGGCTGGTGGTCTCGGAGCCGCTGGGAGACCTGCCGGGGCTGTGGAACGAGCTGCCCGAGGCCAGCTACGTGGTGGTGCCGGCGGAAGGCCACGAGGACTGCCTGCCGTTCATCCCCGAGCTCCCCTGACACCCGGCCGCCGGCCCGCCGCCGCGCGGGCGGACGCGGCGGGCCGGCGCGGCCGTCAGCAGATCCGGGGAAGCTGCTCCCCCAGCGGCAGGTCCAGCACCCGCGTACCGCCCAGACCGGTGCGCGCCACGACCATGCCCGGGTGCTGCTCCACGGCCCGGCCCACGACCGCCGCGCGGCGGCCCAGCGGGTGGGCGCGCATCGCCTCCAGGACGGCCTCCGCGTGCTCGGGCGGCACGAACGCCACCAGCTTGCCCTCGTTGGCGACGTAGAAGGGGTCCAGGCCGAGGACCGCGCAGGCGTTGCGGACGGGATCCGGGACCGGCACCCGCCCCTCGTCCAGGACCACGCCCGTGCCCGAGGCGGCGGCGATCTCCCCGAGCGCGGCCGCCAGCCCGCCGCGCGTGGGGTCCCGCAGCACGTGCAGGTCGGGCGTCACGGCGAGCATCGCCTCGACGAGCCCGCCCAGCGGGGCGCAGTCGCTGACCGTCTCCACGTCGAAGCCGAGGCCCTCGCGGCAGCTCATGACGGCCACCCCGTGCGCGCCGATCTCGCCGCTGACGATGACCGCGTCGCCGGGCCGCACGCGCTGCGGGCGCAGGTCCACCCCTTCCGGGATCAGCCCGATGCCGGCCGTGTTGATGTAGACGCCGTCGCCGTGGCCGGCCTCCACCACCTTGGTGTCGCCGGTGGCGACCTCGACGCCCGCGGCCCGCGCCGCCGCGCCGAGAGCCTCGGCGACCCGGGCCACCGTGGCGGTCTCGACGCCCTCCTCCAGGATGAAGGCGCAGGACAGGTAGGCGGCGCGGGCGCCGCTCATGGCCAGGTCGTTGACCGTGCCGTTGACGGCCAGGTCGCCGATGCTGCCCCCGGGGAAGAACAGCGGCCGCACCACGTAGGAGTCGGTGGAGAACGCGAGCCGCGCCCCGCCCAGCGTGACGGCGGCGCTGTCGCCCATCCCGGCCAGCACCTCGCCGCCGTACGCGGGGGCGAAGACGTGCCGGACCAGCTCGGCTGAGAGCGCACCGCCGCCGCCGTGGCCCATGACCACGCGGGGGTGGTCGCGCAGGGGTGCCGGGCAGGTCCACCCGGTGACGTCGAGAACGGTGTCAGACAACGGGGCTCGCCTCCAGCGGGGGCTGCGGTGCGGGCTGCGGGGTGCGGGCGGCCGGGGCCGTCTCCAGGCGCCGGTACAGGTAGTACGCGGCGCAGGCACCCTCGCTGGAGACCATCGTGGCGCCGAGCGGGGTGCGCGGGGTGCAGGCGGTGCCGAACGCCTCGCACTGGTGCGGCTTGAGCAGCCCCTGGAGGACCTCGCCGCTGCGGCAGGCCGCGGGCTCGCGGGTGGTGATGCCGGACACCGGGAAGCGGTACTCGGCGTCGTACTCCCGGTAGCGCTCCGAGAGCCGCCAACCGCTGTCGGGAATGGTGCCGATGCCGCGCCATGCCCGGTCGGTGACCTCGAAGACGTCCTCGATCATCGCGAGGGCTGCCGGGTTGCCCTCGGGGCGCACGGCCCGCGGGTAGGCGTTCTCGACGCTGTGCTCGCCGCGCTCCAGCTGGCGCACGGCCCGGCGTACGCCTTCGAGGATGTCGAGGGGTTCGAAGCCGGTGACCACGACGGGCACACGGTGGCGGTCGGCCAGCTCCGGGTACTCGGCGGTGCCCATGACGCTGCACACGTGCCCGGCGGCCAGGAAGCCCTGCACGCGGCAGCTCGGCGACTGCATGATCGCCTCGATCGCCGGGGGGACCCGGACGTGGGAGACGAGCAGGCTGAAGTTGCGGATGCCGAGCTTCCGCGCCTGGTACACCGTCATGGCGTTGGGCGGGGCGGTGGTCTCGAAGCCGATGCCGAAGAACACGACCTGCCGGTCGGGGTTCTCCCGGGCGATGCGCAGGGCGTCGAGCGGGGAGTAGACGACGCGGACGTCGCCGCCCTCGCTGCGGACCCGGAAGAGGTCCTTTCCGGTTCCGGGGACGCGGAGCATGTCCCCGAAGGAGCAGAAGACCACCTCGGGCCGGGCGGCGATCGCGAGCGCCTTGTCGATGACCTCCAGCGGCGTCACGCACACCGGGCAGCCGGGGCCGTGGATCAGCTCGACGCCCTCGGGCAGGAGCTGGTCGATGCCGTGTCGGATGATCGTGTGGGTCTGGCCGCCGCAGACCTCCATCAGCGCCCAGGGCCGCGTCACGGAGGCGCGGATGTCGTCCAGGAGCCGGCGGGCCAGCCCGGGGTCCTGGAACTCGTCGATGTACTTCACCACTGCCGCGCCTCCCGCGCCGTCCCCTCGCCCTCCGGCCGTGCGCCGGAGGGCCCGTCCTGTACGCCCGCCTCGGCCGCCGCCCGCTCCCACGGATCGCCGAACTCCTCCTGGAGCATGCCGAGCTCCTCGAAGAGTTCCAGGGTGCGCCGGGCGGAGTCCTCGTCGAGCCGCTGGAGCGCGAACCCGACGTGGACGACGGCGTACTCGCCCACCTGGAGGTCGGGCAGGTACTCCAGGCACACCTCCTTGACCACGCCGCCGAAGTCGACGCTCGCCATGCGGGTGCCGTCCCGCTCCCCGATCTCAAGCACTCTGCCGGGTACCGCCAGGCACATGGCCTCCTCCTTGCTGTGGGTGGTGCCGGTTCGCGGCCGCCGCGACCATGAGCTGGCCCAGGGCCAGCCCGCCGTCGTTCGGCGGGACGCGGTGGTGGCGCAGGACGGTGAAGCCGTGGCCGCGCAGCAGGCGGGCGCAGGCGGAGGAGAGCACGGTGTTGGCGAACACCCCGCCGGTCAGGGCGGCGGTGTCGAGGCCGTGCCGTTCGCGGGCCAGGACCGCGAGGGCGGCAACGAGTTCGGCGACCGCGGTGTGGAAGCGGGCCGCGATCAGCGGCGGCGGGGTTCCGGCGCGCAGGTCCGCGACCGCGGCGGCCAGGAGGGGCGCCGGGTCGGCGGTGACGGGCGCGTCAGCGGCAGCCGGGGCACGCAGCGCGAACGCGTATCCGGAGGCGGAGGCCGGGGGCCCGGGGGCCGCGAGGGCGGCGGCCTCCAGCTCGACCGCCGCCTGGGCTTCGTAGCCGGCGTGGTGGCAGACACCGGCGAGCGAGGAGACGGCGTCGAAGAGCCGGCCCATGCTGGAGGTGGGGACGCAGTGCAGGCGGCGCTCCAACTGGCGGTCCAAGACGCGTAGTTCCTCGACGGGACAGGCCGCGGTGCAGGGGAGGTCCGGATCCCAGGGCAGGCCGGCGGCCCGCAGGTGGGACAGGGCCATCCGGTAGGGGCGCCGGACCGCGGCGTCGCCGCCCGGCAGCGGGACGTAGGCGAGGTGCGCGAAGCGGTGGTGGCCCGCGTAGTCGGCCAGGAGCACCTCACCGCCCCACACGGCGCCGTCGTCTCCGTGGCCGGTGCCGTCGAAGGCGAAGCCGATGACGCGGTGCCGGCCGTCGAGGCCGTGTTCGGCCATGGCGGAGGCGATGTGCGCGTGGTGGTGTTGCACGCCCGCGAGGGGGCGGTCCCCGGCGGCGCGCCGGGCCCAGGCGGTGGAGCGGTAGCGGGGGTGGCGGTCCGCGGCGAGGAGGGCGGGACGAACGCCGGTGATGGACTCCAGCTGCCGTTCGGCCCGTTCGAAGGCGGTCTGCGTGGCGAGGTCGTCCATGTCGCCGATGTGCGCGGACAGCCAGGCCTTGCGGCCCTCGCCGAGGCAGAAGGCGTTCTTCAGGTCGCCGCCGGCGGCGAGGACGGGCGGCACGGGCAGCGGGAGGTCCAGCGGCAGCGGGGCATGGCCCCGGGCGCGGCGCAGGACGAGGGGCTCGCCGTCGCAGACGCGGACCACGGAGTCGTCGCACGGCACGTGGATGGGCCGGTCGTGGGTGAGCCAGGCGTCGGCGAGGCCCGCGAGGCGCTCCAGGGCCTCGGCGTCGTCGGTGACGATGGGCTCGCCGGACAGGTTGCCGCTGGTCATGACGAGCAGGCGGGGTCCGGGCGGGTCGCCGGGCAGGCCGAGCAGCAGGTGGTGCACGGGCGTGTACGGGAGCATCACGCCGAGGTCGGGGCAGCGGGGGGCGACGGCGTCGGCGACCCGGCCCGCGGCGTCGGCCGCGGTGCCGGGGAGGCGGCGCAGCAGGACGACGGGCCGGACCGGGCCGGTCAGCAGCGCGTGTTCGGCGGGGCCGATCCGCACGAGGCCGTCCAGGTCGGCGGTGTCGCGGGCCATCAGGGCGAACGGCTTGTCCCCGCGCCCCTTGCGGCGGCGCAGTTCGGTGACGGCCGCGGCGTTGGATGCGTCGCAGGCGAGGTGGTAGCCGCCGAGGCCCTTGACGGCGAGCACGGCGCCCTCGGCGAGGAGGCGGCGGGCCTGCGCCACCGGATCCCCGGCTTCGGCGGCCTCCCGCGGCGGGGTGCCGCCGAGGAGGCGCAGCCGGGGGCCGCACGCCGGGCAGGCCACGGGTTGGGCGTGGAAGCGGCGGTCGGCGGGGTCGGCGTACTCGCGGGCGCAGTCGGGGCACATCGGGAAGCGGGCCATGGTGGTGTGCGCCCGGTCGTACGGCAGCCCGGTCACGATGGTGAAGCGGGGGCCGCAGTGCGTGCAGGTGATGAAGGGGTGCCGGTGGCGGCGGTCGGCGGGGTCCGCGAGCTCGCCCAGGCAGGCGGCGCAGGTGGCCGTGTCCGGGGAGACGAGGGTGCGGGCGGGGCCGCCGGTGCGGGAGGGGGTGATGGTGAAGCCGGCGCCTCCCGCGACGGGGACCTCCCAGTGGTCGACGGCGTCGACCACTGCGAGCGGCGGGGCGTCGGCGGCGAGCCGCTCGCAGAACGCCGACACGGCACCGGGTGCGCCCTCGACCTCGGCGACGACGCCGTCGGGGGTGTTGGTGACGTGCCCGGCGAGGCCGAGCCCGGTCGCGCGGGTGTACACGTACGGCCGGAAGCCCACGCCCTGGACGACGCCGCGCACGACGACCCGGCGGCGCTGCACGGCCTCCATCAGCGGGTCGGCGCGGCGGCGGGCCGCGGGCGGGCGGCGTCCGCGGCGGGGGCACCGCCGGGGCGGCCGTGGTCGTGGCCGTCGTGGGCATGGCCGTCGCGGGCATGGGCGTCGTGGGCATGGGCGTCGTGGGCATGGGCGTCGTGGCCGTGCCCGTCGTGGCCGTGCGCGTGGGCGGGCCGGCGGCCAGCCATGACCGGGGCGTGGACGGGCTCCCCGTCCGCCACCGCCAGGGCGCGGTCCAGCAGCGCCCCGGCGCCCTCGCCGGTGCGGGCGGAGGTCAGCAGCACCTCCACGCCGGGGTTGACCTGCCGGACGTTCGCCCGGAAGGCGGCCTCGTCGAATGCGGCGGCCCCGGCGATGTCCGTCTTGGTCACGACGACCAGGTGGGCGAGGCCGAACGCGGTCGGGTACTTCAGCGGCTTGTCCTCGCCCTCGGTGACCGAGGCGAGGACGATGCGCAGCGACTCGCCGAGGTCGTAGGAGGCGGGGCAGACGAGGTTGCCGACGTTCTCGACGAACAGCAGGCGGGTGCCGTCGGGGAGCCAGCCGTCGAGGTGGCGGCCGAGCATGTGCGCCTCCAGGTGGCACAGCCCGTCGGTGAGGACCTGCTTGACGGGGACGCCCGAACGGGCCAGCCGTGTCGCGTCGTTCTCGGTGGCCAGGTCGGCGGTGAGGGCTGCGACGGGCACGCCGCGCTCGCGGGCCAGGCCGAGTTCCCGTTCCAGGAGGGCGGTCTTGCCGCTCCCGGGGCTGGAGAGCAGGTTGACGACGGCGGTCCCGCGGCCGGCGAGCGCGGTGCGCAGGGTCTGCGCCGCGGAGGCGTTCTTGGCGAGGACCGCCTGCTGGAGGTCGACCACACGGCACATGCTTCAGTGCTCCTCGACGATCGGTTCGCGGGTGGGGGCGGGGTCCTGCGCGGGCCGGTCCTCCCAGCGGGCGCCGGCGATCTCCAGCTCCCGCCCGGCGAGCAGGGCGACGTCGCCGGCCCGGTCGCAGTCGGGGCAGACGAGCAGCGGCGGCATGCCCGTCGGCCACTCGGCGGTGCAGGCGCCGCAGCGGGCGCGTCCGGGGACGGGCTCGGCGGCCAGGGCGGCGCCCGCCAGCACGGTGTCGGCGCAGGCGAGTTCGAAGCAGAAGGCGAGGGCGTCGGGCACCACGCCGGCCAGCTCCCCGACGCGCAGGCGGACTTCGGTGACGGCGGTCGCCCCCGCGGAGGCGGCGGCCTCCTCCACTTGCGCCACCACGGCCATGGCGATCGACATCTCGTGCATGGGACTCCGTCCTGCCGGGCCCCATTAGACGGCGGGCGCACCGGCGCGGGGGCCGGGCGCGCCGGTGCGCCGTGCCCGGCGTACTCCGTTCGGCCGCCGGGACGGCGCACCTGAGGCCCGTGCGGCCCGCCGGTCACATCCTGCGGATGTGGAGGTAGCGCCGGACGTCGGGCAGGAACGACTTCAGCAGGGCGGCGGCGATGGTGGTGCCGACTGCGGCCGCACCGCAGATGATGGCCTTCTTCACGGGGTCCTCCTCGGTTCGCGGCGAAGCCCGGTGCCGGTCACGGCACCAGGTCGCCGTCGGGGGTCTGCTCGTGGGTGCGGTGGACGAGGTCGAGCACGGTCCGCACGGCCTCCGGGACGGCGGCGGCCGCCTGCGGGCTCAGGCCGATGCCCTCGTCCAGGCAGGCGGGTTCGCAGCCGACGACCCAGGTGCGGCGGGGCGGGGCGGCGCCGGTGCCGGCGCAGAGGGTGCCCAGCAGGGCGAGGACGGTGTCGGGGGTCATCCGGTGCGCGTCCAGGACGGCTCCGGGCGGGGCCGCGTCCCCGGCGGCGCCGGCGTCGATCAGGTAGACGGTGCCGGGTTCGCCGCCGCGGGCGGTGGCGTCGACCAGGACGAGCGTGTCGTACCCGTCGAGGAGCCGGTAGGCGAGGTGGACGCCGCGGACGCCGACGTCGGCGGTCTCGACGCCCTCGGGGAGGTCCGCGGCGTGCTCGGCGAGCCGCCGGACGGCCTCGACGCCGAAGCCGTCGTCGCCGAGGAAGACGTTGCCGATGCCGGCGACCAGGGTGCGGCCGCTCACGCGTCCTCCAGGGGGGAGACTTCGTCGGGCTGGAAGTACAGGAAGCGGCCCTGGGCGCGGCGGATGTCCGCCCCGGGGTCGCCGTCGACGGTGACGGCGAGGTGGACGGCGCCGTCGACGTCGTGCAGGACGGCCTCCACCCGGGCGGTGCTGCCCAGGAGGAAGAGGTCCTGGGCGTCGGTGCGGCGCAGGCCCGGCCGGAGGACGACGCGGCTGCCGGGGCCGACGGGGACGCCGCCGACCAGGACCCGCTCGGGCACCGCCTCGGCGGTGTCCCCGGCGGGGTCCCACCAGGGGGTGGCGGGAGGGGCGGCCGCGCCGGGCGGCCGCGGCTCCGGCCCGCCGGGGGGCGGGGCGCCGGCGGGCGCGGTGGCCTCGCGGAAGGCGCGGACGGCGCCGTGGAGCCGGTCGAGCACCTCGGGGGGCATGGTGTCGGCGAGGTCGATCACGGCGGCCGCCCGCGGGTCGGTGCCGCGCGCCTCGCGCTTCTCCTCGTCGGTCAGGGCCGCGGTGCGCAGGGCGAGGATCTCGTCGATCTCGGTGGCGTCGTACATGGCCCCGGCGCTCTCGGGGGCGATGCGCGGGTGGTCCTCCAGGATGATCGGGGAGGACAGGACGGTGTCGGCGCGGCCGCCGTCCCCGGCGAGGACCGGCCAGGTGTGCCGGTTCGTGCAGGCGGCGACGACCGCCCGGGCCCACTCGGGCGGGTCGGTCATGGACAGGAACGATCCGGCGCTCAGGCCGAGCAGCAGGTGGGCGGCGACGAGGGAGCGGGCCAGGGCGGCCTCGCGGTCGGCGCCCGGGGACGGCTCCCAGCCGCTGGTGTTGTCGACGGTGGCGGTCAGTCTCAGCGCCCGGTAGGGCAGGTCGAGCTGTTCGGCGCGCAGCCGCACGACGCCGTCGAGGCGCTCGGCGCGCCGGACGAGCCGCCCGGCCTGCCGGCCGTCGGCGTCCGTGACGGGTTCGGCCTCCTCGGCGGCGGGCCGGGCGAACGGCAGCTCGACCTCGCCGGCCTCCAGGTCGGCGACGGGGACGGTCATACGGACCGTCTCCTCGGTTCCCTCGTCCCAGGGGACCAGGACCCGGTCGGGCAGGCGCAGTTCCGGTACGGGGGCGAACGAGCCGTTGGCGCGGGCCTCCTCGACGGTGCGGCGCCGGGCGTGCAGGAAGCGCAGCTCGACGGCGAGTTCGGCGTCGCCGCGGGGCTCCATGACGAGTTCGGTGCGCTGCCGGGAGGGTTCGCCGCCGGCGGGGCACCAGGCGGGCGGGACGAGGACGCCGAACTGCCAGCGCATGCGGTTCTTCGCGGCGGAGGCCCGGTAGGGGTAGAGGACGTAGCCCTCGAACAGGACGGCGTCGGCGACCTGCCGGGCGTGGCCGAAGCGGGAGTCGGTCGGGGCGGGCGCGGTCACGGGGCCGTCCTCTCTCCGGTGCGGGGCAGGACGGCGCCCGCCCAGGCGGGCCCGGGCGGCTCCGGGTCGGCGGCGCGGGCGGCGTCGAGGAGGACCCGTACGGTCTCCTCCCAGGAGGGCAGGGCCCGGCGGGAGCGGAAGGCGCGGAGTTCGGCGAGGGTGTCGCGGCGCAGGCGGAGCCAGCCGCAGCCGGGGAAGTGCTGCTCGATCATCTCCCGCCAGACGGTGACGGGCATCGGGCAGCGGGCCTCGCGGTCCCAGGGCACGGGTTCGACGCGGAAGCCGCCGGCGCCGGTGAACGCGGTGCCGGAGAACAGCATCAGCAGCGGCACGTCGCCGTCGTCGAGGGCGGCCAGGTAGCGGGAGGCCGCGACGTCGGTGTCGTAGGTGCAGGGGACGGGCACGTCGGTCTCGGTCTCGCCGGTGAAGCCGGGCACCATGACGGCGACCTGGGCGAACTGGATGGGTTGCAGGGTGCTGCCCCAGCGGGAGCGGTCGCCGAACAGGTCGTGCAGCGCTTCGGCCTCGCCGCTGCCGTAGGCGCGGCGGGCCGGCTCGATGCGCAGCTGGCAGCGGAGGGCGAGGGCGTGCACGGGGGCGCCGCCGGAGGCGGTGATGCGCAGCCGGAAGACGAGCGTGGGGCCGGCGGCGTACGGGTCGCTGCGGACGCCGGTGCAGGTGAAGGCGAGTTCGGTCACGGCCGCTCCCGTCCGTGGGCGGGGTCGGGCAGCGGCACGGCGCGCCGTTCGACGCGCCGGAAGAAGGCGTCGAGGGCGGCTCGGGCGTCGGGGCCGCCGTCGAATCCCTGCCAGAGCAGGCGCATGCGGCCGACGAGTTCGTAGCAGATGTCGATGGGGACGAGGTGGCAGTCGGTGCGGTCGGGGGTGCGGCGCAGCAGGAGCGCCTCCACGTCGGGTTCGAGCAGCGCGGCGAGGCGGCCCGCGCCGAGCACGGCCTGCCAGGTGTCCGGGTCGAGTTCGCTCTCGGTGGCGCCGGCGGGGCTCGGGTAGAGGGCGACGAGCCGGTCGAGGGCGGCGTTGCGGAAGAGGAACGCGACGCCGACGGGGATCCGCAGGGCTTCCCAGGCGGTGTCGTCCAGCCGGTGGCCGGGGTCGGTGAGGTAGCGGTCGGGGACGGTGCGGTACCGGCCCGCGCCGGAGCCCGGCCGGTCGAAGAGGAGGGCGCAGGGGGTGCAGGCGCACACCAGGGTCCGCTTCTCGGTCTCGACCAGGTGGCGGTGGCGGTCCTCGGCGACGGGGGTGCCGCACAGTTCGCAGACCTCGGGGCGCGGTGCGCGGGAGCGGGTGAAGCGGCGCAGGCCGCGGGCGGCCGGGCGGCCGGCCCCGGGGACGGGGGCCGGCCGGGCGGGGGTGCGGGCGGCGGTCACGGGACGCGCGCCGGGGCGTGCGGGCGGCGGCCGATCTGGAGGAGTGCGGGCTGCGGGGGCGCCGGCTCCAGTTCGACGGCGGTCACCTCGGGGGCGATGCCGGCGAGGGCGTCCTCGGCGGCGCGCCGTACGGCGTCGGTGCCGCCGCAGCCGCAGCCGCCGGTGGCGGCCGCACGGAGCCGGAGGACGCCGGTGGCGGTGTCGAATCCGAGGGGCTCGACCGGTTCGGGCAGGGTCGCGAGGGCGCGGGCGATACGGGCGTCGACGTCCTCGGGGTGCAGGTCGTGCAGGGCGAGCAGGCTCGCCACCAGGTCGTCGCCGAGCATGCGGGAGACGGGGCCCGCGCCGAGCCGCTCGGTGATCCGGGCGAGGCCGGCGCCGTAGAAGTCCATGAGGACGCGGACGAGTTCCTCGGCGGCCTCGCAGGCCTGCCGGTCCCCGGTGGCGGCGAGGCGGTCGAGGACGGCGTCGACACGGCGGCCCGCCTCGCGGGCGTCCATGGCGGCGCTCATCCGCCCAGTCCGCTCAGGCCGGTGGGGACGTGCATCGACTTCACGGTCCGGCCGCCGCCGACGTACATGTGGACGCCGCAGGGCAGGCAGGGGTCGAAGCTGCGCACGGCGCGCATGATGTCGATGCCCTTGAAGTTCTCCGGGGTGTTCTCCTCGAAGATCGGGGTGTTCTGGACGGCGTCCTCGTACGGGCCGGGCGTGCCGTAGGAGTCGCGGACGCTGGCGTTCCAGGGGGTCGGCGGGTACGGGTGGTAGTTGGCGATCTTCCCGTCGCGGATGACCATGTGGTGGGAGAGGACGCCGCGCACGGCCTCGGTGAAGCCGACGCCGATCGACTCGTCCGGCACCTCGAACTTCTCCCACGTCTGGGTGCGTCCGGCGCGGACCTCCTCCAGGCCCTTCTCGGCGCAGTGCAGGGCGACGGCGGCCGCGTACGCCTGGAAGTACGTGCGGGCGCGGTTGCGCTCCAGAGCGTTGCTCCACTGCGGGATCTTCCACTCGAAGGTGGTCTCGGGCTTGGTCATGGTGCGGGGGAGGTTGATGACGACGCTGTGGCCGGTGGCCTTGACGTAGCCGATGTCGACGAGCCCGGACAGGGCGGTGGACCACAGGCGGGCGATGGGGCCGCCGCCGGTGTCGAGGGCGAGGTGGTCCTTGCCGTCGAACCAGCGCGGGGACATCACCCAGCTGTACTTGTCGCCGAAGTCGCGCTTCTGCGGGGCGGGGATGGTGTGCTGGTTCCAGGGGTGGCGGGGGTCGACCGGGTTGCCGAGGGGGTCCTGGCGGACGAACGGCTCCTGGCCCTCCCAGTCGTCGTAGTACGAGCTGCCCAGCAGGATGCGGATGCCGAGGTTGATCTGCGTGAGGTCGTTGGTGACCAGTCTGCCGTCGACGACGATGCCCGGGGTGACGAACATCCGCCGTCCCCAGTCGGTCATGTTGGCGTAGGTGAAGTCGCAGTACTCGGGGTCGTTGAGGGCGCCCCAGCAGCCGAGGAGGACGCGGCGGCGGCCTACCTCCTCGTAGCCGGGCATGGCCTCGTAGAAGAAGTCGAAGAGGTCGTCGTGGAGGGGGACGACGCGCTTCATGAACTCGACGTAGCGCATGAGGCGCGACATGTAGTCCGTGAAGAGCTGCACGGAGGCGATGGTGCCGACACCGCCCGGGTAGAGCGTGGAGGGGTGCACGTGGCGGCCCTCCATCAGGCAGAACATCTCGCGGGTGTACCGGCTGACCTGGAGGGCCTCGCGGTAGAACTCGCCCTCGATGGGGTTGAGGGAGCGCATGATGTCCGCGATGGTGCGGTAGCCGTGCTCGGCGGCGTGCGGGGCCTCGGTGCGCTCGGCGCGGTCGAGGACCCCGGGGTTGGTCTCGCGGACCATCTTCTCGCAGTAGTCGACCCCGACCAGGTTCTCCTGGAAGATGTTGTGGTCGAACATGTACTCCGCGGACTCGCCGAGGTTGATGATCCATTCGGCGAGGTGGGGCGGCTTCACCCCGTAGGCCATGTTCTGGGTGTAGACGGAGCAGGTGGCGTGGTTGTCGCCGCAGATCCCGCAGATGCGGCTGGTGATGAAGTGTGCGTCGCGGGGGTCCTTGCCGCGCATGAAGACGCTGTAGCCGCGGAAGACGGACGAGGTGCTGTAGCACTCGGCGACCCGCTTCTGCTTGAAGTCGATCTTCGTGTGGATGCCGAGGCTGCCGACGATCCGGGTGATCGGATCCCAGGCCATCTCCACGAGGCCGCTGCCGTCGCCGGCGGTGTTCGTCTTCGGTGTCATCGTCTTGGCCGTGGCCCTTCTGGAAGCCGGGTGCGGGGGGTGGGGGTGTGCGGGTGCCCGGCCGGCGGGCGGGGCCGCCGGCCGGGGCGGGAAATCACCAGGGCCTGCGGTAGCCGGTGGTCAGCTCGCGTCCGGTGTGGCGCCACTTGGGCTCCTGGTCGACGGTGTGCAGGGTCATCGAGCGGAGCCTGCGGACGACCGCTCCGTAGACGCCGCTGGCCCGGACGGAGACGTGGGCGCCGGGCGGCTCGTCCATGAAGGGCATGAACTTGTCGGGGAAGCCGGGCATGGTGCAGGCGATGCAGATGCCTCCGACGTTGGGGCAGCCGCCGATGCCGTTCATCCAGCCGCGCTTGGGGACGTTGCACTTGACGACCGGACCCCAGCAGCCGAGGCGGACCAGGCACTGCGGGGAGTCGTAGGTCTCGGCGAACTGGCCCTGCTCGTAGTAGCCGGCGCGGTCGCAGCCCTCGTGCACGGTCTGGCCGAACAGCCAGGTGGGCCGGAGCTTCTCGTCCAGGGGGATCATGGGCGCGGAGCCGGCCGCCTGGTAGAGCAGGTAGGTGAGCGTCTCCGAGAAGTTGTCCGGCTGGATGGGGCAGCCGGGCACGCAGACGATCGGGATGCCGGCCTTCGACTTCCAGTCCCACCCGAGGTAGTCGGGCAGGCCCATCGCGCCGGTCGGGTTGCCCTCCATGGCGTGGATGCCGCCGTACGTGGCGCAGGTGCCGATGGCGACGACGGCGAGGGCCTTGGGCGCCAGCCGGTCGATCCACTCGCTGGTGGTGATCGGCTGCCCCGTCTCCGGGTCGTCGCCGAAGCCGCACCAGTAGCCCTCGGGCTTGATCTTCTCGTTGGGGATCGAGCCCTCGATGACGAGGACGAAGGGGTCGATCTCGCCGCGCTCGCCCTTGAAGAACCACTCGATGAAGGTGTCGGCGCCGTCGACCGGCCCGCACTCGAAGTCGATCAGCGGCCAGTGCACGGCGATCTTGGGCAGGCCGGGGAGGGTGCCGGTGACGATCTCCTCGATGCTGGGCTGCATCGCGGCCGTCAGGGACACCGAGTCGCCGTCGCAGCTCAGTCCGGCGTTGATCCAGAGGATGTGGATCGTGGGGTCCTCGGGCGTCGTCTCTGGCGTGGTCTCTGGCGTGGTCGGCGTTGCAGCGTCCATGCGGATCGCTCCTAGGATGCGGGGACGTGGGGGCCGCGCCGGGGCGGAAGGGGCCCGCCCGGGACGGGGCGCGCCGGGGCGGGGCGGCCGCCGGGGAAGGTCTGCGGCCGCCCCACCCTTCTTGCTAACAGCCGGCGGGCCCGGCCGCCCTGTTCTGTTCGGCCGGTGCGGTGACGCCCGCCCGGCGGGCGGCGGCCGGGACGCGCCGGCCGGGCACGCGGCGCGCCAGGTGCTCGGGGGTGGCCTGCGGGGGCTCCTTGCGGACGAAGGCGCGGCGCAGGGCGTGGTAGGGGGCGGCGGGGTCGTCGAAGGCCTCCCGCATCCGGGCCAGCTCCGCCTCCCGGTAGGCGGCGAGGGGCCGGAGCTGCTCGTCCACCTCGCGGCGGGCCTTCTTGCCCGCGATGCGGGAGTGGGTGGCGGGCCAGTCGGCCAGCCGTACGGCGAGACGGGCCGTTTCGTCCGCGAAGGCCTGCGGGGTGCACTCGATGGTGCGGTCGACCAGGCCGAGGCGGCGGGCGGCCTCCGCCCCGACGGGCAGGGCCTCGGCCGTCAGGCGCTTGGCGGCGGCGCTGCCGGTGCGGCGGGGCAGGGTGTACGTCCGGTACTCGGAGCCGTGGAGGCCCATCAGCCGGTAGTGCGGGTTGAGGACCGCCCCGGAGCGGCACCAGACCTCGTCCGCGGCGAGCGCGAGCATGGCGCCTCCGGCGGCCGCGTTCCCGCCGAGGGCGGCCACGACGAGCCGGTCGGTGGTGGTGAGGACGGCCTCCACCAGGTCGTTCATGGCGT
The DNA here is from genome assembly GCF_055570615.1 of Streptomyces sp. NPDC031121. Classification (NCBI taxonomy): domain Bacteria; kingdom Bacillati; phylum Actinomycetota; class Actinomycetes; order Kitasatosporales; family Streptomycetaceae; genus Streptomyces; species Streptomyces sp. NPDC031121. Next base: position 55,210 of record NZ_JBVIGV010000009.1, read on the forward strand.
GGATGTTGGCCCAGGACTCGGCGGCCGGGTCGGCGGCGGCCTCGATGACGCCGAGGTGGATCCCGTTGGAGAAGAAGTCGCGGCCCCCGCCGAGGACCAGGACGGAGGTGGGGCGCGTACAGGCCTCGCGGTACGCGGCGAGCAGGCGGCGGCAGTGGTCGGTGCCCATCGCGCCGCCGGGGAAGGAGAACGACAGGAAGCCCGCCGCGCCCTCCTCCCGGTAGGAGATGTCGGACCAGGTGCGCCGGCCGGCGGCCTCCGCACCGGCGTCCGCCCAGGTGGGCGCGGGGAGTTCGGGCAGGGCGGGCAGCAGGCCGCCGAGGGCGAGGGCGGCGGGGAGCTTGACGGGGGCGGGCTGCCCGGGGGCGCGTACGGCCCGCAGCTCGGGGATCCACACGGCTCCGTCGGCGGTCGCCCGGCAGATCGCGCCGGCGCGGGTGGCGAGGAGTTCGCCCGGCCGGCCGCGCAGGCCGTCCTCGGGGTGGCCGCCGTGCAGGTACCACCGGCCGCCGAGCAGGTCGTCGAGGACGCCGGGCCGGGAGTCGGCGGCGCGGAGCGTCCGCACGACGCTGTCGGTGGGGTCGCGGTGCCAGTCGATGCGGCGGTGCTCCTGGCGCATGGGCGGCCGGGTGCGGCCGGTGTACTGCGGCTGCGGCGTGTACGTGCCGGAGGCGAAGCGGTCGACGGCGAGGAAGACCGCGGCCAGGGCGGCGTCGGCGATCTCGCCGCGGTAGGCGTCGCTCTTGGCGACGGGCGGGAGCGGGCACTCCACGGACGCCCAGACGTCGCCGGCGTCCATCTCGGCCTCGGCCTGCAGCACGGTGACGGCCCACCTCGTCGCGCCGTCGCCGACGGCCCAGTCGAGCGAGGAGGGCCCGCGGTCGCCCACCGGGCCGGGGTGGACCACGAGGCAGGTGTGCGCGGTGAAGACCTCCGGCGGGATGGCCGTCTTCAGCATGGGCGCCAGCACCAGGTCCGGACGGTGCCGCTCGACGGCGTCGGCGAGGCGGGTGCCGGGCAGGACGAGTTCGACCGCGACGCTGTGCCCGCGTTCGCGCAGTTCGGCGTGGACGCGCTGGGTGAGGCTGTTGAACGCGCTGGCGGCGAGGAGGATGTGCACGGGATCTCCCAAGCGTCCGGACCGGCTGCGGGCGGCCGGTGGGGAACCGGCCGCCGCCGATCGTCCGTGACGGGCGCGCGCCGGTCGGGGCGCCCTACGGCGGGTGTCACCCGGAAGTGGGCGCCCCGGCCCGCCACCTGGTGGAGGGCGGGCCGGGGCGGGGCGGGGGCGCGGACGCGCGGGATCCGGCCGGGGCGGGCGGGGCCGGGTCGGGCCCGGGGCCGCCCGCCGGTCCGTCAGCAGCCGGGGGCGCCTGTACCGCCGCGCTGCGGCAGGCTCAGGTTCGGCGCGGAGCTGGGCCACGTCAGGGTGGCGGTCTTCGTCGTTCCGTCCGCGTTGATCTGCACGATCGGCAGCGGCTTGCCGATCGGGTTGCCGTCGTCGCCGAAGGAGAGCCAGCCGCTCGCGCCCGGCAGCATCTGTGCGCAGTAGAACTGGTGCAGGATGCCCGTCAGCTGGCCCGGGTTGCGGACCCCCTCCCCCGCCCGCCGGACCGCGCTGATCGCGGCGGCCGTCGCGTCGTGCGTGAGCATCGCCTGGCCGCTGGCGAGGTGCGCCGGGTCGAAGCGGAGCGGGGCCGCGCCGCCCTGGCCGGTGCCCGGCCCCTGCTGGGTGCACGGGTCGGGGCTGCCGGTGAACGCCGACCGGAACTGGTCGTGGTTCCGCTTCGCGTCCGTGCCGGGGCAGTCCTCGCCCCACTGGTCCGGGCTGGCCAGCGCCGTGTACGCCACCTCGACCCGCCCGGACTTGATCCCCTCGAGCACGGCCTCGTCGCGGATGGCCTGGGAGGCGTCGTCCCCGGCGATGATCCGGAGCCTGTCGACCCCGCACGGCGCGCCCTGGACCCAGGTCTGGACGAACGCGCCCAGGTCGCGGCCCCGCCCGGCGAAGTACACGGCCGAGGGGGAGGCCTGGCAGAGGTTGGCGTGCATCAGGTTGAACTGGTCGATCAAATAGTTCCGGCGGCCGGAGTCGGCGGCCAGCTCGCGGGGCGACGTGTAGGGCAGGGTGGTGACGGTGCGGCCCGGCGCCTGGAAGCGGGTCCTGGCCTCGGCGGCCAGGGTCGCCGTGTAGTCGTCGCCGTCGACGCTGTCCGCGATGACGGCGAGCGAGGTGACGGCCGGGCTGAGCGTGCCCGCGTACTGGTTGGCGGCGATGACCGCGTCCGTGTTCGTCGGTGCGACGCGGAACATGTCGGGGATCGGCTTCGTGGGGTCGTCCGGGTCGAGGTTCATCGAGTTGCCGGTGACGGTCGAGCCGATCACCGGGATGTGCAGTTCCTTCGAGAGGGCCGCGGCGGCCCGCCGGGTCTGCTCGGTGGACTGGCCGAGGCCGACGACCGCGGCGATCCGCTCCGACGCGGCGTGCTTCTTGACGCTGTCCACGGCCTGCCGCCAGGAGCCGTACCGGCTGCCCATGTTGGCCAGGTACAGCTTGATGCCGGGCCGGCTGCCGTACGCGGCGGTGTTGTTGGCCCGCCACACCGCGGTCACGGCGCCTTCGATGTTGTGGTACAGCGATTCGCGGGTCAGCGTGTCCACGTCCACGACCGGCGACAGGTTCAGCATCAGGACGACGCCGGCGGACTCGCCCCGCACCGCGTCGTTGGCCGCGCGGATCGTCTTCTCCAGCTCCCGCATGCGGGCGGGCTCGTCCTTGGTGAACGGGGTGCTCTCCAGGTTCACCCCGACGCAGGCGAGGGTGGGGCCCCGGCCCGCGGCCGTCATGCCCTTCCCGCAGGCCAGCTCCGGCCGGACGAGGAACTCGTACGCGCGTATGCCGCCGAGGACGAGGCCGGCCACGAGGACGAGGGCGGCGGCCCCGGCGAGCACCGGGTGGCGGCGCCACCGGACGAAGCGGGGAATGCGTACACCTGCGGGCATGAGGACTCCTAGCGGTGCGGGCGTTGCGGTGCGCGGCGCGGGCGGGCGGACGGGCGGGCGGGCGGGCGGGCGGGGTCAGGCGAAGAGGGCGCCCGCCTGCTGGAGGGCGCTGACGTCGAGGAGGCGGGAGTTGTGCGCGAGGCGTTCGAAGCCCTCCTCGATCTGGGCGTCCCAGCGCCTGCTGCGCTCGGTGAGCGGGTCGTTGTACAGCCACAGCAGGGCGAGCAGCTTCGCGGTGGCGACGGCGACGACGTCCCGGCCGGAGCGTTCGACGCCGGCGAGGAGCACCGCGTACGCCTCGTGCGCGGGCCGCTCCTGGAGCAGGCGGCACGGCGCCGACGCGAGGTAGTCGAGGAGCCGCACCCACGCGCGGTGGTCGCGGTCGAAGCGGTTCGCGAGGGTCTCGGCGACGGGCGCGAAGTCGCCCAGGCACAGGTCGTAGAAGAGCTGCTGCTCCTCCCGGGCGGGCGCCGGGCCGCCGTGGGCGGCGGCCGGCGGGGCCAGGGCGTGGGCCTGCCGGGCGAACACCTCCCGCCAGGGGTCGGGCGGGCCGTCCCCGGCGGGTCCGGCGGCGGACAGGGCGGTGAGGGCGCAGCGGCTCAGCCAAGGGTGGAGGACCGCGGGCCGGTCGGCCTCCCCCCAGCCCACGTCCCGGATGAGGGAGGGGCGGTGGAAGAAGGTGCTGACCCACAGGTTGCGGCGGAGCAGCTCCAGGCTCCGCGGCAGGTCGGCTATCTCCGGCGGGACCCGGGGGTCGTCCGCGGTGCGCATGTCCGCGAGGTAGGCGGCGGCCAGGACCGCGGGCGGCGGGGCGGTCCACGGCCCGGCGGGTACGGCGAGGCCCTCGGGCAGGCACGTTTCCAGGGCCCGGGACCACAGCGGTCTGCCGTCGGCGTCGACGGCGGCGGGCAGGGGTCTCTCGCGTTCGGCGGCGTCCGCGTCCGGGGAGGTGCCGGCCCGCTGCTCCTGCACGGCGAGGACAGCGCCCCAGTGGCCGCCGGTCAGGGCGTGCACGACGGGGGCGGGGACGGGCGCGGCGAGCAGGGCCCCGTCGTCGGCGACGGCGGCGGCCCGCTCCTCGGGCATCGGGTCGAGCCAGACCGGATACCAGTAGTGCGCCGCGGAGGCGGGGTCCGGTGCGGCGCCCGCCCCGTCCTGACGGGTCCACACCGTGCGGGTGGCCTGCGACAGCAGGGGGATGCGGCGCTGCGGGGTGTCGGGCAGAGGGGTGGTGCGCCAGGGCTCGCACCACCGGGTCGTCCACTCGGGCTGCCACTGGTCGCAGGCGGCGAGGACGACGACGGGGTCCGCGGCGGCCGCCGCGCCCGGCTCGCTCTGGGCGTTGCGCAGCCGGGCGGCGACGAGGGCGGACAGGAAGCGCCGGCCCGCCGGGGTCTGAGCGCCGTCCACCAGCAGGACCCAGGCGTGGTCGTGCCGGCCGCGGGCCCCCTCGGACTCGGGTATCTCGCACGAGCAGGCCGACCGCAGCGCCGGGTGGCGCTCGGCCTGGTCCTTGGCGTCGGCGAGGAACGCCGCCATCAGCGGCGCGACCACCGCCGACCGGGAGGCGGAACTGAGCCGGATCAGGGCGTCCACGGAACCCGCGGCCTCCGCCTCCGGGATGCCGACGTGCCAGCGCAGCGCATCGCGCAGGCCCCACCGGGCGGGGCCCTGGAGCAGCGAGCCGATCACGGGCCGGGCCCGTTCCCGTACGGCGGAGGCCGTCTCGCGGGGCCCGGACACCAGCGGGCTGAGGACGCCGGTGGCGACGACGTCCATCGTGGCGTCGACGGCCTCCTCCAGGCGGGAGGCGAACCGGCCGCGGCGCGTGTTGCGGGTGTACTGCTGGATCAGTCCGCGGATCTGGTCGGTGGCGCGGGCCCGGTCCGGCTCCAGCTCCTCGTTCAGCGCGAGCAGTCCGAGGGCGAAGCGGTGGAAGACCGGGCTGCGGCGCAGGGTGTCCCAGCCGCGCATCATCTGGAAGGCGGTCAGGGCGGCCGCGGACACCGGGTCGACGGGGTTCTCGTGGAAGTCGAGGTGCGCGTGCACCACCGTCGAGCCGCATCCCTGGGAGACGGCCCGCAGCAGGCTGGACTTGCCGGACCGGCGGGGCCCCAGCAGGGCGACCACGGGCTGCCGGCGGCCGGGATGGCGCCAGATCATGTTGCGGAGGAACGCCTCCGCCCCTTCGGCATGGCCGAACTCCGCCGCAGCGCTCACCACTGACCGCCCCCCGACTGCTGTGAAATGGAACGCACCGCCGCCACGGAAGGTAACACCGGGAGGACGGGGAGCGACGGGGATCTGCGCAACCGTTGCACGGCTGTGGAGCGCCTGTTGCGGAGGCGGCACGGCCGGGCTCCGGCGGGCGCGGGGCCGACGATCTTCGGTCGTTATGCTGCAACCGCGCCGGCGGCACGCGCCCGCGCCAGGAACGACGACGCGATGTGCCGGGCCGCCGCGTGCGGCCGGAGAGGGAGCCCCCGATGGACGTGCAGCACTTCGAGCGGATCACCGCCTTCATCGAGGCGCGCCTCACCCCGCTGTTCGACGAGGCCACGGGCAGCGAGCGCGGTTTCGCGATGGACGACACCTCCCGTGCGCTGCGGGCGCTGCGCAACGCGGTGCTGGAGGCGTCGGCGGTCAGGGGCCTGATCGAGAAGCGGGAGACGGCCGACGCGGCGCTGCGCCGGGTCATCGACCAGTCGGTGGAGCACCACTGGGATGTCCTGCGCGGCATCGCCCGGCAGTGGGAGGACCACGCCGACTTCCTGCGGGAGTTCAAGCGCCACGCCTGGGAGCTCGACGCCGCGCCGGCCGCCGCCACCGCCGCGGGCTGACCTCCCCGCGCCGGGCGGGCGGCGCGACAATGGGCGTGTGGGCCCGCCGCCGAGGGGCAGGAGGCGGAGATGAACGGCTCGGTCCCCGTCGGCCGGGTGGTCGGCGTTCCGCTGCGGATGCACTGGAGTGTGCCGCTGCTCGTGCTGCTCTTCGCGTACGGGCTCGGCCGCCGGACGCTGCCCGCCTGGACGCCCGGCCGGTCGGACGCCGTCTACACCGCGGCCGCGGCCGTCGGCGCGCTCGCCCTGGTGGCGAGCCTGCTGCTGCACGAGACCGCGCACGCCGCGACCGCCCGGCACAGGAAGATCGCCGTCGAGGACGTGACCCTGTGGGCGCTCGGCGGCATGACCCGCATGGGCCGGCCCCCGACGGCCGGGGCGGCGTTCCAGGTCGCGGTCAGCGGGCCGCTGGCCAGCCTGCTGCTCGGGAGCGCGGCGCTCGGCGCCGGGGCCGGACTGCACGCCCTGACCGGGTGGCACGTCCCGGCGGCGGTGCTGGTGTGGCTGGGCTGGACGAACCTCTTCCTCGGCGTGTTCAACCTGCTGCCGGCCGCGCCGCTCGACGGGGGCCGCGTGCTCCAGGCGCTGCTGTGGTGGCGCACGGGCGACCGGGAGCGGGCCGAGCGTACGGCCTCGCGCAGCGGGCAGGCCGTCGGCATGCTGCTCGCGGCGGGCGGGTGGATCGCGTTCCTGCGGGGACGGCCGGACGGGCTGTGGCTCATCCTGATCGGCCTGTTCATGGCGTTCGTCGCCGCCGCCGAGCGGCGTACCGCGGAGCTGCGCTCCGCGCTGGAGGGGGTGCGCGTGGCCGACGCGATGACGAGCCCGGTGGCCGCGGCGGCGGACTGGCTGAGCGTACGGCGGTTCATCGACGAGGTGGCTCTGGAAGCGCGGCACTCCGTGCTGCCGCTGCACGACTTCGACGGCCGCCCCAGCGGGGTGGTGGAGGTGGCCAGGCTGGCGTCGGTCCCCCGGGAGCGGCGCGAGGAACTGCGGGTGCGGGACGTGGCGAACCCGGTGGAGCGGTACGCGGTCGTCCCGCCGGACCTGCCGCTGGCGGAAGCCCTCGACCGGCTGCGGCCGGGCACCGGGCTGCCCGTGCTGGTGGTGGACGGCGGTCGGCTCGTGGGGATCGTGACGGCCTCGGACATCGCCCGGATGCAGCGCCGGCGCACGCTGGGCGGCTGAGCCGCGCGGGCGGCGCCATACCGGGCGACAATGGGTGTGCGATGCCGTACGTAGCCGTGAGCGCCCTCAGCCACCCCGGCCTGATCCGCGACCACAACGAGGACAGCCTCGTCGTCGGACCGTGGACGCTGTGCGCCACTGCCACCCGCACCCCGCAGACGTTCGTGTTCCCGCTCGGCGACCCCGTCGTCGTGGCGGTGGCCGACGGCATCGGCGGCCAGCCGGCCGGGGAGGTGGCCAGCGCGCTCGTGGTGCGGCAGCTGTCGGCCCTCGGGCCGGCCCTGGACGGCGAGGAGGCGGTCCGCGAGGCCGTCGCCCTGTGCGACCGGGCCGTGTACGCGGCCGCGGACGGCGATCCGGGGCTGACGGCGATGGGCACGACCGTCGCGGGCGCGGTCGTCCTCGGCGAGTCGCTGATCTCGTTCAACGTGGGCGACAGCCGGGTGTTCGACGCCACCGGAGAGGAGCTGCGCCAGGTCAGCGAGGACGACAACCCCCCGCTGCCGCCGGGAGTGCGGACGTCGTCGGTGCTGACGCAGGCGATCGGCGGCGGGGGCGGGCCCGGCCGGATCCACCCGCACGTCTCGGTGCAGCCGATCGGGCCGGGGGCGCGCTACCTGGTCTGCTCGGACGGGCTGACCGATCCGGTCCCGGAGGAGGAGGTCGGCGGGCTGCTGCGCGTCCACGACGACGGCAGGGCCGTGTTCGAGCTGTGGCGGGCGGCCGTCGAGGCGGGCGGTCCCGACAACATCACGCTCGCGCTGGTGCGGATCGGCTCCTAGCGGCTCCCGGTCAGGGCCGGCGGCGGCCGCCCTTGGTGCCCTTGGCGGTCCGGGCTCCCTTGGCGGGTCCCGCTCCTCTGCCGCCCTTGGCCGTGCCGCCCTTGCCTCCGCCGCTCTTCGCCGTGCCGCCCTTGCCGCCGGCGGCTCCGCCGCGCGGGTTCCGGCCGGCCGCGGCCTTGCCGGCGGCGACGCGGCCGCCGCCCTTGGCGTCCTGCGTCTCCCGCTGCGGGCCGCGGGTGCTGTTGACGGTGCGGCCGCGGACGATGCCGATGAAGTGCTCGACCAGGTCGGGCGTGGGGTCGGCCTCGGGCCAGGAGAGCGCCACCCGGGAGGCGGGGGCGTCGGTGACGGGCCGGTACGTGAGGTCCTTGCGGTGGTGGAGGCGGGCCAGGGACTGGGGCACGACGAGTACGCCGATCCCGGCCGCGACGAGTTCGATCGCGTCGGCGGTGGTCGCCGGCCGCTCGAACGCGGGACGGCCGGGCAGGGCCTCCCAGTCCAGGGTGTCGTCGAGGGGGTGCAGGACGATCTCGTCGGCGAGGTCGGCGGTGGACACCTCGTCCACGGCGGCCACCAGGTGGTCCTTCGGGACCACGACGACCGTCGTCTCGGTGTACAGCGGGATCGCCGCGAGGCCGCCGCGGTCCGCGGGGATCCGGACGAGGCCCGCGTCCGCCGCGCCGTCACGGAGCGTGCCCGGCGCCTCGGCGGCGGACACCTGCACGAGGGTGAGCGGGACGTCGGGCAGGCGCTCGTTCCAGATCCGCACCCACTTGCTGGGCGTCACTCCGGGGACGTACGCGAGCCGGAACGAGGGAGGTGCTTCCGAGCCTGTCACCCGCCCAGGTTACCGGGCGTGGTCAGGAGTAGCGCACACGCTCGATATTCTTGTCGCATGACGTCGCACAAGACCGCCCAGACCATGAAGCCCGCCACGGCGGCGAAGAAGCTGGGTGTGTACCTCGAGGCCACCCCCGCGGAGTTCCGGGAGGGTGTCGTCTCCCGCAGCGAGCTGAACGCGCTGCAGGCCGACCCGCCCCAGTGGCTCCGGGACCTGCGGCGGCTCGGCCCGCACCCGCGCCCGGTGGTCGCGGCCAGGCTCGGCGTCTCCATCGCGGGACTCGCCCGCGGCGGCGTCACGGAGGCGCTCACCACCGAGCAGATCGACGCCCTGAAGCAGGACAACCCCGAGTGGCTGCAGAAGGAGCGCGCCACGCAGGCCGAGGTCCGCAAGGAAGCGGTGCGGATCAAGGAGCGCAACGCCGAGCGCGAGGCGCGCGGCCAGGCCGGCGCCTGAGCCTCGTCCGCCCCTCGCACACCGTGTGACCCGCGCGTGTGCCGAGGGGCGCCCGGTGCGCCGGAGCAGACCCGGCGCACCGAAGCACTGAGCCCGTTACGGGCGATTCCGGTGGAGATCAGCAGAATGGGCGACCTGCCGTACGGGCAGGCATTTCGTGTGATCTCGCAACTCTTGGCATGGTTCCGCCCTGCCGCAACGACGGTGTTCACTGCCGACTTCACGTCCACCACCCAATGGGTCGCCGGCCGGTCCTGGGCCTATCCCAACGGCGGCCCGGTCAACCCCGGCGACAACAAGCTCGACCACCTCGTCTCCGACCCCGCGTACAGCCGCAGCGGAACGTTTCGCGCGACCCGCCGCCCCGACGGCAATTGGGACGCGGGGCTGCTCACCACCGAGGGCAGCCGGGAAGGCTTCCAGCTGCGCGCGGAGGACGTCCTGGAGGCCCGCGTCAGACTCCCCCGGGAACTCGGCGCCTGGCCTGCGATCTGGACCTGGCGCGACGGCGGCAACGAGGTCGACGTCTTCGAGTACCACCCCGACAACCCGGACCTCCTCGAACTCTCCAACCACGTCCGCCGCGGCGGCTCGCACTACTACCGCAACCCGGCCGTGCAGCCCGGCGGCTGGGTCGACCTGAAGGTGAAGTTCGGCGCCTGGTCGGTCGTCTGGTGGGTGAACGGCACCCGCGTGTACGCCGACCGCACCGGGGTCGGGTGGCGCTGGCGGGCGTACATCATCGTCAACCTGTCGGTGTGCGCGGGCCGTTACCACCCGGCGCCCGAGCCGGACGTCTCGGAGATGTCCTACGAGGTCGCCTACCTGCGCGTCACCCGCTAGGGGGTCGCGGCGGTTCGCACCGCGGGCCCCGGCGGCGCCGCGGCGGTGCGCACCGCCGCGGCGCAGGCGGCCGGCCCGGCGGACCCCGCTGCCGGGCGCCCCCGACTCGACCGGGCGGTAGGGCTGTTCACCGGAAAGCCCGAAGAAATTCCCTACCGACCGGTAGACATCCCTTGCGATCATGCCGATTCTGGCCGCGTACATGCCGAATCCCCATGTCGTGAGGAGCGCCCCCACATGCGCAGCACCCGTACCCGCAGCCGCATACGCACCCTCGGAACCGCAGCCGGCACGGCGGCCGCGACCGCCGCCCTGCTGCTGGCCCCCGCCGCCACCGCGTCGGCGGCCCCCGCCGCGGCACCCGCCCCCGCCGCCGCACCGGCCGCCACGACGACGTGGGCCCCCGGCGGCAACGCGGCCCTCCTCGGCATCGACTACGGCATGTGGAAGCGCGACGTCGCCGCCGTCGTCGGCGAGGCCCGCCCCTACGTCGAGCAGCGCCTGGCCCGCTCGCCCGCCGGCGAGCGCCCCGCGATCGTCCTCGACATCGACAACTCCTCGCTGGAGACCGACTTCCACTGGTTCTGGACGCTCCCGACGCCCGCCATCGCCGAGGTCCGCGACCTGACCCGGTACGCCCACGAGCACGGCGCCGCGATCTTCTTCGTCACCGCCCGCCCGGGCATCATCGGCTCGCTGACCGACTGGAACCTCAAGCAGGTGGGCTACCCGGTCTCGGGGCTCTACGTCCGGGACCTGCCCGACCTCTTCGACGAGGTCAGCGCGTACAAGACCGGGCAGCGCGCCGAGATCGAGTCGCGCGGCTACACGATCATCGCCAACATCGGCAACAAGCAGAGCGACCTGGTCGGCGGCCACGCCGAGCGCACCTTCAAGCTGCCGGACTACGGCGGCAAGCTGTCCTGACCGTACGCCGGCGGACGCGGGGCGCCGGACCGGGACGCCCGGCCCGGCGCCCCGTCCCGCGGCGGGGCCTACGAGCGCAGGGGCGGCGCCGGCAGCGGGGCGCCGTCCCGGGCCAGGGTCGCGATCAGCAGCAGCGCTCCGGTCCAGCCGAGCGGCACGACCGCCGACGGGAAGCCGGATCCGTTGACGGTTTCCGGGAGTTCGCCCAGCCCGTTGCGCTTGGACAGCACCCAGTCCAGCACCCGGTCCGCCTTGCCGCCCTCACCCGTGTGCGCCCAGGCCACCGCGAAGAACGAGGTGCTGGCGGTCCAGGCGTACGAACCCCAGCCGAAGCCCGGGTCGTTGCCCGGGGAGAGGCCCCCGTTGGGCAGCAGCAGGGCCTGGTACGTGGAGTCCAGCGCGGCGGCCAGGCCGGGCGGGGCGGTGTTCACGGGCGGCGCCGTGAACGCGGCGGCGCTGTCGCGGCCGTGCCGCCCGTCGGCGGTGCGCGGGTAGCCGCCCGGCGCGAAGGAGGCGGCGATGCCCGCCGAGAGCCTCCGTGCGGCGTCGGCCCAGCGGTCCCGGTCGCCGGTCTCGCCGAGGCCGGCCGCGAGGTCGGCGGCCGCGTTGAGGCCCGAGAGCAGCGGGGCCGCGGTGCCGATATTGGGGCTGTCCGTGCCCAGTTCCCAGTAGTCGGGGGAGGCCGGCGGCAGCCCGTCGGCGCCGAGCGAGCCGGCGGCGTGGTCGGCGGCCTTGCGCACCATGGGGTACGGGGGCCCGCAGCCGCGCCCCGCGGTCCGCGGCCGGGGCCTGCCGGTACCAGTGCCACGTCGCCCACGGCACCCAGCCGTTGCCGTCGAGCTGCCGGGCCCTCGCGTCGGGCGGGCCGCTGCCGTCGAGCTTGGTGCGGGCCTCCCAGGTGCCGTCGGGGCGCTGCGTGGCGGCGTCGTACCGCAGGATCCGGTACGCCTCCGCGTCGTGGCCGGTGGCCGCGAACGCGACGGCGGCGAACGCCCCGTCGCGCGGCCACGAGCACTCCCAGGCGGGCGCCCATCCCGCGGCGAAGGCGCCGCTCGGCCGGAGCAGCGCGCGCAGCGAGAGCAGGGCGCATGTTCCCGCTCTCGGCGGTCGCCGCCTGCACGTGCAGGTAGTAGGTGGCGCCGGGGGTGACGTCCGCGACGAGGGGGAACTCCGGCCGGCCGGCGCCCGCGCCGCCCGGCGAGGCGAGGGTGACGGTCCGGGAGGCGAGGGCGGACGCGGGGTCGGCCTTGTCGCGGCGGATCTGCGCCGTGATGGTGCCGGTGGCGGCCGCGCTGCCCACGTAGACGCTCACGCGGGTGGCGCGGCCGCTGTCGACGGTGAACTCCTGGGCCGCCGCGTGGTCGGGGGACTTCACCCCGAACAGGGCGGTCGGGTGCAGGGGCTGCCCGTCGTACGGGACCGCCGCGGCACCGGGCGCCGACGGGGGCGCCCGGCGGACCCCCGGAGGGCAGGGCCTGGTGCACGGCGGACGGTGCCGCGGCGAGCACGCCCGTCGCGAACGGCATAGGGTGCTGCCCTTCTGTGGAGGGGGTGTCGCGGGCCCCCGCTGTGCACGCCGGAGGCGGCGCCGCCGTGCCGCCGCGGCGTGTCCCACCCGAGCGAGCGGCAATTCCGTCCGATGGTGCGACATCCCCGGTCGGCCGCCGTCCGCCGTACCGGCGCCCCACCTGCCGGAGTGGCGCACGTCACACGAGCGCCGGCCGCCCGACTGTCACGAACGGCCCGGTTGCGCGGTCCGGAGGGTGGAAGGCGCCGCGACGCGGCACACGGAGCGGCGCGGGCAAACGCGCGAACGCGGCACGACCGGGGCAGGAGGCCCCGTGCCGCAGAGGAGGCAGAGAACGATGAAGGTGCTGCTGGCCGGTGCGACCGGGGCGATCGGCCGCCCCCTGACCCGCATGCTGCTCGCGGACGGGCACGAGGTGCTGGCGCTGGCCCGGTCCGAGGCCTCGGCGCAGCGCGTCCGCGGCCTCGGGGCCGAGCCGGTGCCCGCCGACGCGCTCGACCGGGAGGGCCTGCTGCGCGCCGTCGAGGGCCGCACCGCCGACGCGGTGGTCCACCAGCTGACCGCGCTGAAGGCGCCGAAGCGGACCCTGACCGCCGACGACCCGTCGAACGTGCTGCGCGCCGCGGGCACCGACCACCTGCTGGAGGCGGCCGGCGTCCTCGGCGCCACCCGCTTCGTGGCGCAGTCCCTGGTCACCGGATACGGCTACGGCGACCACGGCGACCGGGTGCTGACCGAGCGCGACCCGTTCGGGGTGCTCCGCGGCACGGTCTCCGACCATGTGGTCACCGGGCTCACGGCCGTCGAGAGCCGCGTCTTCGCCGCCCGGCACGTGGCCGGCACGGCCCTGCGGTACGGCGTCTTCCACGGGCCGGGCACCTGGTTCGACCCGGACCCGGCGAGCAGGACCGTCCCGGTGCCCGTCGGCGGGGGCGGCGTGATGTCCTGGGTGCACGTCGAAGACGCCGCCGCCGCGACGGTGGCGGCGCTCCGGCACGGCGGCGCGGGGGAGGCGTACAACATCGTCGACGGCGCGCCCGCCACGTGGGGTGAGGCCGCCGCCCTCGCGCGCGGCGGGCGGCGGTCGCTGAGGCTGCCGGGCGGGCTGCTGCGCCGCATGGTCCCGTATCTGGGCGATCTGATGCTCGACACGACGCTGCGCGTCTCGTACGCCAAGGCGGCGGCGCAGCTCGGCTGGACGCCCCGGCGCCCCGGGCCGGGCGCGGACCGGACCCGCTGAAGGGGGCGTCCCCGCACAGCCGTTCCCGGGCGCCGGCCCGGCGGCGGAGGGAACCGGCGGGCCGCCGGAGCAGTCCTCAGGGGTGGTTGCGATCACGCCGGCGGGGAGCCGGCGCCGACAGGAGGAACACCACACATGACGATGCACCGGCCGGGGCGCCCCGGGGACCTGCCCGCAGCGGAGGTGCTGTGGGCGCGGTGGGCGCTGGCCGCCGTCCTGCAGGCGTCGGCCGAGGACGAGGGGCTCGGCGTCCACCGCTCCGGGACGTGGGTCGACGCCGGGGGCCTGCACCTCGACGACGGCGGCTGCACCTGGTGGACGTTCGCCCCGCTGGGCGGCGGGCGCTACGCGCTGTACGGCGAGGACGAGTCGAGCGGCGTGAAGTGGCACGAGCCGCCGGTGGACATGCTCGCCGGGGCACCCGACTGGCTGCCCCGCGCCACGCTGGACGACCTGCTGGAGGGGGCGCAGCTGGGCTGTGTCTACTGGTACGAGGGCGGCGCCTGGGCCCGCGCCCCCTATCCGGAGACGCTGGAGGACGACGGCCTGGACTGCGGCGTCGGGCGGTTCACCGGCGAGGAGATCCGCGGGGAGCTGGGGGTGGCCCGCGCCGTCGGGGAGGAGCTGCTGGCCGCGGCGGAGGGCTACCGGCTCCGGCCGCAGGACCTGGAGGGGCTGGTGGAGCGGACGGAGAGCCCGCACGGGGACGGCTGGGACCTGCCGGCGATGCTGCGGGCGCTGGAGCTGTCCGGGATCGGCGGCGGTCACCCCGCGCCGTAGCCGCGGCCGCGGTCCCGGTCCGCCGGTGCGCCGGAGTTGAGAATTGTTCACCTTTCCGTTGACAGGGCCGCCCCCGGGGGCGAACAGTCGGTGCAGCACCACCCCGTGTGCCACCGCCTCAAGGACCCAGCGCACCCCCGCGACGGAGATGAGCCCCCGTATGACCGCACGCCCGCCCGGCCCCCGTCCCGCCCCGTCCGCCGACACCCGGCCCGCCCCGCTGCCGGAGTTCCCCTCCGACTTCCTGTGGGGCGTCTCGGCCTCCGCCTTCCAGGTGGAGGGGGCGACGGCGGCGGACGGCCGGGGCCCGTCCGTCTGGGACGCCTTCACGCGGCGGCCCGGCAGCATCAAGGACGGCACGCTGGCGGAGACGGCCTGCGGGCACTACGAGCGCTACCGCGAGGACGTGGCCCTGATGGCCGGACTGGGCGTCGGCGCCTACCGGTTCTCGGTCTCCTGGCCGCGGGTCCTGCCCGACGGGCACGGCCCGGTCAACCGGGCGGGGCTGGACTTCTACGACCGGCTCGTCGACGAGTTGTGCGCCCGCGGCATCGCGCCCGCCCCCACGCTGTTCCACTGGGACACCCCGCTGGCGCTGGAGGAGCGCGGCGGCTGGCTCAACCGGGACACCGCCGAGCGGTTCGCCGCGTACGCCTCGGTGGTCGCCGGGCGGCTGGCCGACCGGGTCCCGATGTGGATCACCGTCAACGAGCCCGCAGAGGTCACCCTCCTCGGCTACGGCATCGGGGAGCACGCGCCGGGCAGGCGGCTCGTCTTCGACGCCCTCCCGGCGGCCCACCACCAGTTGCTGGCCCACGGCCTCGGCGTGCAGGCGCTGCGCGCGGCCGGGGCGCAGCGGATCGGCATCGCGGCCTCGCACAGCCCCGTGTGGGCGGCGGGGGACGGCGAGGAGGACCGCGCCGCCGCCGATCTGTACGACCTGCTGGCGAACCGGATGTTCGCCGACCCGGTCCTGACGGGCGGCTACCCCGACGAGGGGCTGGCCGCGATGATGCCGGGCCCGGTCGCGGAGGACCTGCGGACGATCTCGGCGCCGCTCGACTGGTACGGCGTCAACTACTACAACCCGGTGCGGGTGGGTGCCCCGCGGCCGCCGGACGCCGGTCTCGCGGGCGGAAATTCCTACGCCGGCATCGAACTGCCGCCCGAACTGCCGTTCGCCATCGGGGAGATCGAAGGGTACGAGCGGACCGACTTCGGCTGGCCGGTCGTCCCGGACGGGCTGCGGGAGCTCCTCACCGGCATGCACCGCCGCTACGGCGACCGGCTGCCGCCGCTGTACGTCACGGAGAACGGCTGCTCGTACGGCGACGGGCCCGATCCGGTGACCGGGCGCGTGGCGGACGCGCGCCGGATCGCGTACCACGACGGCCATCTGCGGGCGCTGCACCGGGCGATGGCGGAGGGTGTCGACGTCCGCGGCTACTTCGTGTGGTCGATCCTCGACAACTTCGAGTGGGCGGAGGGCCACCGGCAGCGGTTCGGCCTCGTCCACGTCGACTACGAGACGCTGCGCCGGACGCCGAAGGACTCGTACGCCTGGTACCGCGGGGTGATCACGCGCGGCAGGTGACCAGGGGGCGGTCATGCGGCGGCACACCCGCAGGACCCCGCGGCGGGCGCCGCCGTACGGGGCGGTGCCGCCGGAGCCCGGCGGCACCCCCCACCGCACCGCGTCAGCCGTTGATGCAGACGTTCCCGATCGTCGAGTTCAGCGCACCGAGCCGGTTGGTGCTGTTGCCGCAGATGTTGATCGGAATGTGAACCGGGATCTGGACCACGTTGCCCGAGAGAACGCCCGGCGAGCCGATGGCCGCGCCGTTGGCCGTGCTGTCCGCGACGGCGGATCCGACCCCGCCGAGCGTGGCGCAGACGGCCAGACAGGCTGCCGCGGCCATGGTGCGGATCTTCATGTGGGTCTCCCATCGAGTGAGCGGGTATGCGCGGCCCATCCCATACCAATCCACCACATACTGACCTGATTCACCCGCCCGTGGGCGGTGTCCGGATCCATGGGCACGGATGTGCGGGTGGGACACGGGTGCCTGGTGGGCGGTGGCGGGCGCTATGTAATGTCACACCGCATGACGTCCTTACGGCGTGCCGCGTCCGCCGCGGCCCTCCTCGCCACCCTCGCCTCCACGGCAGTTGCCTCCCCCGCCCACGCGGACGGCTCCGCCGCGCCCTCCTGCCGCACCTCCCCCGCCGCACCGCTGGACGCCGAACAGGCCCGGCTCGCCGACCCCCGGACCTCCGCCCTCGTCGAACGCGGCGGCCTCGGCGCCTTCGTGACCCGCTTCCCCGAGGCCCTGTGCTCCGCCCGCGGCCCCGCCGAGGCCGGCCGGCTGCTCGACGCCTGGGGAACCGCCCTGTGGGAGGCGGCAGTCCACCGCGCCCAGGGCCGACGGCCCGGCGGCGACCTCGCCGCCGGCGACGACCGCCCCCTGTACTGGGCCCGCGTCGCCATGACCGCGGAACTCGCCCGCTGGGAACCGACGTTCACCGTCAACCGGGCCGCGCTGCGCAGCCGCTTCGAGGATGCCTCCCGCGGACTCGCCGACAACGGCTTCCGCTCCGGCCCCGGCGTACGGCGCGTGTTCATCAGCGGCTTCGACCCCTTCGGGCTCGACGGGGAGATACGCCGCGCCAACCCCTCCGGATCCGCCGCGCTCCGCCTGAACGGCCGCCGCATCACCCTTGCCGACGGCAGCACCGCCGAGGTCCGCGCCGTCGTACTCCCGGTCCGCTACGCCGACTTCGACGCCGGCATCGTCGAGCGCGCCTTCACACCGCGCCTGGCCGGCGGCCCCGGCTCCGCCGACACCCTCACCACGGTCAGCCAGGGCTACCCGGGCGAGTTCACCCTGGAGGACTGGGCGGGCCGCAACCGCTCCGCAGACCCGTACCCCGACAACACCCGCTCCCTGTCCGGCGGAACCCGCACGCACCCGGTGACCGCCCCCGGCCTCGGCCCCGGCCCCGAGTTCATCCGCACCCCCCTGCCCGCCGGCGCCGTCACGGCGGCCGTGCAGAGCCCGTACCCGGTCCGGCTCAACCCGTCGGTCACCGAGATACCCGCGGGTGCCACCGCCCCCGTGGACCGCGCGGACGGCCCCACCCCGGGCTCCCGGGCCGTCGCGGGCGGCGGAGGCGGCTACCTGTCCAACGAAGTGGCCTACCGCAGCAACCGGTTGCGGAGCGCCCTGCGCCCGCTCATGCCCGGCGGGCACCTGCACACCCCGGTGCTCACCGGCCTGCCCGCCGACCCGCAGGTGCTCACCGGACCCGAGTTCGAGGGCAACGAGACCGCCATCGCCGACGAGGTCCGCGCCGTCCTCGAACACGCAGCCGTACCGCGCTGAACCCGGACACCGCACGCCGCCCGTCAAGGACCGCCGCGCACGCGCCCACCTGCGGGTGAAGCACCCGCAGGCGGGCAGCGGCCGACGCCGCCGAGCCGGAAGACTGTCGCACCCGAGGCAATCGGCACCCCCCACGGAAAGCGGACGCCCATGGCGAACGGCACGGTCCTGCTGGCACTGCGTGAGAACCCCCTGGGCGGCGGCGTCAGCGCCGAGCAGATCCGCCGCATCGGCAAGGAGTTGGAGAACGAGGGCCTGGAGCTGCGGTGGGCGGCCAACGCCGCCGACGCCCGGGCCGCACTCCGCACGGAGGCGGGACTGAGCGCCGCCGTCGTCGCCTGGGACCTGCCGGACGGGGCCGGCGCCCCCGCGGATGCCGGGGGCGGCGGCGACGTACTGCGCCACATCGGCCGCCGCTTCAAGGACCTGCCCGTCTTCCTCGTCATGGCCGACGAGGCCGACCAGGACCTGGAGCGGCTGCCCCTGTGGGTCTCCGAGACCGTCGTCGGCTACATCTGGCCCCTGGAGGACACGCCGTCGTTCATCGCCGGCCGCGTGGGCACCGCCGCCCGGAACTACCACCGGGACCTGCTGCCCCCGTTCTTCAAGGCCCTGCGCCGCTTCGACGACGCGCACGAGTACTCGTGGCACACCCCGGCCCACTCCGGCGGTGTCGCCTTCCTCAAGTCCCCTGCGGGCCGGGCGTTCTTCGACTACTACGGCGAGCGCCTCTTCCGCAGCGACCTGTCGATCTCGGTCGGGGAGCTGGGGTCGCTCTTCGAGCACAACGGGCCGATCGGCGAGGCCGAGCGGAACGCCGCCCGCGTCTTCGGCGCCGACCGCACCTACTTCGTCCTCCACGGCGACTCGACGGCCGACCGCATGGTCGGCCACTACAGCGCCACCTCCGACGAGATCGCGCTCGTCGACCGCAACTGCCACAAGTCCGTGCTGCACGGTCTGGTCATCTCCGGCGCCCGCCCCGTCTACCTGGTGCCGACCCGCAACGGCTACGGGCTGGCCGGTCCCCTCCCGCCGGCCGAGACCGACCCGGCGGCGGTCGCCGCCCGCATCGCCGCGAACCCGCTCACGGCCGGGGCGCTCTCCCGGGACGCGCAGTACGCGGTGCTCACCAACTCCACGTACGACGGGCTGTGCTACGACACGGTCGCAGCCGCCCGCGCCCTCGCCCCGAGCACGCCGCGCCTCCACTTCGACGAGGCCTGGTTCGCGTACGCCCGCTTCCACCCGCTGTACGCGGGCCGGTACGGCATGGCCGTCGGCCCGGACACCTTCCCCGACACCGCCGAAGGGCCGCAGCGGCCCACGGTGTTCGCCACCCAGTCGACCCACAAGCTGCTGGCGGCGCTGTCGCAGTGCGCCATGGTGCACGTCCGGTCGGCGCCGCGGGCGCCCGTCGAACACGAGCGGTTCAACGAGGCGTTCATGATGCACGGGACGACGTCCCCGCTGTACCCGGCGATCGCCTCGCTGGACGTGGCGGCGGCGATGATGGACGGGCCGCAGGGGCGGTGGCTGGTCGACGAGGCGGTCACCGAGGCGATCCGGTTCCGGCAGGCCGTGGTGCGCACCGGGCGGCGGATCGCGGCCGCCGGCGACCGGCCCGACTGGTTCTTCGGCGTCTGGCAGCCGGACACCGTCACCGACCCGGCCACCGGCGAGCGCATGCCGTTCGCCGAGGCCCCGGCCGCGCTGCTGAGCCGCGAGCCGGGCTGCTGGCACCTGGAGCCCGGCGCCGCCTGGCACGGCTTCCGGGACCTGACCGACGGCTACTGCCTGCTCGACCCGGTCAAGGTGACCCTGACCTGCCCGGGCGTCACCGCCACCGGGAAGACGCACGAGTGGGGCATCCCGGCGCGCATCCTCACCGCGTACCTGGCCGCCCGCGGCATCGTCGTGGAGAAGACCGACAGCTACACCGCGCTGGTGCTGTTCTCCATGGGCATCACCAAGGGCAAGTGGGGCACCCTCATGGACGCCCTCATGGACTTCAAGGCCCTCCACGACGCGGACGCCCCGCTCGACCGGGTGCTGCCGGGCCTGGTCGAGCGGTTCCCGCGGCGCTACGCCGGCACCACCCTGCGCGGCCTGTGCACCCGCATGCACGAGCACCTGACGCACGCCGAGCTGATCACCGCCCTGGACACGGCCTTCCAGGAGCTGCCCGAGCCGGTCGCCCCGCCCCGCGCGTGCTACCAGCAGCTCATCCGCGGCGGCACCGAACGCGTCCGGCTGGCCGACGCCGCGAACCGGGTGGCAGCGGCCATGGTGACGGTGACCCCGCCCGGCATCCCGGTCCTGATGCCGGGCGAGTCGACCGGCCCCGAAACCGGCCCCCTGCTCCGCTACCTGCGCGCCCTGGAGTCCTTCGACCGCGCGTTCCCCGGCTTCCACAGCGAGGCCCACGGCGTGACGACCGACCCGGAAACAGGCGACTACCGGATCGAATGCCTCCGCCAACCGTCCTGACCGCCGGCCGGGGCACCTGGCGGCGGCAGCGCAGGCCGCCGGGCGCTACGGGACGTTCGTGGTGGTCTCGCAGGCGAGGGCGATGTCGGAGCCGCCCTTGCCGTCGCAGGTGTCGGTCGCCCCGTCGCCGCCGTCCATGACGTCGTTGCCGCCCGCCGCCGCGTCGGCTGCCGGGTCCGGGGCGGGGGCCGCGGGCTTCACCGGGGCGGGGGCCGCGGGCTTCGCCGGGGCGGGGCGGCCCGCGGCCGGGGACGGCGAGGCGCCGGGGCGGGAGTCGGCGCCGTCGCCGCGGCCGCGGGCGACGTGGCCCGAGAGGGCGTCGCCGATGAGGGTGTCCTGGCCGGGGCCGCCGCTGAGGACGTCGTTGCCCTCGCCGGTGGCGGTGGCCTCCGCCGAGGAGTCGCCCGTCAGCTCGTCGTCCCCGGGACCGCCGTCGAGGACGTCGTTGCCGCCGCCGGAGGCGTTGATGCCGCCGCGGCTGTCGCCGATGATGGCGTCGTTGCCGTCGCCGCCGAACACCATGTCGTTGCCGCCGCCCGAGGCGCTGCCGCCGAACGCGATGCTGTCGCCGCCGAGCCGGTCGTCGCCCGGGCCGCCGAAGATGACGTCGTTGCCGCCGCCGTCCACGTCCGCCCGGGTGCCGATCAGGTCGCCGCGTACGAGGTCGGAGCCCTCCCCGCCGTCCAGCTGGTCGTTGCCGAGGCCGCCGGCCAGGGTGTCGTCGCCGGCGAGGCCGCAGATCAGGTCGTTGCCGCCGAGCCCGTCGATGGTGTCCGCCGCGGCCGACCCGACGATGACGTCGTCGCCCTCCGTCCCGGTGATCTTCCCGGTCCCGGTGATCGTCGCGGTGCGGCCGAAGCAGGTCGCCTCCTCGGCCGCGTCCGCGGCGACCGCCGGGAGCCCGAGGGAGAGCAGCGCGGCTGCCGCCAGGATCATGGGGGATGTGCGGACGGGCATACGGACCTCCGGTGGTCGCGTGGAAAGCCAACGTCGAACGCCTGTGGACCATAGGTACGCAATGCGGCCGATGCAACGAATGGTCCGGATGTCCGGGCGGATTCCCTTCGATTGGCCCCGCCGTGGTGCTTCCGCCCCCCTGGGCGGGCGCGACTGCGGCGGGAAGGGCGGCCCCCGCCGCCGCCGCGCGTCCTCGCCGGTCTCCGAGTCGTACGTCACCAGCGAGGGCAGCAGGGCGGCGAGGGCCGCGACGGCGGCCAGGCACAGCAGCCCGCCGCCCCAGAAAACCGGCCGGGTGCCGGTCCAGCCGGCCGCGCGGGCCGTTGGAGCCCCGCCAGGGCGGAGACCCCGGCGGCGACGGCGTACAGCGGCCACAGCAGCGGCTCGGGCAGCAGGGCGTTGCTCGCAGCCGTTCGTCGTGGGTGACGCCCCGGTGCCCCGGCGAAGGGTTTTCGGTCAGGGTGCGGCGGTGTCCCCCAGGTGCTGCCACAGGAAGGTGAAGGCGAGCGCCTCGTTCGCGGCGGCCTGCTCGTTGTCGGAGGCGCCGCCGTGGCCGCCGCCGGTGTTCTCGTGGAAGAGGACCCGGTGGCCGAGTTCGCGGAGCCGGGCGGCGGCCTTGCGGGCGTGCCCGGGGTGGACGCGGTCGTCGCGGGTCGAGGTCAT
Organism: Streptomyces sp. NPDC031121; assembly: GCF_055570615.1. NCBI lineage: Bacteria > Bacillati > Actinomycetota > Actinomycetes > Kitasatosporales > Streptomycetaceae > Streptomyces > Streptomyces sp. NPDC031121. The sequence goes on from NZ_JBVIGV010000009.1 coordinate 77,131, forward strand.
GAGCAGCACCGGCGGGTAGGGGCGGTCCGCGGCGAGGTGGTGGTACGGGGAGATCGCCTCCAGGTGGGGGCGGTCGGCGGGGTCGTCCGGGTCGCCGTACTCGGCGGTCCAGGACGCGCCGGCGAGCAGCCGGTGGTAGCGGAGCATGTCCAGCAGCGGGACGCGGGCGACGACGGCGCCGAACAGCTCGGGGTGGCGGACGAGCATGGCGCCCATGAGGAGGCCGCCGTTGCTGGCGCCGGTGATGCCGAGCCGGCTCGGGGTGGTGATGCCGCGGGCGGTGAGGTCGGCGGCGACGGCCGCGAAGTCCTCGAAGGCCCGTACCCGGTCGGCGCCGAGGGCGGCGCGGTGCCAGTCGGGCCCGTACTCGGAGCCGCCGCGGATGTTGGCGACGGCGTAGGTGCCGCCGCGGGCGAGCCAGGCACGCCCGGTGAGGGCGTCGTAGCCGGGCGTCTGCTGGTCGCGGAAGCCGCCGTACCCGTAGAGCAGGGCTGGCCCGGGCCTGTCGTACTCGGCGGGGCCGACGACGAAGTACGGCACGGCGGTGCCGTCCGCGGACCGGGCGAAGAACTGCCGTACGGCCAGGCCGGCCGTCTCGAAGCGGGCGGGGGCCTGCTTGAGCACGTCCGAGTCGGCGCCGATGTGCCCGCGGGTGAGGGTGGACGGCTGGAGGAAGCCGGACACGTCGAGGAAGTACTCGTCGGAGGTGTACGGGTCGGTGTCGGTGATCGAGGCCGACGACAGCGGCGGCACCTCGGCGAGCGGCCGCCGGCTCCACCCGCCGGGCCCCGGGGTGAGGACCTCCAGCCGGGTGGCGACGTCCGCGAGGGTGTCCAGCACGAGGTGGCGTCGGGTCCAGGAGTGCCCGGCGAGGGCGGTCCGCCCGTCGGGCGCGAACAGCACCTGGGGCGTGCGGTCGCCGGCCAGGAAGTCGTCGAAGTCGAAGACGAGCAGCGACCCGGCAGGCTGCCCCAGCCACGGGCTCCGGGGGGTGACGACGAGCCACTCCCGCCATACGTACTTCCCGGCGTCGTCGGGTACGTCGATCCGTACGAGCCGCTCTCCGTCGACCAGGTGGACCTCGTACCGGAAGAAGTCGTGGTAGCGGGAGACGAAGGACCGCTCGAAGCCGGGCGTCGGGTCGTGCCAGCCGGAGGCGGACACGTCACCGGCCTCGGCCTCGAAGACGGTCTGCGCGTCCTCCAGCGGGGTGCCGCGGCGCCAGCGCCGGACGGTGCGCGGGTATCCGGACGCGGTCAGGGAGCCGGGGCCGAGGTCGGTGCCGACGAAGACGGTGTCCTCGTCGATCCAGGCGATCCGGGTCTTCGCCTCGGCGACCCGGAACCCTCCTTCGACGAACTCCCGCCGCTCCAGGTCGAATTCGCGCACCTCGACGGCGTCCGAACCGTCGCGGGAGAGCATCACCAGGGCTCGCCGGTACTCGGGGTGGCGCACGGACGCGCCGGCCCAGACCCATTCCTCGCCTTCGGCCGCGGCGAGCGCGTCGATGTCGAGGAGGGTCTCCCAGGCCGGTTCGTCCTTGCGGTACTGCTCCAACGTGGTGCGCCGCCACACGCCTTTGGCCCGGTCGGCGTCACGCCAGAAGTTGTACAGGTGCTCCCCGCGGCGGCGGGTGTAGGGGATGCGCTCCGCATCGTCGAGCACATCCCGCAGTTCGGCTCGCAGGGCGTCGAACCGGGGGTCGGCGGCGAGCGCGGCGGCGGTCTCGGCGTTCCGCTCGGCGACCCACGCCAGCGCGGCCTCGCCTTCCACGTCTTCCAGCCACAGAAAGGGGTCTCCAGTCACCCGATGATTGTGCCGTGCCGGTCAGGCGGTCAGGGGCCGGTCGTCGGCGCGCACCGGCGAGGGCAACTCGGTCCGCCCGGCCAGCGCGCGGTCCACGGCGGCGGCCGCAGCACGCCCCTCGGCGATCGCCCACACCACGAGGGACTGCCCGCGCCCGGCGTCACCGGCGACGAACACCCCGTCAGCGCCCGGTGCCGCGAACCCGGCGTCGCGGGCGAAGTTGCCGCGCCCGTCCCGGACCAGGCCCAGCTGCCCTTCCAGCCCGCATCCGCGCTCGGGCCCCGAGAAGCCGAGGGCCAGCAGGACCAGCTCGGCCTCGACGACCTGCCCTGTGCCGGGCACGGGGCTGCGGTCCTGCGGCTCCACGCGGGTCAGGTGCAGGGCGCGTACGCGTCCGGCGGCGTCGCCCTCGAGCCGCAGGGTGGCCAGGGCGAAGAGCCGGGGGTCGGACCCCTGCCGCCCCCGGGCCTCCTCGTGCGCGTGCGAGATCCGGTACACCTTCGGGTACACCGGCCAGGGCTCGTGGCCGGCCCGCCCGCTTCCGGGCTCGGGGTTGATGTCGATCTGCACGACCGACACGGCTCCCTGGCGCAGGGCGGTGCCGACGCAGTCGGATCCGGTGTCCCCGCCGCCCACGACGACGACGCGCCGCCCTCGGGCCGTGATCCACGGCTCCGCGGCATCGCCCTCGCCCACCCGGTTGGCGCTCACCAGGTAGTCCATCGCCTGGTGGACGCCCGCCAGCGCCCTCCCGCCGACGTCCAGCTCGCGCGGCTGCCCGGCCCCGACGGCGACGACGACGGCGTCGTGGCGGCGGCGCAGTTCCACCGCGTCCACGGCGCCGCCCACGTCGGCCCCGGCGCGGAAGACGGTGCCCTCGTCCCGCATCTGCGCGATCCGCCGCTCCAGGTGCGACTTCTCCATCTTGAACGCGGGGATGCCGTACCGCAGGAGCCCGCCGAGCCGGTCGTCGCGCTCGTAGACGACGACGGTGTGGCCGACCCGCGTCAGCTGCTGCGCCGCGGCGAGCCCGGCGGGCCCGGAACCGATCACCGCGACGGTCCGCCCGCTGTGCCGGCCGGGCGGGGCCGCGGCGACATGCCCGCTCTCCCAGGCGTGGTCGGCGATGGCCTGCTCGACGTTCTTGATGGTCACCGGGGCGTTCTCCAGGGCGAGCACGCACGCGTCCTCGCAGGGAGCCGGGCAGAGGCGCCCGGTGAACTCGGGAAAGTTGTTCGTGGCGTGGAGCCGCTCCGAGGCCGCCCGCCAGTCCCCGCGGGCGGCGTACGCGTTCCACTCGGGGATCAGGTTCCCCAGCGGGCAGGCACCGTGGCAGAACGGCACCCCGCAGTCCATGCACCGGTTGGCCTGGGCGGACACCAGGGGCAGCAGCGCCTGCCCCGCGTACACCTCGCGCCAGTCCCCCAGCCGCTCGCCGGCGGGCCGTGGCGGAACGGGGCTGCGGGGGGTATGCAGGAATCCGTGCGGGTCGGTCATGCGCCGCCTCCCCGGGTGCGCGGGCGGGCGTTCAGACCAGGCTACGTCGCCGGGCCCGGCTCTTCCCGTCGGAGGCGGCGCGCGGGCCCGCGGCGGGGCCCGCTTCCGGGGTTCTCAGTCCAGATCGAGGTGGTAGACACCGGCCAGGGCATCGGCGAAGAGGGTGAACTGCACGCACGCCTCCCCGTCGATCTCCAGTTCCACGGGCTCGGCGGCCACCAGGACGTGGTCGCCGTAGCTGTCGAAATCACCGGGGCTGTCCGCGACGCCGATGTGGATCGGGGTCTCGTCGGGAAGAGCGGCAAGCGCCTCGCGCAGCCGTCCGGCGGTCCATACCTGCGGGTTGTGATCGAACGTCTCAGCCATGCGGGAGACAGTAGGGCCAGCCGGGGCCCCCCGCGGTGGCGCCGCGCCGCTTCAGCGCGCGCCACCGACCGCCGGACGGCGCTCCCACAGCCCCGCCACGTGTCCGTGCAGCACGTCCTGGGCTTCGCCGGGCGTGAGGTGCCCGACCAGCACGTGCACGGTGAGCCCGTCGGCCAGGGCCAGCAGCGCCCGTGCCTCACGCTCGGGGTCGGCGCCGGGAGCCGCCTCGGCGACGAGCCGGGCGAAGGACCCGCACCACTCCGCATAGCCGGCCCGCACCACACGGGCCAGCGGCTCCGTCACCACGGCCTGCGCGAGGAACGCGAGCCACACGCGGGCCTCGGCCCGGTGCTCCTCCCGCAACAACGCGACCTCGGCGGCGGCATGCCCGAGCGCCGTGGCCGCCGACTGGGCCGGGCTGCGCACCACGCTCGCCCGTACCCGCTCGCCGATGCGGTCGCCGACGTGGCGGAGCGCGAAGAGCAGCATCTCGTCCTTGGTCCGGAAGCACCGCTGCACCGCCCCCATCGAGACCCCTGCCCGAGTGGCGACATCGCGCAGCGTCACGCCTTCCAGTCCGCTCTCGTCGGCGAGGCGGCACACGGCTTCCGCGATGAGCCGGCGCCGGCTCTCGTGATCGATCTGTCGGGGCACGACGCCCTCCCTCCACCAGCCGCCCACCTTATTCGATACGACCGCATCGCTACATGCCCTAAGGTTCCGATACAACCGCATCACTTGACGGACGGAAGGAAGACCCATGCAGCAGGCCCTGTGGCAACGGTCGGCCGCGGCCCAGGCGGAGGCCGTACGCAAGGGCGAGGTCTCGGCCGCGGAACTCCTGCAGATCCACCTGGACCGCATCTCCGCAACCAACCCGCGCTTCAACGCGATCACCCAGCTCACCACCGAGCGGGCCCGCGCGGACGCGGCCCGCATCGACGCCCGCCGTGCGGCCGGCGAGGACCTGGGGCCGCTCGCGGGCGTACCGTTCACGGTCAAGGAGACAACCCCCCTGGCCGGCGCGGCGACCACACTCGGGGTGCCCCGCTTCCGCGGCATGATCGCCGAAACCGACGCACCGCCGGTGGCGCGCCTCCGCGCGGCCGGCGCCATCCCGCTCGGCCACTCCAACCTCCCCACCCTGGTCCTGGCCGGCATGCACACCCGCAGCGAGCTGTACGGGGACACGGTCAACCCGTGGGATCCGGCCCGCACCCCGGGCGGCAGCAGCGGCGGCGACGCGGTGGCGGTCGCCACCGGCATGGCCGCCCTCGGCCTGGGCAACGACTCGGGCGGCTCGCTCCGCATCCCCGCCCAGTTCTGCGGGGTCGCGGCGCTCAAGCCGACGCCCGGCCGCTTCCCGGCGGACCACCGCGTACTCGGCCCCGCCGACCCCGGCCCGGCCTCCCAGATGCTGGTGACCGACGGTCCGCTGGCCCGCCGGGTGGGCGATCTGCGGCTCGCCTTCGAGGCCCTCGCGGGCACCGACCCGCGCGATCCGCGAGCCGTCCCGGCGCCCCTGCGCGGCGAGCCCCTCCGCCGCCCCCTCCGCGTCGCGGTGGTCGCGGACCCGGGCGGGCACGGCGTCCACCCCGACGTCCGCGCGGCCGTGGACGCCGCGGCCAGCGCCCTCGCCGACGCCGGCCACGCCGTCACCGAGGTCCCGGACGTGCCCCGGCTCGAAGAGGCCCTCGACGCCTACAACCGCATCACCCTGGCCGAGTTCGCCCCGGCCTGGCCGGCGGTGAGCGCCCTCCTCGGCGAGGAGGGCAGCCGCTACATCAGGTTCGCGATGGACCGCACGCCGCCCGCCACGGCCGAGGACCTGATCGGGCTCATGGGCACCTGGCTGGGCATCCGCCGCTCCTGGGCGCAGTTCCTGGACACCTGGCCGCTCCTGCTGGGCCCGTCGTTCACGGAACCGCCCGTCGAACCGGGCCTGGAGTCACGGGACCCCGCCGGCCGGGACCGCGTCGCCTCGGCGATGCGCCTCTGCACGGCGACGAGCTTCGCGGGCGTCCCCGCGGTCGCCGTTCCCACGGGCCTGGCCGACGGCCTCCCCCAGGGCGTGCAGATCATCGGCCGGCCCTTCCGCGAGGACCTGTGCCTGGACGCCGCCCAGACGATCGAGGACCGCCTGGGCACCCTCACCCCCGCCTGACGCCGCGGGACCCACGAGCCCGGGTCAGAGGCCCCCTGTGTGCAGCAGCCGGTTCGGGGTTCCGGCGGGCACGTCGCCGAGTGCGGCGGGCACCGTCCGGCCGAGGATCGCCGCGCGGACCTGGGCGGGGGTGGCGGACGGGTGGGTGGCGAGGTGGAGGGCGACCGCGCCGGTGGCGTGGGGGGCGGCCCACGAGGTCGCCGGGGCGTCGGCGGTGGTGGTTCCCGCGCCGGCGAGCGCGGAGGTGATCTCGGCGCCCGGCGCGTACAGGTCCACGCAGGACCCGTGGCCGGAGCCGTGTGCGGACCCGTCGGTCCAGTGCCGGTCGCCGCGCGTGGACGCGGCGACGACGATCGCGCCGCGCGCCCCGGCCGGGGAGTGGGCGCAGGCGTCGTCGGCGAAGTTGCCGGCCGACACGACCACCGGAATCCCCGAGGCGATCAGGCGCTCGACCGCGGCGTCCAGGGCCGGAGACCTCTCCTTGAGGTTGAGCGACATGTTGGCCACGGCGGGGCGGCGCGCGTGGGCCGCGACCCACTCCACGGCCCTGATGACGGCCGCGTCGGCAGACGGGCCGGCAGACGGGCCCGCGTCCTTGCGGGCCCCGGGGCCGCTGCCCTCCTCGCAGGCGATGGCCTGCACGCGGACGACCTCCGCGCCGGGGGCGACACCGTGCGTCCGGCCCGCGATGATGCCGGCGACGAACGTGCCGTGGCCGAGGCCGCCGCCGTCGAAGCAGTCCCCGGCATCGGGGTCGCCGACGAAGTCGGCGCCGAGGACGGCCCGCCCGCCGAATTCGGGGTGCTTCAGATCGAGCCCCGTGTCCAGCACGTAGACGCGGACCCCGCTGCCGTCGGTGCCCGCCGCGAACCGGCCGTCGAGGGGGCCGGTGCGCTGGTCGAGCCGGTCGAGGTGCCAGGGCACCCCGGTACGGACGGCCGGCGTCCCCGCCGGCAGCGGTACCGATGTCGGCGACGGCGGCACCGGCGACCCCGGCGGAGCAGCGGAGGAGGAGACGGAGGGCGACACGGTCGGCTCCTCCTCCGGCGAGCAGGCCGCGAGACCCATCACTCCCGCCGCCACCGCCGCGGCCACCCTCAGTGCCGCCCCGCCGCGCCTGCGTCCCATGCCGGTCCCCTGTCGCCGCCGCTGCCGCCTTGCCGCCGTCGGCGGTGGAGACGTACGGGTGCCCTCCTCCGGTTGCGGTTCCGGCGGACGGCCGCCGCGGCCTTCGGCACCCGGACCGCTCGGGATCAGACGGCGCTCTCCGTCCGCGCCCGCGCCAGCACCGCCTCGACGTCCACGCCGGTCGGCAGGGTCCCGTAGGCCCCTCCGTGCTCGCCGCCCAGCCGGGAGGCGCAGAACGCGTCGGCCACGGCGCCCGGGGCGTGGCGCTGGAGGAGCGCGGCCTGGAACACGAGCGCCATGGTCTCGGTGAGCTGCCGGGCCCGGTACTCGGCTTCGGCGGGGTCGGCGAGCTGCTTGTGCAGTCCGGCGACGGCAGCGTCCAGGTGCCGGTCCGCGCCGGCCGCCCGCCCGACCTCGGCGAAGAAGGCCTCGACGGTCTCCGGCTGCCGGGCCATCGCCCGCAGCGAGTCCAGCGCCGCGACGTTCCCCGAGCCCTCCCAGATGGAGGACAGCGGCGCCTCGCGGTAGAGGCGCGGCATGCCGGAGTCCTCGATGTAGCCGTTGCCGCCCAGGCATTCCAGCGCTTCGGCCGCGTGGCCGGGGGCCCGCTTGCACACCCAGTACTTGGTGACGGCCAGGGCGATCCGGCGCAGTACCGCCTCGTCCGAGTCCCCGCGGGCGACCCGGTCCGTGGCGCCGGCCAGCCGCAGCGCGGCCGCGGTGGCGGCTTCCGATTCGAGCGCCAGGTCGGCGAGGACGTTCCGCATGAGCGGCTGGTCGATCAGCGCCTTGCCGAAGGCCCGCCGGTGGGTGGCGTGGTGGACGGCCCGGACGGTGCCGAGGCGCAGGCCGGCAGCGCCGCCGAGGACGCAGTCGAGCCGGGTGGTGTTGACCATCTCGATGATGGTGGCGACCCCGCGCCCCTCCTCCCCGACCAGCCACCCGAAGGCGTCCTCGTACTCGATCTCCGCCGACGCGTTGGACCGGTTGCCCAGCTTGTCCTTGAGCCGCTGGAGCAGAAGCCGGTTGCGGCTGCCGTCGGGCAGTACGCGCGGCAGCAGGAAGCAGGACAGCCCGCCCGGGGCCTGCGCCAGCGTCAGGAACACGTCGGACATGGGGGCGGACGTGAACCACTTGTGCCCGGTGAGCCGGTACGTGCCGTCCCCGGCCGGGACGGCCGTCGTGGTGTTGGCACGCACGTCGGAGCCGCCCTGCTTCTCCGTCATCGACATCCCGGCGATCAGCCCGGCCTTGGTGTCGGGCCGGCGCAGCCCGAAGTCGTACGTGCGCGAGCCGAGCAGCGGCTCCAGCCAGGAGGCGAGACCGGGCGTGGTGCGGAGCGCCGGGACGGCGGCGTACGTCATCGAGACGGGGCAGGTGTGCCCGGCCTCGACCTGCCCCCACACGATGAACTTGGCGGCGCGCGCGACGTGCGCGCCGGGGCGGTCCTCGGTCCAGGGTGCCGCGTGCAGCCCGTGGGAGACGGCGGTGCGCATCAGCTCGTGCCAGTACGGGTGGAACTCGACCTCGTCGATGCGGTGGCCGCAGCGGTCGTGGGTGCGCAGCACGGGCGGGTTCTCGTTGGCCAGGCGCCCCCACTCGCCGGCCTGTTCGGATCCGGCGAGCACGCCGAGGCGGTGGAGCTCGGGCACTGCCCAGTCCGCACCCTCCCGGGCGACGGCCTCCAGCAGGGCCGGGTCGGCGGCCGCGTCGTAGCCGTGGTGGGGCGGGACCTGGTTGGTGACCTCATGCGTCCGGGGCATCGTGTCCTCCAAGGGCACGCTGGGTGAAGGTGACGAGGGCGGGCACGACGTCGCCGGGGGCCGCGTCCCCGTCGGCGAGCGGCCCGACGAGCGCCTCGGCTATCGCGCCGACGAGGGCGGCGGCCGTCAGGTCGGGGTTCTGCGGGGGGAGTTCGCCGGCCGCGACCCCGTCGGCGATGCGGTCGGCGAACACGTCCCGGAACGCCCGGCGGAAGACCAGGCGCTCCGTCTCGACGGCCTGGTCGGCGGGTTCGGCGAGCAGGGCGAAGGCCCGTCGCGGTGCCTGGAGCGCGCGGCCGGCGAATGTCTCGGCGGCGGCGGCGACCCGCTGGGCGGCGGTGCCGGGGCGGTCCGCCGCCGCGGCCACGGCCTCGACCTCGCGGGCGACCAGGGTGCGGAAGAGGGCGGCGGCGAGTTCGGACTTGCCGGAGAACGCCTGGTAGACGCTGCCGGTGGAGATGCCCGCCTCGGCTGCGATGGCGGCGACGGAGCAGCCGGCGTACCCCTCGCGGGACAGCAGGAGGACGGCGGCTTCCAGGACGCGGTCGCGACGGGCGTCGAGGCGGGCCTGCACGGCAGGGGGGCGGCGGTACGGCACGTGAAGGATTGAAGCACCGATTCACTGCTTCACACCAGAGGGGCGCACCGACACCCGTCCGCCGTTACACCGCGCCGGATGGGCGGCGGCCGCGGCCCCCGCCCATCCCCTTCTGCGCCTACTCCGCCACGCCCTCCAGGGCCTCCGCCAGCCCCTCGGGCAGCCGCCCTCCGTGGATCACGCCGAGGCTCTGCGTGGCGCGCGTGAGGGCGACGTACAGGTCGCTCGGTGCGAAGTCGGCGGGCTCCACGACCACGACCGAGTCGAACTCCAAGCCCTTGGCCTGCCGCGGCTCCAGCAGCACCACCCTGCGGGTGAGGTCGGGCTCCGCCCCGGCCCGCACCCCGGGCACCCGGTCCGCGATGGCCGCGTGCAGGGCCCGCGGGGCGATCACCGCGAGCCGGCCCTCGACCGGCGTACCCCGCCGCACGGCGTCCGCGACCTCCGCGGCGAGGCCGGCAGGCCCCCCGCCGCCCGCGAGGCGCAGCCAGGGGCGGCGCCCGGTGGACCGCACCGACCGCGGCGGCTCGAATCCGGGGTGGCGGGCCCGCAGCACGGCAGCGGCGACGTCCATGATCTCGGCCGGCGTGCGGTAGTTGACGCCGAGCCGGACCAGCTCCCAGCGGTCGCCCACGTACGGCTTCAGGACCTCCGCCCACGAGCCGCACCCGGCCTCCTCGGCGGTCTGCGCGGGGTCGCCGACGAGGGTCATGGAGCGGGTCGGACAGCGGCGCATCAGCAGCCGCCACGCCATCGCGGACAGCTCCTGCGCCTCGTCCACGATGACGTGCCCGAAGGCCCACGTACGGTCGGCCGCGGCCCGTTCGGCGGTGCTGCGGTGGTCGGCCTCCTCGTGCCGCTCGGCCATCCGCTCGGCGTCGATGATGTCGTGGGCGGCGAGGTACTCGTTCTCCATGTCCTCGAACTCGTACGACTCCGAGCCGGCCGACAGGTCCAGGACACCCTGCGCGTACTCGATCCGCTCCTGCCGGGCGCGCTCCTGCGCGGCGCGCCGGGCGCTGTCGTCGACGCCGAGGAGTTCGGCGGCCTCGTCGAGGAGCGGGATGTCGGCGGGCGTCCAGTCGCCGGGACCGGAGTCGGGCCGGCGGATCAGCGCGGCCTCCTCCTCCGGCAGGTGGGCCGGATCGGCGAGGAAGTCGGCGACGAGGCGGTCCGGGGTGAGCGGCGGCCACAGCAGGTCGATCGCGGCGTGCACGTCGGCACTGGTGGCGATCTCCTTGCCGAGCTGGGCGATGTCGTCGGCGCCGAGCAGGTTGGGGCCGCCGAAGGGGTCGGCGCCGAGCCGGTCGGCGAGCTGCGCGGTCAGGGAGTCGATGACGGAGAACGCGAAGTAGGGGCGGGCCAGGTTGTGCGGCAGGCCGGTGGCCCGCGCGCGGTCCCGGGCCGCGTGCGCCATGGTCCGGTCGAGCAGCAGGGTGCCGTATGCGTCGTGGTCGATCTCCAGGGCCGGCTCGGGGACGAGGTCGTTGTCCTCGCCGCTCCCGGCGGGCAGCGCGTCGGGGAGGGTCTGCCGGTCGGCGACGGCGCGGGCGAGGACGTCGGCCATCCCGGCGCGGCCCTTGATCTCGGCGGCGGCCGGGCTGTCGGTGCCTGCCGCCTCCACCCCGGGGAAGAGTTCGCCGATGGTGGCGAGGAGCACGCCGGTCTCGCCCAGGGCGGGGAGCACCTCGCCGATGTAGCCGAGGAAGGCGGGGTTCGGGCCGACGATCAGGACGCCGCGCTTGGCGAGCAACTCGCGGCGGGCGTACAGCAGGTAGGCGGCGCGGTGCAGGGCGACGGCCGTCTTGCCGGTGCCGGGGCCGCCCTCGACGACCAGGACGCCCTGGTGGGGGGAGCGGATGATGCGGTCCTGCTCGGCCTGGATGGTCTCGACGATGTCGTGCATGCGGCCGGTGCGGGCCGCGTCGAGCGCGGCGAGCAGCACGGCGTCGGCGTCCGCGCCTTCGAGGCCGGTGCGCTCGGGGTCGGCGAGGTCGAGGATCTCGTCGTGCAGGGCGGTGACCTCGCGGTCGTGTGTGGTGATGTGCCGGCGGCGGCGCAGGCCCATCGGGTGGTGGCCGGTGGCGAGGTAGAAGGGGCGGGCGACGTCGGCACGCCAGTCCAGGACGAGGGGCGTGCGGTCGGCGTCGTCCTGCCGGATGCCGATACGGCCGATGTGGTGGTCGCGGCCGTCGGAGAACTCGAGCCGGCCGAAGCAGAGGCCGTTCTCCCCGGAGTTCAGGGCGGAAAGCAGCCCGGACTGCTCCGCGACGAGGACGTCGCGCTCCAGACGTGCCTGGAAACCGTTGCCCGCACCTTTGGCGAGGGCCTCACGCACGGCACGTTCGGCCTGGTCACGCAGGTCGTCGAGGCGCGCGTAGAGCCCGTCGACGAATTGCTGCTCATTACGGAATTCCGCGGTTGACAATTCCACTCCCGACCCGATATAGTGTCCTCGTGAGGCTGCTCCGCGCCCGCTCTCGAAAAGCAGACGCGAAGAATCCAATATACCGCTCCCCTTCCCTCGGAAGCAGAATCGCTCCGGGGTTTTTCCATTTTCCCCCGCGGACCGCCGCGGGTCACCCGTACGGCCCATTCGTCGAGGCCTTGTGGGCGATGCCCTGGTGTGGTGGACGTAGAGCAGTCCACCCGACGGGGAGGCCCCATGTACGAGATGCACCTCGGCGAGGCGACCAGCGGGCCCGGCCCGGTCTGGCACGTCGTCGCCCGCGACCGGTCCGCCACCCTCTGCGGAAGCCCCCTCCTGCCGGCCGGCAGGAGCGACACGGACCGCCACTGCCTGCCCTGCATGTCGGCCTTCCACGCCGTCATGACCGGGGAGGCCCCCCGCGGCTGACCGGCCCGCGGGCCGAACAGGGGTTTGACCGGCCGGCGACCGGTCATACGCATCCACGTCCTCCACTTCCGGGCGGACGGGAGCCACCCGTCCGGACCGGACGGGATGCCCGAGGGAGCCAGCATGCCGGACGACGACACCGCCACCCGCCGACAGGACGAGGACCAGAACCACGACAGGGACCCTGCCCACGCCGACGACCGCGACCCCGACTCCGCCTCCGCCGACGGCAAGTACCGCGGCAACGGACGCAACGAGACCCGCCAGGAACGGGCGGACCGCCAGTGGCAGGAACTGGTCCAGGAGATCAGGGTCGTCCAGACCGGCGTCCAGATCCTCTTCGGCTTCCTGCTGACCGTCGCGTTCACCGCGCACTTCCAGCAGCTGGACGAGCCCGACCGGACGATCTACGTCATCACCGTCGTCCTGGGCTCTCTCGCGACCGGCGCGCTCATAGGCCCGGTCGCCTTCCACCGGATCGTCACGGGCCGCAGGATCAAGCCCGAGGCGGTGATGTGGGCCTCCCGGCTCACGATGGTGGGCATCGTCCTCCTGCTCGCGACCCTCGTGTCCGCGCTCTCCCTCATCCTGCGCGTCACCACCGGCGACGACATCGTCCCCTGGCTGGTCGCCGGCGTCCTGACCTGGTACCTGCTGTGCTGGTTCGCCCTGCCGATGTGGGTACGCGGCCGCCACACCAACGGCAGACGCGACCCGGCAAGCGGCAAGCGCTCCCGATAGCCGGGAAAACCGCATGGGCGGGAGATCCACCGTGTGGCACAGTGGCCGGTCGTTGCCGCGGCCACGGGCGCGGCAACGGAACCGACACCCCACCGCGGAGGACACGCACATGACCGGCACGACCAGGGTGGCCGTCGCCACCTCGGCCCTGGGACTGGCCCACGACTCGGACCTTCCCGTGCTGCTGGAGGCGCTGCGCGCCCGCGGCCTGGAAGCCGAGGCGGCGGACTGGAACGACCCCGACCGCGACTGGTCGCGCTACTCCGCCGTGGCCATCAGGTCGACGTGGGACTACGCCCTCCAGCGGCCCCGGTTCCTCGCCTGGGCCGACGCCGTCGAGGCCGCCACCCTGCTGGACAACCCCGCCGGCGTGGTCCGGTGGAACACGGACAAGCGCTACCTGCACGACCTCGCCGACCAGGGCATCCCCGTCGTCCCCACCCGGTTCGCCGCCCCCGGCGAGGACGTACCGCTGCCCGGGGACGGCCACTTCGTCGTCAAGCCGTCCGTCTCGGCCGGCGCGCAGGACACCGCCCGCTACGCCCCCCACCAGCGCGACCTGGCCGCCGCGCACGCGGCCGCCCTGCACGCATCCGGGCGCACCGCCATGGTGCAGCCCTACCTCTCCCGGATCGACGAGGGCGAGCGGGCGCTGGTCTTCCTCGGCGGCGAGTTCAGCCACGCGATACGCAAGGGGCCGGTCCTCACCGAGACCGGTCTCGACAACACCCGCGCCCCCCACCCCGGCCTGGCCCCGCACCAGCCCTCACCGGCCGAACGGGAACTCGCCCGCGCTGCCCTGGCGGCCGTGCCCGCCGACCGCCCGCTGCTCTACGCGCGCGTCGACATCGCCACGGCCGACGACGGCCGCCCGGTCGTCATGGAGCTGGAACTCGTCGAGCCGGACCTCTTCCTGGGGCACTCCGCCGACGGCCCCGACCGCCTGGCGGGCCTCCTCCACGAGCGCGCCGCATCCGGGGTCCGGCCCCGCACCTGAGCGGCGGAAATGCGGTGACGGCACTCACGGCCGTCCTGCATGATGGGCGGCCGAACCCTTGCGTCGCCCACCCGTTCGAGTGAGGACATCCCGGTGCAGTCAGCAGTCCCGGTCACCCGCACCCCCGGTACACCGCCGGACGGTGATCTTGTCGAAACATGTCTCGAACTGCTGCACCGGGCCCGTCGGCTGCCGGTGGACGACGCGGGGCGCCACCTGCTGGAGAAGGCCGCGGCGGCGTTCGTCCGCGACGGCCGGCACCGGCGCCGCGCGGCGGACCGCGCCGCCCGGGCGGCGGCCGACGCGCACCTGCTGGCCGCCACCGCGACGGGCGCCGCGGACCGCACGATGGACGCCCCCCTGTCGGCGGACACCGCCACCGGCCAGGCCCTGACCGTCGGCGCGGACATAGGCCGGCAGCCGCAGCCGGGCACGGAGGCGGCGCCGCCGAAGACGGCCGGCGGCGGGGAGCCGCCCCGGCTGCTGCACCGCCCTCAGCGCTGCTACGTGTGCAAGGACCACTACCGCCAGGTCCACCACTTCTACCACCGGCTCTGCCCCGGGTGCGCCGAGGACAACCTCGCCCGGCGCACGGCCCGCACCGACCTGGCGGGCCGGCGCGCCCTGCTGACGGGCGGACGCGTGAAGATCGGCTTCCAGGCGGCGCTGATGCTCCTGCGCGACGGCGCCGAGCTGACGGTGACGACCCGGTTCCCCCGCGATGCCGTACGCCGCTTCGCCGCGGCGCCCGGCGCGGCCGACTGGTGGCACCGGCTGGAGATCGCCGCGCTGGACCTGCGCGACCCCCGGCAGGTCCTCGCCTTCACGGGGCGCCTGCTGGCGCAGGGCCGGCCGCTGGACATCCTGGTCAACAACGCCGCCCAGACGCTGCGCCGCTCCCCGCAGGCCTACAGCGCCCTGGCCGCCGCCGAGGGCGCCGCCGCCGACCCGTCGCTCCCCGCGGCGCGGGTCTGGACCGCCCCGGGCTTCCTCGCGCCCGGCCACCGCGCCGAGCCCCTGACGTGGACGAAGGAACTGCTGGCCGGCGCGGGGGCTCCCCGCGCCGGAATGGCCGATGCCCCCGTCCGGCCGACGAACGCCCCGCAGCCGCCCGCCGACGTCGATGAAGCGGGCCTGCTGACGGAGACGGCCGCCGCCAACTCCTGGACCCTGCGCCTGGGGGACGTCGACCCGGTGGAGATGCTGGAGGTGCAACTGGTCAACAACATCGCGCCGTTCCTCCTCGCCGACCGCCTGCTGCCGCTGCTGGAAGCCTCCCCGCACCCGCACCGCTACCTGGTCAACGTCTCGGCGGTGGAAGGCCAGTTCACCGTCCGCAACAAGACCGGCGACCACCCGCACACCAACATGGCCAAGGCGGCGCTGAACATGCTCACCCGCACCAGCGCCGCGGACCTCGCCGCCCGCGGCATCCACGCCTGCAGCGTCGACACCGGCTGGGTGACCGACGAAAAGCCGCTGCCCGCGCGGGAGCGGCACGCCGCCACCGGATGGCGCCCGCCGCTGGACGTCGTCGACGGCGCGGCCCGCGTCTACCACCCCATCGTGCAGGGCCAGGCGGGCGCCCCGCTCCACGGGGTGCTCCTGAAGGACTACCGGCACGTCCCGTGGTGACCCCTCGGGCCGGCGACGCGGCGCCGGCCCAGGCCTTATAGCAGCCCGAGCGGCACCGACAGGGATTTTCCTGCGAAATTCACCCGTTCGCCCCGGGCCGTCTCGGCCTCCACCGCGTCGCGGGTAAGTTCGTTGACCGTGACGGATTCCGGGGACCACGACTTACCCCTTCCCGAGCGCCTCGACAGGGCGCGGCCCAGCCACCGCAGCGCGACGACCCTGCGGGGCACTTCTGCACGCCCCCGCCCGGAGCGGAGGGCGGGACCGCCGCGTCAGGACGCGTTGAGCACGGAACCGCACACCGCGCACGACGGAACCCGGGCCGCCGCGACGGCAGTTCCGTCGGCCCCTTCACGCGGCGTGTGCACGGCGTCCACGTGCAGGGACAGCACATGCTCGAAGTGCTGTTGGCGTTGCAGCTCACGGCGGTCCGCGGGGTGCAGCCGGCCCACTCCCCCCGACGACCACGTGGTGAGGCCCGTTCCCAGCACGGCACACACCAGCACACTCCACAAGAACACGTCTGCCACGACGGCTGCCTTCCTCGACTGAACTTCAGGCGACCGGAGCGACCCGGCACCACCTCGACATAACGCGACGGCATATGCGGGGTTGCGCCCTGTCATCCGATTGCCAGCCCGGCTCCATGCCGCACGACCCCCGGCGGACGCTGCGGCCTGGGCAGAAGGGCGCGACCGGCCGTCACCCGGGCAAGGGGCGCACGCTCACCTCTGCGCGCCGCGCCGTGTGGCGCATGCGCTTCCTCGTCGTTCCCGCCTCCTCGCACCACAAGTCACACACGTCACTCGTGTTCCCCGAGGGGTGTGGCCGTGCCTGGCGCGGCGTCGGCCGAACGTGCAGCACAGAGGGGGTGCGGCAGGCCCGGCAGGCCCCTGCCCACCCGGTGCAGAACCGATAAGAAGACACCGGTCAACGCCTGCTGACAGCGGCCGTCCTCACCTGGATGGAGCACACCCAGTCCGGCGGCTGGCACGTTGGTTGGGCTATGACAACAGCACGGCATCCGGCCATGTACCCACGGAGCGTCGACAGCGATGGCCGCGACGTACGAACCGGCGCCACGAGGGCGGGCTCGTGGACTTACGTCCCCTCCCCGGCGCACGGGGACCCCGACGCGGGCGCGGTCCTGCGGCGGGGCGCGGACGAGGTGGCCCTCCACTACGCGGCCCCCGCGCTGGAGACCCTCCTGGACACACTCCGACGCTTCGAAGTCGCGTGCACGCGGAGGTGGCAGGCCATGGCGCGGCCGGCCGTGCCGGCCACGGCGCCGTTCGACGCATCCGTCCGCGCATACCTGGGGCAGAGCCACCGTGTATGAACCCTACGGTCTCCACGACATGACCGCCGCCCCCCACCCGCACCCGGACACTCTGCTGTACTGGACCGGGCAGCAGCACGAGCGGCACGACCGGCACGAACGGCACACCCTCCTCGGCACGCCGACGGTCGAGGCGGGCGTGCCGTGGGACGCGGCGGAGGAGCTGGCCTACCAGCTCCAGGAAGCCGCGGGCGCCATGCATGCCGAACCCCTTGACCGCATCGGCTTCGACGAACCGGCCGACCCGGTCGGGCCGGCCGTCGCCGGCCTGGGTGTGGGCGTCGGTGTAGGCGCCGGCCCGGGCATGGCCCAGCCCGCCACCGGCGAATGGCCGCACCCGGCGGCCCACCCCAGCCACCGCAGGAGCGGCTCCGGAAAGCCGGTCATGACGCTGCTCCGCACGGGCAGTCTGCTCACCTCCGTGCTGGTCGCGGTCATCGCCGCCGTCGTCAGCCTGTTCAGCGGCATGGCCATCTGCGACGCGCTGCGCCACAGCGCCGGGCCGCGGACCGCGCACGACGTGGTGAGCTGGTGGCCCCTGCTGATCTACGGGCCCTGGATGGTCGCCTCCCTGTCGATCCTGCGCGCCGCCCTGCACCAGCGGCGTGCCATCCACTCCTGGTCGATCGTCCTGCTGTTCTCGACCCTCGCCACCCTGCTGTGCCTCGCCCAGGCGCCGAGAACGCTCGCCGGGCAGGCGGCGGCGACCCTCCCGCCGATCGCCGCACTGGCCTGCTTCCAGCAGCTCGTACGCCAGATCACGCTCACCCGTCCGCCCCGCCAGCCCTCCCCGCGGCACCGCAACAGCCGCAGCACCCGCACCCCGGCCCCGATGCCGCAGCCGGCGGCCGTGCGGAGCCAGGCGGCCGCCGGCCTGCCGGACTTCGCCCTGGCCGACCGGGGCGGCGGCCTGCCGCCCTCCCCGGGACGCGGATTCCGCTACGGGTCCTGACCGGGCGGCGGCACCCCGCCCCCGGTGCGCGGCCCGCGCACCCGCCGTCCTCCCCCGCGCGGCGCGCTCCACGCGCCGACGCACGTACCGGCACGGCCGGGCCCTGCGGGGCCGGTAACCGGCGGCGACTCCTCGGCACGTCACTCCTTCCCGGACGGTCCAGGACCGTGATCACGCACTTGTCCGGGAAACGAAGATCGAAAGCGATAGGTCACGGGTTGCCCGCGGCGTCAGTCCTACGGACCACCCCACCGACCGGCCGCGAGGGGCGGCGGGGCCCCCGGCCCCCGCCGCCCCCGGCGGCCTGCGCGTCGTTCCCCGACGCTCCCGCGAACGCCCCACCTCGGTCCGCCCCCCGGCGGACCGGCCGTGCGCCGGGCGCCGCAGCGCGCTGCGCGCGCACCACCCCGCAAAACGAAAGGACACCACCATGGGCTACGAACTCACCCGCGCCGAGCGCGTCCAGTACCAGCGGCGCCAGGACGAGGCGTTCCGCGCCGGCGAGGCGGCCGCCGCGAACCTCCGGGCCGCTCTGGCGCTCGCCGGCCTCGTCCTCCCGTCCCTCGGCAACGACGGGCCGGTGGGCTGCCGGGGCATCGTCCGGCTCGGCGGATGCAGTACGGCCGTGGCCGACAGGCTCGCCGAGGTCATCGCCGCCGGCGCCCGGGCCCGTGCCGTACGCGACGCGCAGCCCTGAGTACCGCAGCGACCCTTCCCTCCCCCGTCCCGGCGCGCCCGCGCCGCGGCCGGAGCCCCTCACCACGGCCGCGGCGCCGTGGCCCGCCCACCCCCCGCCCCCTACGTTCGGAGCATTCGCATGGACGCGTGGAAGTCCCTCCGCGGCCCCAAGGCATCGCGGGCCGCACTCGACCCCTACCGCTTCCCCGGCCTGCGCGGCCTCACCGCCGACGCGGAACCGGACAGCACGGAGCCCGAGGACCCGCTCCCCCACCCGGACCGGGCCTCCGACTCGCTCACCTCCGCCGACCGCCGGCGGCTGGACCTGCATGCCTGCCTCACCGTGGCGGGCGTCCCGCCGGCCGCCGAGGACCTGCACGCCATCACCGTGCTCTCGACGGCCGACGACGCCACCTACACGGCGGTCCGGAGGTGGATCACGGCCATCCGGTGAGCCGGAGCCGCCCCGCCGGCCGGCGTCAGAACCGGATGTCGGCGGCGACGGGCAGGTGGTCGCTGCCGGTCGAGGGGAGGGTCCGGACCCGGGTGACGTCGGCCCCGCGGGCCAGGACGTGGTCGATGCGGGCCGCCGGCAGCGGCGCCGGCCAGCTGAACGCGAAGTCCCGGGCCGGACGCCCCGTCAGCCGTACGACGGGGGCCAGCCCCCGGTCGTCGACGGTGGCATTGAGGTCGCCGAGCAGCACCACCCGGTCCACGGGCTCGGCGGCCAGCGCCCGGCCCAGCAGGACGGCGCTCTCGTCGCGCCGCGCCGCGTCGAACCCGCGGAGCGGGCCGAGCCGTACCGACGGCAGGTGCGCCACGTACACGGCGACGTCGCCGTGCGGGGTCCGGGCGGTCGCCCGCAGGCCGCGGTTCCAGTCCTCCCCCACCCCGGTCGGCCGGATGTCCACGGGGCGCGGGTCGTCCAGCGGGTGCCGCGACCACAGGGCGACGGTGCCGGCGGCCGCGCGGTGCGGGTAGTCGGCGGCCATGGCCGCGGTGAAGGCCGGTGTCGCCGCGGGCGTCAGCTCCTCCACGGCGATCAGGTCGGCGCCCGTGCGTGCCAGGGCCCGGGCCGTGCCCGCCGGGTCCGCGTTGTCGTCGGCGACGTTGTGCTGGACGGCCCGCAGGTCGGCGGGCTGCTCGGGGCGCGGCAGCAGGAACGCGCCGAACGCGGCCGTCCAGGCGAGCGCCGGCAGCCCGGCCGCGCACAGCGCGGTCCGCGACCGGCGCAGCACCGCCCAGCCCGCGAGCAGCGGCACGGCCAGGCCCAGCCACGGCAGGAACGCCTCGACCAGGCTCCCCGGACGCCCCGGCAGGTCCGGCAGGAGGCGGGGCCGCACCAGCAGGACGGCCGCCGCCGCGGCGAGGAGCGCCGCGCCCCGGCCCCGGCGCCACGCCCAGCGTCCCCCCGCGCCCCGCCGCGGGCCCGCTCGCCCCATCCCGGTCCCACTCCCCTCGTACGGCGGACGCCTCCGGCGGGCGGCCCGGCCGCGCGGCAAGACGCGCGCGGATGCGCCCGCGGTTCCCGGCCCCGACCGGGGTCGCAGGTCAGACCGTCGGCGGCTCCCGTACCTCGGGGGCCCGGCGGACGCGGGCGAGGACGAGGACGGTGTCGTCGGTCGGCGCCGCGGGCAGCAGTTCGGCGAGGATCCGGTCGGCCGCCTCCTCCAGGGACCAGACCGGCCCGGCGAGCAGCGCGCGCAGGGCGTCGATGCCGGTGTCGATGTCCTGGCCGCGCGCCTCGACGAGGCCGTCGGTGTACAGGGCGACGACGGCTCCCTCCGGCAGGTGCGCCCGCGTCGAGCGGTACGGGACGCCGCCGACCCCGAGGGGCACGCCGAGCCCTTCGCCGACGGTCCGCACCGTGCCGTCGGGGCTGCGGACGAGGGGCGGCGGGTGTCCGGCGTTGGCGATGCGGGCGCCGCCGGTCCGGGCGTCGTAGACCAGGTAGGCGCAGGTCGCCCAGTCGATGCCGGACTCCTCGGCGCAGGCGTCGAGCTCGGCGAGCAGGTCGGCGGGCTCTGCGGTGTGCCGGGCCAGCGTCTTCGCCGTGATCCGCAGCCGGCCCATGTTCGCGGCGGCGGGCACCCCGTGGCCCATGACGTCGCCGACGACGAGGGCGACCCGGTCGCCGGGCAGGGCCACCGCGTCGTACCAGTCGCCGCCGACCTGGGTGACCCGGCTGCCGGGCAGGTAGCGGTGGGCGATGTCGACGTGCGGCCCGGCGGCCGGGGCGCTGGGCAGCAGGGCGTGTTGGAGGGTGAGCGCAATGTCGTGGATCCTGCCGTAGAGGCGGGCGTTGTCCAGGCAGAGGGCAGCCCGGGAGGCGAGCTCCGCGGCGAGGCTGAGGTCCTCGTCGGCGAACGCTGGCCGGGCCGCGGACCGGCCGAACATGGCGATGCCCTGGACGGTGCCGCGGGCGATCAGCGGCGCCACGAGGATGCAGTCGAAGCCGCTCTCCAGCAGCAGCCGGGCGCGCCCGGGGTGCGCGACGGTGCGGGTGACGAACTCCTCGTTCACGGGGACAGCGAGGGGGCGGCCGGTGCCGACCATGTGGTGGATGCTGGAGCCGGGCGGGTAGACCACCCGGTCCGCGCCCTTGACGAGTTCCTCGGCGGGCGCCGGCAGGACCGTCCCGGAGGCGATCCTGCGGGTGGCCAGCGGCCGCTCGGGGTCGAAGTCCTCGTCCTCGTCCATCCATTCGACGCGTTCGACGACGCAGCCGTCGCAGAAGTCGGGTACGGCCGCCTCGACGAGCTCGCGGGCGGTGGTGTCCAGGTCGAGGGTGGTGCCCATGCGGGCGGCGGCCCGGTCGAGCAGGGCCAGCCGCTGCCGGGCGGCGGTGGCCTCGAGGATCGCCTGCTCGCGGTCGGTGACGTCGAGGAGGAGCCCGCCGACGCCGCGCCGGGTGTCGCCGGCTCCGCTCAGCGGGAAGAAGCTGACGGAGCGCACCTGGTCGCGGTCGGGCCGGCCGGGGGTGCGCAGGCCGACCAGGGCGCCCACGACGGAGCGGCGGCCGCGGGCCACGTCGTGCAGGGTGCGTTGGAGTTCCCCGCCGTCCGAGGTGATCATGATGTCGGCGGCGTGGCGCCCGAGGTGGTCGGCGAGGGGGATGCCGTCCATCTCGGCGAGGGCCTGGTTGAGGTGGACGTAGCGCAGCTCCTCGTCGAGCATGACGAGGCCGATCGGGCAGGTCTCGAAGAGGGCGTCGAGGAAGAGGAGGTTCGTCTTGACACGGTCGAGTTCCTCGCCGCGGGCGGCCAGCCCGAGCACGACGGAGCCGCCGGCGCCTGCCAGGGGGAAGACCCGGAAGCCGCAGTCGAAGATGCCGCCCTCGCGGTGCCGGGCGGGCATGCGGACCCGCCAGTAGCCGAGGGTGCGGGCGCGCTCCAGGAGCCGGGCGGCGCCGTCCGGGGCGTCCGGGGGCGGGTCCGGGAAGAGGAGGGCGGCGGGCCGGGAGAGCACGTCGTCCGCGGCGTGGCCGAAGAGGTGCTGCGCTCCGGGCCCCCAGTGGGCGATCCGGCCCGCGTCGTCGAGGGCGAAGACGGCGACGGCGACCTGCTCCAGCAGGGGTCCCGGCTCGGACAGGAGCGGGCCGGGGCCGCTCCGGCCCCCCGGCCGTTCCGGTCGCATCGGGACGCCCCCCTTCCACGCAGACGGCTGTCGGGCCCGCGCCCGGGGCGGGCCGCTGCCTCAATTCTGCGCGCGGTCCCGCCGGAGGACATCACGGGTGCCTTCGGGCACCGCCCCGGGTGCCGCCTCACGGGTGGCGCGGGGTTGCCTCCCGGGCGGCGTCCCCGCAGGCCGGGAGGGGTTTCCCGGGCCGTCGGCGGACGGGAGACAGGAAACGCGTCGACCTCGGGGGGCGCCGCGGACAGGCTTGAGCCGTCAGCACGAAACGCGACCCCCAGGGGGAACCGATGCGCAAGATGATCCGCGGCGCCGCCGCACTCGCCACCGCCGCCGCGGCCGTCGTCGCACTCGGCGGGGCGGCCCAGGCCAAGCCCGCCGGCGACTGGGCGGGCTGCCCGTCCGGGGCGGTCTGCATCTACCCGCAGGACCAGAACCCGGCGGTGAAGCCGACCCACGTCTTCTACAGCTACGGGGCACACAAGATCTACAACCAGTACGGCAACCACTGGGTGCTGAACAACCAGACCGGCGGCGCCACCGCCGCGCTGTGCACCGGCAGCAACGGCACGGGCTGCGGCGGCCGCATCGCCGCGCAGACCGGCGTCTACGCCAACCTCACACCCATCAACTCCGTCGCCCTGTACCGGCCGTAGTCCTGGCCCGGTTGTTCGGAACGCCTCCCGGAGCCGCCCTGCGGCGGGCCCGGGAGGCCTTCCGCATGCGCGTTTTCCCGCCACGCCGGTCACAGCGCGTACACGGCCGTGCGAGGCCCGCTGTAGCCTTGGGCTGCCATCTCACGACCTCGGCGCACACTGCCATGGGGGATGCCGTGGGCGACCCGGAGAGCGGGCGGAACACGACACACCGGTACGGCCCGTCCGAAGCCTCCGACACCGCGCAGGGCGCGTCGGCCGCCGAGGCGGACCCGGCTGCGGGCGCAGCGGAAGCGGCCGTGCGGTCCTTTCCCGCCCAGTTGCGCAGGCTGCGCGTCGAGCGCGGCCTGTCGCTGGCGGGGCTCGCCCGCCAGACCCATTACAGCAAGGGCTATCTCAGCAAGATCGAGACCGGGGCGAAGCGGGTCACCCTCGACGTCGCGGTGCGCTGCGACCGGGTGTTGGAGGCGGACGGCGCGCTGGTGCGGCTGGCCCACGAGGCGGACCCGGACTCCGCCCGGGCGGCCGCGGCGGAGGCCGCGCCCGCGGCGGCGGCCCCGTGGCAGGCGGAGGGCGAGTGCCCGTACCGGGGGCTGGCGGCCTTCACCCCCCAGGACGCGGGCTGGTTCTTCGGCCGGGAGCGGGCCACGGCGGCCCTGGTGGAGCGGGTCTTCGAGCGCATCGGGAGTGGCCCGCTACTGCTCGTCGGCCGGTCCGGGGCGGGGAAGTCCTCCCTGCTGAACGCCGGTCTCGTGCCGGCGCTGCGGCGCGGCGGCGGTTTCCCGATGGCGGGCGCCGACTCCTGGCCCGTGATCAGGCTGACCCCGACGGCGCATCCGCTGCAGGAGCTGCTGGACTGCACCGCGAAGGCCCTCGGCGACGACCCGGGCGTGGGTGTACGGGAGTTGCGGCAGCGGCCCGAGCGGCTCCTGGAGGCGGTGCACCGGCTCTCCGGCGGAGCCCGCGGTGCCGGGGCCGGGCCGGCGGAGGGCGGGGCCCCTGACGGGCGGCCCGGGCTGCGGCCGGTTCTGCTCGTCGACCAGTTCGAGGAACTTTTCACCCTGTGCGGTGACGAGGAGGAGCGGCGGGCGTTCGTCCGGGTCCTGTGCGCCGTGTCCGCGTCGCGCCGCGCCGACCGGGCAGGCCTGGACCCGGCGGTGGTGGTGCTCGGCATCCGCGCCGATTTCACCGCCGGCTGCCTGGACCTGCCGGAACTGGCGGCCGCGCTGGCGGACGGGCTGTTCGTCCTGCCGGCGATGACCGTGGCCGAGCTGCGGGAGTCCGTCACACGGCCGGCCGCCCGGGCCGGCCTCGCCCTCGAACCGGGCCTGGTGCCGCTGCTGCTGCGCGACGCCGGGGTGCGCGGGGCGGCGGCCGGGCCGGCGGCAGCCTCGGGTCTCGCGGCGCCGGCCGGTGCGCTGCCGCTGGTCTCGCACGCGCTGATGGCGACCTGGCAGCGGCGCGAGGGCGCCACCCTGACCGTCGCCGGGTACGAGCACAGCGGAGGCATCCAGGGGGCGGTCGCGCAGACCGCCGAGAACGTCTTCGCCCGGCTGTACCCGGCCGAGCAGCGGGTGCTGCGCCGGATGCTGCTCGGCCTGGTCCACGTGGGCGACGGCGCCGCGGCGACCCGCCGCCGCATGCGGCGGGCCGTGCTGCTGGAGCAGTCCGCCGACCCGGGCGCGGCCGGGCGGGCTCTCGACTCGTTCGTCCGGGCGCGGCTGGTCACCGCGGACAGCGACACCGTCGAGATCGCGCACGAGGCCCTGCTGCACGCCTGGCCGCGGCTGCGCGGCTGGATCCGCGCTGACCGCGACGGGCTGCTGGTGCACCGGCGGCTGGCCCGCGCCGCCGAGGAGTGGGAGCGCGAGGGCCGGGACCCCTCCGTCCTGTACCACGGGACGCGCCTGGACACCGCCCGGACCTGGGCCGACGAGCTGGGCGGACGGGCCCGGCTCACCCCGCTGGAGGCGGAGTTCCTGCGGGCGGGGGCGGCGGCCGAGGAGGAACGCCGGGAGCACGACCGGCGCCAGGTCCGGCTCCGGCAGCGGATGCTCGCCCTCCTCGTCGTCCTGCTGGTGCTGGCGCTGACCGCGGGCGGGCTGGCGTACCGGCAGCGGGAGGCCGCCCTCGGCCAGGAGCGGCAGGCGCGGTCGCAGGCGCTCGCCGCGCAGTCCGCCGCGCTGGCGGCCGGGCGGCCCGAGGAGTCGCTGCGGCTCGCGCGGGAGGCGTACCGCACGGCGGCCACCCCGGAGGCGCGCGGCGCGCTGCTGAGCACGCAGGCCCAGCCCTTCCTCGCCCGGCTCGGCGGCCACAGCGGGCCCGTGAACGCGGTGGCCTTCGCGCCGGGCAGCGGGCTGCTGGCGAGCGCCGGGTCCGACGGGAGGGTGCTGCTGCGCCGGGTGTCCGACCGGAGGACGACGGCCGCGCTGACCATGCCGGGCCGGGTCCGGCACATCGCCTTCAGCCCCGACGGGAGCCGGCTCGCCGCGACGTCCACCGACGGCCCCGTACGGCTGTGGGACACCTCGGACGGCGGCGGGACGGCCGTGCTCCCGGCGGACACCGCGGATGCGCGGGCCCTGGCGTTCTCCCCCGACGGGCGCACGCTCGCCGTCGCGACCGCGGACGGCCGGGTGCTGCTGCGGGACCCTGCCGGCGGGGCCGGCCCGCCGACCGTCCTGGCCGGGCACACCGGGAAGGTGAACGCCCTGTCGTACGCGCCGGACGGGCGGACCCTCGCCTCGGCCGGCTCGGACCGGACGGTCCGGCTGTGGGACCCCGCCGGCGCCCGGAGCCCCGCCGTCCTCGAAGGGCACACCGCGGAGGTGCTCGGGGTGGCGTTCGCGCCGGACGGGCGGAGCCTGGCCAGCGGCGGCGCCGACCGCACCGTCCGGCTGTGGGAGGCGGGGCAGCGCCCGGCGACCGCGACGCTGACCGGCCACAACGACGACGTCAACGGCGTCGCGTTCACGCCCGACGGCTCGACGGTCGTCAGCGCGGGCGGGGACGGCACGACCCGGCTGTGGGACGTCCGCAGCGGGCGGCAGACGTCGGCGCTGTCGGGGCACACCGACTACGTCCTCGCGGCGGCCGTCGACGCGCAGGGCGCGGTGCTGGCGACCTCCTCGTTCGACCAGTCGGTGGTGCTGTGGGACCTGCGCGGGCGCACTCTGACGGCCCGTCCGTTCACCGAGTTCTGGCGGGTGGCGTTCAGCCCGGACGGCGCCCTGCTGGCCACGGCCTGCGGCGACCACACGGTGCAGTTGTGGGACGTACGGGGCCGGCGGCTGCTCCGGCGGCTGGAGGGGCACTCGGAGGCCGTGTACGCGGTGGCGTTCTCCCCCGACGGGCGGACGCTGGCCTCGGCGGCCTCCGACGGGACCGTCCGGCTGTGGGACACCGCAGGCCGGACCGGACCGGCGGTGCTGCGGGGGCACACGGGCACCGTGTTCGCGGCGGTGTTCTCCCCGGACGGGCGGACGCTCGCGTCGGCGGGTTCGGACCGCACGGTCCGGCTGTGGGACGTGCCGGGGCGGGCGCCGCTGGCCACGCTGACGGGCCACACCGACTTCGCGAACGACGTCGCGTTCGGCCCCGACGGCAGGACGCTCGCCAGCGCGGGCGACGATCTGACGGTGCGCCTGTGGGACGTGCCGGGCCGCCGGCCGCTGACCACGCTCACCGGCCACACCGGCGCCGTCCGGGCGGTGGCGTTCAGCCGCGACGGCCGGTCCCTGGCCAGCAGCGGCAACGACGGCACGGTCCGGCTGTGGGACCCGTGGCGGCACGCGGTCGCCGCCGTCCTGGCCGGGCACACCGGCTCCGCCCGCGGCATCGCCTTCTCCCCCGACGGCCGCACCCTGGCCAGCAGCGGCAACGACCGCACGGTCCGGCTGTGGGACGTGGCCGGCCGGCGGCTTCGGGCGGCGCTGTCGGGCCACACGAACGCGGTGTGGGGTGTCGCGTTCAGCCCGGACGGGCGCACCGTCGCGAGCAGCGGCAACGACGGCACGGTCCGGCTGTGGGACCCCGAGCCCGCCAGGCAGGGCGCCCAGCCGCCAGAACTGCCCTGACGGGAGGGGGTTTCCCGGGGGTTTCCCGTTGCCCGTCCGGGTGGGGCGGCGCGGCGGGGTCGACGCGGCGGGCCGCGCTCGGCCAGTCTCGGGATGCGGGCGGCGTCCCACCCCGAGAGCGACCCGCCCGCCTCCTGACACGGACTCACCGCGCCCCGCGGCCACACGAATCGAGGGATCCGCATGCTTCGCCGATCCGGCCCCATCGGCACGCTCATCGCACTCCTGGCCGTCCTGCTGGGGGCGCCCGCCCCCGCGGCGGCCGCCGACGACTCCTGCCGCGTCCTCGCGCCGGGCGCCTCCGCCGCCGCGGAGCGGGCCGTCGCCGCCGCCTGCGAGCAGGTCGCCGCCGACGTCTGGTACACGTGGGGCGGGGGCCACGGCCCCGAGCCGGGGGCCACGTACGGCCAGGTGGACCCCAGCGACCCGGCGAGCGAGCACGATCCCGAACGGCTCGGCTTCGACTGCTCCGGCCTCGTCCGGTACGCGTACGCCCGCGCCACCGGCTCGGACATCCTGAACGGGGTGGCGTCCGCCCAGTACTACACGCACCGCGCGGCCGAGCGCTTCACCGCGGCGCAGGGGCTCGCCCCGCTGGTGCCCGGGGACCTGCTCGTGTGGGGCACCTCCCGGGACCTGCACCACATCGCGATCTACCTGGGTGCGGGGAAGATGGCGGAGGCCCGGCAGTCCGGGACGAAGCTGATGGTCAGTGACGCCCGCCTGGACTCCGGCTACCACGGGGCGGTCCGCGTCAACCCCGGCCCCGTCGAGGGGCCCCTCTTCCGGACGTGGGGCACCGGCGTGTGGACGAAGGCCGAACCGCGGCTGTCCGCGGCCCGCGTGTACGCCTTCCCCGGCCCCACGACGATCCGCGTCGGCTGCCAGAAGCACGCGGAGAAGGTCACCTCGGACGGCTACACCAACGACGTCTGGTCCTACCTGCCGGACTACAACGCCTGGATGACGAACATCTACATCCAGGGGCCCGCATGGCTGGACGGCGTCCCCGCCTGCCGGACCTGACCGGCCGCGCCGTGCGGGCCAGCCGCCGGACGGCCCGTACGATCCCCCTCTCCCCGACACGGTGCGGCCGCCCGGCGGCACCGTGCCGTCCCCCCCACCCCTCCCGAAGCGCCGAGGAGCCCCGTGCACCTGTCGTCCCACGCCCGCCGCCTGACGGCCGGCGCCGCCCTGCTGGCCGTCGCCGCCGGCCTGGCCCCCGCCGCGGCCGCCCACGCGGCACCGCACTCCACCACCACCACCGCCGCCGCCGCGCTGCCGCAGCAGGCGCCCGCCCCTGACGCCGCCGCCCTGGAGCGGGCACTCCGCGCGGCCACCGCTGCCGGGGCGCCCGGGGCGATGGCCCGCTTCACCGGTCCGGAGGGCCGGGTCCTGGCCAGGACGACCGGGGTGCGCGACCGGGGCAGCGGTGCGGCGATGGACCTCGGGGCGCGGTTCCGCATCGGCAGCGTCACCAAGACGTTCTCCAGCGTCGTCCTGCTCCAACTGGTGGACGAGGGGCGCCTCGGCCTGGACGACCCGGTGGGCCGCCACCTGCCCGGGCTGCTGCCCGACGACCGGATCACCGTCCGGCATCTGCTGGCCCACCGCAGCGGCCTCGCCGACTACACGGAGGCCATGTTCGCGCGGACCGTGCCCGGCTTCGAGGCCGTGCGGAACAAGGTGTTCGACCCGCGGGAGCTGGTCCGCCTGTCGCTGCGCGAGCCCCGCACGAACGCGCCGGGCGCGGCGTACGCGTACTCGAACACCAACTTCGCCGTCGTCGGCATGCTCATCGAGAAGGCCTCCGGCCGCAGCGTGGGCGAGGAGTACCGGCGCCGCATCATCGGACCGCTGCGGCTGAGGGACACCGCGTACGTCCACCCGGACACAGCGATCCGCGGCCGGCACGTGCGCGGCTACCTGCACCCGGACGAGGCGGGCACCCCGGTGGACTCCACCGAGCAGACGGCGTCCTGGGCGCAGGCGGCCGGCGCGATGATCTCCGCTCCGGCCGACCTGAACACCTTCGTCTCCGCGCTGCTCGGCGGCCGGCTCCTGCCCGCGCCGATGCTGGACGCCATGCTCGCCGCGACGCCGACGGACGCGACGGGCACCCGCTTCTACGGGCTGGGCCTGCGCCGCTACGACCTGTCGTGCGGGGTGCCGGTGTACGGGCACACCGGCACCGTGCAGGGCTACTACACGTACGCGTTCGCCACGCGCGACGGCCGGCGGTCGCTGGCGGCCATGGCGAACACCTCGAACCGCGGCCAGGCGAACACGGCCCTGGGCGGAACCCTGGAAGCCGCCTTCTGCGGGGCGAAGGCCGCCGCCCCGCGGTCCGGGCGCGGCTCCTCCGTCCCGGTGGGGGCCGACCTGCCCGAGCACGGCTGACGCCGGAGCCCCGAGGCCCGTACGGCCGGCGCCCCCACGGGGGTGGGGCGCCGGTCAGGCGGTGACGCGGATCTTGGACTGGCCGTGGCCGAGCTGCTCCCAGTCGTCCATGAAACGGGCGGTCAGGCCGTGCCGGGCGGCGAGGTCGACGAGGGTCTGGGTGCGGTAGTAGAAGTCCTCGCGGAGGACCTGGTGCTCCTCGCCCTCGGTGCGGTCGAAGGTGAAGTCGAAGAAGCCGCCGGGGGCCAGGACGCGGCCGACGTGGGCGAGGCACTCGTCGATGACCTCGATGGGCGAGTGGGAGAAGACGCTGTGGGCGTGCACGACGTCGAAGTGCGACGTCGGCAGGAACTCAAGCTTGAGGTCCTGGGTGATGGTCAGGTGCGGCAGCTTGTCCTGGAGTTTCTGCCGGGTGAGGGTCTGCTTGGCGGAGATGAGGATGTCGGGCGAGATGTCGATGCCGTAGTAGTGCCCGGGGTGGAGGTGCTCGATGAAGCGCCAGCCCGCGCGGAGGTTGCCGCAGCCGATGTCGAGCATGCGGTGGTGCGGGGCCAGGCCGTGTCCGAGGAGGTAGTCGAACTGCATCTTGCCGAGGGCGAGCCAGCGGTCGTGGCTCTGGCTGCCGACGGCGGCCTCGGGGTTGCGGGCGGTGTCGGAGGCCATGACGGCCCGGTAGTACGACACGTGGTCGCGGTGCTTGGTGCGCAGCCAGCCGTCGCGGGCGGCCCGGCGGACGTAGCCGCCGATGCGCTCCGGGTGGCGCAGGGCGTAGCGGACCTTGTGGACGACGCTGGAGCGGTCGGCGGTGAGGTTCTTCTTGGTGGCCACGAGGTGTTCCTCCAGGTGGGGGATGGGTGGAGGACCCCGGCGTACGGGGCCTCCCCCGCGGGTTTCAGACTAGGCCGCGGCGGCGGTGCAGCAGGACCGCCGTCAGGGCGACGAGGGCCGCGGCGAGTCCGAGGTAGACGGCTGTGTCGACGGCCTGGAAGGTCCAGAAGTCGGAGCTGGGGTACACCTTGTGGACGCGGCCGGTGTAGCCGTGCTCGTCCATGCAGACCCGCAGTTCCTCGCCGGAGAACAGGCAGTTCTCCAGGGGGTGCTGGGCGCCGTCGGGGGTGAGGTAGCGGTAGCCGGCCGACCAGCCGCTGCCGATGAGCCGCTTGGGTGTCATGCCGGGCGTGATCCGGTCGACGGGGGCGACCCAGTCGCGGCGGAAGAAGGTCAGGAGGGCTGTGGTGGCCAGGACCGCGACGGCGGTCAGGCCCATCGCGGGCAGGGTCCGGCGCACCAGGAGGCCGATGGCGGTGCCCGCGGCGAGCGCGAACAGGGCGCCGGCGACGGCCGCCGGGCCGGTGCCGCTGAGGATGTACGGGTCGAACCAGTAGACGCCGTCCTTCATGTTCGCGATCGGCTCCCACCACCAGGCGAGGAGGGCGGCGACCGCGGCGGACAGGACGGTGACGCAGAGCGCGGCGAGCCCGAAGCGGGCCGCGAACCAGCTGCGGGCGCCGGCGCCCTGGGTGAGGGCGAGCTTGACGGTGCCGCGTTCGATCTCCCGGCCGATGAGCGGGGCGCCCCAGAACATGCCGATCGCGGCGGGCAGCAGGACGGCGAGGGTGCCGAGGGCCCGGATGCCGGGAGCGTGGTCGAACACGGCGACCTCGACGTCGACGGGGCAGACGCCGTTCCAGCCCTTGCAGGCGGTCAGGTCGTGGCCGCCGACGACGGCGGCGAGTTCCGCGTGCCGTACGGCGACCCAGACGGTGCAGGCGGCGACGAGGACGAGGCCGGCGAGGGCCGGCAGGCGCTGCTGGCGCCAGGCGAGCCACATGGTGCCGTTCATGCGGCGGCTCCCGTCTGCGCCGCCTGCGGGCCGGGCGGGGTGGTGGCGGGTGCGGGGCGCAGGTGGGCGAGGAGGAGTTCCTCAAGCGAGGGCGTCGCGGTGATCCAGCGTTCGTCGGCGCCGGCCGGGAGGGCCGAGCCGGGGGCGTTGCGGATGACGGCCGTCAGCTGCCGCCCCGTCGTCGCGGCGTGCACGACGGCCGAGCGGTCGGCATCCGCGGGCAGTCCGTCGGGGGTGTCCGGGTCGGCGCGGCCCGTGACACGGGTGTACGCCTCGCGCAGGTCCTGGGTGTCGCCGGCGAGCCGGATCCGGCCGCTCCGGAGGAGCAGGACGTGGTCGCAGACGTTCTCCAGCTCGGGCAGCACGTGCGAGGAGATCACGACGGTGATGCCGCGGTCCGCGGCCTCGGCCATCAGCAGGCCGGTCATCTCGTGCCGCACCAGCGGGTCGAGGTCGGCGAGCGGTTCGTCGAGCAGGAGGAGGTCCGCCTGCTTGCCGAAGGCGAGGGCGAGGGCGACACGGGTGCGCTTGCCGCCGGAGAGGCTGCCTATGCGCGCCTTCGGGGGGATGTCGCCGTCGCGGACGATGCGCTCGGCCTTGGCTGCGTCCCAGTGGCGGTTCAGCCTGCGCCCCATGGCGAGGGTGTCGGCGACGGTGAAGTCCCGGTGGAGGGGCTTGTCCTGGCCGACGAAGGCCGTGCGCTCGCGTGCCGTACGGGTGCCGGGGGCGGCGCCGAAGACGCGTATCTCCCCGCGGTCGGGCCGCAGCAGGCCGGCCATCAGGTGGAACAGGGTGCTCTTGCCGGCGCCGTTGGGGCCGACCAGGGCGGCGATGCGGCCGGCCGGGACGTCGAAGCCGCAGTCGGCGAGGGCCTCCTTCCCCCGGAAGGAGTGGTGGATCCCCTGGGCCCGTATCGCCGGCGGGGCGGTCGGGTCGTTCACGTGTTTCCTCTCGTGGCGGTGCGTCGTGCCTGGTCAGGGCTCGGGCGCGGGGTCCGCCGGGTCGGTCGGTGCCGAATGGGCCGGGGCCGTGCCGCCCACCGCCGCACCGGGCGGCGCCGTGCCGGCGAGGGCCGCCTCGACGAGCGCCAGGATGTCGGCGCGCCCGAGCCCCGCGGCCTGGGCGCGGGCCGTCCAGGCGACGAGGTCGGCGCGCAGCGGCGAGTCGGCCGCGGCCTCGGGTCGGGAGAGCGAGCGGGTGACGAAGGTGCCCCGTCCGGGGCGCGGTTCGACGAGCCCCTCGCGCTCCAGTTCCCGATAGGCCTTCAGCACGGTGTTCGGGTTGATGGCGGTCGCCTCGACGACGGCCCGCGCGGTCGGCAGCCGGTCCCCGGGCTCCAACACCCCGAGCCGGAGCGCCTGCTTGACCTGGTTGACGAGCTGCAGATACGTGGCCACACCACTGTGCCGGTCCACCTGAAACTCGATCATCCCTGCTCCTGCACCATTCCACTAATGTGTTAGTGGAATGGTGCATTGGGTGATCGACTTTCGTCAAATCGGGGCGAGGCGGGGAACGGCGGGAGCCGCTGATGCGGGAAGGAGAGGCGACGGCGGAAGCAGGTGGCGTGGCCGCGGACTCGGGGGAGGGAAGGCGCGGGCAGACGCGGAAGCCGCAGGATCGGCGCCAGGAAGGCGACGGCGGAGCGGGGGGGAACGACGGGAGCCGACGACTCGGGGTCGGGGTCGTGCTGGGGGCGTCCCGTCAGCCCATTGTCGTTCCGGCGCGGGCCGCCCTGTAAAGGGCGCGCCCGTTGGGCGCGTCGCTGCGCGATGGCCCTTGCGGGCCACCCTTTACAGGACGTCCCACACCGGAAAGACAACAAGCTGCCGGGAAGCCCCCAGAGGGAGGAACGGCCTGGGGGAGCTTGGCCATAGGGGCGTGTCAGAGCCCTTGCTCCCCCGCCCCGGCTACCCCTTCCACCCCACCGGCATCAGCCGACCCGTCGGCCGGGGCCCGGCAGGCTCTGACCGTACGAAACGACGCCCAGAGCATCATCCGCAAACAGGACCGCCCCAGATCGCTACACGGTCCCGCCTGTTCGGCGCCCGTCCGCCGCCCTGGGCAGCGGAGCGCCCCAGATCGCTCCACGGTCCGGTCGGATCGGCGCCCGTCCGCCGCCCTGGGCAGCGGAGCGCCCCAGATCGCTCCACGGTCCGGTCAGATCGGCGGCTGACGGCCGCCGAAGGCTGCGAAGCGCCCCAGCCCACTGCGCGTCCCTGTCTTCTCGGCGACCGCCGGTCGCCGTGGGTCGCGAAGCGGCCCAGCCCGCTCCACTCTCCTCGCGTCCGACGGTCAGCCGCCGACAGACAGCGCCCACGTAGCGATCCGACGCGTCTCCCCGCCCCGGACGGCCGCCAGACGCCGAAAAGACGGAGGCGTGTAGCGATCTGGGGCGGTCCTGTCTGCGGATGATGCTCTGGGCGTCGTTTCCTGCGGTCAAGCCAGCCGGGCCCCGGCCGACGGGTCGGCTGATGCCGGTAAGGCCGAAGGGGGCCTCTGGGGCGGGAGGGCAAGCTCTCTGATGGCCCCTGATGCCTCATGGTCCCTCCAGGCCATTCCCCTGGGGGCTTCCCGGCAGCTTGTTGGCATTCCGGGGCGGGACGGCCTGTCAAGGGTGGCCCGCAAGGGCCATCGCGCAGCGACGCGCCCACCGGGCGCGCCCTTTACAGGACGACCCGCCCCGGAAGGACAATCGGCTGCCGGGACACCCCCAGCACCACCCGACCCCGACCCCCCGGCTCCCGCCCACCCACATCCCGCCGACGCCCTACGCCCCCCAGTCACCGACTCCCGCCACCACATCCCGCCGACGCCCTCCGACCCCCAGTCCCCGGCTCCCGCCCACCCCCATCCCCCCGTCGCCCCCCGACCCCCGAGTCACCGGCTCCCGCCCTTACCCCTCCCCCGCCGCCTCCGCCCCGAGTCACCAGCTCCCGCCCTTCCCCTACCCCCCGAACACCGCCCCCGCCTCCCCCCGGTACCCCCGCAGCAGCGGCTCCACCGCCGCCCGCGCTGCGGGGCCGTCCGGCAGCAGGCGGTGGAGTTCCTCCGGGGTCGCGTGGTTCAGCAGCCAGGCGCGGACCCAGTCCGGGTCCGCGGCCCTGCCGGCCGTGCGGATGGCCGCTTCGGCGGCCGCGAAGGCCGGCCCCGGGATCTGGGCCGTGATGACGGGGAGGAGGTGTTCCTCCTCCGCCTTGATGTGGTCGGCCAGCAGGTCGCGCTGGCGGGCGAGCAGCGCCGCGAGTTCGGGCGCGCCGTGGGCCGGGTCCGCGGCGAAGCCGTCGGCGGCCGCGTCGCACGCCGTCTGCAGGGCCTCCAGTGCGCGGTGGTCGTCGACGAAGCGGACGATGTCGGCGATGGCTCCCGCGGGGTCGGCCGCGGCGTCCAGGACCAGCGGCCACAGGATGTCGTCCTGGCCGCGGTGGTGGGCGCGCACGGCGCCGTGGTAGCGGCGCAGGTACGCGGCGATGGCGGCGGCCCGCTCGGGCGACACCGGCCGTGCCCCGGCGGCGAGGTCC
Source organism: Streptomyces sp. NPDC031121 (assembly GCF_055570615.1). Lineage (NCBI taxonomy): Bacteria > Bacillati > Actinomycetota > Actinomycetes > Kitasatosporales > Streptomycetaceae > Streptomyces > Streptomyces sp. NPDC031121. Next base: position 111,781 of record NZ_JBVIGV010000009.1, read on the forward strand.
GCGAGCAGCCCGGCGAGCCGGTCCGCGTCGGCGAGGATCGCCCGGTGGGCGAGCCGGAGGCCGGTCAGGTCGGGGACCGCCCGCAGGCTGCGCGGGGGTGCCGTGGTGACACGTTCGCTGTTCATGCGTACGACTGTGCGCGCCCGGGCTGTCCGTCCGGTCAACGTTCGATGAACGCCCGCGCCGACCCGTAGGCTCGACGGCCCGTACGTACGCGCGCAGGGCGGTCCTGCGCCGTTCCGCCGTCCACCCTGGGAATGCACGATGCCGTCTTCCGGTCCCGGTCCGCAGTCCGTCGACCGTGCCCTGGCCATCCTCGACGCCGTGGCGGACGCGGCCGGGCCGGTCACCGCCAAGGTGCTGGCGCGGCGGCTGGGCTGCTCGCTGTCGACGGCATACCACCTGCTGGCGCCGCTCACCGCCCGCGGCTACCTGGTGCGCACCGCCCGCGGGTACGCCCTGGGCCCCCGGATTCCGGGCCTGCACCGGAGTCTGCGGCGGGATCTGGAGCCGGCTCCGGGGATGGCCGGGCTGCTGGCGGGGCTGCGGCGGGCGACGGGTGCGGAGGCGTACTACACGGCGTACCGCGGCGGGCTGATCACGGTGGTGGACACGACGGCGCCGGTCACGGACACCGGCAATCCGTTCACGCCCGGCCGGGAGACCCGCGCCCATGCCACCGCCCACGGCAAGGCGCTGCTGGCGGAGCTGCCGCGGCCGGTGCTGCGGCGGTATCTGGCCGAGCACGGGATGGCCCGGCTGACCGGGGCGACGATCACGCGTGCCGATGTCCTGGAGGCCGAGTTGGGGCGGGTGCGGGGGCAGGGGTTCGCGGTGTCGGAGGGTGAGGCGGATCCGGCGTTCACCTGCCTGGCGGTGGCCCTGCCGCGCGGGGTGGGGGCGGAGGCCGCGGACGGGGGCGCGGTGCACGCGCTGTCGGTGTCGCTGCCGAGTGCGGAGTACCGCCGCCGGCCCGCGGAGCTGCGCGCCGCGCTCGTCCGCACGGCGGCACGTGCCGCGGCCGCCGCGGGGCCCGGGCCCGGGCTCGGTGGCGGTGGCGGTGGCGGTGGCAGGGGCGGTGGCGGTGGCGGGGGCGGTGGGACGGCCTGACCGCCGTGCCCTTCGGCGCCCGGCGCCCGGCGCCCCGTCAGGGCGTCCGGCCGGGCCTCGTTTTCCGACGATGCCGGAATCCCGGCCCGCCGCGCGTGCGGCGGGCGCGGCCGCCTGCCAGGCTGGGCCGCATGATCTTCATCGCCGTCAGGTTCGACGTCCGCCCCGAGTTCAGCGACCAGTGGCTCACGCTCGTCGACGACTTCACCCAGGCCACCCGCAGCGAGCCGGGCAACCTCTTCTACGACTGGTCGCGCAGCGTCGACGACCCGAACAGGTACACGCTGCTGGAGGCCTTCGCCGACGCCGAGGCGGGCGCCGCGCACGTGGCCTCCGACCACTTCAAGGCCGGCATGGAGGCGATGGCCGGGGCCATCGCGAGCACCCCGGAGATCATCAACGTCGAGGTGCCCGGCCAGGGCTGGAGCGCCATGGCCGAGCTTTCGCCGCGCGAGGCCTGAGCGGCCGGCGACCAGATGGAGGTGCCGAGGAGGCGGGCCGCCGCCTCGCGCATCTCCACCTTGCGGACCTTCCCCGTCACCGTCATGGGGAACTCGTCCACGACGTGGACGTACCGCGGCACCTTGAAGTGCGCCAGCCGTCCGCCGCAGTACGCGCGGACGGCTGCCGCAGTGAGCGGCTCGGCGCCGTCCCGCATCCGCACCCAGGCCATGAGCTCCTCGCCGTACTTGGCGTCGGGCACCCCGATGACCTGGACGTCGAGCACGTCGGGGTGGGTGTGCAGGAACTCCTCGACCGTCACGGCTGGGGGGGCCTTTCGTTCGTTCTACCGACTTCTACCGGGGGGCGGCCAGTCGGTGCTCCCAGCGCAGCGCCGCGCAGTCGCCGATCCGGTACGAGTGACACCGGTCGGTGATGCGGAGCCGAACGCCGGTGACGTCCGGGCTACCTGCGCCCTGCCATGCCAGGAGGGCCTCTTCGATGTCATCCCACAGGGTGACGGGGCCGCCCTGGCGGACCCGCCAGCCGGTTCCGTCGGGGACGAACTCGGCGAACGACTCGCGCTCAGGGTCGAAGAGGTAGCGGAGCTGCGCCCCGTCGCTCGTCGTGGCCCGGACGAGCTGCGCGCCGGGCGCCGCGACCTGAGCCAGGAAGGCGGGCATCCACTCCTCCAGCATGAGCGGTGACAGCTTCGCCTGCCGCTCGCTGTCGGCGTAGGCGGTGCGCGCCGAGAGGTCGCCGGCCACCGGCGCCGCGGCCTGCGAGCGTGCCTGCATGAACGACGCGCGCCCGACGATCGAGCCCTCGGCCGTTCCGTCGTCGTTGACGGTCACCTTCGCCAGGCCGGCTCCGTTCGCCCATGAGCCGACCGTCGCGAGGATGATCCCTCCGGGCTGGGTCTGCCGGATCCAGGCGTAGGGGATGCGGCGGACTGCGCACGTGGCGATGACGCGGTCGTAGCGGGCCCGTCGGGGGTGCCCGAGGAGGCCGTCCCCGGTTGCCGTCCAGGTGGAGAAGCCTGCACCCTCCATGGCGGCGTCGGCGCGTGCCGCCACCTCGGGGTCCACTTCGACGGTGGTGACGTTGTCCTCTCCGAGGCGGTGACACATCAGGGCCGCGGAGTAGCCGGTACCGGTGCCGATCTCCAGGACCTGGTGCCCGTCCTCGACGTCCAGGCTTTCGATCATGCTGAGCACGAGGGCCGGGGTGGTCGAGGACGAGGTGGGGAGGCCGGCCACGGGCCCGCTCACCTGGTCCGCTGTGAGGCGGCCGTCGAGCTGCGTGGTCAGGGTGTCGTAGGTGTAGGCGATCCGGGCCCACTCCGCAGGGTCAGTCCCGACGGCAGACACGGGCCGCCATCGCCCGCCTTCCGGCAGGAAGACCCCGGGGTGCAGGAACAGCTCGCGCGGCACGGCCTCCACGGCCGCCCGCCATGCGGGCGTCACGACGGCGCCCTCTCGCACCAGTCGCTCAGCAAGGGCTTGCCGATGGGCAGTTGTATCGGTCACGTGGTCTCTCCTGCCAGCAGGGCCGCGAACGTGGCGGACATCGGTAATGCGGTGTGCGGCTCCAGCCAGCCCCACTGACCGTTCGGGTTCAGCTCCAGCCACCACAGGTCACCCCGTCGATCCACGGCGAGGTCGAAGCTGCCCGAGACCAGCCTGTGATGGTCCAGGCAGGCGAGGAGCGCCCCTTCGACTTCCGCCGGAAGGTCTGCCACGTCGTAGGACAGGGCCGCGTAGTCCTTGCGCCAGTCCAGCAGGTCGGAGGTGATCCGTACGGCGAAGACCTGTCGGCCGACAACCAGGACGCGAAGGTCGGCCGCCTTGTCCACGACGGCCTGGAAGAGGTGGGGTGCGGCGCGCAGACTGTCGTCGATCTCCTCAGGCGTGACCAGGTCGGCCCACCCCGTGACGGGGACGCCGTCGCGCTGGTACGGCGTCCAGCGCAACGTCTTGTAGATCACCCGTTCGTGCGTCGCGACGAACTCGCGCGCTTCGTCGGGGTCGTTGGTGATCAGCGTCGGAGGTACCTGGAGGCCAAGGCGTTGGGGCCAGGGCGAGCTGTGCGGGCTTGTAGTCGGCTGCCGCGGCCCGGAGGGGGTGGTTGGGACCCAGAGGGGCCCCTCCATGGCGTACAGAGCCCCTCCGAGCCCGTAGCGAACCTGCGCTGCGGCGAACTGGGCGTCGTCGGGAGCCAGCTCGGGGAACGTCGGCCAGACGGGGCGCCGCCAGTACACCGCGCGGACGTCAGCGAGATCGGCGGTCCTGGACGGCGTGCGCACGTGCCCGGCCACAGGGACCGGGCACGTGCCGAACCGAGCCGAGACCGTCAGGTCTGCCCCGAAGTCAGCAGGGTTGAATCTGACCACCGGCACGTCGAGCCGGTTGAGTTCCGTGATCACCATGTCGGCGGTGATGTCGTCCGCCTCCGTGACCACGAGCACCGGCCTCTTCTCGGTCACGATCGTCAGTCCTGGTTGCTGTCCTGGTCGCTGCCCTGGTCGTTGCCGTGCTGACCGTCGGCGCTGGTGGAAGTGGAGGTCTCGGTGCCCGCGTTGGTGCCGTGCTTGCCCATCTCGACGATGTGGCCGGCCACGGTCCAGGAAGATGGCGAGCTGCGTCTCGGGGTCAACGGAGACGGAGACGTGCGGGCGGGGGATGGTGGTCGGGTACGGCGCCAGTCGGCTGACGCCCCACGGACGGACGGTGGTCAGACTTGCTGCGGTCATCAATGCTCTTTCGGGTCTGAGGGGCCGCCTCCGGGTGAGGCGACCCCGCGGGCTTGCCTGAGGGCGGATTCATCGGTACGAGGTGAGGGGGAAGCGCGAGCCGCCAGCGCAGTCCGGACATGGGACCCTGAACAGCCTCATGCAGGTAGCGCAGCCTTCGAAGCCGTAACAGTCGGGACACCAGATCCGGGCGTGGCCGGCGCACGTTCCGCAGATGTCTCCCCAGTACAGGAAGGCGTCGAGCTCGCTGACCGGCTTCCGGGGGTCAGTGCGAGCCACTACGGAATCTCGCCGCGACTCCGTGCGTTGGCGGCCGCGACTTTGCGCCTGAGGCTCTCTTTCGATTCCTCGCTGGCCTCGTCGTGCGCGACCATGACGGCGTCCTGGTCGAGGCCGAACATGTCTTCCGCCTTGGAGACCAACAGCCTCCCGTCCCGGCCGTACATCCGCATGGCCAGAGCCAGGAGTTCTCTCTCTTCCGACATGGTCGCCAACCCCTCGTATCGTCCGCCTGGCGGCATCCCGAGCCGGTCTCGGCTGGAGGGTTGCTCGCCATGACGACGAAGCTACGAGCAGTGACGATGGTGATCCACACACGGACCGTGGTACTTCACTGACTGATCGCCAGGAAGCAACACGGTCAGTGGTAGTTACCCCGTAAGGTCCAGGTGAGAGGCCATGTCGCGCATCTCTTGAGTCAGCGTCCGCTTACGGCTCTCCAGGATGTCCGTCATGATGTAGCGCGCCATCGCCTGATGCCGGAGCCACTCGGGCGACGACCGCTTGATCGTGCACAGCTCCTCCATGGCGTCCTGGTGGGATCCGAGCCTCGCATGGGCTCGCGCGACGTCGAGACGGTGCCTGTCCCAGTTGTTTGCGCTCGGCCGGCCGAGCTTTGCCAGCGCCTTTGCCCCCACGGGCCCCTCATCCGCCCTGCTGATCACGCCGCGGAAGTCTCCGATCAGCGAGAGGTCTTCGATCGCCTTCGCTTCCGCCGTGACGGGCCCGAAAGTCGTCCAGTGCTGCCGGAAGTTCACATGCTCGCGGTCAAGGGCGCCGGCGGCTGTCTTGGTCATGCGTCGAGCCTGCTTCGCGACGTCTCCGCGGTTGTTGCGGATCGCGGCGGAGGCGACTCGCTGAAGCAACTCACCCCAGAGTGCGAGCTCGCCCGGCTGGGCCGAGGACATCCTCGGTTCGATCTCGTCCGCCGTGACGGCAGCCAGGTGCTCGGCTTCGTCGAAGCGGTCCTGCCTCAAGAGGAGCCAGGCCATCCCAACGACGCCGGTCGCGGCGATGTGCTTCTCGTCGGACTCGCGGGCGTCCCGGATGCCCTGCGAGAGTGCGTGGTAGGCCATGTCGTACCGTCTCACCTGCGTCAGGTACTTGCCGGCCAGTAGGGAGGCACTCGCACGCACGACGACGGCATCCCGGCGAGTGTTGTCGTCTTCGGCCAGATTCACCGCGGCCTCAGCGTCTCTCAGAATGCCCGGGAGGTTCTTGGCCACGCTGTCGTACTTGTCAGCGTGATACAGGGCGTGAGAGTCGTCGATCTTCCGCTGGATCGCGGCGAGCTCAGGCGCGGTCGTCACTTCGACAAGCGCTTCACGTAATCCGACTGGCGGCATCAAAGCCCGGCGAAGTTCCGACAGCCGCGGGCCATCGCCCGCGCTCAGCTGTAGGGGTTCAGGCGCCTCGGTGGCGAACAGCTCCGAAGTGGTGGTTCCGAGGGCGCGAGCGAGTAAATGAATCGTCTCGACCGATACGTTGCCGCCCTGCTCCACCTTGCGAACCACACCCAGGGACAAGCCTGCCGCCTCGGCAAGCTGCTCCTGGCTCATGCCTGCCCGGCGTCGGTGCTTGCGGACGTTCTCTTGGAGCGACGACATCACATCACCTCCAGCCCAGAGTATTCGCGCTGTGCGAGTCGATCCTCCAGGTGCTCAGCCATGGTTCGAGAGTACAGTCGACCGTCGGGGATCGAGATCGGCTGCGGGGGGACTCATGGACGTCTGGTGGTGCGCGTTCTGCGGAGGCGAAAGCAGCGACGCGCTCGTACACTGCCCGCTTTGCGGGCGGCGTCGCCCCGAAGTGAACTTTCTGACCGAGGAAGCGGACGAAATACCTGATCAGAGCCGCTGAGGCACCCTCCAGGAGGTCACCCTCACGCTGTACCGATCAAAACAGTGGTAGAAGGGGACGGGAATGCAGACCCGGTCCTGTTCGGTGTAGTGGCACAGCTCGCCGGTGAAGAAGCCGTTGTTGAGGGTGTTGTGGTGTGACAGCGTCGCGCCCTTGGGGAAGCCCGTCGTGCCCGAGGTGTACTGGATGCTGATCGGGTCGTCGGGGCTCAACTCGGCTGCTGCGCGGGCCAGTTCGGCGGGGTCGGCGGTACGGCCGCGGGCGAGCAGGGCGTCGCAGTCGGGGCCGTCGAGGAGGACGGTGAACTCCAGCGCGGGGCAGTTCGGCCGGACTTCGGCGATCATCGCCGCGTAGTCGGAGGTCTTTGAGGCGCTCGGCGGCGACGAGCAGCCGCATCCCGGACTGCCGGACCACGTACTCCAACTCATGGGCGCGGTAGGCCCGGTTGACGGTGACGAGGATCGCGCCGATCTTGGCGGTGGCGTACTGGATCAGCGTCCACTCGGCGCGGTTGGGGGACCAGATGCCGACGCGGTCGCCCTTGGCGATGCCGAGGCCGAGGAGGCCGAGGGCCAGGGCGTCGGCGTCGGCCGCGAGGCGTGCGTACGTCCAGCGCCGCCCGGTGGCCGTCTCGACGAGGGCGTCGCGGTCGGGGAAGCGGCGTACGGTCCGGTCCAGCTTCTCCCCGATGGTGTCGCCCAGCAGGGGCACTTCGCAGGCACCGGACGCATAGCTCGACGCAGCGGACACACGTTCCTCCTCGATCGGTGGCGGTGCATCCCAGCGCTGCGGCCGTGAGGTCACTCCTCGATGGCACCGCCGAGGCTTCGGAGGTGGCGGCGGAAGGTGTACGAGGGGTCGGCCTCGCGGAGGACCAGGTAGTCCTCGAAGGCGGTCTGGCTGCGCAGGCTGCGGCCCGCCCGGATGAGGCGGGCCTGCTCGCGTTCGGTGTGCATGATGCGCCGGGCGGTGTCCAGGAGCTCCTCGACGCGGGGCGCCTCGGCGAAGAGGACGCCGTCGGCGTCGCCGAAGACGACGTCCCGGTCGGTCACCAGGTGCGGCCCGAAGCGGGCGCCTGCGGCGGCGTCCGGGTCGGGGTCGTCGAGCCGGACCGGGCCGGCGGGGTGGGTGCCGTAGCTGAAGACGGGCAGGCCGATCTCGGCCAGCTCGGGGGTGTCGCGGTGCAGCCCCCACACGGCGATGCCGGCGACACCCGCATGCCCGGCCTCCAGGACGGCGAGGTCGCCGATGCAGGCCTCGTCGTCGCGGCCGCCGTTGTCGATGACCAGGACGTCGCCGGGGCGGGCCCTGCCGTACGCCTCCAGGAACGCGTCGACGCTGCCGTAGTGGCGGACCGGCAGGGCGGGGCCGGCGATGCGGTGGCCGGGCACGACGGCGGTGACGCCGGGCGGTGCGACGCGCAGGGGCGCGCCGGTGCGAACGCACGCGTCGGCGAGGAGGGGGGTGGACAGGTCGGCGAAGTCCTTCAGCATGGGCCCCGTTGCCTTTCGGAGTGCGGACCGCCGCGGGCGGTCGCGGTCGGCGGATCGCGGCCGCGGCGGGAGGGCCCCGGGCGGCCGGCCGTTCCCCATGGTGCCGGGCCGCGGGGCCGGAGGGGCGCTGCTCAGGGGATGTCGGTGTCCGAGGGTTCCGCCTCGTAGGCGTGCGGGTCGTCGACCATCCATTCGACGAGCGGCGAGTCGCCGAGGACCATCTCGTCGGGGTCGGGCACGCCGGCCCGGCGCAGGAACTCGATGACGTCGGCGTCGCTGCGGGCGAGGCCGAGGACGGTGTCCCGGCCCTCGGCGCGCAGGGAGACGCGGCGGCCGCCGGCGGGTGCGATCCGGTGCACGAGGATCGGGGCGTGGTGCATGGGGCCAGCCTCCGCCGGGACAGGCCGGACCGCATCCGGAGGGCGGGCGGCCGGGGTGGGCGGTGAGGGGCGGGATTCGGACAAAAGAAGGGCCACGCGTGACGTGCACCTGACATTTCAAGGTCTTCGTGGGACCTTCCCCTCGCACGTCGCACGGCTCTCTCCCCCGGCCGGCGGACACCGCCTCCGCCCGTCCGGGCGCACGCCCGCGCGGCCCTCCCGCGGCCGCGCGTCACACCCCACGAGGACGTGGCGAAGAGGAGCGACAGATGAAGATGGCGACTTGGCCCGGCCTGACCGTCCTGGCCGCCGGACTGCTCGTCGGCACCGCGGTACCCGCCGCCGCCCTCGGCCCCTCGGCCGAGCAGCGGCTCGACGGGTCCATCGCGGTGGCCGGCAACACCTGTACGTGGACCGGCGCGCGCACCAGTGCCAACCCCCCGAGCACCCTCGCCGTCGACCGCACCAGCATCAACGCCCCCGGCGGCAACCTGAGCTGCGCCGGCGGGATCACGGCGACCCTCAACAACGACCCGCAGTTCACCTTCGACGACGCCGCCGGCACGGCCCGGACGGACGTCATCGACATCACCGGCAAGCAGAGCTTCATCTCCTGCCGCTACAAGGCCGCCGGCATCACCTGGAACAGGGAGGGCGACACCCGGAAGTACGTCAACCAGGCGTTTACGGCGACGAAGGTCTCGGGCAGCTTCCTGTGCCCGGGCTCGGTGACCACGGCCGCCGGCGGCGCCTCCATGCTCTTCCGCTGAGCGGCGGGACCGCCCGCCCCGCCCCGGTCCCGCGGGCTCGGGCGGGCGGCCCCGGCGCACCTGCCGGGTCAGGCCTGGCAGACGCCGCGCTCGTGGTCGAAGGTGGCGGCGTCACGGGAGAACCGCCACTGCGGGGCGAGCAGCCCGTCGTTCAGCTGCCCGGCCGCCGCGGGGCTCTCCACGATGTAGCCGAAGTCCTGGAGCCACGCCGGGTAGAGGTTCTTCGAGCCGATGTAGAACGCCGATCCGTCCACCGCCACCAGCTTGTGGTGCTGGGCGTACGGGCGGCCGTCTGCCCACTTCGGGCTCTTCGAGCTGCGGAACGGGGCCAGCTGGAGGGTGGAGCACATCGCGGCCCTGGCCTTGGCCTGGTCGCCCGTCAGCAGTGTCAGCCGGGCGCGCAGGACGTCGCTGATCTCGGAGAGCGACCTGATCTGGGAGTAGCCGCCGCTGCCCACGGCACCCCGGTTCTCCGGGTCGCTGACCACGATGCGGACCTTGACGCCGGCGGCCATCTTCGCGGCGAGCGCATCGTAGACGCGGATGTCGTAGCGCGGCAGGGGCGGGCAGGTCGCGTTCATGTCCTGCTGGGAGATCTCGATGTGCCGCTCGGCGCTGGAGATGAGCGTGCGCAGGGCGCTCTCCTCCGGGTTGACGGTGTCGTAGTCGCGGTCGGCATTGGTGTTGTCGTGGACGCCGACGACGCACTTGGTGTCGGGGGCGGTGGGCAGGGTCGGCCGGAAGGCGGACGCGGGGTCGTTGCGCTTGATGCCGACGCCAAGGCCTCCGACGGCGATCGCCGGGACACCGCCGGCGCCGGCCTGGCCGCCGCCGGCGCCCGCACCGGGCGCGGCGGCGGGGTTCTCGCCGGCCAGGGCGGGCATGCAGGCGGCGCCGTTCGAGGAGGCGAACCAGACGCTCGCGAAGTTGCTCTTGTTCCGGCACGTCCAGGACCACAGCTCGTCGAGGTAGCGGCCCGCCGTGCCGGCCGCCGGTCCGCGCAGCGCCAGGGAGACGTCCGCGACGGGGTGCGCGGTCTCCAGGTAGTCGTCCTTCCAGCTGTTGATGCCGCCGGTGATGACGGAGCCGCCGTCGACCACGAGGAGCTTGGAGTGGTTCCAGGAGAACGCCGTCTTCGACGTCGTCATCGAGGCGACGTTCAGGTCGATCCGGGAGGCGGCGTCGGGGCCGAGCTTGGCGACGAGCTCGTCGCGGTACTTCGACGGCACCACGTTCGCGTGGTAGACGGGCGCGGCGCCGACCAGGATGCGCACCTTGAGCTTGTTCCCGCGCGCCGCGGCGGTCTTGAGGCCGGCGACGATCGCGTCCTGGAAGCCGCCGTTCGGGAACGGGGCGAGGGTCGATATGTCCACCGTCCGCGTGGCCTGGGCGATGTTCTCCGTCGTCTTCGCGAGGAGCCGCTCGGCGCCGGGGCGGGAGGCGCAGCTGTCGTCGCCCCAGCAGCCGGGCGTCTGGAGCAGCCAGTCGCCGCCGCCCGCGGCGGAGGCGTCGAGGACGTTGCCGGAGGTCCGCTCCCACACCGTGCCCTCGAGGCCGGGCGAGACCTGGCGGAGCATCTGCTCGACGGAGTCGAGGTGCGGGGCCGCGCCGGGGGCCGGGGCGGGGCCGCTGCCCGGGGCGGCAGTCGCGGGGCCGGCGGCACTCAGGGCCAGCAGGACCGCCCCGACCGCGGCGCGGGTGGCGAAGGCCGAAGGGCGGAAAAGGGTATTGCGGTGCAATGTGACTTCCTTGCAGGAGGGATCGCCGTCGCCGCAGAGGGGGCCCGGCAAGATCAACTCGCGGAAGTTACCACTCGGTCAGATGGCCGGGGAATCCGATGAGTCCGTTTCGGCCACCCCGTCCACTCGGTGCCCCACCTGCCCGATCCGCCCGCCCGATCGCCGCCCCGCCGCCCCGGAGGGCTCGTCCGAGAGGGCCCGAACGCCCGCTCCGCAGCCCCTCCGGAGCGATTCGGATTGGACAACCGCACGCGTGAACGACCACGATGATGCGCGCAACATCGCGGCAGCTCAGGGGAGCAAACCGGTCATATGGTGTCGTTCCTCCGCTCGGTCCGCATCGTCCCCAATTCCGACACCGGAGAGATTTCGCCATGAGCTTCGGCGACCCGAACAATCCGTACGGCCAGCCCCCGCAGGGCCAGCCCGGCCACCCGCAGCAGGCCCCGCAGGGCGTGCCGCCGCAGTACGGCTACCCGCAGCAGCCCGCGCCGGGCGCGGCCCCGCAGTACGGCTACCCGCAGCAGCCGGCCGGCGCTCCGTACGGCGGCTACCCGGCCCCCGGCATGCCCGGCGCCGGCATGCCCGAACTCGCCCACTGGGGCCTCCGCTTCGGCGGCTACCTGCTCGACCTGCTGATCATCGTCGGCCCGATGTACGCCCTCGGCTTCATCGACCTGGCCACCGCCTCGAACTCGGCCACCGCCGAGCCCGGCATCTTCTTCGCCATCGGCGCGCTCTACGCGTTCGGCATGGGCATCTTCCAGCTGTACAAGGAAGGCGCCACCGGCCAGTCGATCGGCAAGAAGATCGTCGGCATCAGCCTGCGCCGCGAGGCCGACGGCAACACCCTCGGCTTCGGCATGGCGTTCGTCCGCAAGCTGGCCCACATCCTCGATGGCCTGCCCTGCTACATCGGCTGGCTGTGGCCGCTGTGGGACGACAAGAAGCAGACGTTCGCCGACAAGGTGTGCAGCACCGTCGTCGTCCGCGTCCCCAAGGTCTGACCGCTCCTCGGACCTCCCCCGCCCGGCAGCGCTCCCCCGCGCTGCCGGGCGTACGCGTTCCCGGGCCCGCCCCGGCGGAACCGCCCGGCCGCCCCGCCTCAGGCCGCGGCCTCCGCGCCCGGCACCGGCCGCGCCGCACCTCCCGCCCGCGCGGCCGCTTCGGCGAGCGCCGCCCGCAACCGCCGCGCCTGCACGGCCAGCTGGGAAGAGCCCGCCCGCTCCGCCGCCGCCGCCAGCCCCTCGGGCACCGGCCCGGCGGCCCCGCACCGCTCGGCGCAGTCCGCGGCCGCGGCCAGCACCTCCCCCGCACCCCGCGCCCCGGAGCCGCCGGCCAGCAGCGCCGGCAGGGCCCGTGCGAGCAGCGTCCAGGTGAGGGCGTACGCGCCGGTGGCGGCGGCCGTGCGGGCCGCGTCGGCGAGCCGGTTGGGCTTGACCGTGCCGAGGGCGAGCAGTTCGGCGACGTCCCGCCCGAGCAGCGCGGCGTCCAGCTCCCCGCGCGCGGCGAGGACCAGCAGGGCGTCCACCGCGGCCAGCCGGTCCTCGGCGTGCCGGGCGCCGAGGCCGGTGGCGACGGCCAGGTGCAGGACGGGGCCGGCCGGGCCGCCCAGTTCGGCCAGCCGGGAGAGCAGCTCCCCGGCCCCGCGCTCGCCGCCCGTCGCGCAGGCGGTCAGCGCGGGCAGCAGCCAGACGGCCTGCGTTTCGCGGTCCTCGGGCATGACGGGGTGCTGGGCGAGCTCGTACCCGTTCCAGTGGTAGCAGCGACGGCCGGTGTCGGCGTACGGGCGGCCGAGCCGCCGGAACTCCGCGGGGAAGGACTCGCTCTGCAGTTCGGGGCGCTCGGACAGTTCGACGACGATGCGCGGCATCCGCTCGCGGGTCCTGTCCCACCCGAGGCCGCTCACCGCGGGGGCGGCTTCCCGCACCCGGCGCACCGTCCGCGGCGGCTCCCCGGCGGAGGCGAGCCAGGCGGCGAGGCGCCCGCCCTCGGCGGTGCCCAGCGCGGTGGCCGCCGCGGCGGCCTCCGGGTCGCGCCGGACGCGCAGCAGGGCCTGGGCGAAGTCGGCCGGGGCGGGTTCGGCGCCGAGGCGCCGGTACTCCGCGAGGCGCGCGACGAGTTCGAGGGGCTCCAGCGTGCCCGTGTCCCAGGAGGGGATGGCCAGCAGGAACGGCAGCGGGTCGGTCAGGATGCGGGCCGCAGCCTCCCTGGTGCGGGCCGTGGTGACCGCGCCGAGCGCGGCGTGGAGGCAGTCGTGCGGGTAGCCCACGCCCCGGCGGCTCCCCGCGATCCGCAGGTCGACCGCCCGGACGCAGCCGAGCACCGCCGCGGCGACGAGTTCCACGCCGTCGAACCACTCGGGGTCCGTCCAGCCCTCGGTCTGGAGCCAGCGGCGGTCGGCGAGGGCCGGGTGCAGGGCCGCGGCGAGGGCGGCGCGGTCGCGGTGGGCGTGGCGGACGAGCGCGTCGAGGGCGGTCTCGAACTCCGCGGGGGCCGGCTGCCGGGCGTGGGCGAGGGCCGCGACCAGTTCCACCGTCGCGGCGAGCGACAGGTCGGCGGCCGGCGCCGGCCGGCGGCGCTCCGGCGCCGGCGGCAGCAGGTCCTCGCAGGGCCCTGCCTCGGCGCCTGCGGCGACGGCGCCGAGGAGGTCGGCCGCGGCGCGCCGGTGCACCGGACCCAGGAGTTCGGCGTGGGCGGCGAGTTCGGCGCGCAGGTCGTCGTCCCCGGGCCGCAGGTGTGCGGCGGCGAGCCGCAGGGCGCGCTCCTGGAGCGCGGTGTCCGCGTGGCCGAACGCCGCCGCGGCCGCGGGCAGCAGGACGGCCCGGTCGCCGGGGCGGCGCCGCAGGGCCTTGCCGAGGAGGACGAGCTGGGCGCGTACGAGCTTCTTCTCGGGTCGGAAGAGGACGGCGGCGGACATCTCGGCCAGCTGTTCGGCGGTCAGCCGGCCCGCCTCGGCCAGGCCGGCGAGGATCCCCTGGGCGTGCCCGGCGAGCGGCGAGGGCGCCTCGCCGGCGATGGCGATCCAGTCGCCGGCGCGTGCCTGCTGCTCGTCCTGCGTGAGGTCGAGGGTGCGGAGCAGCTCCAGGAAGAAGGACAGGTGGGCGGGGCGGCCGCCGCGCAGCAGGCGGGCGGTGCAGCCGTCGGCGAGGGCGCTCCGGTCGAGGACGCCCTCAGCGGCGAGCCCGGCCAGTTCGGCGGGCCAGCCGCAGCCGTCGGTGGAGCGGACGTGCCAGGAGAGCGGTTCGGCGGGCTCGGCCGTCTCGAACAGCAGGGGGACGAACGCCCGCAGGTGCGGCTCCTCCCGGAGCACCTCGCGCAGCGGCCGGCCGCGGCCGGCGGAGCGTCCGGGGCCGCCGGTGCTCATCTCGCGGACCCAGCCGTGGACGAAGGCGTCGCCGGTGGGCAGGGTGCAGCCGGCCCGGCGGACGAGTTCGCGGATGAGCGGGTAGTCCTCCTCGGCGGTGGCGGCGCGGGCGGCGAGGCGGTGCGCGACATCGCCGAGCCAGGCCGGGTCGCGGTCGGCGAGGACGCGGAGGAGGAGTGCGCTGCGCCGTGCGGGGTTGTCCGTACGGAGGTCCCGGGCGGCGATCCAGGAGGCGGCGGCCGCGGCTCCGGTGTGGCAGGCGGCCCCGGCGAGCAGCAGGCCGCGGCGTATGCGCTCCCGCTCCTGCCAGCGGGACCAGTCCCAGCCGCGGACCTCGCGGCGCAGGGCGGTCAGTTCGGGCACCAGGGCGCGGCGCTCGGCCCGGGTGAGGGCCTGGAGCAGGGCGGGGAGGGTGTCGCCGGCGCTCCGGCGTACGGCTTCGAGGACGGCGGCGCTGCTCATCGGGTTCCTCCGGGAGTGCGGGTGGCGGTGGTGCGGGCTGCGGCGGCGGTGGCCTCGGCGCGCCGGGCCATGCGTACGGCGAGGGCGTGCTTGCAGGGGCCGCGGCGGCCGCGGTGGTCGGCCCACCACTGGCAGGTGCAGCTCAGCACCCCGCCGGCGGACTCGCGGACCTGGTAGCGGCGCTCGCCGGAGGCGACGGTCGCGGTGGCGTCGGCGCGCAGGGCCACGCTGCCGTCGGCGAGGAGGGCGCGGGCGGCGCCGAGCCGGGGGTTGTGGCGTTCGGTGCGGGCGGCGTCGTAGGGGAGTTCGCGGTGGAAGTAGGCGGCTTCGGCGGCGTCGTAGCCGACGCGGCCGGCGGTGCCGAGGCGGACGAGGGCGGCGCGGACCCGCTGAACCGTCAGCCCGGACTGCTCGGCGAGGTCGGCGGTGTCGATCCGCGGCTCCCAGGCGAGGAGGACGGAGACGAGGTCGGCGTCGGCGGCAGCGTCGTCGGTGGCGAGCGCTTCGAGGACGCCGCCCTCACCGGAGAAGCCGCGGTAAGGCTCCGGGGAGAGGGTGAGGGTGAGCCGCATGCCGGGGGCGGCGACCTCCCAGGCGGAGGCGGTGGGCGCGCCGCCGTGTGCCGCGGGGCCGTAGACGCGCAGACCGGTGGCGTGCCGCAGGACCCGCTGGAGCGCGGCGAGCCGCTCGGGCCCGGGGAGGCAGACGGCGCCGGGCACGGGCCGGGTGGTGGGGCGCAGGGAGGCCCCGGCGGGGACGACCCACAGCGGCGCCGCCCGCCCTGTGGCGCCGCTGCCGCCGGGCGCGGTGCGCGGGAGGGTGCGCAGGAAGCGTACGGCTTCGGCGGCGGAGAGCTCGGCGCGCAGGTCGAACCCGGCGGAGACCACCTGGAATTCGGCGAAGCCGCGCAGCCAGCGGTCGGGCAGCGGCACCTTCTTCTCGACGAGGGGCCCCTCCAGGGTGGTGACGGCGAGTTCCTCGGGACCGACGCGCAGGTGCATCGGGTCGTCGCCGGCGAGCCGCGACAGCGCCTCCCGGAGCGGGTTGTTGACGTCGACGTTGGTGGTGCCGTGGCCGGTGTCGGCGCCGTCCAGTCCTTCGGGGAGCACGTCGAGCCGGGCGTAGACGCCGCAGCACCCGGAGAACGACTCGAACCGGAGCCGGTCCCCGTTGGCGGTGACGACCGGGTCGAGGGACGCGCGCAGCGTGCGCTGGTGGTAGCGCGCCGCGGCGACGTCGGCGACGGCGAGCAGCCCCCGGGCCGCGGCCTGCGGGGAGCGCAGGAACCCGGCGAAGAACCGGGGGTGCTCCTCGGGGCCCGCGGGTGTGAGGCCGCCGGCGGTCTCCAGGCCCAGGAGGTGCCCCTGCGGGTCGGAGGCCAGGGACGACGGGCGTGCGTAGGCGAGTGCCTGCATGGATCGGCTCATGGGCGTCAACGTAGGTGCGCGCACTGACAGCCCGACGGGCCGTCACCTGCCGGAGCGGACAGGTGCCGTGCCCGGCCGCGGGGCGGCGGAGTCCCGGCGGGCGGTCGTCGCGATCGCACACGAGGGTGCAGCCCGGGCACCCGCGCAGCGGTCGACGGCAGGCCGCGGGGTGCGGGCCCTGTGGTGCGCCCCCTCGGCGGGTGGCGGCGCCTGCCGGGGCACCGCCACGCGCCGCGGGCTCCTGCGACCGCAGTTCCGGATCCCTGGTTCACGGTGGGCAACCAGCGCCGCACACTGGTTCGTTGATGCGGTATGCCCCGCGGCGGCCGATTCCGCACCGGCCGGTCCAGCGCCGTATGCTGATCAAGAACGCTCCATCCGGAGCGGTTCGCGATCCATGTCGACTGCCCGATCGGGCACTTACGGGGAGAAGCACTGTGAAGCACGACGCGCTGCGCCGCGCGGCGTTGGCAACCGCGACGGCCGGCCTCCTGCTCGGCGCGGTGGCCACGGCCGCCCCGGCCTCCGCCGCCGGCAACTACGGCTGCACCGGCTGGAAGCAGAAGGTCAACACCTGGAGCGCCGTCTGCACCGTCAGGAGCGGACAGGCCCGGTCCGTCACCGAGTGCAGCAACGGCAAGACCGTCTACGGCAAGTGGGTGGGCCGTGGGAAGTGGAGGTTCGGCGGCGACTGCGGCCAGTACTTCATCGTCGCCCAGGACACGCAGGGCCGCGGCTAGCAGCCGCAGGGCGACGGGGGCCTGCCGAATGCCGGCGGGCCCCCGGTCCGCGTCCCGGGGCCGCGGGACGGGCCCAGCCGGTCGCCGTCGGCCGCCGTCAGTCGTCGGTCCCGTTCCGCCGCGGGGCCAGGCGTTCCACGACCTCGGAGAGATCCTCGCACACCTGCTCGATCCGCAGGCGGATGTTGTTCTGCTCGGTCACCAGGGCGGACAGCAGCAGCACGGTCAGGGCCGCGGAGCCGTTGAGCGCCTGGAGGTTGACCATGATCTCGAACAGGGTGTGGTCGGCGAAGGGGCCCGCCTGGTCGATCGCCGCGGAGATCGCGATGACGGAGACCAGCAGGGCGCACGGCGCGCCGCCGACGTGCTGGAAGCGGACGCCGGCCCAGATCAGCAGCGGGAAGACGAGGAAGAGCACCGACAGGGAGCTGCGGCAGGCCACGGTGGTGACGAGGCCGCAGGTGACGACCAGGGCCAGCGCCTCGGCCGCGCGGTAGGCGTCCGCCGGCAGGGTGACGTGCGGGAGGACCAGCAGCACCGGTGCGACCAGGAGGACGCCCATCGCGTCGCCGGCCCACCAGGCGGCCCACACCGGCCAGAACTCCGACGGCGGCAGGTCGCCGGTGGCGACGAGCATCGCGCAGCCGATGGTCGCGCTGATCAGCATGGCCGGCAGGCCCGCCAGGAAAACGAGGGCCAGGGCGTCCCGCAGGCGGTCCATCTGTGTGCGGAACCCGGCCCGGCGCAGCAGAAGGTACGCGCACACGGGCGCGAGGGTGTTGCCGAGGAGGAGCCCCGCGTCCCCGGGTTCGAAGGAGGCGAGGTGCTCGATGTTCAGGTATGCGCCGAGCGTGATCCCCGGCCAGGCGCGCAGGCCGAACCACAGCAGGGCGGCGAGGGCGATGCCGGTGGGCGGCCACAGCGGGGTGACCATGGCGCCGTCGACGACGATGCTCAGCAGGAGCCCGGCCTGTCCGGTTGCGTAGTAGGCGACCGCGACCGCGAGGATCCGGAGGACGTCGGCGGCGAGGGCTCGCCATTCCACGGTACGCACCACAGCATCAGACAACAGGCGGCGCCCCGGGGCCGGGCGTGACACGCGCTACTCGGCGCCCCGTCCGCCTCCGTCGTGGCTGATGACGAGGACGGCGGCGTCGTCGGCGTGGCCGGTGGAGTCGGCGACCTGCATGACCTCGGCGGCCAGTTCGGCGGGGTCGGCGCCCGCCGCCTCGCGGACGACGCGGAGGACGCGTTCGAGGCCGACGTCGATGGGGAAGGCGGGTCCTTCGACGACGCCGTCGGTCAGCAGGACGATGGAGCCGGCCCGGTCCAGCCGGCGGCGGGTGACGGCGTATCCGGCGCCGGGCAGCATGCCGAGGGGGACGCCGCCCTCGTCCTCGGCCATGCCGTGGCGGCCGTCGACGGTGGCCCATATCGCGGGTACGTGGCCGGCGCGGGCCGTCTCCAGCTCCCAGGTCTGCGGGTCGAAGCGGAGCAGGGTGCAGGTGGCGAAGAGCTCGGGCCCCGTCGAGAGCAGCACGTCGTTGGTCCTGCCGAGGACCTCGCCCGGGTCGTCGACGACGGAGGCGACGGCGCGCAGGCCTATGCGGACCTGCCCCATGAAGGCGGCGGCCTCCACGTCGTGGCCCTGGACGTCGCCGATGGAGAACGCGAGGGCGCCGTCGGGCAGCCGGAATCCGTCGTACCAGTCGCCTCCGATGTCGAGGCCGTGCCGGGCGGGCGAGTAGCGGGCGGCGGTGCGCAGGCCGGGGACGGACGGCAGGGAGCCCGGGAGCATCTCGCGCTGGAGGGCCTCGGCGAGCTCGACGCGGGCCTGCTGGTTCTCTGCGCCGGCGCGGGCGCGGGCGGTGAGCCGTCCGAGGGTGCTCAGCAGGTCGTCCGCGCTCTGCGACCGGGGGCCGCGGCGCGGGATCACGGACTGCTCCCGGCTGCATCCATACGTCGCTCGTCCCTGCTCTCGGTTCTCGCGGCGTGCTGCGCCCCAGACCGTGCCCATCATATTTGCAGGTCTGCGCGGGCCGCGACAGGTCCGGTGCCGTACGGTTCCCCGACGGCCGTCTCGCAGGCCGGAGCGGGGGCGGAGCGCCCGGGGGCGACCACAGGGCGTGAGCTATGTTGGAAGACGAGTGACATGAGAGGGAGGCACACCGGTGTCATCCGGGCAGCAGGCACGCGCCCAGGCGGCTGCGATCACGCCGAGCGGGCAGGCGCCCGACCAGGAGAGGGCCCCGGGTGACCGGGTCCGCGCCCTGTTCGACGGCCGCCGCCTCTCGCCCGGCCAGCGGCGTATCGCGCAGTACCTCATCGACCACCTCACCGAGGCGGCGTTCCTGTCGATCACCGAGCTCGCGGAGCGGGTGGGGGTCAGCCAGCCGTCGGTGACGCGCTTCGCGACGGCGCTCGGGTTCAGCGGCTATCCGGCGCTGCGGGACGTCCTGCAGCCGATGGCGCTGAGCGCGGTGGCGGGCTCCCCGGAGGCGCGGGAGCAGTACCGGCGCAACGAGCTCCAGGCGGCTGTGGACGCGGAGATCGAGAACCTGGAGAACGTGCGGCGGCTGCTCGCGGACACCAACCAGGTGCTGGACATCGGGCGGGAGCTGGCCCGCTCGGTGCCGCTGACGGTACTGGGCCTGCGGATCTCGGTGTCGCTGGCCGAGTACTTCGCGTACGCGGCGCGGCGCATCCACCCCGACGTGCGGCTGGTGACCCGGGGCGGCAGCGTCGCGTACGACGCGCTGCTCCAGTCGCGGGAGGCGGGCGGGACGTGGGCGCTGGCGTTCGCCATGCCGCGGCACGCCAAGGAGACGCTGTCGGCGCTGCGGGCGGCCCGGCACGCGGGGCTGAAGATCGCGCTGATCACCGACCACACGCTGGGCCCGCTGGTGGACGAGGCGGACGTGGCGCTGACCGCGGGGACCGGGGCGCGGCTGGTGTTCGACTCGTACGCGGCGCCGGGCATGCTGTCGGCGGCGCTGCTCCAGGCGATGGCCGATGCGGATCCGGAGCGGACGCAGGCGCGGCTCGAAGGGTACGAGCAGGTCGCCGACCAGCACGGATTCTTCCTCTAGAGACCGGTTTGACCTGGAGTGGCCTGCGGATTTTCATGCCGTCGAGGCGCATGTAATTTTTCATTCTCTTGTTTACTCGACGGTATATATGTTTACTGAGCAGCGCGCCGGATCCGTCAGACGCGCCAAGGAGGGCGACCCCTAACGCCCTCCCGGAACGGATACCCGGGCCGGACGACTCCTCCTCACGTCCTGCCCGGGTGCCGGTCCCGGCAGCGGGTCCATCCAGAGCGCTTGTGGCGGCCCCCGGTCAACCCCTGGGCCGGGGCCGCCGCCCACCGACGTCTCGATCACAGTTCGACACCCTTCGGAAGCGACGAGAATGCGCCAGACGCTCTCCCCCGCCCTCAGCCCCGACTGGCCCTGCCAGGTCAAGGCTCCGGGCACCCAGGACTGGGAACGCACGGCCATGCGCTGGCTCCGGGACCTGCTCCCGGCCCGCTACGGCAGCTACTCCACGCTGACCCGCAGCGCCGTCCTCCTCGCCCGGCACGCCCAGCTCCAGCTCCAGCACGAGATGCGGACCGTCCGCGTCGCCCTGGAGACCAGCCGGGCCGAGCTGCCGGCGCTCGGCGTCGGCGAGGCCGTCATCGAGAACTCGATCCGCATGTACGCCGTCGAACTCCAGCAGCTCGGCCGGCTGTCGCGGGCCGTCCGACTCGTCGGCGACGCCCTGCGCGTCACACCCAGTTGATCCCGGCCCGGGCGAGCAGCGGGTCGTCGACCAGCTCCCACAGCGGGACCGCGTAGTTCCCGAAGCCGTAGCGGCCTCCGTAGTGCAGGCCGAGGACGCGGTGGTCGGCGAGGTCGAAGACCGGGGAGCCGCTGTTGCCGCCGAGGGTGGAGCAGTCGTGCCGGACGGTGAGCCGGTCCGGTGCCAGGCCCGTCGTCGTCCCCGGCTGGAGCCGTTTGACGTTGTAGACGTCCATGAAGATGCGGCGCATCGCCTCGGGCTCGTTGCGGCGGCCGTCCTCCGCCGGGTAGCCGACCACGTACACGGGCCGGCCGGGAACGTCGCCGGGCGGGTCGGCGGCCACCGCGAGCGGCGTCGCCGGGGCCCGGCCGTCCGCGGCGGTGTCCACGCGCAGCAGGGCCAGGTCGACCTCCGGGTGGACGCCGACCACCTCCGTGACGGCGAACTCCAGCGACGGGTCCCCGGGCGCGGTGTCCAGTTCCTCGGCCAGGTCCAGCCGGGCTGACATCCCCGGCCGGAACGTCCAGACGCCGCCGTCGCCGTCGCCGTCACGGCCGGCGCTGAACTCGACGGCCACGTGGCGGTTGGTCATCACCACGCCGGGAGCGACGAGGAACGCCGTGCCGACCCAGGCCAGCCGAGGATGGCCCTCGACGTCGACGCGGCCCACCCGGGCGATCGACTCGCGGATCGCGGCCCGGTGCCCGTCAAGGACCGCCCAGTCCCCCTGCTGGGAGGGGAAGTCCCGGCCCTGCACCAGGATCGCGGGCCGGCCCTCCAGCAGGACGATGGCCTCCACGCCGAAGTACTCGTCCTCGTCGACCTCGTCCGCGCGCCCCTCGGCGAGCTTCTCCAGCCCGCGGGCGCCCGCCGCCAGCACACGCGCCCGCTCCTGCACGGCGCAGGCGGCGATCTCCCGGGCGGCGGCCCCGGCCTGCGCGAGCCCCTCCGCCCCGGCAGGGAGCGGCGCGGACTCGGGTACCTCCGCCTCCAGGCCCCGGCGTACGCGCGCGGCGACTTCCCGCAGGTCCCCGAAGACCTGCTCGGGCCCGGTGGCCACCGGTGATCGGGCCGTCATCTCAGACCACCTCCGCGGGGTGCCGTCCGCCGAGCAGCGCCTGGGCGTCCGCGATCTCCCGGTGGACGGCGGGGCTGTGCTCGGCGAGGTGCTGCATGATCGTGCTCATCTGGGTGCCGACGTTCACGAACGCGGTCGTCTTGCCCTGGTAGACGACGTCCTCGACGCGCCGGGTGCCGCGGTGCAGGGCGACGACCGTCCAGTCGTCGGTCAGGACGGGCGATCCCGAGGACCCGCCGCGGGTGTCGGTGAAGTAGCGGACGTCCTTCGCGTCCGCCTCGTAGACCAGGTTGTTGCGCAGGGCGACGCGCTTCGGCTCGCCGCCGGGGTGCTGGATGATGTTGACGGGGACGGGCTCCTGCGGGGTCACCGCCAGCGGGGCGGCCGCGATCCGCAGGGGGTCGCGCGGCGGCCCGTCCGCCAGGCGGAGGACCGCGTAGTCGAGGTCCTCGTCCCAGGCGAGCAGCTCCTCCACGGCCGCCTCGCCGGCCGGCGTCGCGCCCGCGGCGGCGTCGGCGCCGTAGTCGAAGCGGCAGCGGGTGTTCCGCGCCTGGAGGCGGAGGTCGGCGGGGTCGACGGGCGCCCGGTCGGCGGCGGTCCGGGTGCGCGCGTTGACGACGTGGTGGTTGGTGACGAGCAGCCCCGGCGCGATGAGCCAGCCGGTGCCGGCGTGCGGGTAGCCGCCCTGCCCGAGCGGGGCGCCCGCCTGGTACGGGGTCACCTTGAGCCTGGCCACCGCGCGGCCGGCGGCCTCGCCGGCGAGGAGGAACTCGAAGGGGACCGTGTCGTCGCGGAAGACGATCTCCTCCTTGGTCTCGCCGGCGGGCGGGGCGGGCACGTCTGGCTCGCCCGCGGCGTCGCGCGCCACCCGGTCCAGGGCGCTCTGGAACACCGCGAGCGGTCCGGCCTCCGCCGTCTGGGCGACGGCGTTGCGCAGCCAGATCTCCAGCGGGACCGAGCCGTCCACGAGGCGCTCCACCCGGTTCATCGCCTCCAGGTCGGACTGGACCTGCGCGCCGGGGGCGGCCAGGACGGGCAGGACGCCCCGGTACCGGGGCATGATGCCGGCGAGCAGGAGGGGCCGCATCGACGGGTCGGCCAGCCCGGTCTCCAGTGCGGTGTCCTTGAGGCGGAGGACGTCCTCACGCGCCAGGTAGGTGTCGTTCATACGCTCCAGGCCCGGTCGGGGCCGTTCCTTTCCGGTCTCGGCCGGGTCCGCGGGGGCCTCCGGCCGGGCGGGTCCGGGGGCGGCCGCGCCCATGGCGGCCGCCACACCGGAGACGAGGTCGCCGTGGTCGTCCCGCAGGACGAGCAGGCGGCGGGCGAGTTCGTCGAGGGTGCCGCGGCGGCGGGCCTCCCGCAGCATCCCGGCCGTACCGGTGCGGGCGGGGGCGGGGGTGGCCGCTTCCGGCGGAGGGACCCCGGGCCCTGGGGGCTCCTGCTCCTGCGGCTCGGCCCGCACGGCCCCGGCCGGCCCGCCGGGTTCCACGGGCCCACCGGGCGCCCCGTTATCCGGCGGCGGCTCCGGTGCCGTGCCGGCGGCGTCGGCGAGGACCCGGGCCAGGGCCTCCCCGAGCCGGGGCTGCTTGGCGACGGCCTGGCGGATCGACTCCGCGAGCTGCTCCAGGGCCGCGTCGTCGGCCTCGGGCAGGCCCAGCACCTTGAGGGTGTGGTCCAGCGCGGCCGGGTCCCGCCCGGAGACTTCCGCGGCGACGGCCCGTACGAGGGAGGGCTGCTGCGCCATCGCCTCGTCGGGCAGCCGCCGCAGCCGCTCGGCGAGCCTGATCCCGGCCTCCGGCCCGGCGTCGGTCGCGGCGGCGAGCCGGGAGCGGGCCAGCAGCGCTCCCATGGCGTCGAAGTCGCGGCCCAGGCCGGTCGCGATGTCCTCGGCCTCCGCGAGCGCCCGCTCGGCGGCCGCCGGGTCGCCGTCCTCCTCCGCGAGCCGGGCCTCGAGCAGCAGCAGGTCCAGCTCCGCGTCGGCGTCGCCCGCCTCCTCGGCCCGGTCGACCGCCCTGTCCGCCTCGGCCCTGGCCTCCGCACGCCGGCCGAGCCGGGCCAGCGTCTCGACGAGCAGCGGGTCGAGCGCGCTTCCGGGCGTCCACGGCCGGCGTTCCGCGAGCCGTGCCTCGGCCTCGCGGAGGTAGCCCTGCGCGAGCAGGTCCTCGACCTCGCGGGCGGTGATCCGCTCCCAGTCCTCCTGGTCGGCGTCGTGCAGCGGCAGCCCGGCGGTGTGCCCGCCGAGGCGGCCGTCGAGGAAGGCCGCCGACCGGGGCGCCATGTCCTCGGCGGCGCCGCCGAGGTGGCGTTCGACACCGGGCTCCCAGCGCTCCTCCACCGTGCGGGGGCTCTCGTTCAGGCGCAGCCGGTGGTAGATCTCCTCGGCGCGGTCCTCCACGCCCGGCAGGGCGGCGTAGAAGTCCACGGCCCGCCGGGCGACGCCGCGCATGAGGGCGGTGCCGGCGGTGTCGGACAGGCGCAGCATGATGGCGCGCAGGTCGGACCGGTGGCGGATCCGGCCGGGCCCGGCGGGCTCCATGAGGTCGAGCCGGGCCAGCAGGCCGAACAGGGTCCGGGCCTCCTCGGCCGTGTCGACGCGCAGTCCGCACGGCTCGGCGAGGACGTCCCCGACCAGCTCCGGGGTGATCTTGCGCAGGGCCAGTCCGCCCTGGGCAAGGGCCCGTACGGAGGGGTTGGCGATATGGCGCAGGATCCGGTCGTAGAGGACGCCCTGGACGAGCATCTGGTCCACCTTGCGCAGGACCTGGCGGCGCCGGGGCAGGCTCTCCACCAGCTCGCCCAGCGCGCCCGCCCCGTCCCCGACGATCATCGCCGCACGGGCGGCGAGCTTCAGGCTGAGCGGGTGGCCGCCGACGCGCTCGGCGAGGGCGCGGGCAACGGCCTCGTCCTCGATGCCGCGGCTGCGCAGGAGGGCGACGGCCGCGTCCGGGGCGAGTTCGCCGAGTTCGATGGCGAGGGGGTCGACCACGCGGGCGGGGTGGCCCACGGGGGCGCGGCCGGCGACGATCATCCGCAGCCGCGGGTAGACCTCCTGCAGCACCGACCACATGGCCCACAGCCGGCCGAGCGCGGGGTTGGCCCGGTACTGGGCCGCTTCGAAGGAGTCGACGGCGACGACCAGCGGCGGGGCCGCGGCGGCCGCCGGGTCCTGCGCGCCGGGGGGCGCGGCGCCGACGGCCAGGGCGACGAGTTCGGCGACCTGCCGGACGAGCTCCGTCTCGCGGGTGCGGGCGGTGGTGTGGAACCGCCCCGCTGCGGTGCGCCCCAGGCTCGACCGGGTCGAGGAGAGCCCGTACAGCTCGTCGATGGCGCCCTGCTCCTCGCGCTGGGTGCGGGCGGTCTCCTCGCAAGCCCCTGCGAGGGCGTCGAAGGCGGAGCGGTGGCCGGGGTACTGGACGCCGAGCTGTCGGGCCATCTCGCCGATGAGCGTGGCCGGTTCGTGGACGGACAGGGTGGGCCGCGCGAAGTCCACGTAGGCGAAGGGGAAGGGGAAGGGGGCGGTGATGTCGTCGGGCAGGCAGTCGAGGAGGAACTTCGCCAGGAGGGTGCTCTTGCCCATGCCGCCGAGCCCGTGGATCAGCAGCGGGGGCCGTTCGACCGGGCCCGCGCCGTCGTCGAGGACGTACGCGTGCAGCCGGGACAGCTCGGCGGTGCGGCCGCAGAAGGCCTGCTGCTCCATCACTCCTCCAACAGGCGGCGCAGCGGCTGGAGGAGGCGCACCCGCTCCAGCAGGCTCTGGAGCTGCGCCGGGTCGGGGATTCCGGCGGCGCCCGGGACGCGGGACAGCCACAGCACGGCCTGGTGGGCGGCGGCGAGGGCGTCCGCGTCGAGCCGCCGGGCGTCCGGGGGCCGCCCGCTGAGGTAGGCGAGGGCGATGCGCTCGGGTGTCGGGCCGGCCTGCACCTGGGCGAGGTTGGCCTCCAGGCAGCGCCGGGCGGCGGCCGGCCCGGAAAGGTCGGCGAGGGCCGCCTCCCGGACCTCGTCGCGCAGGGTCCACACGGGCGGGCTCGTGGCGAGCGTCGCGCAGTCGTCGACGAGTTCCCGCTGGGCGCGGCCGGAGGGTTCGCGTTCGCCGGGCAGGCGCAGGGTGTCCGGCTCGAAGCGGACGAGCAGGCAGGCGGCCCGCCGGTAGGCGCGGCGGTCTTCGGAGGGGGCCGCCGGCTCCAGGGCGGCCGGGGCGCCGAGCTCGCGGTGCAGGAGGCCGGCGTAGTCGGCGCCGGGTGCCAGGGACCGCCAGGTGCCGACGGCGGTCTCGGCGGCCGTGCACAGCCGGCGCATGGGGCTGTCGCCCGAGGCGGGCGCCTGCGCCGCCTCCCACACCGCCGCCGCGGAGGCCGCGGCCAGGCGGACGGCTTCCGCCGGGGGTACGGGGGCCTGGGTGAAGAACGTGCGGAAGAAGTCGTCCACGTCGTCGCGGCCGAGGACGCGGGCCGTGTCCCGGCACACGTTCTTGCGGGTGTCGTACGGCAGCTGCGGCATGGTCGGCGTGTAGCCGAGCAGGACCAGCCGGGGCGCGGCCCCCTCGGGGGCGGGCCCGTGATCGTACAGGGCCTGGGCGAGCTGGCCGATGGCGTCGAAGGCGTCGGAGGTCGGGTCGAGCCGGTCGCACTCGTCGAGGACGATCCAGAAGGCCTCGGGGGCGGCGGTGGCGCGGGCGGCGATCCGCTGGACGGCCCATTCGTGCGCGGACAGTGGATCGTTCAACGGTGCGGGGTTCAACTGCGGCGGGTCGGCCTCCGGGTCGACCCTGGCGGCGATCTGCCGGATCATCTGGGCGGCGGTGGTCGTGCGGGTGAGCGTCACGCGGACGGGGCGGAAGCCGCAGTGCTGGCCGAGGTAGCGGATGAGGCTGTAGCTGTAGGAGCGGCCGCTGTCGGGCTCGCCGTCGACGACGAGGACGGTCTTCTCGGGGTCGGCGAGGAATTCCCGCAGCCGCTCGCGCAGCTGCGCGCGGTCGATGAACACCTCGGCGCCGTTGCGCAGCACGCACGCGTGGAAGTGGTCCTGGTCGGAGACGTGCACGCGTTCGTCGTCCGCGAGCCGGGTGCGGAGGTCGCGGACCTGGGGCTCGAACCGGCTGGTGAGTTCGTCGAGGCCGAGCAGGACGTCGAGGAGGTAGAGCTGGGCGGTGATGCTGTGCCGTACGGCCCGGACGAGGCCGGCGGCGTTCTCCCCGGCCTTGGCGGTGAGGCTGAGCGATCCGATGAACGCGTTCGGGTAGCCGGCCTGCCGGAGGCGGTCGTGGGGGTCGGGGGTGTCCAGGAGGTAGTCCCGCACCCAGGCGGTGACCACGCCCCATTCCGTGTCGGTGAGCGGCATTGCGCACCTGCCCGTCCGCCCGCGGGGGCGGCCGACGAATCACTGGTGATATCTGTCATGTTTTCACCCGCTTCAACCGGGTGCAAGGCCGGGGAGCGGAAGCGGCCCGCAACCGGGCCGGTTCCGGACCGGAGAAGTCGCCCTGAAGCGGCCCGAGGGGCGGCAGGGGGCCGGTTGGTCGCAGCCGTTGCTCCTTCCGCACGCCCGCCGGCCGGACTCACACGGCCGCGTCCGGTCGGGACATCGGCTGCGGTGGCGGCCTCGGCCGGTCCTTCGTTCGGCCGCCCGCCCCTCCCCGGGCGGCCGCCGTGCCCTATCGGGCGGCACCGGCCGCCGCCGGGTTCGCGAGGCGCCGGGCCGAGGAAGCCATCCCCGAGGTGTACCGAACCGCCCCGCTCCCCGAGGAGGACCCCGTGCCCGTAGGACTCTCCGTCCACGTAGGACTCAACAGCGTCGACCCCGCCGCGTACGGCGGGTGGGACGGCCGGCTGCTGGCGTGCGAGAACGACGCCCGCGACATGGCGGCGGTGGCTCGCGCCGCCGGCTTCGAGCCGACGGTGCTGCTCACCCCCGAGGGCACCGTGGACCGCGTCACGGCCGAGCTGCGCGAGGCCGCAGGGCGGCTGGAGGACGGCGACATCCTGCTGTTCACCTACTCCGGCCACGGCGGCCAGGTCCCGGACGAGGAGGGGGACGAGCCGGACGCCCTCGACGAGACCCTCGTGTTCTTCGACCGCCAGTTCCTCGACGACGAGCTGCGCCGGGAGTTCCGCCGCTTCTCCCCCGGCGTGCGCATCTTCTGCCTGCTGGACTGCTGCCACAGCGGGACGGCCACCGAGGCCGCGTCGCAGCCCGGGGCGGACGGGGACGCGGCGGTCCGCGTCATGCCGGTCGTGCGCCAGCAGCAGCTCTTCGAGCGGGACCGGGACTTCTACCAGGAACTCCAGCGCGAACTGCGCAAGAACGGGGCGGGCGGCGGGCCCGGCACGCTGCTGATCTCGGCCTGCCAGGACGACCAGTTCGCCCTTGACGGCCGGGTGAACGGCGCGTTCACCGAGGCGCTGCTGCGCGTGTGGGACGCGGGCGCCTTCTCCGGCGGCTACCAGGACTTCCACCGGGCCATCCGGGAGCGGCTGCCGCGCACCCAGGTGCCCAACCTGCACACCACGGGCAGCCCGTCTCCGGATTTCCTCGGCCAGAAGCCGTTCACCGTCTGATCCGCCCGTGCGGCAGTGACTTCCGGGGCCGCCCGTCGTTGGACACGGCGGTCAAGCGAAGTGCACCCGTGACGTCCCGGGCCCCGAAGGGGTCCGGGACTTTGCGTTGGCCGCCCGGCGCCGGCGCGCCGGACCACCCGCCGCGGTAGGAAGTCGCTGGTCCGGGCCGGGCGGGGCTGACAGACTGGCGGCTTCGTACACCGGAGGAGGACACATGGCACAGGAGTCGGACGCGCCGCAGGACGAGTCGCCCGCCGAGGAGGCCAAGCGCAGGTTCCGCGAGGCCCTGGAGCGCAACGCGCGCACCGCGCGGGCCCAGCAGGCCCACCAGAGTCGGACGAAGATCCAGGGCACCAGCTCCGGGGCCGGCGGCGGGCAGAAGCGGACCCGCCGCAAGGCGGGCTGACCGCCCCGCCCGGTCGCGCGCTGGGCCACATGGGTGACAGGCGATAACCCCCGGCGGGAAAGGCAGTTGACCAGTTCGTCCCGCCGGGGACCACCATCCATGCGACAGCGCGACAGAAGGATCCTCCACATGCTCAAGAAGCTCATGGCCACGACCGCCGCCACCGCAGCCGTGCTGGGCGCCGGCGCCGCGGTCGCCTCCCCGGCGATGGCGATCGGCAACGACAACGGCGTCAACACCGTCAACGGCAACGACTCGGCGCAGATCTACGGCAACCAGGAGACCAAGGGCGAGATGAGCCCGCAGATGGGCGTGGTCCAGGGCTCGCTGAACAAGCTGTGCGTCGGCCTGCCCGCCAAGGTCAACACCCAGACGCTGGCCGGCGCCTCCGTCATCGGCCTCCAGGACGTCAACCTCCTGTCCAACCCGATGAACCAGCAGTGCGCCGAGAACTCCACCCAGGCCAAGGGCGACGAGTCCCTCTCCCACATCCTGGACGACATCCCGGTCCTGTCCGGCAACGCCTCCGTCGGCAGCTGAGCCGCCGGCGCGGCAGCCAGGGCCCGTACGCGCATCCCGCGTACGGGCCCTGCCCGTTGCCGTACGAGGGGGCTCCGACGCGGCCCCACCACCCCGCCCGCTTGGTCTAGACCTTGACAGGTCCATACCAGTTCGCTTGGCTGGGGGCAGTGCCGCCCCACCGGCAATTCCCCCCATCCAAGGAGAAGTTGCGTGATACGTCCGCTGCGCCGCCGCGCCCTCGCCCTCGCCGCCGCCGCGGCCGCCGCCCTCGGACTCGCCGCGGCCCTGCCCGCCGCCCCGGCCGCCGCCGCGCCCCCCTGCGCCGCTGCCTGGACCTCCTCCGCCGTCTACACCGGAGACACGACCGCCTCGCACAACGGCCGCAACTGGCAGGCCAAGTGGTGGACCCAGGGCGAGACGCCCGGCACCACCGGCCAGTGGGGCGTCTGGTCCGACCAGGGGTCCTGCGGCACCGGCGGCGGAACGGACCCCGACCCGGACCCGGGCACCGACCCGTCCGGGTTCGTCGTCACCGAGGACCAGTTCCACCGCATGTTCCCGAACCGGAACCCCTTCTACACCTACCGCGGCCTCGTGGCAGCCCTGGCGGCCTACCCCGGGTTCGCCAACACGGGGGACGACACCACCAAGCGCCGGGAGGCCGCCGCCTTCCTCGCCAACGTCTCGCACGAGACCGGCGGGCTCGTCCACATCGTCGAGCAGAACACCGCCAACTACCCGCACTACTGCGACGCCACCCGGCCCTACGGCTGCCCCGCCGGCCAGGCCGCCTACTACGGCCGCGGGCCCATCCAGCTCAGCTGGAACTTCAACTACAAGGCCGCCGGCGACGCCCTCGGCCTCAACCTGCTGGGCGACCCGTACCTGGTCGAGCGGGACCCGGCCGTCGCCATGAAGACCGCCCTGTGGTACTGGAACACCCAGAACGGCCCCGGCACCATGACCGCGCACGCCGCGATGACCAACGGCTCCGGCTTCGGCGAGACGATCCGCTCCATCAACGGCGCCCTGGAGTGCAACGGCGGCAACCCCGCCCAGGTCCAGAGCCGCATAGACGCCTACCGGAACTTCACCGCGATGCTGGGCACCACCCCGGGTCCCAACCTCACCTGCTGACGGGCCCGCGCCCGGCCGGCCCGCCCCGCCCGTCAGGGGCCCCCGCGGCGCTACCCGCGCTCAGGGGGCCCTCAGCGCCATCGCCAGCTGCGCCCGCGAACGCACCTCCAGCTTCTGGTAGATCCTGGTCAGCCGCGCCTCGACCGTCTTGACGCTGACGAACAGCCGGGCCGCCGCCTCCTGGTTGCTCGCCCCCTGCGCCACCAGCAGCGCAAGCCGGGCCTCCGCCTCCGTCAGCGCGGCCAGCGCCACGGCCGGACCCGCCTCGGCCGGCACCGGCTCCGGCCCCTCGGCCGCCAGCTGCGCCCACGGCCGCGCCCCCGCCTGCTCGAACACCGCCGCGGCCGCCTGCAGCGCGGCCCGGGCCGGGGCCCGCCGGCGCCGCCGCCGCTCCGCCCGGGCCAGCGCGAGCAGCGTCCGGCCTCGCTCCACCGGGAGGTGGAACGCCTGGAAGCCGGCGGCCGTCCGCGTCAGCAGCTCCACGGCCGCATCGCCCTCGCCCAGCACGGACAGGGCCGAACCGCGCGCCCGGTCCAGCGCCGCGACGACCGTCGACCGCCCCAGCGACCGCGCGACCTCGCCGACCTCGTCGATCAGCTCCACCGCCTCCTCGGGCGCGTCAGCGGCGACGAGCGCCTCCGCCAGCTCCCCGTGCCAGCGCAGGATCGAGGGGTCCACCACCTGCTGGGCAGCCTCCAGGCCGGCGACCCGGCGCAGCGTCGCCACCGCCTTCGCCGCCTCGCCCGTGGCCAGTTCGACGAGGCCGAGCGCGTACAGGCTCCGCGACAGGAAGACCTGGTCCCGCTCCTCCTCCGAGGCCTGGATGCCGCGGCGCGCGTACCCGGCGGCGCGCGCGAAGCTTCCGCCCGCCACCTCCGCCATCGCGGCCACGTACCAGGCGGGCCCGGGTGAGAGGCCCGCCTCGATGGTCAGCTCCAGGGCCCGCCGGGCGTGGTCGGAGGCGGTCGCGCAGCGGCCGCGCCGCAGCTCCACCTCGGTCAGGCTGCGCAGCACCTCGAAGACGTCCTCGGCGGAGCCGGTGCGGCGGACCGCGGGCAGCAGCGCGAGCAGGTCGCGGCGTGCGTCGGCGAGCCGGTCGTCGAACAGGGCGTGCCGGACCGCCAGATACCGGGGGGCGTTGCGCATGCCGAGGGGGACCTCGGGGGCGGGCAGGGCGAGCGCCTCGGCGAGGATGTCCTCGGCGTCCGGGTCGCCGAGGATGCGGCCCATGCGGGCCCGGACGGTGAGCGCCATGGCCTCGGCGACCTGGTCCCCGCCGCGGGCGGCGAGCCGTCCGGCCGCGGCGGCCTCGTCCCGGGCGCGTACGGGGTCGCCGTCGCTCAGGTTGTGCTTCCAGGCGACGCGCAGGCGGACGGCGGCCTGGAGGGCGGGGTCGCCCTCGGCGTCGTCCATGGCGTACGCGAAGGTCTCGTCGAGGGTGCCGAGGGCCTGTCCGGCGGCGTCGATGACGGCGAGGCGGGCCCGGACCCGGTCGGAGCGCGAGGCGTCGCGGGCGAGGACGGCCCGGGTGGCGCGGCGGGCGAGGTCGGCCCGGCCGGCCCAGCCCGCGTCCTCGGCGGCGGCGACGAGCCGGGCCAGTTCCTCGCCGGGCCGGTCGCCCGGGGTCCGTTCGGCGGCGAGCAGTCCGAGTTCGGCGGCCAGCGCGCGCTGTCCGCGGCGGCGGCAGTCGGCGGCGGCCCGGGTGATCTCGGCGGCGAGCCATTCGTCGGGGGTGTCCACGGCGAGGGCCCGGTGGCGTACGGCCTGGACGGGGTCGTCGACGGCGGCGGCGAGCGCGGCGTGCCCGGCGGCGCGCTCCGGCCAGCCGGCGTCGGCGGCGAGGGCCATGGGGAGGGCGCCGGCGGTGAAGGAGACGGTGCCGTCCTCGCCGACGGTGACGAGTGCGGCCCGTTCGGCTTCGGCGAGTTCGGCTTCGGCGTCGGGGCGGCCGGCGCGGCGCAGCAGCGCGGTGGTGGGCCGGGCCGCGAGGGCGGCGAGGAGCAGGGTGCGCCGGGTGCGGGCCGGGGCCTCGGCGAGGAGGCGCCGGGCGACCTCGCGGGCCTGGCCGGACAGGGGCAGGGTGTCGGCGTGGTGGGCGACGCCGTCGCGGGAGCCGGCGGCTTCGGCGAGGGAGTGGCCGAGGGCGAGCGCGAGGCGCGGGTTGCCGCCGCTGGCCTGGTGGACCCGGCCGGCGAGGCGGGCGGGCAGGCCGTGCCGGACGAGGAGTTCGGCCACCTCGTCGGCGCCGAGCGGCGGGATGCGTATCGCAGGGGTGCCGGGGCCGCACAGGGGTCCGGCCACGGGCACGCCGCCCTGGACGCATTCGGCCACCAGGACGCGCACCCGGGGCGGGGTCAGCCGCAGGGCGAATCGGAGCAGATCGGTGCTTTCCGGATCCAGCCATTGGGCGTTGTCGACGACGAGCAGGACGGGGCTGCGAGCGGCCAGGGAGCGCAGCACCTCGACGACGGCGAGGCGCAGGGCGACGTGGTCGCGGCCGGCGCGCGGGGTGTCGGTCTCACGGCGCAGGTGGGCGATGGCGGTGCGCTGCGGCCCGGAGAGGGTTTCGAGCGCGGCGCAGGGGACCGAGGCGAGCAGCGCGGCGGCCGACGCCTCGGGGATCCACCGGTCGGCGGCTTCGGGGGCGAGGCGGAGCACGGTGTCCTGCCTGGCCTCGGCCGCTGCCGCGATGGCGCCGGCGAGCTCGGTCTTGCCCGCGCCGGCGGGTGCGGTGAGCAGGGCGCGCCCGTGCTCGGCGAGCGCCTGCTCGACCGCCTTGATCAGTTCACCGTGTCCTACGGTCGCGTTGGCGCGCCCCGCTGCCACGCACAGCCACCAGCCTTTCGGTCCCCACTCTGTGCCTTTCCTGTGAGGAGCGAGAATACGAGGTCGCGGGCCGGGTGGAGGCGAAGTGTGACGCACAATTCAGTCACGGCCGGGAAAGCCTCGCGGGCCTGCCGGTACGAGGGTGTCGGCAGGCCCGCGGGTGTCATCGGGTGGTGCGTGCGCCGGCTGCCGGGGCGGCCGGGCGGGGGTGCCTCAGAAGGCGAGGTTCCAGGTGTCGAGGTAGCCGGTGTCGCCGCCGGCGTTGTCGTTGATCCGGAGCTTCCAGGTGCCGTTGGCGACCTCGGAGGAGGCGTTCACGGTGTACGTCTGGTTGATGTTGTCGGCGCTGCCGCCGGCGCGGTTGTGCAGGGTGTAGACCGAGCCGTCCGGGGCCACCAGGTCGACCTTGAGGTCGCCGATGTAGGTGTGCTTGATGTCGACGCCCACCTTGAGGGTGGCCGGGGCGTTGCCCGCGACACCGGTGACGGTGATCGGGCTCTCGGCGGTCGAGTTGTCGAAGATGTTCACGTTCATGGTGTTCTCGAAGCCCGGGGCGGGGGTGGTCGAGGTCACCGCGTTGAGCGTGGCGGCCGCGTCGGCGAGGCCGGTGCCGCAGCCGCCGGTGCAGGTGCCGGCGAGCGGGCGGGTGTTGGTCTTGATGGCCGCCTCGATCTGGGCCGGGGTCAGCCCGGGCTTGGCGGCGACCATGAGCGCGGCGAGGCCGGCGACGTGCGGGGCGGCCATGCTGGTGCCCTGGTACGGCTTGTAGTTCTCCGAGCCGGGGGTGGTGAGGCCGGTGTTCAGCGTGGAGAGGATGGCGTTCTCGGGGGTGGTGACGGTGCCGGGCGTGTCGGTGGCGCGGCGGGTCTCACCGCCCGGGGCGGCGACGTCGATGCTGGCGCCGTAGTTGGAGTAGTACGAGCGGTCGCCGGCGCGGTTGCTGGCGGCGACGGTGATGACGTTGCTGCAGCTGGCCGGGGAGAAGCCGGAGGCGTCGGCGTTGCTGTTGCCGGCGGCCACGACGACGGTGGTGCCGCGGGCGACGGCCGCGTTGATGGCGTTCTGGTAGGTGGTGGAGCAGGTGCCGGAGCCGCCGAGGCTCATGTTGATGACCTTGGCGGGGGTGGCGTTGGCGGGGATGCCGGCGACGGTGCCGCCGGAGGCCCAGGTGATGGCGTCGACGATGTCGGAGGTGGCGCCGCCGCACTTGCCGAGGACGCGGACGGGCTGGATCTTCGCGTTGTACGCGATGCCCGCGATGCCCTTGGCGTTGTTGGCAGCCGCGCCGATGGTGCCGGCGACGTGGGTGCCGTGCCAGGAGGAGTCGCTCGCCTTGGAGCCGGTGCCGCACTCGCCGGCCGCGCTCCAGTCGCCCTGGTCGGCCGGGTTGCTGTCGCGGCCGTTGCCGTCGCGGGCGGCGGTGGAGCTGCTGATGAAGTCGTAGCCGGGGACGATGTTCGCGGCGAGGTCGGAGTGGGCGACGTAGCCGGTGTCGAGGACGGCGACGGTGACGCCGGTGCCGGTGGCCTTGTCCCAGGCTGCCGGAACGTTCATGCCGGCGGTGGGCTCGAAGAGGTCCCACTGCTTGGCGTACTCGGTGTCGTTCGGGGCGGCCATCGCGTAGGCGCGGGTGTCCGGCTCGACGTAGGCGACGTCCGGGTCGGAGCGGAACTGGGCCATCAGGTCGGCCGCGTCCTTGGGGGCGGTCGCTCCGCCGAGGCTGACGAGGGCGGCGCCGGTGCCGAGGCGGCGGTCGAAGGCGGCCTTCTTGCCGGCCTTCTTGCCCTTCGCGGCGGCGTCGTTCGCGGCGGCGCTGTCGGAACCGGCCTCGGCGGCGTTCGACTTGTAGCCGACGATCAGGTTCTCGACCGGGGCGGCGGCCGGGGCGGCGGGGGCGCCGGGGGCCGGGATGGTCGAGGCGGCGGCCCGGGCGGCCGGAGCGGGCTCGGCCCCGGACAGGGCCACGGAGGCGGTGGCGGAGCCGGCCAGCAGGGTGGCGGACATCGCCGCCACGGATATCAGCCTGCGTCGCGTTGCGTGCACGGTCTTCCCTTTCGCGGGCCGGTCCCGGGCAGGCCGGAGCGACCCCGGTTGGGGCGGTGTGGGAGGTGGTTGACGATCTTACGGGGCCGGGCGGACTGGTCAGTTTCCGGCCCGGCCACCGCGGGATCGCCGCGCCGTCCCGGCCGCTTCGGCGGGGCTGGGACGACGTCGGTGCTGGGCGATCGACCCGGCTCGCGGCTTCGCACCATGTGGGGTTGGGACGGGGGCCGCGGGCGGGGGGGAAGATCGCCGGTGGCCAGACAGTAGGCAACGGGCGGGTGAACTGGATACGGGGAAAACCCTTGTCCGCCCCCTGCCGACCCCCGGGGGGCCCTCCCGGGTCCCCCTGCCGCCTGCCCGAGCCTGGGCTGAGCTGCGGTTTCGCCCGGCGGGCCTCAGCCCGCGGTGCCCAGGCGGCGGAAGTAGGTCCAGCTCGTCTCGTTGGGCTCGGACCACTTCTCCGGGGCGTGGGCGAACTCCGGGTGCCGGTCGGCGATGTACCTCCGGGTCCGCTCCGGGACCTCCGCGTACGAGCCCAGCTTGCGGCCGCGGCAGTGGAAGGTGAGCCCGCCGGGCCGCTGCCCCTGCTCCATCCACGGCAGCCAGGGCGACATGCGCGTCCAGGACATGGTGCACGGCACCCCGGGCTCCCCGGTGTCGAGCACCGATGCGGGGGCGAAGAACTGGAAGAGCTCCAGGGCCCGGTAGGTGTCCCCGGCGGAGTGCAGGGGGTGGTCGGCGACGGGCAGCGGCGAGGGGTAGGAGAGCGGGATCTCCAGGCTGAAGCAGACCTGGTCGCCCAGGCGGGTCAGCGGCACGGGGAAGGGGCGCAGGGCCAGGTTCGCGGGGTCGTTCCAGACGTGGACGACCCGCCTGCCCTCCCAGGTGTCGAGGATGTCGCGGGTCCGCGGGTCCAGGTAGAAGGCGGCCTCGCGGGCCAGGAGCCGGTAGCCGCCGCTCTCCTCGTCAGCCACGAGGCGGGCGGTGTTGACGCCTTCGAAGCCGAACAGGCGGCGGTAGGGCTCGTCCGGCGCCCAGG
This sequence comes from Streptomyces sp. NPDC031121, assembly GCF_055570615.1. NCBI lineage: Bacteria > Bacillati > Actinomycetota > Actinomycetes > Kitasatosporales > Streptomycetaceae > Streptomyces > Streptomyces sp. NPDC031121. The sequence goes on from NZ_JBVIGV010000009.1 coordinate 147,989, forward strand.
AGTGGACGTCGCCGGACCACCAGAAGACCGTTTCGGCCCCGTCGAGGGAGGCGCGGGCGCGGGCGAAGGCCCGCAGGAGTTCGGCGGGGTCGGTGCCGGGTGCGGTTGTCATGCCGGGTACTTTCCTCGGCCCTGCGCGGCCGGGCAAGGCGCCCGCGAGCCGGACGCGGCGGGCCGGTGGCCGGTATGCGGACTGCGGGTTGACGCCGGGCCGGGCAGCGGCGACGGTGATCCGCATGGTGAGGGGAAGCGGGCGCCGCAGGCGCCGCGGACGCCGACCGCTCGCGCTGCTCGCGCCGGTGCTGTGCCTGGCGCTGGGGGCGGGGCTCGCCGCGGCCCTGCCGGACGGTGCCCGGCCGGACCGCGCGGCACACGGCGGCGCAGGGCGCGGCGGTCCGCCGGCCGCCGGAGTGCCGGCGCCCGGCCCGGCCACGGCGGAGCCCCGGGCGGAGGCGCCCGTACCGGCGGATCCGCCGCCTGCCGGGCCGCAGGCCTCGTCCGGCTCGGCGGCCGTGGACTGCGGGCGCGGCGGGGAGGGCCACTACAACGAGGACAACGTGGTGGTCTCCCCCGGGCTGCGCGCCGGCGCCCACCACACCCACGCGTACGCGGGGAACCTGTCGACGGACGCGGCCTCGACGGACGCCTCGCTGGCCGCCGCCGCGACCACGTGCCCCGGCGGCGACCGCTCCGCGTACTACTGGCCCGTCCTGCGCCGCACCGACCGGCCGGGGACCCGCCCGTTCGAGCGCGCCGCCGGACACGGCAACACGGGCCGGATCCTGCCCGAGGCCGCCGTCACGGTGGAGTACCGCGGCAGTCCGGTGAGCCGGGTCGTGCCGATGCCGCGCTTCCTGCGGGCCGTCACCGGCGACGCCGTGGCGGGCACCGCCCGCGACGGCGGCGCCGTACGGGCCCGCTGGGGCTGCTCCGGTACGCCGGACCGGTCCACCACCCGGTATCCGCGCTGCCCGGCCGGGGAGCGCGTCACCCGCACGCTCGTCTTCCCCAGCTGCTGGAACGGCCTGGACACCGACAGCCCCGACCACCGCGCCCACCTGTCGTTCCCCGCCGCGAACGGCGTCTGCCCGGCGGACTCCTTCCCCGTGCCGCAGCTGCGGATCGGGCTCGAGTACGAGGTGGGTCCGGGGGTGCCGATCGCCGTCGACTCCTTCCCTGAGCAGCGGCACGATCCGCGGACCGACCACGCCATGTTCGTCAACGCCATGACGGAGGAGCAGATGGCGGCGGTCGTCGACTGCCTCAACAGGGGCGCGCACTGCCGCTTCTGACCCGCCGTCCGCAGCCCGCCCCACCCGGCGTGACGCAGGTCACATGAACCGGTGGCTCCGCCCACCGCGTGTTCTGACCGCACGGCAGGGCGAGTGAGGACGAGAGGGCGATATGGCCGGACCACTGTGGCCCCGTACCCGGCGGGGCGCGACCGACGAGGCGCTGATCAGGTCGGTCTACGAGGAGCACGGACACGCCCTGCTCGCGTACGCCACCCGGCTCACCGGGGACCGGGCCACCGCCGAGGACGTCGTCCAGGAGACGCTGATCCGCGCCTGGCGGCACGCCGAGGTGCTGGTGAACGGGAAGGGCTCGGTGCGCGGCTGGCTGCTCACCGTGGCCCGGAACATCATCACCGACCGGTACCGGGCCAAGGCCGCCCGGCCGCAGGAGGTCTCCGGGGCGGCGGCCGCTCCCCCGGTGGAGGCCGACCACGCCGACTCGGTCGTCGACACGATGACCGTCATGGGGGCGCTCGACCAGCTGTCGCCGGAACACCGGGACGTGCTGAAGGAGTTGTACTACCGGCAGCTGAGCGTGGCGGAGGCGGCCGACAGCCTCGGCATCCCGGCCGGTACGGTCAAGTCGCGCTCGCACTACGCGCTCAAGGCCCTGCGCGAGGTGTTCCGGCAGAACGGCGCCGGGGAGGGCCGTCGACATCGAACGGGCAGGCCGCCCCAGCAGCCCGCCGGACTGCGGGAGGTGGTGGCATGAACCGGCAGCGGCAGGAGCACGAGGAGGAACTCCTCGGCCCGTACGTTCTGGGTGTCCTGGACGCGGAGGACGTCCGCCGGGTCGAGGAACACGTCGGCGGCTGCCTGCGGTGCCGCGAGGAGGTGGCGGCGTTGCGCGAGATGGAAGCGGCGCTGGGCGAGGTGCCCGCGGAGGCGTTCCTCGACGGGCCGCCGGCCGGCGGCGACCTGCTGCTCCAGCGCACACTGCGGCGGGTGCGCGGCGAGGCCGCCGCGGCCCGGCGCAGGCGGTGGGGGCTGGCGGGCCTGGCGGCCGCGGCCTCGCTGGCGGCGGTGTTCTGGGCCGGCGCCCGGGTGGGCGGCGAGGGCGCGCCCGTCGCGGCGCCGCCGGACCCGTCCCCGGCGGTGACGGCGGCTCCGTCGCCGCCGCCGGCCGGGACCAGGGTGGCGTCCGCGACCGACCCGGGCACCGGCGCGCGGATGACCGTGAAGGTCACCCCGGCCGCCAAGTGGGTGCGGGTGCACGCGGCCGTGACGGGCGTCCCCGCGGGCGAGCGGTGCCGGCTGGTCGTGGTCTCGCGCGACGGCAGGCGCAGCACCGCGGGCAGCTGGGTCGTCGGCGGCCAGGGCGGCGGCGAGGCGAAGGGCGCCGCCCTGGACGGCTCGGCCTGGGTGGACCCGGCGGACGTCGGCGAGGTCCTCGTGGAGAACGAGTCCGGGAGGACGTTCGTCTCGGTGCCGGTCCCCGCGGCCGTCTGACCGCGCCCGCCGGCCCCCGGGGGCCTGGCCGCCGGCTCCCCGGCGGCCAGGCCCCCGCACGGCGTTCCAGGGGCCGGGGAACCGGGCGGGCGGGATCCGTCGTCTGAGCCCGTGGCGCCCCGGCCGCCGTGCGCACCCGCGGCGGAGGCCCGGGCGGCGACCGATGCGTACACGTCCCGCGGACCGGACTGATCATCACATTGCGGTTCATGACATCCTGTGACATCACAATTCGCCGGGCGTAGTCGGCGGACATCCGGCGATGATGGGGTGGGGAATGTCCAGGTCCATGAGGCTGTGCTTCCTGGTGGAGGAGCACTACCGCCACGACGGGATGCCCAACGAGGTGATCGGGCAGCTCACCGCGTGGGGACACCGCGTCGACGTGCTGCGCCCCGGCGGCTCGCTGCTGGACATGACCGGCGGCATCGGCTCCGGCGCGCACGACGCATGGGTCCTCAAGACGGTGTCGGGCGGCCCCGGGCTCGTCCTGCTGGAGGCGGCCGCCGCCGCCGGGATGCCCACCGTCAACGACGCCCGCTCCATCCGCGGCGTCCGGGACAAGGCCCTCGCCGCCGCCCTCGGGCGGGCCGGCGGGCTCCCCGTGCCGGCCACGTACGCGGCCGCCCGGCCGGAACTGCTGCGGGAGGTGCCCGCAGCCGAGTACCCCCTCGTCGTCAAGCCGGCCGACGGCAGCTCCGGCCGCGGCGTACGCCTCGTGTCGTCCCCCGAGCGGCTGGAGTCGCTGCTCCCCGTACTCGCCGCCGAGGGCGGCATGCTGATCGCCCAGCCGTACGTGCCGAACTCGGGCAGCGACATCAAGGTGTACGCCGTCGGCGGCGAGCTGTTCGCCACGGAGCGCTGCTCGCCGCTCCACCCGGACCCGTCGGTGCGGGAGCGCCCCGTGCCGCTCTCCGCGGAGGTCGCGGCGATCGCCGCGCGGGTGGGGGCGGTGTACGGACTCGACCTGTACGGGGTGGACGTGCTGCTCGGGCCGGACGGCCCGGCGGTGGTCGACGTCAACGACTTCCCCAGCTTCCGACAGGTCCCCGACGCGGCCGCGCGCGTCGCCCGCGCCGTCCTCGGTCTCGCCCGCCGCGGCGGCACGGGCCCCGCCGGGCCGCCGCTGCCGGCGCTCGCGGGGGCTCCGGCACGGGCGGCCGCAGGCGCGGTGGCCGGCGCCGGCGCGCCGGCGCCGGCCCTGCCGGCCCCCCGGACGGGCGAGGCCGCGCTGTGAGGGTCTGCCTGATCACCCCCGAGCCCGGACACCCGCTGCTCGCCGCCGCGACCGGCCTGCTGCGCGCCGCCGGACACCGCGTCGAGTCCCTCGACCCGGCCGCGGAGCACCCCGGGGGTGCTCCGGCGGACGTGTACCTGCTGAAGGCGCGGACCCCGCGGGCCCTGGCACTGGCCGGGGAGTTGGAGGGGCGCGGCGCCGTCGTCGTGAACTCCGCCGCGGCCACCGGACTCTGCCAGGACCGGACGGAGATGGCCGCACTGGCCCTCGCGGCGGGGCTGCCGTTCGCCGAGACCCGCACGCACCCCTCGCTGGCGGCCTGGGCGGCGCAGGACGCGGCGCCGCACGACGGCCGGCTGCCGGGCCAGCCGGTGGTGGTCAAGAGCCGCCGCAGCCGCCGCCACGACCTCGTCGCCCGCGTCGACGACCGCCCGCGGCTGCGGGAGCTCGCCGCCCAGTGGCCGCAGGAACCGGTCGTCGTCCAGGACTTCGCACCCAACAACGGCTGGGACCACAAGCTGTGGGCGGTCGGCGGCCGGGTCTTCGCCGCGCTGCGCCGCTCCGAACTGGCCCCGGGGGGCCGCGGCCCGGCCCGGCCGCTGGACCCGGCCGGCCTGCCCGGCGGCTGGGCGGACCTCGTGCTGCGGGTCGGCGAGGTGTTCTCGCTGGACGTGTACGGGGTCGACGTCGTCGACACCGGCGGCGGCACCCCGCTCATCGTGGACGTCAACGCCTTCCCCGGCATCCGCGGCCAGGACGGCGCGCCGCAGGCCCTGGCGGACCTCGCCCTCGCCCGGGCCCGCGCCGGACGGCGCCTCGCCTGAGACCCGACGGGGGGATTGCGCGGCCGGGCGCGTGTCGGCGGGCGGGCCCCGCCGGGGGCGGCGTGAGGATCGGCGGATGGGCGTCCTGCTGCCGGTCCTCTTCGCGCTGTTCGCGGCGCTCAGCAACGCGCTGGCCACCGTGCTCCAGCGGCGGGCCGCCCTGACCGTGCCGCAGAGCCGGGGGTTCCGGCCGGGGCTGGTCCTGGACCTGCTGCGGCGGCCCGTGTGGGTCGCGGGGATCCTCGCGGTGGTCCTGGCCGGGGCCGGCCAGGCCGCGGCGCTGGCCACGGGCGCGCTGGTGCTCGTACAGCCGCTGTTCGTGCTGGAGCTGCCGCTCGCGCTGCTGATCGCCTCGCTGGTGGTGCGGCAGCGGCTGCCCGCGGCGCTGTGGGGTGCCGTCGCCGCGGTCGTCGCGGGGCTGGGCCTCGCGCTGGCCTCGGCCGCGCCGTCGGGGAACCGTACGCATGTCCCGCTCGACCGGTGGCTGCCCGCCTTCGCCGGCTGCGCCGCGGCCGCGCTGCTGCTGGCGCTCGCCGGGCTGCGCAGGCCGCCGGGGCGGGCCCGGGCCGGCTGCCTGGGAGCCGCCACCGCCGTCTGCTACGCCCTGACGGCCGCCCTGATGAAGGACTCGGTGCCGCTGCTCGCCGAGGGCGGGGCGGCGGCCTTCCTGACGGCCTGGCAGACGTACGGCTTCGCCCTCAGCGGCGTCTGCGCCCTGCTGCTGCTCGAACACGCCATGCAGGGCGGCCCGCTGGTGGCCTCGCAGCCGGCGCTGACGCTGGGCGACGCGACGGTCAGCATCGCGCTGGGCGTCGTCCTGTACGACGAGCACCTGCGGACGGGCTGGTGGGTCCTGCCGCAGCTGGCTGGCGTCGCCCTGGTCTGCGCGGGCGTCGTCGCCCTGGCCCGCGCCGGAACGGCGGAAGGCGCTCCGCCGGCGGCCTGATGCCCGCGGCGTCGAGTGGGCTACGATCGCGACGCGATCCATTCGAACAGACCTCAGGGGTGGCTGGTGGAGCCGAACTCCCGCATCACGGCGGCGGCAAGAGCCGCGGCCGGCGTCCTGGCGGCCGTCCTCCTGACCGCCGCCTGCTCTGCCGGCACCGGGGAACCGGCCGAACCCGCGACGCCGCCGGCGGCGCCTGCCGCGGAGCCGGTCCCGACACCCCCGTCCACGGAGCCGCCCACCCCGCCCGCGAGCCCGTCGGCACCGCCCGCACCGGCCGAGCCGGCCACCCCGCCGCAACCGGACCGGCCGTCCCCGCCGCCCACCCCGTCCCCGAGCCCGCCGCCCTTCGAGCCGGGCGGCACGTACTCGGTCCCGCCGCAGCCCCGCTGAGCATCAGGCGGGCGGCGCGGTCCGTGCGTTCCGGCGCCGGAGCCGGGCGGACACGGCTGCCGCGGCGCCCGCCAAGGCTGCTCCGGCGGTCAGCAGCCAGGCCGGTACGCCGCCGATCTCCAGCAGCCTGTTGCGGTACACGACCCGGCGGTACGGGGTGTCGGCGGCGGTGGCGCGCAGTTCGTGGTCGCCGTCGATGCGGGCGGGCTCGGGGAACCGCTGCTCGATCGCCGTGAGGAAGGCCTCCCTGCCGTCCGTGAGGGATGCGAGCGGCTCCTTCGGGGTGATCCGCCCGGCGAAGGTGACCTCCGGTTCGGCGCCGCCGATCGGCGACGCCGGTTCCATCCGGTGGTCCGCCAGGACGTACAGGCCGAGCGACTGCGGCGTCCTCGCCATCCGCGACAGCCGCATCGGGTAGACGAGGCGGTCGCTGTCGAAGCGGATCCGCAGCGGGTCGAGGTTTCCGCGCAGCGGCTTGCCCTCGTCCTGCGGGGCGAGCCGTACGGCGACGTACTCCCAGCCCTGGTCGACGTACGGCTTCACCTCGGCGGTCAGCGTCTCGGGCAGCGAGAAGCCGTTGGCCTCCAGCCAGCCGCGCAGGGCGGCGGGGTCGGTGGCGGTCAGCCGGGCGACGTCGAAGGCGCCGAGCCGTTCGCGGCCGACGACGCCCACCGCCGGCGCGCCGGCGCCCGGCAGGGCGCCGGCGGTGGCGCCGTCCACGGCGTCGAACGGCCAGTCCCCGCTGCGCGGCAGGAAGTAGTGCCGGGTCCGGCGCTCGGGCGCGGTCAGCCGGGAGAGCTCCGTGAAGACCGCGGCGTCCGCGAGGTCGACCGTCGCCCGCGTCGGCACCGGCATGATCCAGGCGGCGCGGCGCGCGTCACCGCCGACGGTGAACCGCATCACGATCTGCTCGGTGCGGCCGTCCCAGCGGACCACGGACGTCTCGCGCTCGACGCCGAGGCGGGAGCCGCCGCCCGGGATCATCGCCCCGCAGCCGCACGCGTACGCCGGGCTGACCAGCGAGGCCGCCTGGGTCGCGAGCAGGGCCAGGAGCAGGGCCGGTATTCGTCGTTTCATCCACACGATGCCTCAGACGACGGGCCCGGTGCTCCGGTTCCGGCCACCGGCCGCGCCCCGGCGGGCGTCGGCGCCGGTGGCGCGGGTTCCGGTCTGCGGGGGGTCCCCTGTCCGGCTGTCCGACGGCATCCCCATACTGCTGCCATGAGAGGGACGGACAACCCGCGCAGCAGCCCGCTGGTACCCGACGCCGTCGCGGCCGAAATCTCCCGGCATGACTGGGATTCCGTCGACTGCGGGTGCGGGCGCGGCGCCGGGCACCTGGTGGACACCCTGTGGAACGCCGCCGAGGGGCACCCCTCCGCGTTCCGCGCGCTCGAAGGGCACGCCTTCCTGGCGGGGGTGCTGCGGCCGCCCGCCCCCGCGGTGTGCGGGGTGCTGATGGCGGTGTGGTCGGCGGGCCCGCCCCGGCAGGCGACCCGCGAGGCGCTGCTGTGGACGCTGCTGGCGCTGCTGGGCGCGGAGGACGACGGGTCCGCGTACGAGGCGGGCCTGTACGGGCAGTGCGCCGCGTTCGTGCGGCGGGCCGCGGACACGCTGCGGAGGGAGGCGGCGGACCGGCCCGGCTCGGTGTCGGCGGCCTACGCGGACGGCGTGCTGGAGCTGCTCGGCATGGCCGCCTGAGCCTCGGCGACGGCCTGCGGGAGCCAGTCCGCGACCCGCTCGAACGCGAAGCCGAGGCCGGCCGCGCGGCTGTTGTCGAGGGCGTAGGCGCGGTCGTAGGAGAACGGCGAGGCCGGCTCCCCGGGCGCCACCACCCGCAGGCGGGGCGCGCGCCCCAGCTGTGCGGCGACCGCCTCGCACAGGGCGAGGACATCGAGGGAGCCGTGGGAGGCGGCGTCCACCGTTCCGGTGAACTCCCCCTCCGCCGCCCAGTGCAGGAAGCGGGCGATCTCGCGGTGGTGGACGAACGAGGTGGCGTACGGCGCACCGTGCACGGCGACGGGTTCGCCCGCGCCGATCCGCGCGACGTAGTGGGCGAGCCGCCCGGTGAACTCCTCGCGGCCGCCGCCGAGGACGTGCGCCGTGCGGACCGCGGCGAAGGCGAAGGGGGCCGGCCTCCCCCCGGTCTCGGGGCGGGCGAGGACGGCCTCGGCCCGCCGCTTGCCGTCGGCGTAGGCGCGGGCCTCCGGGGTGGGGGGCGCGGGGTCGTACACCTCCATCGTGGAGGTCATCACGTAGCGGGCGGTCCGGCCGGCGAACACGCGGCGGGCGACGGCCGCCTGGCGGGGCGTGTAGCAGACCTGGTCGATGACGGCGTCGAACGTGCGCGTGCCGAGTGCCGCGGCCAGGGCGTGCGCGTCGTCGCGGTCGGCGACGAGGTGGAGGGCCCCGGGCGGCGGGGCGGTGGAGCCGCGGTTGAGGACGGAGACCCGGTGGCCGGCCTCCAGCAGATCGCCGACCAGGTGCTTTCCGAAGTACCGGCTGCCGCCGATGACGAGAATGCGCTTCATGGCCCCGACTCTGCCGGGATAGGGTCCGCCGGAGAACCGACGATCCGCTGATCATCCCGTAAGGAAAACTGCATGCTCGATGTGCACCGGCTGCGCGTCCTGCGGGCGGTGGCCGAGCACGGCAGCTTCAACCGGGCCGCCGCGGCCCTGCTGCTGACCCCGTCGGCCGTCTCCCAGCACGTCGCCGCCCTGGAGCGGAGCGTCGGCCACCCCGTGGCGGTGCGCAGCCCCCGCGGTGTGACGCTGACCGAGGCGGGGCGGCTGCTCGTGGAGGCGGCCGAGGCGATCTCCGCCGAACTCGACCAGGTCCGGCACGCCATCGACCGGCTGGCCGCGGCACGGCAGCGGCTGACGCTCGCCACGTTCACCAGCGGCGGCCGGCACCTCCTGCCGGAGGCGCTCCCCCGGTTCGTGGCCGCGCACCCGGAGGTCGAGCTGACGGTGCTGGAGGCCGAACCGGAGGCCGCGCTCGCGATGGTCCGCGGCGGCGGGGCCGACCTTGCGGTGGCGTACGCCTTCGACGGCCCGCTGGCCCTGCCGCCGGGCGTCGCCTGGACGCCGCTGCTGGAGGACCCGCTGTGGCTGGTGCTGCCGCCCGGCCATCCGCTGGCCGGGCGGGAGGCCCTCGGCCCCGCCGAACTGGGCGGCGCCCGCTGGGTGCTGGGCTGCATGCGGACGGAGGCCTTCCTGCGCCGGTACGCGGAACAGGCCGGCTTCGAGCTGCGCGTGGCCGCCTCCACCACGGACTACTTCTTCGCCCAGACGCTGGTCGGCGCCGGGGTCGGCGTCGCCCTGGTGCCGCAGGTGTGCCTGGCACCGCCCGCCGGATGCACCGCCGTACGGATCGAACCACCCTGCCCGCCCCGGCACATCGGCCTCCTCGGGCCGGTCCGCCGCCGGGCGCAGCCGTACGCGCAGGCGCTCGCGCACGCCCTGCGCGCGGCGGCGGGGCCGGCCGCGGGCAACCCGGCCGCCGGGGCCGGGGGGCCCGCCGGGGCGGCGGGTGCCACGGGCCGCACGGGCGCCACCCCGGCCGTGGGGGCCCCGGAGTGAGCCGCCGCCTGCTCCCCGGCGTCGCGACCCGTACGGACCTCCCCTCCGGCCTCGTCGACCGGCTGGTGGCGATCGCCGTCGCCGGGGCGGGTCCGGGCGGCGACCGCGATGCCGTGCGGGAGCTGGCCCGGGCGCTCTGCGACCGCCGCGACCTCGGCCCGGAACGGGTGCGCGCCCTTGCCGCGGCGGACGCGGACACCGCGGTGGTCCTCGCCCGTTCCGGGCAGCTCTCCCCCGCCGACGTGGATCCGGCCGCGCGGCCGCACGCGGCGCTGGGCCTGCTGGAAGAGGGCTCCGGCCGGCCCGAGTGGGCCCGGCTCCTGGCGGCTTCCCCCGACCGGGAGGTCCGGTGGCGGCTGGCGTCCTGCCCCGGGCTGCCGCCGGACGTGGTGGAGGCACTGGCCGCCGACCCGGACCCCGGCGTCACCGCCGGACTCGCGCTGTGGACGGCGGACCCGGCGGTAGCCGCCCGGCTCGCCGCACACCCGGACGCGGAGGTCCGGTCGGCCGCCGCGCTGAACCAGACCGTCCCGCCCGGGGTGCTCACCGCGCTCGTCACCGGCGAGGGGCTCCCGCCGGCCCGGTCCTGCCGGGCGTGCGGCCGCCGGGAGGCACCCGCCCCGTACGATCTGCCCTCCCGCGCCCACTGCTCCGGCGCGCACGAGTCCGCCGTACACGCCACCCTGGAGCGCGCCGCGCGCAATCCGGCGACACCGGCGGCGGTCGCGGCGGGGCTGGTCGGCCACCCTTCTGTCCTGGTCCGGTGGTCGCTCGCCGAACGGGCCGACCTGCCGCAGGAGGTGTACGCGCGCCTGGGCGCGGACCCGGCCCCCGCGGTCCGCCGCGCGGTCGCCGGGAACCCGGCGATCCGGGAGCCCCTGATCCGCGCCCTGGCCGCGCGCCGCGACGACCCCGACATGCTGCGCGCCCTGGCGCGCCACCCCCGGCTGCCGCTGGACGTGCTGGCCGAGGTGGCCTCGGCGGTGCGCATCGGCCCGGTCCTGCTGCCGTCGGTCGCCGCCGCGGCGCCGGACGGCCTCGCCCGTGCGGCCGCGTCGGCGCCGGCGGCGGTGCGCATGCTGATCGCCGAGCGGCACGACCTGCCCGCCCCGCCGCGGTCGCCAGGGCGGCGGCCCCGCACCCGGGCCTGTCCGGGGAGCAGTTGCGCGCGATGGTGGCGCGGCACGGGGTGCAGGTGTGCGCGCGGGTCGCCGCGAACCCCGGCGCCCCCGCGGACCTGCTGGAGGAGCTGGCCCGGCACGTTCCGCCGGTGCGGCGGGCGCTCCGCGCGATCGCCGTCCACCCGAGCGCGACGGTCCCGGCGCTGCTGGTGTGCCTGGAGGACGCCCGGGCCCGGACGGACGCCGCCGCCCATCCCGCGCTGCCCGCGGCCGTGGTGGCGGGGCTGCTGGAGCATCCGGACGCGGAGGTGGCGTCGGCGGCGGCCGCCCATCCGGCGCTTCCGGTGGCGCTGGTGGAGCGCCTGGTCGCGGAGGCCGAGCGGGCCGGGTCGGACCGGCGGGCGCCGGGCTGAGAGCCGGCCGGAGCGGGTGCCGCGAGCACTGCAGCCGCCGCCCCGTCACTTCCGCGGCCGGGGTTTCGTTAGCGCCAGGGGGTTGACTCTGGGGGGCGAAGGGATGACGGAATGCGGCAGTTTCCTCTGGAGAGGCACGGCATGGCACCGGGCCGGGTCGTCGAATGGCGGTTGCGGTCCACGGCAGGGCCGGAGCCGGCCGCGGAGTCAGAGGACAGGAGGGCGTCCTTCAACCAGGACAAGCACTTCACCGTCGCGGAGGAGAGCCGCGGCGCCGACGACCCCGTCGCCTCCTGGCTGGCGGTCACCTTCGAGGTCGCCGAGGACCTCGACGAGGAGGCGATGACACGGGCCCTCCTGGCGTTCGTCCGGCGGCACGAGGTGCTGCGGTGCGAGTTCCGGCGGCTCGCCGGCGAGGTGGCGTGCGAGCCGATCCCGCCGGCCGACCTCGCCCTCGCCCTCCACCCCGTCGCGTCCTTCGACTCGACCCCGGAGCTGGTCGGCTTCCTGTCCGAGCGGTTCAAGCGGAGCATCGACACGCTGGTCTGGCCGCTGTTCACGATGGGCGCGGTCCTGCGCCCCGGTTCGGCGACCGTCTACCTCGCCTTCGACCACATCGTGTGCGACGGCCTGTCGATGCCGATCGTGGTGCGGGAGGTGCAGGAGGCGTACGAGGCGCTGCGCCGCGGCGGGGAACCCGACGAGCAGCCCGCCCCCAGCTACCTGGACTTCGCCGAGGAGCAGCGCCGCCGCTACATGTCCTTCGAGGCCGGCGACGGGCGGCTCGGCTACTGGAAGGAGTTCATCGCCCGCGGCGGGGGCGAGTTCTTCCCCCGCTTCCCGCTCGAACTGGGCGTGGAGCCCGGCCGGATGTACCCCATCGTGAACGAGGCGTCGCCGCTGCTGGACGCCGCCGAGACGGAGGTCTTCGACAAGGCGTGCCGGGAGGCCGGCGGGAAGGCCTTCATGGGGGTGCTGGCGGCGGTGGCCGTGTGCCTGCGGGAGGCCGGAGGGCCGGGCGTCTACCGCGGGTTCATGCCGGTGAGCGAGCGCGGGAGGTCGGGCTGGTCGCAGTCGGTGGGCTGGTTCGTGAACACCATGCCGATCGAGTTCGACGCCTCGCCGGGGCGGGGCTTCGCGGAGGTGATGGCGGGGGTGCGGGCGGGGTTCGGCGCGATGGTGGACCACATCGACGTGCCGTTCGTCCGGGCCTGGGAGCTGCTGGCGCCGGCGGAGTTCGCGGCCCGGTCGTGGCCGTACCCGGTGAACTTCTTCTCGTACATCGACATGCGCAAGTGCCCCGGCGCCGAGCGGCACGCCGACTGGCGGCCCGCGTCGCACGTCTGGTCGGCGCGCGCGAACGGCGCGTGCTCCTGGTTCCAGCGCGACGCGGACGGCCTCCACATGAACTCGATCTACGTGGACACCCCGGCCGCGCGCCACACCATGGCCGCGTTCCAGGAGGCGCTGCGGCGGACGGTCGCGGAGATCGCACGCCACGGCTCCTTCGGCCGCCCGATCCGGCTGGCGGCACCGCGGGGGCCGGTCGGGGCGGCACTCGGGGTCAGCGGGTACGCCGCCCGCGGCTGAGGCGCGCAGGCAGGGGCGCACGGGCCGCCGGGGACGCGACCGCGGCGCGGCCGTTCCGGGAAGCGGCCCGCGGGAGACCGTGACGGGCGGCTTCGCGCGCGGCGGCCGAGGAGCTCCCGCACACCCCCGGGGGCTCGGCGCCGGCTTCGCCGCCGTCCGCCACGCCACCACGCAGCCCTACCCGCCAGTAGGATGCGGGGGCCCCTGATCCCGCCGAAAGGACCGCCCCGTGCCGCGCACCCCCTCCTCCCCCGCGCTCCTCGCCGGCTTCCTGGCCGCGATGGGGGTGGCGCACGCCGTCGTCCCGAAGCCGTTCGACGCGATCGTCCCGCGCGCCCTGCCCGGCAGTCCGCGGCTGTGGACGTACGCGAGCGGCGCGGCGGAGCTGGCGGTGGCCGCGGGGATCGCCCATCCGCGGACCCGCCGGGTCGCCGGGCTCGCCGCGGCGGCGCTCTTCGTCGGGGTCTTCCCCGCGAACGTGCAGATGGCCGCGGACGCGCGCCGCCGCTCGCCCGCCCACCGGGCCGTGGCGTTCGGCCGGCTGCCGCTCCAGGTGCCGCTCGTGGTGTGGGCGCGCAGCGTCAGCCGCGGGGCGGCCTCCCGCTGAGGCGCCCCCGGTCCGGCGGCCGCCGGACCCGGTGCCCGGGATGTTCAGCGGCTGTCGCCCGACCAGTCCCAGCGGGCGTCGTCGCCGGCGCGCCGGCGGTAGTGGGCGCGGCCGCCAGGGCCGTAGCGGCCTATCTCCGTGGGGAGCGCCGCCTCTTCGGCGAGGCGGCGCGCGCTCCATCCCGTGACGTCGAGCAGGAGCCCGTCGAGGGGCCCGCCGACCAGCTCGCCGTACTGGCGGCCGGGCCGCGGGCCGGGGTCGGGGTCTTCGTGGTCGGCGCCGTAGACCCGGCGCCGGAGCATCCTGTCGTCCATACCCGCCAGCTTCACAGACGCCACTGACATCGGAGCAGGAGCACCGCCATGGCACATCGCGTACACCGGCCGCTCGAGGACGAGGAGTTCGCCTTCGTCCTGCGGATGGCCGAGGGGCCGGTTCTGGCCTGTTTCGTCGGGAGCTGGCCCAAGGCCCTTGCGGCGAGCCGGGAGATGGACGAGCTCGCGGCCGCGGCGGCCGCCGCGTACGGGCCGCGCCTGACGGCGGTGCGCGCCGACATGGCGCGCTGCCCCGGCCCCACCAGGCGGTTCGGCATCACGTCCGCGCCGACCGCGCTCATCCTGCGCGACGGGCGGGAGGAGGCGCGGTACGAGGGTCCGGCGGCGCCGGAGGAGTTCCGGGCGTTCCTGCGGGAGCACCTCGGCACGCCCTGAGGCCGCGGCCCCCGGCACGGCGGGCCGGCGTCGCTCCGCCGCGGCGGCCATCTGGCCGAAACGGGTATGGGTGGGATAGATGCCCGAGGCATGTAATGGGTCCAGGCACGACGGAGCCACGGACCACGCCGATGAGGTGCTGCATGCCAGAGACCGTTGTCTTCCCGCAGAACCGGACCTGCCCCTACCACCCGCCGACCGCCTACGAACCGCTGCGCGCGGGACGTCCCCTCTCCCGGGTGAGCCTCTTCGACGGCCGCTCCGTGTGGATCGTCACCGGGCACGCCGAGGCGCGCGCCCTGCTCGCCGACGGCCGGCTGTCCGCCGACCGGCAGAACGCGGCCTTCCCCGCGCCCACCCCCCGTTTCGCGGGCCTGCGCGACCGGCGCACCGCCCTGCTCGGCGTGGACGACCCGGAGCACAACGCGCAGCGCCGGATGCTGATCCCCAGCTTCACCCTGAAGCGGACGGCCGCCCTGCGCCCCCGGATCCAGGAGACGGTGGACCGGCTGATCGACACCATGGTGGCGCGCGGCCCGCGGGCGGAGCTGGTCGGCGCGTTCGCCCTGCCGGTGCCGTCGATGGTGATCTGCGACGTGCTCGGGGTCCCGTACCAGGACCACGAGTTCTTCGAGGAGCAGTCGCGCCGGCTGCTGCGCGGCCCGGAGACGGCCGACGTCGCGGAGGCCCGCGCCCGCATCAACGCCTACCTGGCGGAGCTGATCGTGCGGAAGCGCTCCGATCCGGGCGAGGGCCTCCTGGGCGAGCTGGTCGGCCGGCACCTGAAGGAGGGTGAGACCGACGTCGACGAGCTGGTGTCGCTGGCGGCGATCCTGCTGATCGCGGGCCACGAGACCACCGCGAACATGATCTCGCTGGGGACGTTCACCCTGCTGCGGCACCCGGAGCAGCTGGCGGAGCTGCGGGAGGACGCCTCGCTGCTCCCGGCCGCCGTGGAGGAGCTGATGCGGTTCCTGTCGATCGCGGACGGCATGCTGCGGGTGGCCACCGAGGACATCGAGGTGGGCGGGGTGACGGTCCGCGCGGACGACGGGGTCGTCTTCTCCACCTCCGTCATCAACCGGGACGAGGCCGTCTTCGAGCGGCCGGACGTCCTCGACTGGCACCGCCCGGCCCGCCACCACCTCGGCTTCGGCTTCGGCGTGCACCAGTGCCTGGGGCAGAACCTGGCACGCGCGGAGATGGAGATCGCGCTGGGCACCCTGTTCTCGCGGCTGCCCGGCCTCCGGCTGGCGGCCGAGCCGGACCGCATCCCGTTCAAGCCGGGCGACACCATCCAGGGCATGGTCGAACTGCCGGTGGCGTGGTGAGCGGCGCGCCGCGCGAGCAGCGCACCGGCGTCGTCGTCGACCGCGGCGCCTGCATCGGTGCCGGCCAGTGCGCCCTGACCGCGCCGGAGGTGTTCACGCAGGACGACGACGGCCTCGGGCAGGTGCTGCCGGGGCGGGAGCACGGCCGCGGCAGCGCCCTGCTGCTGGAGGCAGTCCGCGCCTGCCCCGTCTCGGCGATCTCCGTGCGGACGGGCGGCTGAGCCGGCCGGGCGGCCCGTCCCGGGGGCCGGACGGCCGCGGGCCCCGCCAAGCTCGCGGGGCCCGCTGCCGTACGTCCCGCTCATGCGTGGAGTGGTGTCAGGGCTGGGGGACGACGTTCTCCGCCTGGGGGCCCTTGGGGCCCTGGACGACGTCGTATTCGACCTTCTGGTTCTCCTCCAGCGACCGGTACCCGGAGGACTGGATCGCGGAGAAGTGCACGAATACGTCGGGGCCGCCCGCGTCCTGTGTGATGAAGCCGAACCCCTTCTCCGCGTTGAACCACTTCACGATGCCTGTTGCCATGGGAGCTGATCCTTCTCAACGTGCCACGCGGACCGCACAAACGGTGCAGTCGTCACGATCCTGCCCTTGTGTCCCGCCCGTCACACGCGGGGTGCGGCCAACCGGGGACGGCTCGAACACCAGAGCGCCCCGCCGGAAGGTGCGGCACCGGCGGTCAGGCTCCGGTCCAGCCGGCCGCGCCGTGCCCCGGGCCCACGTGCCCGTGCGCGCTTCTGTGTCCTGCCGAGTAGGCTCCCGGCCACGGTCGCGGACCCCGGACCACCTGCGGTCCGGCGGCTCTGCGGCCCTCGGGGCGCCCTCAGCGGCGGACGCCCCCCCGGGGGCGCGCAGGCCCCGATGGTAAAATCTCCCTTTTGGCGCCCCGAGGAAGGCTCTGCATGAAGAACCCGTCACCCTACGGGCGTTTCGGCGTCAGGCCCGCCGCCGACGCGGCCCCGAGGAGCGCCGCCGGCAAGGGCGGCAAGGCACCCCGGAGCGTCGCGCCCGCGGGCGAGTTCGCCATGCCCGAGCCGGCCGTGCCCGCACTGCCGCCGGTGGCGTCGTTCGAGGAGCTGGACCTGCCGCGCGAACTGCTCACGACGCTGGCCGAGGCCGGCGTGGCCGAGCCGTTCCCCATCCAGGCCGCCGCGCTCCCCAACGCGCTCGCCGGCCGCGACGTGCTCGGCCGCGCCCGCACCGGCTCCGGCAAGACGCTCGCCTTCGGCCTGGCCGTGCTGGCCCGGACCGCGGGCCGCAAGGCCGAGCCGAAGCGGCCGCTCGCGCTGGTCCTCGTCCCGACGCGCGAGCTGGCGCAGCAGGTCACCGAGGCGCTCGCTCCGCACGCCGCGGCACTCGGCCTGCGCATGACCGCCGTCGTCGGCGGCCTGTCGATCGGTCGGCAGGTCAGCGAGCTGCGCCGCGGCGCCGAGGTCGTCGTCGCCACCCCCGGCCGCCTGAGCGACCTGGTGGGCCGGCGCGACGCCTCCCTGGAGCGGGTGCGGACCACGGTCCTCGACGAGGCCGACCAGATGTGCGACATGGGCTTCCTGCCGCAGGTCACGGAACTCCTCGACCAGGTCCGCCCGGACGGGCAGCGCATGCTCTTCTCGGCGACCCTCGACCGCAACGTCGACCAGCTGGTCCGCGCCTACCTGAACGACCCGGTCCCGCTCTCCGTCGACCCGTCCGCGGCGACCGTGACGACCATGGACCACCACGTCCTGCACATCCAGGCCGCCGACAAGTACTCCGCGGCGACCGAGATCGCCGCCCGCGAGGGCCGCGTGCTGATGTTCCTGGACACCAAGCACGGCGTGGACCAGTTCGTGAAGCACCTCCGGGCCATGGGCGTGCGCGCGGAGGGCCTGCACAGCGGCAAGTCGCAGCCGCAGCGGACCCGGACGCTCGCGCAGTTCAAGGAGGGCACGGTGACGGTCCTCGTCGCCACGAACGTCGCCGCGCGCGGCATCCACATCGACGACCTCGACCTCGTCGTCAACGTGGACCCGCCGGCCGACCACAAGGACTACCTGCACCGCGGCGGCCGCACCGCCCGCGCGGGCGGCTCCGGCAAGGTTGTCACCCTCGTCACCCCGAACCAGCGCCGCGACATGGTCCGGCTCATGGCCGAGGCCCGGATCCGGGCCACGACCACCCAGGTCCGCTCCGGCGAGGCAGCGCTCAGCCGGATCACCGGGGCCAAGGCCCCCTCGGGCGTGCCGCTGTCGGGCGCCTCGCCGACCGACGCCAAGGGCCGGCCGGCCGGCTCGGAACTCGGCTTCCGCGGAATGGGCACCCGGCCGGGCCGGGCCGGGCGCGGCAAGGAGTCCCGCAAGACGGCCGAGGCCAAGGCGCTCGCCGAGGCCCGCCGCGCGGCCCGCGTCCGCCGCGGGCACTGAGCCGGGGCGCGGGGCCCGGAGCCGCGCCGCGGCGGGCGTGCCGGGCGGCCGGGGCCTGCGTACGGGGCCCGGCGGGAGGCCTGCGTACCGGCCCCGGCCTACCGGGCCCTCGGCGGTCCGCGGTCAGCGGCGTTCGCGGCGACGGCGGCGCGCGGTGACGATCGCGCGGGTGACGACCGGCGGCAGCAGGTCCTTGGCCAGCTTCCGCCAGGCGGCTCCCGGCCGCGGCTTGGGCGCCGGCGCCGGGGGCGCGACAGGCTCCGGGGCGGGCTCCGGAGCCGGGTGCAGCGGCTTCGGCGGCTCGGGCGGGACGGCGCCGTGGTCGCCGATCCGCACCAGCTGCTGCCCGGCCACGTCGTCGATGCCGTGCCACAGGTCCTCGCGGCCGCGCAGCCATGCGAGGAGGCCCTTCCGGTAGGGCTCGGGGTCGTCCCAGGTGGCGTACAGCTTCGCCCCCGACACGCAGATCAGCCGCAGCCCCTCGGTGGCGACCGCCGCCCACACGGCGGCGGCGACGCCGGGGCAGTGCTCGGAGCGGTAGTCGTCGAAGGCGATCACCGCGCCCGGCGCGGCGACGGCCTTGGAGGACGCGATGTCCTGGACCACGTGCTCGTACAGGTGGGAGGCGTCGATGTGGATGAACCGGCAGCTCGCAGGCCGGACCCGGTCGGCCACCACGAACGTCGGCGCCTGGATGACGGTCGGCAGCCGCTCGTGGAACGCCAGGTAGTTCACCTCGAAGCCGCGGCGCGTCAGGGTGGGATAGGAGCCCCTCGTCTCCGCCAGGTTCGACTCGTCGGGGGCGGGCGAGTCGAAGAGGTCGCAGACGGTGAACTCCTCGCCGTCCCGCAGGTACCTCCCGAGGAAGATCGCGCTCTTGCCCATGAAGGCACCCAGTTCGAGCAGGTCTCCCGGCTCGGCCCCGCTCTCCTCCTGGTGGGACAGGAACCAGTCGAAGATGGCCTGGTCGTAGTCCGAGAACCACCCCTCGACCTGCTCGTACGCGGTCGGAGCGGGGATGGCCGGCTCTCCGTCGGGGGTGGTGACGGGAGCATGCGAAACGTGCGACACGGAGTGCAGCCTCCAGTGGAACGGCTTGGATCGACGCTGATACCCGGCCGGGGGTAGGCAGACCATAAGCCTGCGGACGGCCGGAAGACGAGTCCTTGTGCACACTGGTGGAATCCCGGTCCGCGGGCGCTCCCGTAATGCCCTCTTCGCCCGGTCCGCACCAGGGACGCCTCGGCGGGCCGCGCCGGGCGGCCCTGCTCAGGCGGTCGCCCTCCCGCGGCGCAGGCGCTGCGCGGCGCCGTTGCGGACCAGGCGCGTACGCGCGGACCCTGCGAGCAGGACGAGGGCCTCCTCGGGGACGGGCGAGCGGACGGCGGTGCGCTGGCACCAGTCCGACGCCCCCGCCAGCTCCTCGGCCGACCCCGGCTCGCCGCGTACGACGGCCCTCAGCAGGACCCACTCCCGCAGCCGGCCCGCCGCGAACGCGCACCCGGCGACGGCGGCGGACATGGCCGCCGCCCAGTCGGCGAAGCCGTCGGAGTGCAGCAGGCGGACGGCCCGCCGGTCCAGGTGCGTCACCACCGCGCTCTCGGCCATCACGGGGTCGGGGTCGCGCAGCACCGCCGCGACGGCGCCGGCCTCCGCCTCCGCGCGGCCCCCGCCCCCTGCCGCGGGGGTGCCCGCCGCGGCCGCCCCGGCCAGGGCGTCGAGGTGGCGGGCGTAACGCCAGTGCTCGGGCGGTTCCGTCCCTTCCGGCGCCTGCGCGGGTATCGGCTCATCGGTGCTCCCCATGGGCCCCATTCCACACGACGGCCGCGGACGGGCGGCGCCCAGGGTGGCCGCGGAGGGGGCGGGGCGGCCCGGTCAGGCGGCGGTCGGCGCCTGACCGCCCGGCTCGGGCAGCGGGGCGCCCGTCTCCAGCAGCGTCTTCAGGCTCGACGCCAGCATCGGCCAGGCCTCGCGGCACATCCCGATCAGGGAGCCTTCGGGGACGAAGCCGTCGTGGCGGATCGTCAGCCGCGCCAGGGCGTCCCCCACGGGCTCGATCTCGTACGCCACCCGCGTCCGCGGCTGGGCGGCCAGCTCGGCCCGCAGCTCCTCGCCGACCCCGGCCGAGGCCGCCCACTCCGGGGTGAAGGTGTGCCAGGTGTACGCGAGCCTGCGGTCCGGGACGCACTCCAGGACGACCTGCTCGGCGTCCTTCGTCCGCACCCCGCGCTCCACCCACGCCATCGGCGAGCCCACGGCCCAGTCCGTCTCGAAGACCAGGCCCCAGTACCGGCGGGTGTACCCCGGATCGGTGAGGGCCTGCCAGACGACGGCGGGGTCGGTCCGGATGTAGACGGTGTACGTGATCGCGCTGTCGGTCATGCCCCCATGCTGGCGGACGGCCGTCCGCGGCGGCCGGATTGGCCCGCCGACCGGTGCCCCGCGACGGACGCCGGCCGGACCGCACAGCGGGGACATGCCTCCTTATGACTTGGTTACATCCCCCCTGCTACGTTCTGCCGCGCGGACTGGCGGCATCGAAACCGCCGGTCCGACCACGTGGAACCGGCCCCGACCGGACCGGCCGGACCGAGGAGAGGCACAGGCATGCGAGGCGCTACCCGTCCCCGCACGGGCGCGGGCGGCGCAGGCGCGGGCCGCCTCACCGGGGTCGACGCCGTGCGCGGACTCGCCGTACTCGGCATGTTCGCCGTACACGTCGGCCCCGGCGCGCAGCCCGAGGGAGCCGGCTACCTGGTCGTCGCCGCGGACGGGCGGGCCCCCGCCCTGTTCACGCTCCTCGCCGGGTTCTCGCTGGCCCTCGCCCGGCGCGGCAGCCGGCCGTCGCCCGCACCGGCAGGCGGACCGCTCCGGCGCCACCGGCCGCTGCTGATCCGCTGCGCCGTCCTGGCCGCCCTCGGGCTGTTCCTGGCCGCGCTGTGGCCCGGGTTCCTGGTCATCCTGACCTTCTTCGCCGTGTACTTCCTCGCCGCGGAGCCGTTCACCCGGCTGTCCACCCCGGTGCTCACCGCCGTCGCGGGTGCGTCCATGGTCGCCGGGCCCGTCCTGTCGTTCACCCTCGGCCCCCTGTTCGGGTACGGGCAGTCCGGACGCGGCGCGGTCCCCGAGCCGGCCGGGCTGACCAGCTGGGAGGGCCTGGGCCGCACCCTGTGCGAGCTGCTGCTGACCGGCGCCTACCCGGTGGCCACCTACTTCCCGTACGTGCTGGTCGGACTCGCCGCGGGCCGCCTGTGCGACCTGCGGGAACGCCGCAGCGCGGTCCGTCTGGCCGGATGGGGCGCGGCCGCGGCCGCCGCCGGGTACGGCGGCGCCTGGCTCAACGCGCACCTGCTCGGCGGCCGCGACCGGCTCCTCGCGGTGATAGCCGCCCGCCACCCGGAGGCCGCGGACGCCGCGGACCCCGTACGCGCCGTGCTGGACGCGCAGTTCGGGGCCATACCGAGCACCTCCTGGGACTGGCTGCTCGTCGCCGACCCGTACAGCCAGACCCCGCTGGAGACCCTCGGCAACGCGGGCGTGGGCTGCGCCCTCATCGGCCTGTTCGTACTCGCCGCGCAGCACCGGGCGGGCGTGCGGCTGCTGGCGCCGCTCGCCGCGCTCGGGGCGATGGCGCTCAGCGCGTACGTCGGCCACGCCCTGGTCCTGGCCGGACCCGCGCACGGCGCCGCGTCCTGGACCGCGCTCGGCGTGTTCGCCGCCGTGTCGACGGCCGCGGCCTGGGGCTGGCAGCACGCATGGGCCGACAGCCCGTTGCGCCGCGGGCCCCTGGAACACGTCCTGCGACTGGCCAGCCAGGGGCGCGCGGGGTAGCCGGGACCGGCGGACCGACCGGGGTGCGGCCTCCTGCTGCCGACTGCGGTTGCGGCACCAGGTTCCGGACCGGCCCGCAGGGCGCGGGCGGGCGCGGGCGCGCGCCCGGATGCGCCGGGGCGCCGGCAGCGGGGCCACCCTTACGCGTGATGGCGCATGGATCGGGCCGGGGCAGGTAGGGCACGCTGGGCGCATGGAGTTACGCCGCGCCGCGCTGCCCCTGCCGTTCACCCTCGCCGCCCTGGTGCTTGCCTCGGGCTGCGTGACCGTGCGGCCGGACGGATCCGCGCCGGCGAACCGTCCCGAGCCGGCGGCGGGCCGCGGAGGCCCCGTGGCACTGCCGTTGAGCGCCCTGCCGGTCGGGGGATCCACGGTCACCGCGTCGGGACCGGCCCCCGAGGCACCCACCGCGCAGCCGGCGGCACCCGCGCCGCGCACACAGCCGCGTGAGGCGGAGCGGACGCCGCGCGGCCCCCGGAAGCAGCCGCGCACCGCCGAACCGGCGGCCCCGCCCACCCGCAAGGCCCCCGCCCGCCCGAAGCCCCGCCCGGCACCACGCCACCCGTACGACATGGCCTCCCTGTGCGAGGCCGCCAAGGGCACGGTCTCCCCCTCGATCACCGCCCTCTGCGGCTAGCCGCGCGGACCCGTTCGCCTGCCCTCGCGGCCGGAAATCAGGCTGCTGCGGCGGGCGTTGCCGCATAGCCTGCTCGGCTGTGGACAGGGAGCGCAGTGCTCGGCAGCTCCGGCTGATCGGCGAGACGGTGGAGGGGGCGACGGCCCTCGGCCTGGAGGTATGGCTCCGCGGGGGTTGGGCCATGGACTTCTTCGTCGGCGAGGTCACACGTGACCATGTGGACATCGACTGGTTCGCCTGGGCGGAGGATGCACCCGCTCTGGCCGACGGCCTGCTGCGTTCGGGGTACGAGCCCCTGGCGGGGCCGCCCGCCGAGCAGCAGCTCGATTTCCGCAAGCAGGGCGTCGAGAGCAGCTTCGCCCTCCTGAGGTGGGACCGGCTCGGGCGCGTTGTGGTGGCCGGCGGTCCCTGGGCCGGAGAACCGTGGCCGGACGGCATGCTCGATGCCTCTCCCGGCCGTATCGGGGCGCTCACGTGCCGGATCATCAGTCCCCGCGCTCAGATCACGATCAAGCGGATGATGCCGGTCTGGGTTCCCGGGCGGCCTCGCCGGACGAAGGACAGCGAGGACATCACCCGGCTGGAAGCAGCCGTGCGAGCGCGGGGCATCCGCCCGGCATGAGGGCCCGTGTCAGTCGGTGACGTCCGGTGGCCGGTTCTGCTGCTCCAGCAGCAGTGTGGCGGCCCGCTTCAGGAGGGGGAGCGGGATCGGGTGGGACAACGGGAATTTCAGGGTGCCGCGGCCCGCGCGGTAGGGGGCCAGCTCCGCCTCGAGTGCCGCGTCGTCGGCGGTGTCCGGCACCGGGTAGACGCTGATGTGGTGCTTCCAGCCCGCGAAGTACACCACCGCCCGGCCTTCCCGGGTGAGCGCCGGGATCCCGTAGGAGATCGTCTCGGCCGCGCCGGGGACGGCTGCGTGCAGGGTGCGGCGTACGGCTTCCAGGGCGGGGTGGGCCTCCTCGGGAAGGGTGGCGAGGTACTCGTCCACGGTTTTCGCTGCGGCCATGGCGGCAGTGTGGCCGGTCGTGTCGTCCGCCGCCCGTCGGCGCGTCGGCGCCGGCCGTTGCGCGGGCGTGCCGGTGAGGGGCACGGTTAATCGGTGGAGTGCCGTGTGCACCGCTACGTACAGTGACCGGGCACCCGCCGCCGATGCAGAGAGTCCACCATGCGCACCCACTACCCCCGTACGCCCCACCTCCCCTGGTCACCGGGGGCGACCGCGGACGACGTGCGCGCCCCCGGGGCGGAGTGGTTCGCGGGCCGGGAGGTGGTCGTCACCGAGAAGCTCGACGGGGAGAACACCACCCTGTACGCGGACGGCCTGCACGCCCGTTCCCTCGACTCGGGCCACCACCCCTCGCGCGCCTGGGTGAAGGGCCTGCAGAGCCGGATCGGCGCGGGCATCCCGGCGGGGTGGCGCATCTGCGGCGAGAACCTGTACGCCCGGCATTCGCTGGCGTACGAGGACCTGGACAGCTGGTTCTACGGGTTCTCGGTGTGGGACGGCGGCGACCGCTGCCTGGGCTGGGACGAGAGCGTGAGCTTCCTGCACGGACTCGGCGTGCCCGTCCCGCGCGTGCTGTGGCGCGGCGTCTTCGACGAGCGGGCGCTGCGCAGACTGCGCCTGGACACGGCACGGCAGGAGGGGTACGTCGTGCGCACCGCGGCCGGCTTCCCGCGGGAGGACTTCGGGCGGTGCGTGGGGAAGTGGGTGCGGCGCGGGCACGTCACCACCGACGCGCACTGGATGTACTCGCCCGTCGTGCCCAACGGGCTCGGGCCGCAGGCCGCGCTGTGGGCGGTGCGGTCCGGTGCGGATCCGGATCCGGTTGCGCTGGCGGCCGCCGTCGGCGTCGATGCCGGGGCCGGTTGCGGTGCGGGGGTGTCCTCCACCGTCGCCGAGGCGGCGGGTCGGCTCGACGCGGCCGGCCGTAGCGGTGACGCCCGCCTCGCGGGCGTGCTGGCCGCCCTGCTCCACCGGATGCCGCGGGCCGCGGTCGGGTCGCGGCTCGCGGCGGGGCCGGTCGGTATGCCGCTTGCCCGGCGGGTCGCGGACCTCGTCGGCCTCTTCCCGCGCCTCACGCGGGCGTTCCCGGACGGGGAGCGGCGGGCCGGGCTCGTGCGGATGGCTGCGGCTGCCGATCTCGGGGTGCTGCACGCGCTCGCTGCGGCCGTCGGGGTGAGGGGTGACCGGGCCGCCCTCGCCGAAGCCTCGGAGTGCGTGGAGTGGTCCGCGCTGTACGCGGAGGAGGAGGGGCTGCTCGGGCCCGACCCGCTGCGTCCGCTGCGGAGCGGACTGCGTGCCGCGCTCGCCGGGCTGGATCCGGACGCCGCGGACCGGTGCTGGGCCGAGGCGCTGCAGCTGTTCGCGCAGGGCCGCATATCCACCGCCGAGGAGGCCGTGGCCGCGACCTGGCGGTGGCGGGACGGCCGCTTCCCGCGGCTGGTGCAGCTGTGCGGGCCCGCGGGCAGCGGCAAGAGCACGTACGCCCGGAGCCTGCCGGGGGTAGACGCGTACATCGCCCTGGACGACCTGCGGGCCGCCCGCGGGAACCGCGCCGACCAGCGGGACAACGCCGACGTGCTGCGCGAGGGCCTGGACCGGCTCGACGCGGCGCTCGCGGCCGGCGGCACGGTGGTCTGGGACGCCACGTCCCTGACCGGGCAGCAGCGGGGGCTGCCCGCGGCGGTCGCCCGGCGCCGCGACGCCCTCGTCACGCACGTCGTGCCGCTGGTGGAGGAGGCGGAGCTGGTCCGCCGCAACGGTGTGCGGGAGCATCCGGTGCCGCCGCGGGTGCTGGCGTCGCAACTGCACCGGTTCGCCCCGCCCTACCCCGGCGACGGGCAGGGGCACCGCATCCGCTACCTCGGGGCCGGCGGGAGCGTCGAGGACACCGCCGGCAGCCTGGGCGCGGTAGGCGGCCCGGGGCGGCGTACGGGGAGGGACCGCGCCGATGCGCACCAGTGAGCAGCTGTACCACCAGGTCCGGTGGGACCCCCGGTTCGACCCGGCGCGGTTCGTCCTCGGCCTGCACCAGCGCGGGGCGCCGCCCAAGCGGGTCCCGCTGCCGTCGTTCGTGCCCGGCGGGGACATCCCGTGGCACCGGGTGGTGTTCGTCGAGGCGGACGGCGAACTGGTCTGGGACCGCGCCACCGGCACGGACCGGATCGACTCCACCAGCGCCGGGCGCGTCCGCGAGCCGCGCCTGCTGCGCTCCCCCTTCTTCGCCGCCCGGACACCGCATGCGTGGGATCCGTCCGCGGGCGGGGCCTGGCGGCCCGCCGGGGATTCCGACGCGGGCGGCGCGCGCCGTCCGGCCGTGACGGCCGGTTCGCCGGCCCGGGTGCGGCTGCTGACCTGGAACACGCTGTGGGACCGCTACGACGCGCCGCGGATCGACACGGACCGGCGCAGGCCGCTGCTGTGCGCCGAACTGGAGGCCGCCGACGCGGACGTCATCGCGCTCCAGGAAGTGGAGCCGGTGCTGCTCGACATGCTGCTGGAGCAGCCGTGGGTGCGCCGCGCGTACACGATGTCGGCCGCCCCGGACGGCCGGGACGTCGCCGACTGCGGCCTGCTGGTGCTGAGCCGGCTGCCCGTGGCGGAGGCCGGGCTGCACCGCCTCGGCCCGCACAAGGCGGTCTCCGCGGTGGTGGTGCGGACCGCGGCCGGGCCGCTGGTCGTGGCCGCCGTCCACCTGACGAGCGACCACACGAGGGACGGGGCCGCGCGGCGGGCCGAGGAGCTGCGTCTCACTGCCGAGGGACTCGGCGGTGTCGACGCCCATGTCGCGCTGCTCGGGGACTTCAACGACGGGCGGGGCGGCGCGGACGGGCCGGCGGCCGTCCTGGGGATGCGGGACGCCTGGAGCGAGGTGCACGGGGCGTCCGACGACACGCCCACCTTCGACCCGGGCGCCAACCCGCTGGCGGCGGTCGGCTCCCTCACCGGGCGGGCCGCACGGCTGGACCGCGTCCTGCTGCGCTCGGACGCGGTGCGGGTCCGGGACGCTCGTCTGCGGGGCCGTGTTCCCGCGGAGGGCGGGCTGTTCGCCTCCGATCACTACGGGGTCGAGGTGGAGGTCGACGTCGATGGTGATGTCGCCCTCGGCGCCGACGCGGGTCCCGGGGTTCGGGCGGAGGGTGTTGCGGGCCAGGGGGCGGGGGCGGGTCCCGAGGGCGCAGGTGTCGAGGGCGCAGGTGTCGAGGGCGTCCGCAGCGCCTTCGGCGTGCCGACCTCGCGGACTGCCGTCGCGTGGCTGCCGCCGTCCGATCCGGTGGTGGATGCGCTGCGGCGCGAGCACGATCCCGCCTTCGGACGCTGGCCCGCCCACGTGAACCTGCTGTTCGGGTTCGTTCCCGAGGCCCGCTTCGAGGAGGCGGTGCCCGTGCTGGCCGAAGCCGCCGCCGCGACGGCCCCGTTCCGGGTGCGGATGGCCGGGGTGCACGGCTTCGGGCACCGGGAGGACGCCACGCTCTGGCTGGACCCGGCCGCGGCCGGCGAAGCCCCGTGGCAGGAGCTGCGGCAGGCCCTGGTCGAACGGTTCCCCGCCTGCCGGGGGCGCGGCGGGGGCTTCACCCCGCACCTGACGCTGGGCCGCAGCCCGGACCCGCAGCAGGCACTGGCCGAGTTGACCGCACGGCTCGGCGGCCCCTCGGCCGGCCGCGACGCCCGCGTCGGGGAGCTGGCCGTGCTCTCGCGGCGCGGCGATGAGCCGATGCGGGTACGGGCCACGGTGGAGCTGGGTACGGGGACTGTCCGCTGGCTGCCCGAGTCGGGGCAGGGGCCGGGGCCGGGACCCGGCGTGCCGGGCACGCCGTGGGAGGCGCAGGGTGAGGGCGACTGCGCCGTCGCCGAGGGTGTCGCCGAGCGCCTCGCGGGAGCCCTCGGCGGTGTCGTGCACGTCGTCGGGTCGCGCCGCACGGGCTGCGCCCTGCCGGGAGCCGACCTGGACCTCGTCGCGGCCCTGCCCGGCAGCCCTGGCATCGACACCGTGCGGGAGCGCGTCGCCCAAGCGCTCCCGCAGGCCCGGCGGCTCCGGGTCGTCAGGGGCGCGCGCGTGCCCGGGCTGCGGCTGCACGTGGACGGGTTGGACGTGGATGTGGTTGTCGTCGGCACCGGCGGAATCCGGCCCGAGGAGGCCGTGGCCCGCCGGGCGGAGCTCGGCGAGGCGGCGGCGGTCGCGCTGAGCGCGGTGTCGGACGCTGAGGCCGTGTGCGCCGCCACCGCGGCGGCCGGCCCGGAGCGGCAGGCGGTGTTCGCCTGGCTGGCACGGCAGGTGAAGGCCTGGGCCCGGGTCCGCGGTGTGGATTCGGCGCCGTTCGGCGGGCTTCCCGGGGTGGCCTGGGCGGTTCTGGCGGCGCGCACCGTGGCGGAGGCTCCGGAGTTGCGCGGTGTTCTGCTGCTGCGCGCCTTCTTCGCGGCATGGGCCGCCTGGGACTGGCGTGAGCCGGTCGCCCTGAGCGGGGCGGGCGGCGTCGAGCGGTCGGTGCCCGGTGGCCCTGAGTGCGGAGCCGTCACCGTGCTCACCCCGTCGGAGCCGGTGCGGAGTTGCACCGCGCAGGTGGGGCCCGGGATGCGTGACCTGCTGACGCAGGAGCTGTACCGGGCCTGGGAGCTGCTGGAAGCCGACCCGGCCGGTGCGGCCGAGCTGTTCGCCGTGCCGGCGCTGCACCGCCGGCACGCGGCCTGGGCCGTCGTCACCGTGCGGGGCGACACGCCGCAGGAGTGCGAGGAGGCCCTGGGGCGGGCGCGGGGGCGGATGCGGGCCCTGGTGAGGGCGTTGGAGGAGGTTGCGGGCGGAGGTGTCGGCGGCGAGGGTGTTGCGGACGGGCGTGTTGCCGGCGGGGGCGTGCATGCCTGGCCGCGGCCCTTTGCCTCCTCGTCCGTGGTCGTGCGGTACGCCGTCGGGCTCGGGGCCGCCCCGCCGGACCGGGCGCGCCTGGCCGAGGCGGCCTCCCGGTGGTGTGCGGCCCTGCCGGGCGTGAGCGTGGAGTGGGCGGAGGGGGGAGAAGTGCCGACGGTGGGGTAGGGGCGGGAGTCCGGTGGGTCGGGCGTGGGTGGCGCGGGGGTGCCCGGCAGTCCCCTTCGTCCCTGGGGAGCGGGCCGCCCCGGAACGCCGAAAACCTGCCGGGAAGCCCCCGGAGGAGCGGGAGCAGGGACGAGGGTGGGGAGGTCGGCAGGGGAACTCCCCCTCCCGGTTCCGCCGCCGTGTCCGGGGGTCCCCGCGGTGCGCCGGGCTGCGACGCGGTCAGAGTTCGATGATGATCTTGCCTGCCGTGTGGCCCTCCTGGTTGAGGGCGAAGGCCGCTGCGGCGTCGGCGAGGGGGAAGGTTTCGGCGACCGTGACCTTCAGTCGGCCGCTGTCGGCGAGCTTGCCCAGTTCGGCCAGGTCGCTGCCGATGGGGCGCACCCACATCCACTGGCCTTCGGCGCCCAGGACGTTGGGGTCGGCGATGGAGGCGTGGCGGCCGTCCGTCGCGAGGACGGCCTGGGTGACGTCGAGGACGCCGCCGACGAAGTCCGCCACGACCGAGACCCCGTCCGGGGCGAGCGCCCGGACCCGGTCGACGAGGCCCTCCCCGTACTGCACCGGCTCGCAGCCCAGTTCGCGCAGGCGGTCGTGGTTGCGCGGGGAGGCCGTGCCGATGACGCGGGCGCCCAGCGCCCGGGCGATCTGCACGCCGAAGCTGCCGACACCGCCGGCCGCGCCGTGGACGAGGACCGTGTCGTCCTTGCCGGTGCCCAGGCGGGTGAGCAGCTGGTAGGCCGTGAGGCCGGCCAGCGGCAGGCCGGCCGCCTCGCGCCAGTCGAGGGAGGCCGGCTTGCGGGCGAGGGCGCGCGCGGGCACGCTGACGTACTCGGCGAAGGTTCCGCCGTGCACGTAGTCCTTGCGCGCGTACGCCATCACCTCGTCGCCGACCGCGAACTCCGGTACGTCGATGCCGAGCCGCTCGACTGTTCCCGAGACGTCCCAGCCGGGGACGACCGGGAAGAGGACGTCCATCAGTCCGTCCAGGCCGCCCGCCATGATCTTCCAGTCGACGGGGTTGACCGCGGCGCACCGGACCTTGACGAGGACCTCCCCCGGCGCCACCTTCGGCATCGGCAGGCGGGTCTCGCGGAGCACCTCCGTCCCGCCGTACTCGTCGTACGCCATCGCCCGCATGGTGTCCTCGGACATCGCACCGACCTCTCGTGTGGGTGTGGGCCGGTCCCATCCCACCACGGTCCGCGGCCGGGCGCGCGCTGCCCCGAACCCGGCGGCAGGACGCCGTCCGCGGGTGCTTGCCTTCCCGGGTGCCGTCAGATGCCGAACTCCGCCCGCGTGGCCGGGCCGTAGACGCCGGACGGGTCGCCCGTGATGTCGCGGTCGCGCTGGAGCTGGGCGACGCCGCGCTTCGTCTGCCCGTCGTAGACGCCGCTGACCTTCACGTACGTGAACCCCTGCCCGTACAGCGCTTCCTGGAGGGCGGTCACCTCCGAGCCGCGGTCGCCCATGCGCAGGGTGCCGCCGTCGCCGGTCTGCGGCCGGTCGGATGCGGCCGACGGGGACGGCGGCGGGGAGGAGCGGTCGGTCTTCGGGCTCGCCGACGGGGAGGCCGAGGCGGTCGCGGTCGCGGTCGCGGAAGCGGAGGAGGCCGCGTCCGGGCCGGTGCCGGGGGCGTGCAGTTCCGGGACGGACACGTCGGGGCGCTGGGAGGAGAACGCCGACTCCGGTTCGGCGCCGCCCGGCAGGAGGGCCAGCGCGCCGGCGCCGAGCAGGAGGACGGCACCGCCGGCCGCCCACAGGGGCTTGCGGCTGCGGCGGTCCTCCCGCAGTCGGCGGCGGGCCGCGGCGCGGCCGCCCGGAGGGGAGGCCGGGGGTGCTGCGGGCTCCGGGAAGGCCGCCGGGGCCGCGGGATCGGGCTCCGGCCAGGCGATCGGTTCGGGTGCGTGGGCGTGCGGGGACGGGGCGGCCGCCGGGGTCATGTAGGGGCGTACGAGGCGACCGTCTTCGGGCCCGGACTCGCGGGCGTCTGGGGACATCGTGCTCTCCCGGCGGGGACTGGGGCCGGTGTGGCGGTGCGGCGCCGGCCCCCGGCCGGTCGGGGCCGTTCCGGTGGGCGGTTCCTGACCGGCGCACTCTCGCCGACCTGGCGGGCCCGGTCAAGCCCGGTGTCCGAACTGCCCCATCCGTCCGGCCGGTCAGGCGCCCTGCCGCGGTCGGCGGCGCGGGGAGGGCGGAACACGGCGGTGTCACCCGGACGCGTGAGGGACAGGGCACCGGGCGGACAGCCGTCGGGCATCGTGGTCGGCATGCAGCTACGCCGGGCCCTGCCCCTGTCCCTCGTCGCGCTGCTCGCCGGCGGCTGCACCGCGGCCGGCCCGGAGCCGCCGCCCCGCGGGTCGGTGCCGCCGCGGACCTCCGTGCCGTCCCCGCCCGCGCGGGAGGCGGCGCGGGAGGCCCCGCGCGGGCCGGCGCCGACGGCAGGGCGGCCGCCCCCGCCGCGGACGGCTCCGGTGGGCGGGGCGGAGCAGCCCCCGCCGGGGTCACCGGATCCGGCCGTGCGGGCCGATGAGGAGACCGCCGCCCCGCGGCCGTCCGCGCGGGCCGTGGTGCCGGAGGCGCCGCGGCGGGTGCAGCCGCCCCGTCCGAGGCCGGTGCGGCAGCCCCGGCGGCACACCGCAGTGCCGTCCCCGGAAGGCGGGGAGCCGTCCGGTGCGGGGGCGGAGGCGTTCCCGCCGTACGGCGACGACCCGTGTGCGGCCGCTGAGGGTGCCGTGCCGCCGTCGGTCATGGACCTGTGCGTACGGCAGTACGGGCGCTGACTGGTTCAGGCGCCCCGGCGGACGCTCGCGGCGACCGCGGCGCAGCGCCGGGCGGTGTGCCGGCGGGCCGTGCGCAGGCGGCGCATGGTCGTGTGGCCGCGGCGCCGCCATTCGCCGCGGGGCAGGGCGGCCCGATGGCCGCCGCTGGTGATGAGGGCGTTGACCGGGGCGTGCGGGTCGGTCGCCATGCCCTTGGCCACCAGGACGCCCACCACGAGCGGCAGCACGGCCACGGCCAGGGCCGAGCCGGCGATGGCCGCCTGCCGGATGCGGGGGCGCGGGGTGCGGGGAGTGGCGTCGCTGGTCATGGCCCCATTCGACCAGCGGCGCCACGGCGGCGTATCGGGGCGGATACTCAGGTCGTCGGGTGCGGTGTACTCAGGTGCGCCGGGGCGCAGGGGAGGTGGTCGGCGTGGTCGTGTCCGGGGAGGGGTTCGAGGCGGCGAGCGGGGACGGGCCCGCGGTGGTCGGCGGCGGGCGGCGCATCGGCGAGGTGCGCACGGCTTATGAGGGTCTGCTGCAGATTCGTCGTGTGGTGAACGGGCCGGACGGCGAGGGAGTTCCCGCTCCGTGGGAGGTGCGGCGGATGCCGCGGGCGGTGGCGCTGGCGCTGGAGGCGGCGGGTGTCCCGGCGTCGGCGGTGGACGGGGAGCGCCGGCGGGTGCGTACGGGCTACCGGGTCGCGGAAGGGCCCGAGGGGCGGGCGCAGGTGTCCTGGGTCGGGCCGCCGGGCGGTGGCGCGGTCGGCGAGGAGCGGGAGCGGCTGGCGGAGTGCGCGGCCGCCCTGGAGCGGCTCGGGTGGGTCTGCCTGCTCTACCGGGGCCCCCGCGGTCGGCGCTTCGTGGAGGTCGAGGCGCCCCGCTGATCCGCCGCCGACGGCGCGGGCGCGCACACCATCGCCTCCACCGGGGGGTGCCGGGCTCGTACACCGGCGTGGAGCTGCTGGCGGGTGCGGTGCTCGGCCGGGAGGGGAACGAGCGGGGCCGACCCGGAGCGGGGAGGGCGCGGAGCCGTGCGGTCCGCGCCCTCCCCCGGCTACGGTGCGCCGAAGGTGAGGGTCAGCTGCGGAGTGCCCTCCGCGGCCGCCGCCTCGGAGGACCACAGCCACAGGGCGTCCGAGCCCGATCCGGTCAGCGCCGCGCTCCAGGAGGAGCCCAGGGCGGCGGCCAGCGGCGCCGTGGACAGGCCCGTGGTGTGGACCGCCGAGCCGTCGGGGATCGGACCGAAGGCGCCGAGGGCCGGGCCGCCGAGCGCCGGGCGGGTGTCGTACGTGGTGCCCGCCTCGCTCCACGCGCCGGCGACCGGCACCACCGAGACGGTGTCGGCCGTTCCGGCGCCGCTCATCGTGCTGGTCTTCACGCTCAGGGAAGCCGACTTCAGCACCGTGCCCGGCGGCGCCGCCGGCAGGTCGAAGCGCAGGTAGGACGTGTACAGCGGGTTGCCGCGGACGGCGAGCGACCCGGACGTGCCGTAGGCGGTGCCGGGCGCGCCCGCGTTCGCGTACGTGTCCTCGGCTGCGGACACCCGGACGACCGAGTCGGCGGGCGCCGAGGCGAGGGTGTAGTGGTTCTGGACCTGCGCGGGGGTCAGGACGCTGCCGTAGACGGCGGTCTCGTCGAGGCGCCCCGCCCAGAAGTCGCTGGACGGCCGGTTGGGCCAGCTGGTCAGGTTGTCGCCGCCGGCGTGCCAGTAGCCGGCGAAGTTCTCGTGGGTGGTGACGTTCAGGGTGCCCCGCTGCACGCCGTCGACGTAGAGGACCATCCCGCCGGGGCCCTGCGTGGCGACGACGTGGTGCCACTTGTCGTCGTTGTAGGAGCCGGCGGTGGTGACGGTGCGGGTGGCGCCGTTGTAGACGCCGAAGACGAGCCGGCCGTCGTTGGTCATGTACAGGTGCTTGTCGTACTGGCTGCTGCGGCGGTCCTGGTTGCTGCCGAAGCCGAAGAGCTTGCCGCCGCGCGTGGTGTTCGTACGGAACCACGTCTCGATGCTGTAGGTGGCGCCGACCGTCTGCCGGCGGTCCCCGTACACCTTGGTCGCGGCGCCGTCGAAGCCGATGGCGGTGCTCGCGCCGGTGACGGCCGCCGGGGTCTGGCGCAGGGCCGGGCCGGCGAGGTGCACGCCGTTCTGGTTGCCGCCGGCGGACGAGTCGGCGGCGTACGGCAGGACCGCGTCGTCGTAGCGCCAGTACAGCTGGGCTCCGTCGGCGCGGACGCGTTCGGCGTAGGCTTCGGCCGAGTGCGGGACGGTCACCGCCGCCGTCGCCGACAGCGCGCTGGTGTTGCCGGCCGCGTCGGTCGCCGTCACCCGGTAGGTGTAGGTCTGGCCGGGCGTGACGGCCGTGTCGGTCCACGACGCCTGGGGGCGCCGGAAGAACAGGGAGTCGGCGTCCACGGTGGCGACGGGGGTGGCCGATCCGTTCCGGTACACCCGGTACGTCAGCCTGCTGTCGTCCGGGTCCAGGCTGGTGCGCCAGCGCACCTGCACCTCGCCCGGCCGGAAACTCGCCGCGCTCGCGACGGGCGTGGTCGGCGCGCCGGTGTCGCCGGTGGACGCGAAACGGGTCAGGCTCTGCTGGGCGGCCCCGTTGACGGTGGTGAACTCGCCGCCGACCCATAGGTAGCGCACGCCGCCCTTGGCGCCGACGGCCATCACCCGAGGCCCGATGCCCTCGCCGATGCCGTCGTTGGTGTCGGGGGACCAGCCCAGCTTCCCGGTCCCGGTGGTGGGCTGGGCGAGGAGGTGGTGGCGCGCCCCGTCGGGGAACTCGCCGACGCTGGAGCAGTCGTGGGCGTGCGAGGCGCTGTAGAGCACGCCCTGGTCGGGGAGGACCGCCTGGGTGGCGCCGAGGCAGGTGTCGCGCCAGCGCTGGCCGAAGCCGGCGAGGTCGAGGGCTATGCGGCCGTCGAAGACGCCGCCGCCGGTGCCCTCGTTGGCCGTGTAGAAGCCGCTCTCGTCGGTCGCGATGTCCTTGACGACGGAGTTGCCGTGGATGAAGTTCGGATACGTCTTCGTGACGGCGCCGCTCGCGGCGTCCACGACGGCCAGGGCGTGCGAGGAGGCCCCGTTGACGGTGAAGAAGTCGCCGCCGAGGAGGACGCTCCGCCCGTCCGGGGTGAGCTCGACGGCCCGGCCGGGCTCGTCGGCGTCGGCCCGGAAGGGGCGCAGCGCGCCGTCGGCGGCGGCGACGGCGGCGAAGCGCTGGCGCGGCTGGCCGGCGACGGTGAGGAAGTCGCCGCCCGCGTAGACGGTGTCGCCGCTGACGGCGAGCGCGCGGACGGTCGCCGCGAAGGCGGGGCGGAAGGACTGCTTGACCGTGCAGGTGGCGACGTCGATGGCGGCGAGGCTGGAGACGGGGATGCCGTTGACGGCGCCGAAGTAGCCGCCCGCGTAGAGGGTTTCCTTGTCGGGTGAGAGGGCGAGCGCCCGGACGGTGGCGGTGCCGCTGCCGATGGTGAAGGACAGCTTGCAGGATGTCGGAGCTCCGGTCGCGGCGTCCAGCGCGGTGAAGTTCACGGCGGGCTGCTCGGCGCCGGCGCCGCCCGCGGGCGGCCGTACGGCGGAGAAGGTGCCTCCGGCGAAGACGGTCCCGCCGGCCTCGGCGAGGGCCCAGACGACGCCGTTGGGCTGCCAGGTCGGCAGGGCGTCGGCGGTGAAGGCCACGGGCGGCGTGACGGCCGCCGCCTGCGGGAGGACGCCGAGGCCGACGCAGGCGCCGGTCCCGGCCACGGACAGGGCGAGCGCGGCGGCCGCCCCTCTGGATCTGCGACGCATGAACCCCCCAGGTGGTTGGTACAACGGTGCGCTGATGGCCGGAAACGGACGTGTGGGGCGCCCCCCGCGGCCCTGCGTACCGGCACCCTAGGGGGAATCGGGCGCCGGTTCACCACACTTGGCATATCGGAGGGGAAATCGGTGCGGCCCGGCCCGGCGCGGAGGGCCGGGCGGGCCGGCGCGCACGGCGCGGCCGAAACCCGACTGCGGCGCAGGCGGGAACGGACGGGGCTCTGCGCGGGCGGCTCCCGCCGGTCGGCGCCCGCGGGCCGGGCGGCCGCCGACGGCGAGTCACCGGCCGGTTCGCGCGGGTGGAAGGCGTGTGCGCGGGCACCTCGGGCGGCCCGGCCGGGCGAAACGGCCCCCTTCGACGCGCTCCTGCCTCTACCGTGCCCTCAGCGGAAGCCAGCGGGACCGGAGGGTGGGGCGGATGGACGAGGAAGAGGACCTGAGGCTGGCGAGGATGACGCCGGAGATCTCGCGCCGCACCCTCGTCATGCTGCGCGGGCTGGCGGGCCTGGAGCCGGCGGAGCGCGTGCCGGAGGACGCGATGGCGGTCGCCGACGCGATCCTCGCCGAGCACGGCACGGACGGGCTGCGGGTCCTGGTGATGACGCTGGCCGCCTGGGCGACGGCCCAGATCGAGAACGTGGCCGAGCTGAGCCGGCGCAGCCACGAGGCGGTGCTCGACGCGATGGAGCTGGCCTGCCTGGAGGCCGGCGCGGAGGACTGACGACGGGCGCCTGCGTCGTGCCCCGGATTCCGGGGGTCGTCGGCGACACTGGGGAGAGCGGGGGGCCCTGATCGGAGGC
Organism: Streptomyces sp. NPDC031121; assembly: GCF_055570615.1. Taxonomy (NCBI): domain Bacteria; kingdom Bacillati; phylum Actinomycetota; class Actinomycetes; order Kitasatosporales; family Streptomycetaceae; genus Streptomyces; species Streptomyces sp. NPDC031121. The sequence goes on from NZ_JBVIGV010000009.1 coordinate 183,754, forward strand.
CGTCGTGAGCACACCATCCCCTGTCCGGATCGCCGCAGTCCTCTCCGCCGAGCACCGCGGCCGGCTGATGTCCCACGCCGTGGAGGTCAACTTCCCCGAAGGCGCCCGGATCTTCGAGGAGGGATCGCCGTCCGAGGCGTTCTGGATCGTGCGCTCCGGCACGGTCACCCTCCAGACCCCGGTGCCCGGGGGGCGGCGGCCGACGCCGATCGAGAACCTCGGGCCCGGGGAGCTCGTCGGCTGGTCCTGGCTGTTCCCGCCGTACGTGTGGCAGCTGAGCGCGGAGGCGATGACCCCGGTGCGGGCGTACGAGTTCGACGCGACCGCCGTGCGGATGACGATGGACGCCGACCCGGCGTTCGGGTCCGCGGTCGGGCACTGGGTGGGGCGGGTCCTCGCCCTGCGCCTGCAGCAGACCCGCACACGGCTGCTGGACATGTACGCGCCGCGCGCGGCGTCGGCCGTCCAGTAGCCCCCGCGCCCTCCGCGACCGCCCGGGAGCGGCCGGACACGCCGTTCGGGAAACGTTTCAGCGTGTGTGTTCGGCCGATTCCGCGCCGCGCTCCCCCACAGGTCAGTCCACCCCCGACCACTTCGGGCTGCATACACTCGCTCACGAACGGTGACGGAAAATCACGGTGCGAACGGGCGTTCACGGCGCGTGTCGGCAAGACTCCTGTCCGCTATCCGAAGCAACCATCCGAAGGAGTTCGCAATGCGGTCCATCGCACGGAGTCTCGGCCTCGGTTCCGCCGCCATGGCGCTCACCGCGGTCACCGCGCTGGCCTGGCCCGGGGCGGCGGACGCCGCGCCGACCGGTACGGAGAGCATGTACGCGCCCTCCGCCCTCGTCCTCGCCGTCACCGCCGGGGAGGACCCCGCGTACGGGACGGTCCAGCGCGCGGTCACCCTGAGCTGTGCCCCCAAGGCACGCGGAACGCACCCCTCCCCCGCGCGCGCCTGCGCCGACATGCGCCGGCACTCCGCACACCTCGACAGGATCGTCGAGCCCGGCCCGGGCATCGACTGCACGCGCGAGTGGAACCCGCTGACGGTCACCGCGGAGGGCGTGTGGAAGGGCCGCAAGTTCAGCTACGCGCACACCTTCGCCAACCCCTGCGGCCTGTACCACACCAGCAGCGCGCTGTTCGCCTTCTGACGGCCGCCTCCGCTCCCGGCGGGGGCCGGGCGGCGCCGTGCGACCGCCGTCCGGCCCCCGCCGCCGGTCACCCGAGCTCCAGGCTCGTCACCCCGTACAGGCCGGCCATGTCGATCCGCGGGGCGGGCCCCGTGTACATGCGGGCGGCCTCGAAGACGGGCTCCATGCCCAGCCCGGCGAGCAGGGCAGTGGCCGTGCCGTTGGCGTCGGGCACGTCCACGGCGACGGCCCCGTCCCGGGTGTGCTCCGCGAGCGCGTGCAGCAGGGCGGCCGCGATGTCCGGGCCGGCCGCGTAGAGGGGGCCGATCCGGGCGGCGCCGCTGCACGGCCGGACCACGCCGAGGCCCTCGACACGGCCGTCGCGGACCGCGGCGAGAGCGGTGCGGCCGGGCAGTCCGGTCCAGGCGGCGAGGAAGCCGTCGCGGGCCTCGGGGAAGAACCGCCGGTCGTAGCCGGCGAGCTGCTCGAACGGCAGCGAGGCGGCGTCCACCAGTTCGAACCCGGCGGTGGCGCCGCCCGCGGGGCCGCCCCCGCCGGGCCGCGGCCGGCCCTCGTGGCGGACGTTGTTCCAGGCCGGCAGGAATCCGGACCTGCGGTAGTTGTCCTGCTGCTCGACGACCCCGTCGAGGCCGACGAGCCGCCCGTCGAGCCGCTTCATCCCGGCCTGCCACACCTGCAGGCCGTAGCCGCGGCCGCGGAACTCGGGGCGGACGATGTAGAAGCCGATGAACCCGAAGCCGGCTCCGTAGCGAACGGCCGAGATACAGGCCACCGGCACGCCGTCGAGCCTGCCCACGAGGAAGCCCGCCGGATCGGCGACCGCGAACGCGAACCTGTCGGTGTCGCCCGGGTTCCAGCCCTCCGCGTCGGCCCAGGTGCGGATGAGCTCCATGTCGGCGCCGCTCGCGCCGGTGATCTCGAATCCCGTCATGTCCCGTGTTGTAGCAGAAGGGGCGGAACGCCCGCAGCCGCCCCGGAGGCCCCCGGAGGTCCGCCGGTCCGCGCGCGCTCCGTCAGCCCGCGCAGACGACGTCGTCCAGCTTGATCGGCCGCGAGTCCAGGCGTACGTACGCCGTGAACGTGTCCGTCCGGTCCTCGCCCCAGTACGTGGTGACGGGCGCCCAGCCGATGCCGGCACCCGGGGCCACGGTGACCGGGCCGACGCCGATGGCCCGTGGTTCGGCGCGGGCGCACAGCAGGATGTCCAGGTCGGCGTGGTGGGCCTGTCTGTCCTTCAGGTGCTGGGAGACCCGCAGCTCCCGGTCCCGCTCGGAGGGGCCGTGCTCGCCGTAGAAGTCGGTGAGGAAGGCGCCGATGGCCGTGGGGCTGTGGCCTGCGGCGGCCGCCGGGCCCGGATCGGCGGGGGCGGACGCGGAGGCCGGGGCGGCCGCGGGGAGCACGAGCAGGGCGGAGAGCGCGGCGCCGAGGCCGTACGGCATGAGCTTCATACGGGATGTGTAACCGGCGGCCCGGGGCCCGGGCAGGGGCGGGGCCCGGATCTCACTCCGGTGGAGGGCGGGATTCACCGCGGAAACGGCCCTGCCCGGCGAAATCCGGTCGCGGGCGGCCCGGCGCCGTCCGTAGGGTCGCCGCATGGGAAAGCCGCTCGTCGCAGTGTTCACCGGGGCCGGGGTCTCCACGGACTCCGGGATCCCCGACTACCGGGGGCCGCAGGGGCTGTGGCGCCGCGACCCGGAGGCCGAGAGGCTCGTCACGTACGAGCACTACATGGCCGATCCGGAGGTCCGCCGCCGGTCCTGGCGGATGCGCGCCGAGGTCGGGGCGCTCCGGCCCCGGCCGAACGCCGCCCACCTGGCCGTGGCCTCGCTGGAGCGGAGCGGCGTCCCGGTGCGCGTGATCACGCAGAACGTGGACGGGCTGCACCAGCTGGCCGGCATGCCGCCGCGGAAGGTGCTCGAGCTGCACGGCACCGCCCGGGCCGTGGTGTGCACGGCCTGCGCCGCCCGCACGCCGATGGACGAGGCGCTGGCCCGGGTCGCCGCGGGCGAGGCGGACCCCGCCTGCACGGCGTGCGGGGGCATCCTGAAGCCGGCGACGGTGATGTTCGGCCAGCGGCTGGACCCCGAGGTGCTGGCGCAGGCCGTGGCCGTCGCCAGGAACTGCACGGTGTTCTTCGCCGTCGGCTCGACGCTCCAGGTGCAGCCGGCCGCCTCGCTGGCCGGGATGGCCGCCGAGGCCGGCGCCCGGCTGGTCATCGTGAACGCGGAGGAGACCCCGTACGACGCGCTCGCGGACGAGGTGGTGCGGGAGCCGATCGGGACGGCCCTGCCGGCGCTCCTCGCGGCGCTCGCCGGCTGACCGGCGCCGGGCCTCCCCCGCCGTTCAGGCGGCGTCGGCGGCCCGCCGCAGCTCCGCCGCGTCCAGCCGCTTCATCTCCAGCATGGCGGCGGTGGCGCGGGCCGCCCGGCCCGGGTCCGCGTCGGTGACCAGGTCGATGACCCCGGGCGGGATGACCTGCCAGGACACCCCGAACCGGTCCCTGACCCAGCCGCAGGCCGACTCCTCGCCGCCGTCGCCGACCAGCGTGTCGTAGTAGCGGTCCGCCTCGGCCTGGTCGTCGCAGTGGATCTGGAAGGAGATCGCCTCGGAGAAGCGGAACTCGGGGCCGCCGTTGAGGCCGACGAACTTCTGCCCGTTGATCTCGAACTCGACGGTGAGCACCTCGCCGGCCCGGTCGGGCACGGCGTCCGTGTAGTGGGCCGTCCTGCCGATCCGGCCGTCCTTGAAGACGGACGTGTAGTACGCGGCGGCGGCCTCGGCCTCCCCGTCGAACCACAGGCACGTGGTGAAGCCCTTGCTGCTCATGACTGCCTCCGGGAGGGTACGCGGGGGCGCCCGGTCGGCGCCGTCCTGCTTCCCTTGTAGACCGGCCCCGAGCCCCGAACTCATCGGTGGCCCGGGGCCGGGTGCGCCGGGTGCCCGGAATGCACCCGTTCGGACTGCCTACGCCTCTCCGGCGGCGCCCTTCGCGAGCATCCGGTCGACGACGCGCTCGGCGGCGCGGCCGTCGTCCAGGTCGCAGAACTCGGCGCGGAAGGCGGCGCGCGCCTCCTTGAACTGCTCGCTGAGGGCGTCGGCGCCGCGGATCGCCTCGACGAGGGCGGCCGAGTCCTCCAGGAGCGGGCCGGGGGCCTTCTCCGCCAGGTCGAAGTTGAAGCCGCGCAGCGTGGACCGGTAGTGCTCCAGGTCGTAGGCGAAGAGCAGGATCGGCCGGTCGGTCAGCGCGAAGTCGAAGAGGACGGAGGAGTAGTCCGAGACCAGTACGTCGGCGACGAGCAGCAGGTCCGTCGCGTCGGGCCAGCGGGAGACGTCGACGACGAAGCCGTCGCGGGCGCTGTCGCGGACCTGCTCGGTGACGTGGTGGTGGCCGCGGACGAGCAGGACGTGGTCCTCGCCGAGCTCGCGGCGCGCCGCGTCGAGGTCGATCTGCAGGTCGAGCTTGTAGCCGCCGGACCAGTCCTCGCGGTTCTCCCGCCAGGTCGGCATGTACAGGACGACCTTCTTGCCCTCGGGCAGGCCCAGCCGGCGCCGGACCTCGGCGATCCGCCCGGCGTCGGGGCGGACCAGCGCGTCGGTGCGGGGGGCGCCGGACTCGATGACCTCGCCCTCGTAGCCGAGGGCCCGCTTGAGGATCGGGGTCGCGTACGAGCTCGGGGAGGCGAGCAGCGTCCACTGGGCGCTGTCGTGCTCCAGGCCCTCGAGGATGTCGGGGCTCGTGTAGTAGTCGTGGATGAAGTCGTGGCCGATCTCCTTGATCGGCGTGCCGTGCCAGGTCTGGACGACGACCTGGCCCGGGCGGCGCCGGAAGCGGCGCGGCACGCTGTCGTTCACGACGTAGTAGCGGGCGCGGGCCAGGGCGTCCCAGGCCTCGACGCTGTCGTGCTGGACGGCGCGGGCGGTCGGCGGGACCTCGGCGCGGCCGTCGCGGACCAGCCAGACGTGGTCGAGCTTCTCGCCGCGCCGCAGGAGCTCCTCGTGGATGGCCCGGGGCGAGTCGCCGGCGCCGTTGCCCTGGAAGACGTCGTAGACGACGACGTCCTTCAGCGGAAGGGAGCGGCGCTCCGGGTAGGTCTCGAAGCGCAGGACGCGCTGGGCGTACCGGGAGCGGTCGTGCGGGCTGAGCATCGGGTCGGAGACGAGCACCATGCGGTCGTGGAAGCGGGCCTCGACGCGCATCCGGCGGCCCTCGGCGGAGAGGGCGACGGGGCCGAGGTGCAGCGCGGTCGGCGCGAACTGGACCGGGGCGCCGCGGTCGACGCCGAGCAGGCCGGCGGTGGTGCCGCCCTCGGAGACGGGGCGCAGGGTGGGCCACCAGCGGCCGCTGGGCAGGGTGGTGCGGCCCGCGTACGGCTCGGGGAGGAGGGGCGCGAAGGCCGCCTCGAAGCGGTCGCCGTCCCGGGTGACGGGGTAGCTGAACTCGGTGCCGCGGGCGTCGTGGAAGACCAGTTCGTACGGCTCGTCGGTCGGGGCGGTGAAGCGGCCGGTCAGCGTGACGGTGCCGTCCTGGGCCGAGACCGTGTCGACGAGCGGCGGCGAGGGCTGCACGGACAGGGTGAGGTGGCCGGTGTTGCCGCGCTTGGCGTAGACGGACCGGCCGGCGTCCCCGCCGGGCAGGGGCAGGACGAGGCCGGGGAAGCCGCCGCGCTCGTCGTGCGCGAGGCGGTGCTCGCGGCCGTCGGCTCCGGTGACGGAGAGGCTCCACGGCTCGGGGACCCATTCGCCGGGCCCGGTCTCCGCGTCCGGTACGGCGGCGAGGTCGGCCAGCGGCACGCGGACGGTGAACGGGGTGCGTCCGCCGCGGGGGGTGCCGGTCTCGATCGGGAAGGCGGCGACGGTGCCGGTGGAGACGTGCTCCGCGCGCAGGGTGGCGCCGCTGATGCCGGCGGCGAGCTCGCCGGCGATCTCGAGGGCGTCGTCGCCGCTGGGGCGGACGTCGAGGGCGCGGGCGCGGACGACCTCGACCTGGATGGTCAGGGCGCCCTTGGCGTCGGGGAGGATCCGGACGTCCGGGGCCACCCAGTGGGAGGGCGGGTTCTGCCCGCTGTCGGACTCGCCGCCCTTGAGGCGGGCGCGGTGGAGGCCGCCGGGGCCGGTGACGGCGATGGAGGTGGTCCATATGCCGTCGCGCCACTTGCCGCCGGACTGGAAGACGCTCGGGTCGACGACGGCGGCGAAGCCGGCCCAGTCGGCATGGCGCAGGGCCAGGTGCGGGGCGTTGACGGTGGCCATCGGGGAGGCGACGGTGCGGGCCCCGACGACGGTGCGGCGGCGCTTGCCTCCCTCGCGGAAGACCAGCGCCTTGCGGGAGGCGAGGCGGTTCTCGGCGCCGAGGTGGCCGGGGATCGCGTAGCCGCGCAGGAGCAGCTTGCCGTCCTTCCAGACGGCCTGCTCCAGGCGGCTGACGACGCGGCGCTCGCGGGTGCCGAGGGTGAGGAGCCTGGCGGGCACCGGCGGGCGGCCCTGCAGGAAGGGGTAGTCGGCCTGCGGGCGGGCGAGGCCCTTGACGGGCACGCTGTAGTCGTAGTCGCGCTGGTGGTGGCAGAGGGCGATGAAGTCCTCCACGCGGCCCTCGGCGGCCAGGTACGCCTTGAGGCGGTCGGCGACGGTCAGGTTCGGCCACGGCTCGGGGCCGATCTCCTTGATGAGGCCGCCGACGTGCTCGACGAACGCGGCGCGGAACTCGGGGCCGCCCTCGCCGACGTACTTGTAGATGAGCGGGAGCTCCTCGCTCAGCACGTTGTGGTCGTAGTCGCGCAGGTAGCGGGCGTACTTCGCGCCCTGCTTGGCCTTGAGGGACTCGCGGACCAGGCGGACGGAGGTGACGCGGTCGATGACGGAGACCGGGTCGGTGGAGCGCTGGGTGATGGAGCGCTCACCGGTCTCGCGGACGCGCCAGTGGTAGACGCAGTCGCTCAGGATGTCGACGCTGGTGGCGAAGTAGTGCGCGGGGATGCTGACGGGGGCGTCCTCGTAGAGGATGCCCTCGGGGTACTGGAAGCCGTGCTCGTCCCAGAAGCTGCGCCGGTAGACCTTGTTCCAGGCGGTGCGGTCGGTGACGAGCGCGGGGAACTTGGAGATGTGGGTCTTCAGCTGCGTCCTGGCGAAGGCCGCCCGGTGGCCCCAGGACTGCTGCATGCCGACGGAGCGGAAGCGCTTGACGTTGCCGCCGGCGAAGTCGGAGCCGGTCTCGTCGAGGGCGGCGATGAGCCGCTCGTACGCGTAGTCGGGCATGGTGTCGTCGCTGTCGACGAACGCCAGGTACTCGGTGCCGTCGGTGAGGTGCCGGGCGCCGACGTTGCGGGCGGCGCCGAGGCCGGCGTTCTCCTGCATGACCACCCGGAACCGCTTGTCCCGCGCGGCGAACGCCTTGGCGATGGCGGCGCTGTTGTCCGTGGAACCGTCGTCGACCAGGATGCACTCGAAGTCGGCGAACGTCTGGGCGGCGATGGACTCCAGGCACTCGTCGAGGTAGAGCTCGACGTTGTAGACGGGGACGACGATGCTCAGGCGCGGGGGCATGGGGTGCGGGTTCTCCAGCGTGGGAAAGCTCTTGGGATGATCAGTAGGTGAGAGCATCCTACTCGGTTACAGGATGATAAAGTCCCCCCATCCTGGACATATCCCTTGGTCCGTCGGGACGGACGGCAAAGAATTCCGCCGCCCGCCGCCTCGGCGTCGGTGTCCGACCGAATCCCGGGTCAGATTTCGAGCTCTCCCTCGATCTTCTTCAGCTGGTGCCGGGCCATGGCCAGGTTGGCGCGGCCGCGGTCCAGCGCGAGGTAGAGGAAGAAGCCCGAGGAGCCGCGCCCCTTCATCAGCCGGATCAGGTGGTACTGGCCGCCCAGGGTGATCAGGATGTCCTCGATCTCGTCGTTGAGGCCGAGCATCTCCATCGTGCGGACCTTCGCGCGGACCACGTCGGTGTTGCCTGCCGCGGCGACGCCGAGGTCGAGCTCCTTGCCGCCGCCGACGGTGCCGAGCGCCATGCCGCTTCCGTAGTCGACGAGGGCGGCGCCGATCGCGCCGTCGATCACGGTGGTCGCTTCCTTGAGCGCGGTTTCGACGTTCACGGTGTGTTCCTCTTTCTTCGGGTGGTGGGGTGCTTCATGCGGATCAGCCGGCCGGACCCGGCCGCGCCGGCGGGAGCGCGGGCGGCAGCGGGGGCCGGGGCGGGGCGGTGGCCGCGACCCGGCGGGCCAGGGTGTGGTCGAGCAGCTCCGCTATGCGGAGGCTGGAGCGGCGGGCTTCGAGGTGCAGCCGGCCCACGTTGACGCGGGGCTCCGCGATGAGGGTGAGGACGGCGGCCTCACCGGCCGCGTAGGTGGCCACGTAGCCGTGCTCGCCGCGGACGAGCAGTTCGCGGAATCCGCCCTGCCCGGTGCTGTCGCTGAGCCGCTGGGCCACCCCGAGGGCGGCCGCGGTCAGGGCCGCGACGGCCTCGACCTCGGTGGCGGCGCTGTCCTGGGCGAGGACGAGCCCGTCGGAGCTGCCGGCCAGGGCGCCGCTGAGCTGCGGGACCCGGGCTCGGAGCCGGCGGAGCTCGGCGAGTATCTCGGCTTCTGCCTCGGCGGGCACCATCGCCGTGCTCATGTCGGCTCTTCTCCTTTCGGGCTGACTCCGCTCGGCGCGGTCGGTGCGCTCGGAGCGGTCGGTGCGCTCGGAGCGCAGAGCCGGTCGCAGCGGGAGCCTCACAGGCTTGCCTCCAGTGCGTCGCGTAACCGGCGGAGCAGCGCCACGTCCGGGGATTGGGTGTCGGTCATCCAGTCGGGCAGGGTGGTCGCGGCGCGCTCGGCCCGGACCGGTGCGAGCGGGGTCTCCACCAGTCCGGCCGCGGCCAGCCGCCGCACGTCGAGGAGGGTGTGGAAGGCAGGCCGGCCCAGCACCCAGGCCAGGTCCGCCGGTGTCCGCAGGCCGTCCGCCTGCGCGAGGAGGGCGCGCTGGCGGGCCGTGACGGTCTGGCCGGGGGCGGCCGCGCGGGGCACCACCGGGGAGGTGTCGAGCTGCGGGTAGGGCCACACCGCGTCGAGCAGCTCCCGCCGACGGCGTGTCTCGCGCTCGACGGCCGCGGCCGGGACGGAGCGGACGGAGCCGATCCAGTGGGTGGCGCCACGGCGGAACCGGGAGGGGCCGCTGCCCGGGGAGAGGGCGAAGAAGGCTGCGTCGAAGATGGCGGCGAGGTGGCATATCTCCAGTTCGCCGCCGGCGAGGCCGCCGCTGTCGACGAGGAAGCGGGCCACCTGGCGGCGGGCGCCGGCCCGGTCGACGGCCTCCCGCCAGCGTTCGGGGGCGAGGCCGCCGCCGGTGGTGAGGAGGACGTCGAGGCCGGGGGTGGCGGGGCTCTCCGCGTGGACGATGCGGCCGTCCTCCAGGAAGAGGGTGCCGCGGTCGCGGAGCAGGGCGCCGGTGGCGCGCTCGGCGGCGAGCCGGGTGAGCAGGGGGGACACGGCGGCGGTGGCGAGGACGGTCACCTGAGCACCAGCCCCTCCGCGAGGGCCCTCAGTCTGTGGCGGGCGAGGGCGAGGTTGCCCTCGGTGCGGTCCAGCCACAGGTGGAGGAAGACGCTGCTGTCGAAGCTGGTCTCGACGAAGCGGAGCACGTGGTAGCCGCTGCGGGTGGTCACGATCACGTCCTCCACGGGCTGGCCCCGGTCGGCCGGGGCGCCCGGCGCCGCATCGGGGCCCGCCTGCGCGAACGACTCGTACTCGGCGGCCGCCCGGGCCAGCTCCGCCGTCTCCGCCGCGGTGGTCTCGTGGTCCCCGACCGGTGAGTCCCCGGCGGTGCCCAGGGCCAGCCCGCTGCTCCAGTCGACCAGCGCGGCGCCGCGCGCACCGGGCAGCGCCATGGCTTCGAGCAGGCATTCGTCGATCCCGGGCACGCAGGCTCCCCTCCCGGCCAAATGTGCGAGGTGCACGGTCCTTCGGCGCGACAGGAGGGAACCTACTCAAGTTCCGCAGCGTGCAAGGGCCTTCCGGCATTTTCCGCGGGAACATGCACGGAACCGCGCGACACCTTGGCCGGAACCCGACAATTTTTGACCGTGATTGCTGATCACGGCGCGGCGGGTGTCCGGCGGCCGCCTCTTGCGGACCGGCCCGCGGAAGGGCCGCACCGGCCCTGTCCCCCGGCCCCGCTTCCGTGCCACCCTGCCGCTCATGGAGCCGATCATCATCGACGAGATACGGGAGGACCTCTCCCGCCGCATCGCCGTGACGGCCGACCGGCTCGCCGAGCGGACGCTGGCCGACGACCCCGCGTACGCCGCCCTGCTCGGCCGGAGCGAGCTGCGCGACCGGATCCACCACAACCTCGCGCAGTCCGTCGAGGGCCTGGTCCGCAGCTCGCGCGGGCTGCCGGTCGAACTCGCCGACGCCCGGGCGACGGGGACGCTGCGCGCCGAGCAGGGCCTGCCGCTCGCCTCCCTCCTGCGCACCTACCGGCGCGGCGGCCGGCTGCTGTGGCACACCCTCACCGAGGCCGTCACGGCGCACGACCCGGGCGCGCTGCCCCGGCTGCTGCCGCTCGCGTCCGTCCTGTGGGACGTCCTGGACCAGATGACGGACGCGGTGGCGGAGGCGTACCGGCGTACGGAGGCGGCGCGCTGCCACCGCGACCGGGAGCGCCGTGCGGCCCTGCTGGACACCCTGCTGGACGGCGGGGGCGCCGCCGACGGCCCGGCGGTATCGGAGGCGGCGGCGCAGCTGGGGCTCCCCGAGCGGGGCAGGTTCGCGGTGGTGGTCCTCGGCCCCGGCGCCTCCGGTGGCGGCGCGCCGGCCGAGCCGCCGGGGGCGGCGGCCGGGCCGCGGGTGCTGTGGCGGATCCGCTCCGACGGCGAGACCGGCCTGGCGGACCTCGGCCCGCATCCGCTGGAGGCGCTCCGGGAGCTGCTGGCCCCGCTGGGCGTGCGCGCGGGCATCAGCCCGGTGGTGGCGGCGCCCGGCGATGTCGCGCGGGCGCGCTGGCTGGCCGCGCTGGCGCTGCGCACCGTCCCGGCCTCGGCGGGCGGCCGCGCGGCGCTGCTCGACGAGCGGCTGCCGATGGCGCTGGTGGCCTCGCAGGCCGAACTCGCCGACCGGCTGCGGCAGGTGGTGCTCGGCCCGGTGCTGGCGCTGCCCGCGGAGGACTGCCGGGTGCTGCTGGGCACGCTGGGCACCTGGCTGGGCTGCCGGGGCTCGACGACGCAGGCCGCGGAGCGCCTGTACTGCCACCGCAACACCGTCTCCAACCGGCTGCGCCGCCTGGAGCAGCTGACGGGCCGCTCCCTGTCCGACCCGGCGCACGTGGTGGAGCTGTCCCTGGCCCACACGGCGTACCTCCAGCACACCGCCCCCGCCCCGCCCCCGCGCCCCCGCCCGCGCAGGGCGCCGTAGCGGTTCAGGGCACCTCGTCCGGCTCGGCCAGTTCGGTGGCGCGGTGGGCGAGCCACAGGTCGTGGCGGGCGCTCGGCGAGCGGAGCAGGGAGCGCTGGAGGACGGCCTCGGTGCGGGCGAGCCGCTTGCGCGTACCGGGTACGGAGATGCCGAGCGCGGCCGCGGTCGCGGCCAGGCGGGCGTCGTGGCGCAGCCAGGCCCGGACCGTCCCGTGCGCGCCGGGCGGGGCGTCGGGGCCGGCCAGCGGGGCGAGGTGGGCGCGGGCCCAGGCGGCCACGTCGGGGTGGCGCAGGACGGCGTCCAGGCCCGCGCCGAGGTCCGGGGGCGGCGCTCCGGGGCCGTCGGGGGCGGCGAGGGGGCCGTCGGGGGTCAGCCGCAGCGCGAGCGAGAGGGCGGCCTGGTCGGCGAGCCGGGAGAGGTCGGCCCCGGTCAGCGACTCGATCAGGCGCAGCCGCGTCGCCAGGGTGTTGCGGTGGACCTTCAGCAGCCGGGTGGCGTGGGGGCCGAAGTCAAGCCAGGCCCGGGCGGTGGCCCGCAGCTCCTGCGCGCCGGGGTCCTGGGGGCGGCGCGGCCGGTGCGTGTGCAGGGGCGCGAGGACGGCCGCCGCCCAGCCGGCCCCGGCCGCGTGGGCCGCCAGCTCGGGTTCGGGGCCGGGGCCGAACCGGGCGTGCCGCCCGGGGCGGGCGCCGGCGACGGCCAGGGCGTGGAAGGCCTGAGTGTAGGCGGCGGGGGCTTCGCGCAGCGGCAGCTCCCCGCTCGCTCCGACGGCGCCACCGGGGACGGCGGCGGCGAGGGCCGCGTCGAGGGCGCCGGGCCCGTCCGGGCCGCCGGCGGGCACCAGCACGATCAGGTGGCCCGCGTAGACCGGGCAGCGCACCACCCAGGCGCTGCCGCCGGTCAGTTCCTCGCACACCCGGGCGGCGGCGGTCCGCTCGCCGGGCCGGCAGGCGACGACGTACATCCGCATGGGCTCGGGGAGCGAGGGGGAGAGTGCCTCGGCGATCTGGTGGGCGGTGGAGAGCCGGCCGTTCATCAGGAGGTGGAGGACCGCCTCGCGGGCCCGGGACTCGGCGAGTTCGGCCCGCTGCTCGCGCCGTTCCGCCTCCTCCGCGCGCAGGACCAGGGCCAGCGGGACGGCGGCGTCCGCCAGCAGTGCCGGGGCGGCCGGGTCGTGCGGAGAGCAGAGCACGGCGGCGAGCGCGCGGTCCTCCCCGAGGGCGAACAGCAGTGCGGTGGATCCGCCGACGTCGAGGACGGCCGACCGTACGCCGCGGTCGGCGAGTTCGGCCGCTCCCCGCAGGGCGAGCCGGGGAGCGCCGGGGTCCGCCGCGCCGCGCGCGGCGGGGCCCGCGGCGGTGCCGACCACGCCGGTCCAGCCGCCCAGCCGGGCGCCGAGCCACCGCAGGACGGCGGCGGAACCGCCGGAGTGCGCGAGGCGGTGGACTCTCAGGACGTCGTCGGAGCGGCTCTGCGCCGGTGCCGGGGTGCCGGACGGCCTCATCGGCGGGAGGCCGGGCGGAGCCGTCGGCGGGTTCGGTTCGGGCGGGTTCGGGATGGCGGGCTCCGTTCGGTGCGGGTGGCGCCGCCGCATTCAACCACCGGTCCCCCACTGTGCGCTGTGACACCGCTCTCGCCGGCTCGCTGTGCGGTGGTGAACCTGCACCGCGGACGCCGCCCGCCTACGCTGGGGTGCGGGCGTCGGTCCCGGGTACCACGGGGGGTTCCCGGGGCCTTCCCGCTCACCCGCGCGCGGCGGCGCTGCGGATGGCCTCCCAATGCGCGGACAGGTGCCGCAGCGGCAGGTGTTGGCGATCGCGTCGATGTCCCCGTCCGCGGGCTCGGCGGTGCGCCGCAGCACCGCGACGGCGGCCGTGATCCGGCCGGGCCGCCAGAACCGGCACTGGGACACGTCCTGTTCGAGCCAGGCCTCCTGCACGGGGCGCAGCCGGTCGCCGTCGGCGAGGTCGGCAGCCGGGCCACCAGGCGGCGTCCAGGGCGGCTTTGGCGTCGAGTGCCCGGCCGAGGGTCTCGCGACGCCGGTGGGGATGGCGGCCACGGGGAGCCCGCCGGGCATGGCGCGAGCGATCCGGCCTGCCGGCGAGGGCGTGGTCCTGCCGCTGCTTCGGCGCGGCCGCCGGTACGGGCAGGGCGGTGTCGGCCGCGGCCGCGGAGAGGGTGCCGTAGCGGGGGCGCGGGCGGCGCCCTCCGCAGTGGTGCGGGCGCTCCGCCGCGGCCGGCCCTTACCGGCGGGTAGCGCAGGGGGCCCGGGGGTGCGCGGAAGCGGAACGCCCGCACGGGCCCCGGACCGCCGCTCGTGTGCGTCCGGCGGAGGTCCTTCGTTCGGGGGTCCTCGCGCGGCGGCGCACTCCGGCGCCTTGTGCGAGGGGGGGCGCCCCGGCAGGGTGAGCCGTGTCGGCCGCATCTTCGAGCGGGAGCGCCCGCGGCGCCTTTTTCCCGCCAAGGGCGGACGATGGAAGCAGAAGAGCCGTCCTTGCCGAGCGCACGGAGGAGGTGTGCAGAGGTGACGAAGTACATGGACGTCCACCACGGCATGAAGGGCATCACGGCGGAGCAGCTGTCCGCCGCCCACCGCGCCGACCTGGCGATCGAGGCCGAGGAGAACGTGCACTTCGAGCGGGCTTGGGCCGACCCCGAGTCCGGGACCGTGTACTGCCTGTCGGAGGCGCCGTCCGCGGACGCGGTCCAGCGGATCCACGAGCGCACGGGCCACCCCGCCAACGAGATCCACCCGGTGCCGATCACGGTGTGACGGACGGGGCTCCCGGCGGGGCCCGCCAAGGGGTGACCGGAATCGTTCGTACACCCCGGCGGGCCGCCGGGAAGCCCCGGGCATATGCCAGGAGCAAGACCGGGACGGATGTTGCCAATCGCCTTACAGCCCCTTCGCGCCTGTGCCAGAGTCGTAGAGGCCCTTCTGCTTCAGACCTGGCCGCGCCGCGCCTGTATCGGAGTGCACATGCCGTCCCATCTGTTCGCGGACCGTCCCGCGCAGCCGCCCGAGCCGGGATCGGTGGACGCCCTGATCTCGCAGGCGAGGCGGCTGCGCGGCGGCCTCGACGCGGTGCGCCGCGACACCGCCGTGGACGACGGCGCGCAGGGCCGCTGGCAGCGGGCGCTGTGCGACCTCGCCGTGCACCAGCTCGACGACCTGCACGACCAACTGGGCCAGCTCAAGAAGGGCCTGCCCCCGCCCGCGGCCGCAGACGGCCCGGCGCAGGAGCACCCCGGCGCGGACGGGGCGGACACCCGGCAGACCCGCATCGGCAGCGCCGAGTGGGACCTCCTCACCGACGAGGCCAGCTGGTCGGAGGAGCTCTTCCGGATCTTCGGGCGCTCCCCCGCGGCCGGCCCCCTCCCCCTCGACGAGCTCGGCTCCACCCTGTTCTCCGAGGACCAGCCCCTGCTCACCGCGATGCTCACCGCCTGCCTCGTCGACGGCAAGCCCCTCGACGGGGAGTTCCGCATCGTCCGGGCGGACGGCCGGGTCCGCACCCTGCACATGCGGGGGGAGCCCGTCCTCGACTCCGACGGCTGCACCGCTTCCATGTGGGCCGTCTTCCGCGACGTCAGCGAGCTGCGGCGGAGCCGGCGCGCCGTGCACGAGTCCCGCGAGTCCCTCCGGCACCGCCGGGAGATCGCCAGGACCGAGCACCGGCTCGCGGTCGAGCTCCAGGAAGCGGTCCTTCCCCCGCGGCGCACCTCCCTGCGCCTCCCGCACGACTCCGCCGGCGCCCTCGACGTCGCCTCGCACTACCTCCCGTCCGCGGAGGGCGCACCGATCGGCGGCGACTGGTACGACGCCCTGCAACTCCCCGACGGGCACACCCTCCTGACGGTCGGCGACCTCACCGGGCACGGTGTCACCGCCACCTCCGGCATGGCGATGATGCTGGGGGCCCTCCGCGGCATGGCCATGGCCGGCATCGAGCCAGGCCCCCTGATGGGCTGGCTCAACCGGCTGCTCGAAGCGTCCGTGCAGCCCGCGCTCGGCTCGGCCGTCTGCTGCCGGTACGACCCGGGAAGCCGCGTCCTGTCCTGGGCGCAGGCCGGCCACCCCGCCCCGCTGCTGTTCCGCGCCGGCACCGGCCGCGCCCTGGCCCCGCCCGAGGGCGTGCTTCTGGGCGCCACGTCCGGGGCCGGCTACGGGCAGGCCGAGGAACGGCTCGAAGCCGGTGACGTGCTCGTCCTGCACACGGACGGGCTGCTGCCGTACGACGTCGGCCTCGGCGCGGCGGACGGCACCGGGCGGCTCCTGGCACTCGCTCCGCGGCTCGCCGCGGCCGCATCCGCACAGGACTGCCTGCGCATCGTCGTCGAGGAGTTGGGCGGGGAGGGGCGCGAAGGCGACGCCTGCATCCTTGTCGCCAGGATCGGCACCTGACGGCCGCCGGAGCAGAGCCGTCCCTCACACCGGGCCGTTCCGAGGCCGCGCCCCTGGCGCGGCCTTTCCGTCATGGTGCGGGAAGGCTGCGGAAAAGCCCTCCGGAGGAGAAGGGGGACGGTCCGGGGGTCGGCGCACCCTAGACCGTCTGCTGGACCGGGCTGTGGGGCAGGGCCAGCTTGATCTCGTCCCGCAGGTCCTCGATGCGCGAGTACCCCGCGTACTGGCCGGTGAGCCGGTACATCTCCCGCAGGCGGTCCCACGTCCGGTGCGAGGAGGTCTCGTTCATGGAGACGAGCGCGAGGCGCGCGTACCGGTCCGCCTGCTCGGGGTCGTCCGCGATGAAGCAGGCCGAGGCCATGGAGATGTAGTCGAAGATCTGCGAGCGCTGGTGGCCACCGGCCCGCAGCCGCAGCGCCTCGCGGGCGTGCCGCTGGGCGATCGGCGCGGCGGACGGCTCGTGGTCGGCCAGCGTCCGGTACGCCAGGGCCTGCATGCCGTGCAGGTCCGCCTCGTCGAAGTGCTGCATCCACGAGGGCGGCGGCACGTCGGCCTTGTCGGAGACGAACAGGTCCTCGGCCTCGCCGAGGGTGCGCCGCATGGCCTGCCCCTTGCCCATCGCGGCCTGCGCCCACGCCTCGATGGTGTGCAGCATCGCCCGGGTGCGCGGCAGGGTCTCCTCCCCCGATCCGGACTGGGCCAGCTTCATCAGGTCCAGCGCCTCGCCGGGCCTGCCCAGGTGCACCATCTGGCGGGCCGCCCGCGACAGCGCCTCGCCGGCCCGCGGCCGGTCGCCTCCCTCGCGGGCGGCGTGCGCGGCGATCACGAAGTACTTCTGGGCGGTGGGTTCGAGGCCCACGTCGTGGGACATCCAGCCCGCCAGCACCGCCAGGTTGGCCGCCACCCCCCACAGGCGCCGCTGGAGGTGGTCGGGGTGGCGGTACGCCAGCATGCCGCCGACCTCGTTCAACTGGCCGACGACGGCCTTGCGTTGCAGGCCGCCGCCTCTGGCGGCGTCCCAGGCGCGGAAGACCTCCACGGAGCGCTCCAGGGCCTCGATCTCCTCCGCGCCGACGGGCGCGGCCTCGTACCGGTCGAAGCCGGCGGGGTCGGCCTTGAAGGGTTCGCCGAAGCGCTGGGCCTGGCCGCCCGCACCCGGGTCGGTGTGCAGCCAGTCGTACATGGCGTTGGTGAGGACGGAGCCGGCGGTGAGCGCCACTCCCGCGCCCATCAGACCGCGACGGTTGAGCATGAGGTCCATTCCCGTGAATTCGGTGAGGACCGCGGCTGTGCGTTCGGGCGCCCAGGGCATGCCGTCGGGGTTGTCCTTCACCCCGTCCGACTGCCGCCTGGAGGTGCGCCGCTGCCGTACGAACCCGAGGTCCTCGATGGTCACGACACGACCGAGCCGCTCGGTGAACAGGGCTGCCAGGACGGTGGGCACCGGTTCGCGGGGGGTCTCCCCCATGTCGATCCACCGCCGCACCCGCGAGGTGTCCGTGGCCAGCTGGTGGTGGCCCATCGCGGCCGCCTGCCGGTTGACCATCCTCGCCAGCTCACCCTTCGACCAGCCGGCCAGGCCGAACAGGTCGCTCAGTCGGGTGTTTGGTCCTTTGCTCACGTCAAGCCCCCAGGTTCTCGGCTGGTTTGACAGTAGCCCGCCGACAGATGCCCAGCGACTATTCGCCAGGCTTCGCCAGGGCCAGCCAGATGGTCCGCCACCCGCGCCAGGGTGTCAGGTAGGAATGCGCCTCCCCGACCCGGCCGCCGGGCGGAACTCCCCAGGGCGAAGCCCGGGGCCGGCGGGGCGGCGTACAGATCTCGTCGGCGCACGAAGGGAACCGCAACGCCATGTATGCAGCAACGTCCTCCGTGTCCGCCCCGGTCCGGCCCCACCGCACGCTCCAGGCGGGCGGGGCGTCCTACCTCGACGCCGCCCGCCCCTCGGTGCCGCTTCCCGGCGCCGTCCGGGCCCGGCGGATGCCGGGAGCCGCCGCGCAGCCGCTCAGCGGGAGAATCGACCTGTCGGGGCCGCAGGGTGCGCAGTTGCGCACCGCGCTGGCCTCGGTGCAGCGGATCTGCCCGGAGTTCGCTCCGGTGCAGGTGCTGCGGCGCAGCGGCCGGTCGGTCCTGCTGGTGGGGACGACCGGCCGGATGACCGCCGTGGCGAAGGTTTTACTGGACCACTCGCCGGAGTGGCGCGAGCGGTACCGGCACGAAATAGCGGCGTACCGGACGTTCGTCCGACACCGCCCGCCGGTCCGGGTGCCGCGGCTGATCGCCGCGGACCCCGAGAACGGGACGCTGGTGGTGGAGCGGATGGCGGGCCGGGTCGCGGCACTCCAGCGGCATCCGGTGGAGGCCCCTCCGCGGGCCGACCTCCGGGCGGCGCTGGGAGCGGTCTGCCGGGTCAACCAGTGGCGGCCGCCGGCGGATCTCTTCGGGGACCCGCTGAACTACGGGCAGCGGATCGCGCGGTACCACGAGCTGGGGCTGCTGACGGACCGGGACCTGGGGGACCTGCAGAAGCTGCTGTGCGGGCTGCGACTGGCGGGTGTGCAGCGGCAGTTCAACCACGGTGACGCGCTTCTGTCGAACCTGCTGCTGTCACCGGCCGGGCCGGTGCTGCTCGACTGGGAGCACGCGGGCTGGTACCTGCCGGGCTACGACCTGGCGACGCTGTGGACGGTGCTGGGCGACGCCCCGGCCGCGCGCGGCCAGATCAGCCGGCTCGCCCAGGCGGCCGGTCCGGCGGCGCGGGACGCGTTCCTGGTCAATCTGATGCTGGTGCTGACCCGGGAGATCCGGATGTGCGAGACGGCGGTGCAGCGGTCCATGGCCGCCTCCGCCCCGAACCAGCCCCTGCCGGCGGGCGCCCTGTCCTCGGGCGAGGAGCAGCGGCTGCTGCTGCGCCGCCTGCACGACGACTGCGGCATGGCCCGCAGGGCGGTCCGCGCGGCCGTCGGGACCCGCTGAGAGCCGGCGGACGGCACCGTCACGAAAATCCCGTGGCGCACACAACCGGTGTGCGCTCCACGGGATTTCGTGCGTCCGGGCGGGCGTGCGGATGCCTTGACTTCCCCGGGTCCTGCGCAGAAGTTTCTGACATTGCATCAGATAGTTGACTTCGCAACCCGCTTGGAGCCTGCCATGACCGCGAGCGCCGCCTCCGAACCGCGCCCCGCCACCCATCCGTCGCGCCGCGCGGTCCTCGCCGGGGCCGGCGCCGGCGCGCTCGCCGCCGGGCTTCCGGCCGTCCGGGCGCGGGCCGATACGGGCCCCGTGTTCGGCGAGTACGACGTCGTCGTGGTCGGCTCCGGCGCTGCCGGGATGACGGCCGCGCTGACCGCCGCCAAGCGGGGGCTCGGCGTGCTGCTGGTCGAGAAGGCGGCGACCTTCGGCGGGTCCACGGCGCGCTCCGGCGCGGGGATCTGGCTGCCGAACAACTCGGTGATCCTGCGCGCAGGCGTCCCCGACACCCCGCAGAAGGCGGCAGCGTACCTGGCGGCGGTCGTGGGCCCGTCCGTGCCGGCGGACCGGCAGGCTGCCTTCCTGGCGAACGGGCCGCGGATGCTGGACTTCGTGATGGCCAGCAGCCCGCTCCGCTTCCGCTACATGGACGGCTACAGCGACTACTACCCCGACCTTCCCGGCGGAATGGCGAACGGCCGCTCCATCGAACCCGACCAGCTCGACGGCTCCGTCCTCGGCTCCGAACTGGCCCGGCTGAACCAGCCCTACATGCCCGTCCCCGCCGGGATGGTGGTCTTCGGCCAGGACTACCGGTGGCTGACCCTGGCGACCGTCAACGCGCGGGGGGCGGCGGTCGCCGCCGAGTGCCTGGCGCGCGGCACGCGGGCCGCGCTCCGCGGGGAGAAGCCGCTCACGATGGGCCAGGCGCTCGCGGCCGGGCTGCGGGCGG
Organism: Streptomyces sp. NPDC031121; assembly: GCF_055570615.1. Lineage (NCBI taxonomy): Bacteria > Bacillati > Actinomycetota > Actinomycetes > Kitasatosporales > Streptomycetaceae > Streptomyces > Streptomyces sp. NPDC031121. Next base: position 203,625 of record NZ_JBVIGV010000009.1, read on the forward strand.
GGCTGGCGCAGGCGGGCGTACCGGTGTGGCTGGAGTGCCCCCTGGTGGACCTGGTGACGGAGGGCGGGGCGGTCACCGGAGTCGTCGTGGCGAAGGGCGGCGTCCGCGGCACGGTACGGGCCCGCCGGGGCGTCGTCCTCGGCTCGGGCGGATTCGAGCACCACGCGGCGATGCGGGCCCAGTACCAGCAGCAGCCGATCGGCACGCAGTGGTCGGTGGGCGCCCGGGAGAACACCGGGGACGGGATCCGAGCCGGGCAGCGGGCCGGAGCGGCGCTGGACCTGATGGACGACGCCTGGTGGGGGCCGACGGTCCCGCTGCCCGGGGAGCCGTACTTCTGCCTGGCGGAGCGCACCCTGCCGGGCGGGCTGATCGTGAACGCGGCGGGGGCGCGGTTCGTCAACGAGGCGGCGCCCTACAGCGACGTGGTGCACATGATGTACGAGAAGGACCGGGGCGCGCCGGGCTCGCACATCCCGGCGTGGCTGGTGGTGGACCAGCACTACCGCAACAAGTACCTGTTCAAGGACGTGCTGCCGGCGCTCCCCCTCCCGGACTCCTGGTACGCGTCGGGCGCGGTGCGCACGGCGTGGACGTGGGACGGGCTCGCGGAGCGGATCGGGGTACCGGCGGCGGCGCTGCGGGCGACGCTGAGCCGGTTCAACGCGCAGGCGTGGAGCGGGACGGACGCCGACTTCGGCCGCGGGAGGACGGCGTACGACCACTACTACACGGATCCCGGCGTGTACCCGAACTCCTGCCTGGCCCCGGTCCTGCTGCCGCCCTTCCACGCCTTCCGGATCGTGCCGGGCGACCTGGGGACGAAGGGCGGCATCGTGACGGACGCGCGGGCACGGGCGCTGCGGCCGGACGGCTCGGTGATCCGGGGCCTGTGGGCCGCGGGCAATGCGAGCGCGGCGGTGATGGGCCGCAGCTACGCGGGGGCCGGGTCGACGATCGGACCCGCGATGGCGTTCGGCTACGCCGCGGCGAACGACATCGCGGACGCGTGATCCGGCCGGGCGGTCAGCCCTGCTGGAACAGCTCGGCGGGCAGCGGCTTGAGCAGGGCGTACAGGTCGTCGCTGATGGGCCGGTCCCAGCTGGCGATCGTCACGAGGACGTTGTCGCTGCGGTCGAACTGCACGCAGCTGATCCGGGACTCGGAGAGCTTGACCTTGCGGACGATGAGGAGGTTGTCGCCCTGCATGACGGGGCAGTCCTCGATGCCGGTGACCTCGACCTCCTCGTCGTTCTCGAGGGCGTCGAGGAGCTGGGCCACCTCGAAGGGGATCTGGCCGTCGGCCAGGTCGCGGGCCGGGGAACCCTCGGGGAGGTTCCCGATGATCATTGCGGGGCCGCGTCCGCCGAAGAGGTCGTAGCGGAGGAAGACGCCCTGGCAGCTGCCGTCGGGCGCGGGGAGCAGCCCGGCCCCGAGATTGCCCGGCCAGTCCCCCGGATCCATGGCCAGGACGTCGAAGTCCGGGCCGGCGGGTGTGGCGGCGCGGTTGCGGCGGAGGAAGGACATGCGGCCATGGTACGTGGCCGGGGGCGCTTTCCGGATCCGGGGGCGCGGCGCCCGTTCGCTGCCGCGGGCACCCCGGAATGGCTGGTGCGGCCCGTCCGGCGCGCGGATCGGCGAGGGGCTGCCGGGGCGTTCTCCGTGGGGTGGCGGGGCGGGTCAGGCGTCGCGCGGCGTGTCGCGCGGGCCGCGCGGCGTCACCCGCGGCCGGGGGTGTGCGTACGCCTCCCGGTCTGCCCGGGCTCAGGAGGCCGGTAGCCCGGACCCCACCAGCCACATGGAGAAGAACTGCGCGCCGCCCCCGTAGGCGTGGCCGAGCGCGCGGCGGGCTCCGGGGACCTGGTGATCACCGGCCTGGCCGCGGACCTGGAGCGCCGCCTCCGCGAAGCGGATCATGCCCGAGGCGCCGATCGGGTTGGAGGACAGGACGCCGCCGGACGGGTTCACGGGCAGGTCCCCGTCGAGCTCGGTCGCGCCGGCCTCGGTGAGCTTCCAGCCCTCGCCCTCTTGGGCGAAGCCCAGGTTCTCCAGCCACATCGGCTCGTACCAGGAGAACGGCACGTACAGCTCGGCCACGTCGATCTCGCGGCGCGGGTCGGTGATGCCGGCCTGCCGGTAGACGTCGGCCGCGCAGTCCTTCCCGGCCCGCGGGGAGACGAAGTCCTTGCCGGCGAAGAGCGTCGGCTCGCTGCGCATGGCCCCGCCGTGCACCCAGGCGGGCGGGCGGGGGGCGCGGGCGGCGCCGGGCCGGTCGGTGAGGACCATCGCGCAGGCTCCGTCGGAGGAGGGGCACGTCTCGGAGTAGCGGACGGGGTCCCACAGCATCGGCGAGGCCTGGACCTGCTCCAGGGTGATGCCGTGCTCGTGGAGGTGCGCGCAGGGGTTCTTCAGGGCGTTGCGGCGGTCCTTGTACGCGACGAGCGAGCCGACGGCGGCGGGGGCGCCGGTGCGCCGCATGTACGCGCGCACGTGCGGGGCGAAGAACCCGCCGGCCCCGGCGAGCAGCGGCTGCTGGAAGGGGACGGGCAGCGACAGCCCCCACATGGCGTTGGACTCGGACTGCTTTTCGAAGGCGAGGGCGAGCACGGTGCGGTGCACCCGGGCGGCGACGAGGTCGGCGGCGACGAGCGCGGTCGAGCCGCCGACGGAGCCGGCGGTGTGGACGCGCAGCATCGGCTTGCCGACGGCGCCGAGGGCGTCGGCCAGGTACAGCTCGGGCATCATGACGCCCTCGAAGAAGTCGGGGGCCTTGCCGATGACGACGGCGTCGATGTCCTGCCAGGCCAGCTCGGCGTCGGCGAGGGCGCGGGAGGCGGCCTCGCGGACGAGTCCGGCGAGGGAGACGTCCTGGCGGGCGGCCGCGTGCTTGGTCTGGCCGATGCCGATGACGGCCACGGGCTCCTTGCTCATGCTCGGTCCCCTTCCAGGACGGCGACCAGGTTCTGCTGGAGGCAGGGGCCGGAGGTGGCGTGGGCGACGGCCCGGTCGGAGGCGCCGCGGTGGATGCGGGCGGCGGCCTCGCCGATGCGGATCAGGCCGGCGGCCATGAGGGGGTTCGCGGCGAGGGCCCCGCCGGAGGGGTTGACGGCGGTGGACGGGCCGAGGCGCAGCGCCTTGCGCAGGACGACCTCCTGGGAGGTGAACGGGGCGTGCAGCTCGGCGGTGTCGACGGGCGCGGTGAAGAGGCCGGCGCGCTGGGCGGCGAGGCGGGTGGACGGGGAGTCGGTGAGGTCGCGCACGCCGAGGCTGTGGGCCTCGATGCGGTGGTCGATGCCGGTGATCCAGGCGGGCCGCCCGCACAGGCGGCGCGCGGTGTCGCCGGCGGCGAGGACCACGGCGGCGGCGCCGTCGCCGACGGGCGGGCAGTCGCCGGTGCGCAGCGGCCGGACCTGGTGGCCGCCGTGCGGGACGGCGCCGGCGAGCTGGGCGTGCGGGTTGGCCGCGGCGGCGGCGCGGCTGCGGGCGGCGATCGCGGCGAGCGCCTTCTCGTCGGTGTCCCCGGCGTCGATCAGGGCCTGTGCCTGGAGGGCGGCGAGGGCGACGGAGTCGGGCCACAGGGGGGCGAGGTAGTAGGGGTCGAGCTGCCGGGTCAGGACGTCGCGCGGGGAGCCGGGCGAGGACTTGCCGTACGCGTAGACGAGCGCGGTGTCGGCCTGCCCGGTGCGCAGCTTGACCCAGGCCTCGTACAGGGCCCAGGCGCCGTCCGTTTCGACGTGGGATTCGGAGACGGGGGGCCAGGCGCCGACACCGTCGAGGGTCATGGTGAAGGAGAAGGGGCGGCCGGCGAGGTAGTCGCTCGATCCGGAGCAGGTGAAGCCGATGTCGCGGGCCCGCAGGCCGGTCCGCTCGCGGACCTCTTCGAGGACGGGCAGGAGCATCTCGAGTTCGCTGAGGTCGTCGGTGCGGCGCCGGTGGTCGCTCTGGGCGAACGCCACGACGGCGATGTCGCGTTCGTGGCGGGCCATCAGACGAGGTCCTTGTAGGTGTCGTAGTCGGCGTCCGGTTCGCCGGTGGGGCGGTAGTGGTCGGGGTGGCGGCCGTCGGGGGTCCACACCGGTTCGACGCGCAGGCCCATGCGGACCTGGTCGTAGGGGATGCCGCCGATCCGGCCGTGCAGGGCGAGGTCGGCGCCGTCGAGGGCGATGTGGGCGTAGACGTAGGGCACGTCGATGTCGAGGTTGCGGGCCTTGATGTTGACGATGCAGAAGGTGGTGACGGTGCCGGCCGGACCGACCTCGACGCGGTCGGTGGTGGCGACGCCGCAGGTGGGGCAGGCGCCGCGCGGGGGGACGTACACCTTCCGGCAGGAGGGGCACCGCTCGCCGATGGTGCGCCGCTCGCGGAGGGCGGCGAGGTGGGCGCTCTGCGCGCGGCCGGGGGTGTGGGTGTAGTCGAGGCGCGCCTCGGTGACGATGCGGGTGACCGGGTCGGGGAAGCGGCCCGCGTGCGGGGCCGGGGCGGGCGGGTGGCGGGGCGGGTCCGTGTCGTCGGGTCCCTCGGGTTCGAAGCAGGCGATGTCGGTGATGGCGCCGGTGCGTTCGGCGGCCCAGCGGATGCGGACGCGCATGCCGGTGCGGACGGCCTCGGGTCCGGGTGCGTCGAGGGCGTGCAGGAGGGCGGTGCCGGCGCCGTCGAGGCGGACGAGGACCCAGGCGAAGGGGGTGGCGAGGGGCTGGCGGGGGCGGGGTCGGTCGTTCCAGGCCCAGGTGGTGACGGTGCCGGAGGGGGCGACCTCGACGAGGTCGCGAAGCTCCTCTGCGGTGGCCGGGTCGTACTCGGCGGGCGGGACGAGGACCGTGCCGCCGGGGGTCCTCGCGCCGAGGACGACGCGTTCGCGGAGCCCGGTCAGGAAGGCGCTCTGGACCGGTCCGAGGGAGCGGGTGAAGGGGAACTCGACGACGAGGGGCGCGCGGAGCGCCTCGGGCGGGGGCGCGGCTGTCATGGGGGTCTCCGGATTCTCCGGGGGCGTGCGGGCCCGGCGGGAGGGAGGAGGGGTGCGGGAGGGCGGGGGGCTATGCGCGGCGGTAGACCGGGGGCCGCTTCTCGGCGAAGGCGCGGGCGCCCTCCTTGGCGTCGGCGGTGCCGAAGACCGGCTGTCCGCGGACGAGTTCGGCGGCGAGGCCCTCGGCCTCGGTGAGGCCGGCGGTCTCGTAGACGGACGCCTTGACGGCCTCGACGGCGAGGGGACCGCAGGCGTTGATCAGCTCGGCGGTCTCCAGGGCGGCCTCCAGGGCCCTCCCGTCCGGTACGACGCGGCCGACGAGGCCGATCCGCGCGGCCTCCTCGGCGGAGTAGGGGCGGCCGGTCAGCAGCATCTCCAGGGCATGGGTGCGCGGGATCTGGCGGGGCAGGCGGACGGTGGAGCCGCCGATCGGGAAGAGGCCGCGCCTGACCTCGAACAGTCCGAAGACGGCTCCTTCGGCGGCGACGCGGATGTCGGTGCCCTGGAGGATCTCGGTGCCGCCGGCGACGCAGTACCCCTCGACGGCGGCGATGACCGGCTTGCGGGGCCGGTGGTGGCGGAGCATCGCCTTCCAGTGCAGGTCGGGGTCCTCCTTGAGGCGGTCGCGGTAGGCCTCGCCGCCCATGCCGCGCCCGGCGAGCGCCTTGAGGTCCATGCCGGCGCAGAAGTCGCCGCCCGCGCCGGTCAGGACGACGGAGCGGATGGCGTCGTCGGCGTCCGCTTCGAGCCAGCCGTCGTAGAGGCCGACCAGCAGGGGCAGCGAGAGCGCGTTCTTCGCCTCGGGCCTGTTCATGGTGAGCACCAGTGTGGCTCCGTGCCGCTGCACGGTCAGGTGTTCCGTCCCACCCATTGCCGTCCTCCCGTCTCCGGACCCAGAACAGGGTGCAGGAGGGGCGGGGGCAGTTCAATAGTTTTCTGACACTCAGTCAGTTTTGTTGGGCGGCTCCCTTCCCAGTTGGGGTGCGCGGCGCTGTAATGACCGCCCGGCGGTCCCGCGGGCCGCTCGTCGTGCGGGCCAGTCCCGGGGTGAGGGAGGAACGGTGGAGTACAACCTTGCCGACCTGTTCGAATCGGTCGCGGACGCGGTCCCCGAGCGCGAGGCCCTGCTGTACGTGGACCACCCGGGGACCGGTGCCGAGCGCCGCCTCACGTACGCGCAGCTGGACGCGGCGGCGAACCGCATCGCCCACCACCTGCTCGGGAGCGGCCTGCGGCCCGGCGAGCACGTGGGCCTGCACCTGTACAACGGGGTCGAGTACCTCCAGACCGTGCTCGCCTGCCTCAAGGCCCGTCTGGTACCGGTGAACGTCAACTACCGGTACGTCGAGGAGGAACTGGTCTACCTCTACAACGACGCCGACCTCGCCGCGCTCGTCTTCGACGGCGAGTTCACCGGGCGGGTCGCGGCGGCGCTGCCGCACACGCCGCGGCTGCGGCACCTGCTGCGCGTCGGCGCGGCGCCCGAGGGGGCGCCCGGGCCGGTGATCGCGCCGGTGGCGTACGGGGACGCCGAGGCGGCGGGCTCGCCGGCGCGCGGGTTCGCACCGCGCTCCCCCGACGACCTGTTCATCATCTACACGGGCGGCACGACCGGGCTGCCCAAGGGCGTCATGTGGCGGGCGGAGGACCTGTTCTTCGCGGGCCTGTTCGGCGGCGATCCGTCGGGCGAGCCGGTGAAGCGGCCCGGGGAACTGGCCGAGCGGGCGGCTGCGCGCGGGGCCGGGCTGGCCTTCTTCCCGGCCCCGCCGCTGATGCACGGCACGTCCACGCTCACGTCGTTCATCGCGTTCGACTACGGGCAGCGGGTGGTCCTGCACCGCAAGTACGTGCCCGAGGAGGTGCTGCGCACGATCGAGAAGGAGCGGGTGTCGAGCGTGTCGCTGGTCGGCGACGCGATGCTGCGGCCGCTGGTGGACGCCCTGGAGGGGCCGCTGCGGGGGACGGACCTGTCCGCCCTGTTCAGCGTCTCGTCGTCCGGGGCGGTCCTGTCGGACTCGGTGGCGGCGGCCTTCCGGAGGCTTGCCCCGCACGTGCTGCTGCTGAACAACTTCGGCTCGTCGGAATCCGGTTCCAACGGGAGGGCGGCCGACGACGCCGGGCCCGAGCGCGGCTTCCGGCTGGTGGTCAACGACCGCACGCGGGTGGTGGACCCGGTGACCCGCGAGCCGGTGCCGGCCGGGGTGCCGGGGCGGCTCGCGCAGCGCGGGCACGTTCCGCTCGGCTACTACAACGACCCGGCGAAGACGGCGGAGACGTTCTTCGTGAAGGACGGCGAGCGGTGGGTGCTGCTGGGCGACATGGCGACGGTGGACGGGGACGGCGTCGTCACCGTGCTGGGGCGGGGCTCGCAGTGCATCAACACGGGCGGCGAGAAGGTGTACCCGGAGGAGGTCGAGCAGGCGCTGAAGGCGCACCCGGGGGTGTACGACGCCCTGGTCGCCGGGGTGCCCGACCCCCGGTGGGGGAGCCGGGTCGCGGCGGTGGTGCAGCTGCGCGAGGGCGCGCCCGCGCCGACCCTGGAGGAGGTCCAGGCGCACTGCCGGACCAGGCTGGCGGGGTACAAGATCCCGCGGCGGCTGGTCATCGCGCCGCAGGTGCAGCGGTCGCCGAGCGGGAAGGCGGACTACCGGTGGGCGAAGGCCGTGGCCGCCGGGGCGGCCGGCGCGGCGGGATCGGACGCGCGGGCCGACGAGGCAGGGAGTGCGGCCGAGGCGGAGTGACGCCGCCCTCCGGGGCGGGGCCGGCCTGCCGCTGATTCCGGCCGTTCCGCGCGGTCGTCGCCGGCACAGGACTGCCGGCTTGCGACGCCGTCCCCCGCAATGCGATCACTCGTTCGAGTCATTGCCTTCGGTCGCCGGAGTGGGGCAATCTACCGAATGATCGGTCGGTTCCACGGCTCATGACGGGGTGAGGGCAATGACGGTGCACGGGGATCTGCGGGACGCGGGCGAGCGGCTCGGCGCGGCGGAGCTGGCCGCACTCCAGCTGGACCGGCTGCGGGCCACGCTGGCCCGGGCGTACGAGCGGGTGCCGTTCTACCGGCAGGCCTTCGACAAGGCGGGCGTGCATCCGGACGACTGCCGCTCCCTGGCGGACCTGGCGCGCTTCCCGTTCACCACGAAGGCGGACCTGCGCGACCAGTACCCGTTCGGGATGTTCGCGGTGCCGCGGGCCGACGTGCGCCGGATCCACGCCTCCAGCGGCACGACGGGCCGGCCGACGGTGGTCGGGTACACCGAGCGGGACCTGTCCACCTGGGCGGATGTCGTGGCCCGCTCGATACGCGCGGCCGGCGGCCGCCCCGGCCAGATCGTGCACGTCGCGTACGGGTACGGGCTGTTCACCGGCGGGCTGGGGGCGCACTGCGGTGCGGAGCGGCTGGGGTGCACCGTGGTGCCCGCGTCGGGCGGGATGACGGACCGCCAGGTCCGCCTCATCCAGGACTTCCGGCCGGAGGTCGTCATGGTGACCCCCTCCTACATGCTGACGCTGATCGACGAGATGGAGCGGCAGGGCATAGACCCGCGGTCCACCTCGCTGCGGACGGGCATCTTCGGGGCGGAGCCGTGGACGGAGGCGATGCGGCGCGAGATCGAGGACCGGCTGGGCATCGACGCCGTCGACATCTACGGCCTGTCCGAGGTGATCGGCCCGGGCGTGGCGCAGGAGTTCGCCGAGACGAAGGACGGCCTGCACGTGTGGGAGGACCATTTCTATCCGGAGGTGGTGGACCCGCTGACGGGAGAACCGCTGCCGGAGGGTGAGCCCGGGGAGCTGGTGTTCACGTCGCTGACGAAGGAGGCCATGCCGGTCATCCGCTACCGCACGCGCGACCTGACCCGGCTGCTGCCGGGCACGGCCAGGCCGGCGTTCCGGCGTATGGAGCGGGTGACCGGCCGGAGCGACGACATGATCATCCTGCGCGGGGTGAACCTGTACCCGACACAGATCGAGGAGGTCCTGCTGCGGAAACCGGCACTGGCCCCGCACTTCCAGCTGCGGCTGACCCGGGAAGGCCGGCTGGACGTGCTGACGGTGCGCGTGGAGGCGCGCCGGGAGGCGGACGCCCGCCTGCGGGAGGAGTCGGCGGCCGCCGTCGTCCGGGCGGTCAAGGAGGGCATCGGGGTGACGGTGGAGGTGGAGGTCGTCGACCCGGAGACGCTGGAGCGGTCGGTGGGGAAGATCAGGCGGGTGGCGGACCTGCGCGGCGACCGGTGACGGCCGGACCGGCCCGGCCCGGTGTGGCACCCGGCCCGGTGTGGCCCCCGGTCCGGTGTGGCCCGGTCCGGCAGGAGCTGAGCGCGGGCAGCAGCACCCGTTCGGCCCTACTTCGGCCGGGCGTCCGGGAGCCCCCGGGCCGGCCCGGGTAGTCCATGAGGCGTGATCCCCAAGCTCCGACGGCTCCACGACCGGCTCATGGCCTCGTACGCCGGGCTGGCCTGGAGTCGGGGCCGGGAGATGGAGCTGATGCACCGGGCCATGGGCTTCGCCGCCCTGGGGTTCCTGACCCTGGTGCCGCTGCTGGTCGTGGTGGCGGCGGCCGCGCCCGGCTCCGGCTCCGGCTTCGGGCGCTGGCTCGGGCAGGCCCTCGGGGTGAGCGTGTCCTCGCGGGCCCGCGTGGAGATGCTGTTCGGTGCGGCCGACCTGGCACTGGAGCGGACGACCGCGTTCGGCCTCGCGGCCCTCGCGGTGTTCGGGCTGACGTTCGGGTGGGCCGTGCAACGGGGCTACGAGAAGGTGTGGGACCTGCCGACGGCCCGCTGGCACACCATGTGGCGGCACGTCGTGTGGCTGGCCCTGCTGGTCGGCTACCTCGCCGTGCTCGTGGGGATGCCCACCGCACAGGACGGCGCCACCGCCGCCCTCGCCACCGCGGGGGACCTCGCAGGAACCTGCCTGTTCTTCTGGGGGTCCCAGCGGCTCCTGCTGGGCGGGCGGGTCCGCTGGCGGGCCCTCCTGCCCGGAGCGGTGGCGACCAGCCTCGGGCTGCTCGGGCTGCGGATCTTCTCCCAGCTGGTGTTCTCCCCGCTGATCGCCTCCAACGCCGTCACGTACGGGCCGTTCGGCACGCTGCTGGTCGTCCAGTCGTGGCTCGTCGGCGTCGGGTTCGTCGTCTTCGGCGGCGGCCTGGTGGGCCGGTTGGCCCACGAGCACCTCACCCGCCGCCGCCTCGGCCACACGGGCCGGCCGATCGACTGACGCCCCGGCGAGCAGCTCCGCCTCCGACACGTCCCCGCGGAGGGGACCACGATGGCGGTGACCGCCGCGATCCAGCGTGGATCGGCGGTCAGGGGCTGACGGCGAGGAAGAGGTAGGCGGCCAGGAGGACCAGATGGACGCCGCCCTGGAGGAGCGTCGCCCGGCCCGGCGCGATGGTGAGGGCGCTGACGGCCACCGTCAGGGCGAGCAGCACCATGTGGACGGGGCCGAGGCCGAGGAGCAGCAGCCCCGGAAGCCACAGCGAGGCCCGTGCGATCGCCGGGATGGTCAGGCCGATGCTGGCGAGGGCGGAGCCGTACGCGAGGTTGAGGCTGGTCTGGACGCGGTCGCGGCGGGCGGCCCGCACCGCGGCGAGCGTCTCGGGGAGCAGGACGAGTAGGGCGAGGGAGGCGACGGTGGTGATGGCGGCGCCCGAGCCCTCCGCGTTGAAGACGGCGACGCGATTGCGGAGCGCGCCGACGAGCAGGGACAGGCCGGCGATGCCGTTGCAGGTGATCACGATGGCGGCGAACACGGTTTCCCGGGCGAGGGAGGCGGACTTGTCGCCCCCGTCGGCCATCAGGGTGACGACGAGGGCCACTTCGATGACGGTGACGGAGACGGCGAGGACGAGGGAGCCGAACGGCTCACCCGCCCGGTGTGCGACAACCTCCGCATGGTGCACGGCAGGAGCACCGCACCCGCCTGGGCTGATGTGAGGAGTAAATGCCTCGGCCGGTGAGTACGCAGAGTGATGACTGGCTCCCAGGTCACCGTCGCACTGTTCTGCGTGTCTCCGAACTCACCGGCCTGAACTGCCTTGACATCACCAGCCGAGCGGGCGGCCAACCGGAACCTGACCAGAGCGCTGTACCAAGGCGGCTGATGTCGTGGTCACCGAGGCCGGTAGGTGGTGGCCAGCACGGAGACGGTGGCCTGGTCGGGCAGGAGGCCGTCACCGTAAAGGTCTATGCGGTTCAGGTGGCGTGCGCTCGGCGTCATTCCCACCAGGTCGAGAACCTCTTGCCTGGCCAAGGACGCGACGTACTCGACCCTCTGCGTCTCGGCGGCCTCGAAGAAAGGATCCAGTGCCCTGTGCAGGCGCTGTTCCTTGGCCGGATCGATCGTGACCATCGCGGGCACCTGACCGCGTAGCTCGGCCAGGTGCTGCTGGGCAGGACGTACCACGATCAACCGGCCGGTCGGGCGCAGTACCCGGTGGAACTCGGATGGGTTGCGCGGGGCGAACACGTCCAGCACGACGTCAGCCACCCGGTCCGCCAGGGGGAAGGGCCGGAAGACGTCCCAGCTCGCCGAGGCGGCTCGCTGATGGGCTCGGGCTGACGAGCGCAGCGCGTGCACCGAGGTGTCGAGGCCCAGACCGCGGGCGCCGGACACCTGGTCGAGTACGCCGGCCAGGTAGTACCCCGTACCGCAACCGACGTCCACGACTGTGCCCCGGTCAGGTACGGCGTCGGCGGCCAGCTGAGCCACAGCCTGGCGGATGGGCGCGTACCTGCCGGTGTGCAGGAATCGGTCCCGGGCACGGACCATGGCCGCGTCGTCTCCGCTGATGGCGCGGGTGCCTGTCAGGAGGCTGACATAGCCGTGGCGGGCGATATCGAAGGTGTGGCCCGCCGTGCAGCGCAGAGCGCCATGGCCGAAGTGGATGCGAGCGCGGCACGTCGGGCAGCGCAACAGGTCGAGGAACGGTTCGAGGGCAGGGGGAAGCAACGCAGGCACAAGGCACTCCTGGCAACGGTGAAGGGAAGGGAGCGTGCCTGCACGCGCGTTCAGGAAGTTGCCGCTTCAGGAAGAAACGAGCCCCCGCGTCCAGCCGCCTCGGTACGGGCAGCGCTAGGAAACCGGTTCACGCAGCAGGCACACCAAGGAGGGCGACGCCGTCCGGCATCGCCCTCAACGCCTCCTGATCACAGAAAGCAGCAGTGCGGGGTGCTCATGAATGCCACGCACCGATTCTACGGGCTCGCGGAAAGCCCTTTGCCCCGCCGCTTTCGGGAACCGTCGAACAACGTCACGGCCGCTCGGTGGTGGCGTGGAGGGCCGGGTTGTAGGCGGGTGGGGGTATGTGGAGTCCTTCGGTGGTGTAGTCGCCGAACTCGACCCACCTCGCCGCATCGCCGAAACCATCGACGAGGTCGACACGGTCGCCGTGCCGCCGATACCTGGACCACGTCGCCCATCGCCCCGGCTCTTTCATCACGTCGAACGGACTGCGACGCTCACCGTCCGGCACCACCAGCAGCCCGGCCAGGCGAGGCCGAGCCGAGCCCACTCGCTCGGCGATCCCGGCACAGATTTTGCCCTCCCCCGCGTCTTGATGGAGCCCGCCATCCGGTCCAGCGTGGAAAACCCCGGCAATTCCGAGCCCGCGCGGACAAGCTCTTCCCAGCGCGACATTCATCAGGTCCACCACCGAGGCACGGACCGGCGCCGCCTCCTCCATCGCGGCAGCGGCAATCCCACGGGCCCGGGCCGGGTCGTGCAGAAAGCCCGGGTACTCCCGGATCCACGAGCGATAGCGCTTCGCCGTCCGCTCCTCCGCCGCAGGCCCGACGTCCTCCGGCAAACCCGCCGCCACACGCACACAGGCAACGACCACAGCCGGAACCTCGTCGAGGCCCGGGAAATAGCCAAGCCGGGATCAGGACTTCAGCAACACCAGCAGCACGGAGGAGCGATTCCGGGCGGCCATAAGTCCGCTTCACCGCGCCCGTTTCGCGCGTATCTCCTCCGCACCCCCGCCAGGCACAACGCGACGAGGGCCACCGCGATGCCCGGCAGCTCCCGCCCCCAGCTGAACGCCATGGCGCGGACCTCGGCGACGGGCACCAGAACGGTCCAGTCGGGAACGGGAAGTTTGCGGCTGCCGAACTCATGCCCCCAACCTGCCACGATCAGCCCTTCCCGCCTGAACTTGCGAACGTGGCGAAGGAACAGGAACCACCTGACTGCCCGACGCGGCGCGGCCGGCGTCCGTCCGGTGCTCCGCGGGGGCCGGGCCGCGTGGTGCGGCGAGGAAGTCCGTGTAGGGGCCGGCCGTTGGTCGGCGGTCAGACCTGGCGGTCCCGGTCCTGCCAGTACGGGGCGCGCAGGTGGCGCTTGTACAGCTTGCCGTTCGGGTCGCGGGGCATTTCCGTGATGAAGTCGACGGTCCTGGGGCGTTTGTAGGCCGCCAGTCGGCCGGCGCAGTGGGCGAGGATGTCGGCGACGAGCGACTCCCCCGGCTCGTGTCCGTCGGCGGGCTCGACGACGGCCTTGACCTCTTCGCCCCAGTCGGCGTGCGGGATGCCGAAGGCGGCGGCGTCGGCCACGGCCGGGTGGGACAGCAGGACGGACTCGATCTCGGCGGGGTAGATGTTGACCCCGCCCGAGATGATCATGTCGATCTTGCGGTCGCGGAGGAACAGGAACCCGTCCTCGTCGAGCACGCCGAGGTCCCCGACGGTGAAGAAGTCGCCGATGCGGTTCCCGCGGGTCTTGGCCTCGTCCTTGTGGTAGCTGAACCCGCCGGTGCTCATCTTCATGTAGACGGTGCCGAGCCGGCCCGGCGGCAGCCGGTTGCCGTCGTCGTCGAAGACGGCGAGTTCGCTGATGGGCCAGGCCCTGCCGACCGTGCCCGGCTTCTTCAGCCAGTCCTCGGCGGTGGCGAACGCGCCGCCGCCCTCGCTGGCCGCGTAGTACTCCTCCACGCAGTGGCCCCACCACTCGATCATGGCCCGTTTGACGTGGTCGGGGCAGGGGGCGGCGCCGTGGACGGCGTGTCGCATGGAGCTCACGTCGTACGCGGAGCGGACCTCCTCCGGCAGGGCGAGGAGGCGGTGGAACTGGGTGGGGACCATGTGGGTGTGGGTGCAGCGGTGGGCCTGGATCAGGCGGAGCATCTCCTGCGGCGTCCACTTGTCCATCAGCACCAGCGGGTGCCCGATGTGCAGGGAGGCGCCCGCGAACTGGAGGACGGCCGTGTGGTAGAGCGGGGAGCACACCAGGTGCACGTTCCCGTCGAAGGGGCGGATCCCGAAGATGCCGAGGAAGCCGCCGAGGTACGTCTCCTCCGGGGCCCGGCCCGGCAGCGGGCGGCGGATGCCGCGGGGGCGGCCGGTGGTGCCGGAGGTGTAGTTCATGACCCAGCCGAGGGTGCGGCCGGCCGGGGGCGCCGAGGGGTGGCCGTCGAGGAGTTCGGCGTACGGGCGGAAGCCGGGCACCGGTCCGACGGCGTAGCGGTGGCTCGCGGGCAGGCCGGCCTCGTCGGCGGCGGCCGCGGCGGCCTCGGCGCAGCGCTCGTGCGCGAGGAGGACCTTGGCGTCGGAGTCGGCAATGATCCAGGCGATCTCGGGCCCGACGAGGTGGTGGTTGACGGGGACGAGGTAGAAGCCGGCCTGGGAGGCGGCGAGGTAGGCGGTGAGGAACTCGGGGCCGTTGGGCAGGACGGCGGCGAAGGCGTCACCGGCGGCGAGGCCGGCGGCGCGCAGGCCGTGGACGAGCCGGTTGGCGTCCGCGTGGAGCCGGCCGGCGGTCCACTCCTCGCCGCCGGGGGTGACCAGCACGGTGCGTGCGGGGTCGGCCGCGGCCTGGGCCCAGAAGCCGTTCGGGGGCTGGGGCCGGCTCCGCGGCCCGCCGCCGGTGGTGTCGCTCGGGCTGCTCACGTTGCACACACCTCTTTCGACGGTTGTCAGGCTCGGCCGGCGATCCGGTTGATGCGGTCGACGGCCTTCTCGAAGCCGCGGGTGAGGTCGTCGACGACGGCCTGGACGCTGCGCTCGCTGGTCATCCGGCCGACGATCTGCCCGACGGGAGTCCCGAGCAGCGGCTGGACCTCGTACTTCTGGATGCGGGTGAGCGCCTCGGCGACGAGGAGGCCCTGGAGGGGCATGGGCAGGGCGCCTGGTCCGTCCGGGTCGTCCCAGGCGTCGGTCCACGCGGTGCGCAGCTGGCGGGCCGGCTTGCCGGTGAGGGCGCGGGAGCGGACGGTGTCGCCGGAGCCGGCGGCGAGGAGCTTGCGGGTGAGGGCGCGGGAGTGCAGGTCGGCCTCGGTGGTGGTGAGCCAGAGGGAGCCGAGCCAGACGCCCTGGGCGCCGAGGGCGAGGCCGGCGGCGATCTGCTCGCCGCTGCCGATGCCGCCGGCGGCGAGGACGGGGAGCGGGGCCACGGCCTCGGCGATCTCGGGGACGAGGACCATGGTGGCGATCTCGCCGGTGTGGCCGCCGGCCTCGTACCCCTGGGCGACGACGATGTCGATGCCGGCGTCGGCGTGGCGGCGGGCGTGCTTGGCGCTGCCGGCGAGCGCGGCGACGAGGACGCCGCGGTCGTGGGCGCGGGCGATGACGTCGGCCGGCGGGGAACCGAGGGCGTTGGCCAGGAGTTTGACGGGGTAGTCGAAGGCGACGTCGAGCTGGCTGCGGGCGACCTGCTCCATCCAGCCGGTGATCCTCCAGCCGGAGGCCTCGCCGTCGGGCAGTTCGGGGACGTGGTGCTTGGCGAGGGTGTCGCGGACGAAGGAGCGGTGCCGGGCCGGGATCATCGCCTCGATCTCGGCTTCGCCGATGCCGTCGACGGCCTTGGCGGCGGGCATGACGATGTCGAGGCCGTAGGGCCGGCCGCCGGTGTGGGCGTCCAGCCAGTCGAGGTCGCGCCGCAGGTCGTCGGGGGAGGTGTAGCGGACCGCGCCGAGCACGCCGAACCCGCCCGCGCGGGTGAGGGCGGCGGCGACGGCGGGGAAAGGGGTGAAGCCGAAGAGGGCGTACGGGACTCCCAGCTGTTTGCTCAGCTCCGTCTGCATGGGCGGCAGCATGCCGCAGAGCGGCGGCCCACGGAAGACTTTTTCTGATGCAGCGTCAGATTCTTTGCGGGGGTGCGCGTGCGGCCCGCGCGCCCCGTGCGGGCAGATACTTCGAGAGGCCGACGGGCCGGACGGGAGGCCAGGCGATGGAGGCACGGACGGGGGCCGGGAGCGGCACGGCGCCGAACGGCTCGGGAGTGGAGCGCGGGGGCGCCCCGCCGCCGGGGCGGGGCGACGGCGGTCCCGCTCTGAGCCGGCGGCGGCTAGGCGGCCGGCTGCTCGCCCTCGGAGGGGTACTGCTGCTGCACGGCGCGCTGCCCGGGGCCGCGGGGGCCGCGGGCAGCCCGGTGGAGCGGCACGCCCTCCAGGGGCTGCGGCTGCGCTACGGCCCGGCCCGCCGGGCCGGCCTCGTCGAGCGGTACCTGGACGAGGCGGCGCAGGAGGCCGCGCGGTTCCTCGGCCCCTCCCCCGAGCACCCGTACTACGCCGGGGCGGTCGTCCTCGCGGGCCGCGGCCGGACCGTCGCCCTGCACCGGGCGATGGGCCATGCCGTCCGGTACGCGGACTACGACGGCCGCACCGACACCGCGCGCGAGCTGCCGCCGCAGGAGCGGATCCCGATGGCGGAGGACACCGTGTTCGACCTGGCCTCCCTCACCAAGCTGTTCACCTCGCTGCTCGCCGCCCAGCAGATGGAGCGCGGCCGGCTGGAGCTGGAGGCGCCCGTCGACCGCTACCTGCCCGAGTTCACCGGCGGCGGCAAGGAGCTGATCACCGTCCGGCAGCTGCTCACGCACACGTCGGGGCTGCGCTCCTGGGCGCCGTTCTACCAGGAGCCCACCCGGGAGGGGCAGTTGAGGCTGCTGTGGTCCGTGCGCCCGCAGGAGCCGCCGGGCAGTGTGTACCGGTACTCGGACCTGAACCTGATCACCCTCCAGCTGCTCATCGAGCGGATCACCGGCCGCCCCCTCGACGTCCTGCTCCGCGACGAGATCACCGGCCCGCTCGGCATGCACCGCACCCGCTTCAACCCGCCGCGCTCATGGCGCCGGTCCACGGCGGCCACCGAGGTGCAGCGGCCCCCGTGGTCCGGCCTGGACCGCGGCCTGGTCTGGGGCGAGGTGCACGACGAGAACGCCCACGCCCTCGGCGGCACCGCCGGCCACGCCGGCGTCTTCGGCACGGCCTGGGACCTGGCCGTCCTCGCGCGCACCCTCCTCGACGGCGGCGCGTACGCCGGCCGGCGCATCCTGCGCCCCGCCTCCGTCGAGCTGCTGTTCACGGACTTCAACACCGCCTTCCCCGGCGACGACCACGGCCTGGGCTTCGAGCTGTACCAGCACTGGTACATGGGCGCGATGGCCACCCCGCACTCCGCCGGGCACACCGGTTTCACCGGCACCTCCCTGGTCCTGGACCCGTCCACGGACACCTTCCTGGTGCTGCTCGGCAACTCCGTGCACCCGGTGCGGACGTGGCGGGCGGGCAGCGCGCCGCGGGTCGCGGTCGGCAACCGGCTCGCCCGCGCCGTCCCCGTCCGCACCCGGCACGGCGGCCCCGCCTGGTACTCGGGCATGGAGCCGGGCGCCGCCGGCACGCTGACCCTGCCCCCGCTGGCCCCGGCAACGGCTTCCGCCCGGCTGCGCTGCGCCGTGTGGTGGGACACCGTGCCGGGGGCGGGCTTCCTGCACGTGGAGGCGTCCGCGGACGGCCGGGCGTGGGAACCGCTGCCGTTCAGCACGGTCCGCGCCACGGGCGGCACCGCCGAGGAGTGGCCGCAGGGCCGTCTCGACGGCTGGTCGGGCCGGATCTGGCACCGCCTGGAAGCCCCGCTCGGCGCCGCGTGGGCGGGGCGGCCGGTCCGGCTCCGCTTCCGGCACGAGGCGACCGGCCGCTACGTCGGCCGCGGCGTGTACGTCGATGTCGTACGGGTCTCGGAGCCGGCCCGGCTGCTGTTCTCCGAGGACCGCCCGGCTGACGCGGCCGGCATCGAGGCGGTCGGCTGGAGCCGCTCCGCGGACTGACCCGGCCCGGCCGGCCGGGCCTGTCAGGCGGGCGGGCCCGGCGGGAACGGGATCTCGGCGAGGAGCGGGAGGAGCTGCTCCTCCTCGTAGTCGAGGTGGTTCACCAACTCCTCGCTCAGCCGCTCCAGTTCCGTGCGGAAGCGGCCGGGGTCGGCCGTCGCGGCGTCCGCGAGCAGCACCCCCAGCTCCTGCTGGAGCCGGGCGACGGTGCGGTGTTCGGCGGCGAGCCGCGCGAAGGCGTCCTCCAGGTGCGGGTGGGCGGCGGCGAGCGCGGGGAAGACATGCGCGTCCTCGCCCTTGTGGTGGAACTCGAGCGCCTGGCAGAACGCCAGGCAGTGCTGGCGGATCTGCAGGCCCAGGCCGGGCGCGGGCGGCGGCGCCGCGCCGTCCCGGGCGGCCTCCGCGCGGGCGGCGAAGTGCGCCTCGGTCTCGGCGCGGACGTGCCGCAGCTGCCCCCGCAGCCACACGTGGACCTCCAGGAGCTTGTCGGCCAGGCTGCGGACCTGCGCCGGCCCCTCCCCCGGTGCGGGGTCGGAGCGCTGGAGCACCACGACCGGCAGGGTGCGGGAGGTGCGGTCCTGGTAGGCGGCGTAGCCGGGCTCGGCGGCGGCGACGTACGCGAACAGCCGCTCCCGGTGCGCCCCTTCGGCGGGCACGGCGACGGCCTCGTACTCCTCGGTCGCGGTCTCCACGCGGACGAGGGGGTGGGCGAGCAGGTTGTGGTACCAGGCGGGGTGGCGGTCGTCGCCGAGGTTGGAGGCGACGACGAGCAGCCCCTCGTCGTGGGGGATGCGGCCCAGCGGGGTGGTGTGCTGCCTGCCGGTCCTGGCGCCGGTCGTGGTGAGCAGCAGCAGGTCGGCGCCCTCGAAGGGGCCGCCGACCTTTCCGCCGTTGGCCCGGAACTCTTCGATGACCCGCCGGTTGAAGTCGTCTGCGGACATGGGGAAGCGGTTCTCCTGGATGGTGGGGCGCGCAGGGGCGCGCTGCGGAGGCGGCAGGACCCCGCGGGAGGGGCCGGCCGCGGCTCGTCGGAGCCCGCACACCGGAAGGCGGGTGCGGGGGAGGACGGGCGGGGATGGGCGGGGATGGCTGGGGGCGCCGGGCGCGACGCCGGGCCGGGGCCGGGCGTCGGTTGCGGGCGCCGGGTGTCAGGGGCCGGCTGCTGCCGGTGCCGCGGAGGGCGCGGCGGTGCGGCCGCGCGCCGGGGCGCCTGCTGCCTGCACGGCGCGACGGCGCCGGTACGGGCCGCCTGCGGGACGAGGACTCATGCGGTGTCCTGGGGAGAGGGTGGTCGCCCGATCGCCGGCCGGCCCACTGCTCTTTGGCCGGCGCCACGCGCCACGGATGCCATTAGAACGATCACCCGCCCGGATTGTCAACGTCCGGCGCCGCACTGAGGCCGTCCGCGGGTCCGGGGCCTCAGGCGAGCACCGCGTCGAGCATCCGGCGTGAGGCGGCGGCCAGTTCGGCCGGATCGGGCTCCGGGCGCGAGCGGGCGAGGGCGCCGGCCAGCCTGTCGTAGAGCAGTCCGTCCATCCAGGCGACCAGCAGTTCCGCGGCCTCGCGGGGCCGGGGCGCCCCCAGCGCCGCGAGGACTTCGGCGGCCTTGGCGCGCGGCACCTCCCCGGCGCGGTGGAAGTCGGCCTCCAGTTCGGGGCTGCGGGCCGCCTCCAGGCTCAGTTCGAAGCGGGCGAGCTGCCGGGCGCGCCCTTCGGTCAGCCAGCGGTGGAGGGCGGCGGCCATGGCCGCGGCGACCGCGTCGCGGTCGGGGGCCGCGCCGTCCGCGCCCGCCCCGCCGGCGGTCGTGGAGGGGCCGTCGATGTCCTGTACGTCGAGTTCGGCGAGCCGCTGGTAGCAGGCGCCGATCAGGGCGGTCCGGGTGCGGAAGTAGTACGAGGTGCTGCCCGCGGGGAGTCCGGCGGCGGCGTCGACGGCGCGGTGGGTCAGCCCGCGCAGGCCGGCCGCGGCGACGAGGCCGATCGCCGTGTCCGCGATGAGGGTGCGGCGGTCGGGCCGGGGGGTGCTGCGGGGTGCGGGGCTGGACATGCCGCCACTCTACAGCTGTAGAGTGAGAACCGCCCCTCTACGGATGTAGAGGAAATGCTCAGTGGAGCGCACCGTCGAGGAATCGGGAGGGACGCCATGTCCCAGCGTCATGCGGTCGTGGTGGGTGCGGGCATCGGCGGCCTCACGGCGGCCGTGGCCCTGCACCGCCGCGGCTGGCGGGTCACCGTCTGCGAGCGGGCCCCGGAGCCCCGGGCGGCCGGGGCCGGGATCGTCCTCGCGCCGAACGCCCTGCACGCCTTCGAGGCGATCGGCTTCGACGCCCGCACCGCCGCCGGCCGGGCCGTCCCGGCCGCGCTGGGACTGCGCCGCCGGGACGGCCGCTGGCTCAGCCGCGCCGACACCGCCGCGATCGCGGCCCGCTACGGAGTCCCGCCGCTCGCCGTCTTCCGCCCGGCCCTGACCGCCGGCCTGACCGCCGCGCTCCCCGCGGGCACCGTCCGCTACGGGGCTGCCGTCGACTCCGTCGAAGACCCGGACGGCTCCCCCGTCGTCCGCACCTCCGCGGGCGAGCTCGCCGCCGACGCGGTCCTCGCCGCCGACGGCATCAACAGCCCGACCCGCCGCCGCTTCTTCCCCGGCCACCCCGGGCTGCGGCACAGCGGGGAGACCGCCTGGCGCACCGTGCTGCCGGCCTCCGGCACAGCCCTTCCGGAGGCCGCCGAGACCTGGGGCCGCGGCGAGCGCTTCGGCATCGTCCCCCTCGCCGACGGCCGCGTGTACGTCTACGCTACCGCCGTCGCCCCGGAGGGGTACCGTCCGGCCGACCTCCGCGCCGAGCTGCTGCGCCGCTACGGCACCTGGCACGACCCGATACCGGAGCTCCTGGAGCGGATCGACCCGGCGGCCGTGCTCCGGCACGACCTGTACGACCTCGCCGCGGGGCTGCCCCGCCACCACCGCGGCCGGCTCGCGTGGCTCGGCGACGCCGCCCACGCCATGACGCCCAACCTCGGCCAGGGCGGCTGCCAGGCCGTCGAGGACGCCGTCGTCGTCGCGCACCTGCTGGACGGCGCCCGCACCCCCGCGGACGTGTCCGCCGCGCTGGCCGCGTACAGCGCCGCCCGGTGCGCCCGTACGGACGCCGTCCGGGTGCGCGCCCACCGGGCGGGCCGGATCGCCACGCTGAGGAACCCGCTGGCCGCGGCCGTCCGCGACCTCGCCGTACGGGCCGCACCGGCCGGCCCGGCGCTGCGGGCGATGGACGGGCTGCTCGGCGGGTTCGCACTGCCGCCCCTCCCCCGGCCGGCACCCGCAGAGGCATAACCGGAAGCCCGCCGCCGTTGACACCCGAGGGCAGCCACCGCCCGGCAGCGAGGAACCGACCGCGAAGGCAGGCAGGGACATGATGACCACCGGCATCGACTGGGACCACCCGAAGGACCCGCGCCCCGGCTGGCAGCTCGACCACGTCCGGCAGTACGTCGAGTCGGGCGGCACCGAGGGGCACCGCTGGCGGGGGACGCAGACGCTCCTGCTGACCACCGTGGGCCGGATCTCGGGCAGCCCGGTGCGGACCCCGCTCATCTACGGCGAGGCCGACGGCCGCTACCTCGTCGTCGCCTCCCGCGGCGGATCGGCCGAACACCCCCTCTGGTACCGGAACCTGACGGCCCACCCGGAAGTCCGCATCCAGGTCGGCCCGCAGGTGATGCAGGGCACCGCCCGCACGGCGACCCCCGAGGAGCGGGCCGCGTACTGGCCCGTCATGGTCGGGCACTGGCCGGCGTACGAGGACTACCAGGCCCGCACGGAGCGCGAGATCCCGATCGTCGTGATCGAACCCGCGGGGCGGGAGCCCGCCGCGGACGCCTGACCGCAGCGCGCCTCCGGCGGCGGGCCCGCGCCAGGGCGGGCGTCAGCGGCCCAGGACCGCCATGGCCGCGTTGTGGCCGGGCACCCCGCTGACGCCGCCGCCGCGCACCGCGCCCGCCCCGCACAGCAGGACGTTGGCGTACGGGGTCTCCACACCCCACCGGCCGGCCGCGCCGGCACCGCCGTCGACGTCCTGGTACGGCCAGGACAGGTCCCGGTGGAAGATGTGCCCGCCGGGCAGGCGCAGGTCGCGTTCCAGGTCGAGCGGGGTCTTCGCCTCGATGCAGGGGCGGCCGTCCGCGTCGAAGGCGAGGCAGTCGGTGATCGGCTCGGCGAGGTGCGCGTCCAACTGGGCGAGGGTGGCGGCCAGGAGCACCTCGCGGGTCCCCTGGTTGTCCTTCTCGAAGAGGCGCGCCGGGGTGTGCAGCCCGAACAGGGTGAGCGTCTGGAAGCCCTGCTCCACCAGCTCCGGGCCGAGGATCGACGGGTCGGTCAGCGAGTGGCAGTACACCTCCGACGGCGGGACGGAGGGGAGTTCGCCGGCGGCGGCCTCGGCGTGCGCCCGCGCCAGGTTCGCGTACCCCTCCGCGATGTGGAAGGTCCCGGCGAACGCCTCCCGCGGGTCCACGGAGGCGTCCCGCAGCCGCGGCAGCCGGCGCAGCAGCATGTTGACCTTCAGCTGCGCGCCTTCGGCGGCGGGCTCCGGGGCCTGCTCGCCGAGGAGTTCGGCCAGGGCCCGCGGAGAGGCGTTCACGAGGACGGTGCGGCCGGCGACCCGCCCCTCCCCGGTCGCCGTGCGGAAGACCACCTCGGCCGGGCCGCGGCCGTCGGTGTCGATGCGGAGCACCTCGTGCCCGGTCGCGATCTGCGCGCCCGCCGCCCGCGCGGCGCCGGCCAGCGCGTCGGTGAGCGCGCCCATGCCGCCGACGGGGACGTCCCAGTCGCCGTTGCCGCCGCCGATCACGTGGTACAAGAAGCAGCGGTTCTGCGCCAGCGAGGGGTCGTGCGCGTCGGCGAAGGTGCCGATCAGGGCGTCGGTGAGGACGACGCCCCGGACCAGGTCGTCGTCGAAGCGGTCCTCCACCGCCCGCCCGAGGGGCTCCTCGAACAGCATCCGCCAGGCCGCCTCGTCACCGATGCGCTCCTTCAGCGCGGCCCGGGTCGGCAGCGGCTCGGTCAGCGTCGGGAAGACGCGCTCCGCGACCCGCCCGGTCACCGCGTAGAACTCCCGCCAGGCCTCGTACGCGCGGTCCGAGCCGGTCAGGCGCCGGAAGGACTCCCGCGTCCGGTCCGCGTCGCCACCGACGAACAGCCCGTCGGCGCGGCCGCCGCGCGCCTCCGCCGCGTAGGGCGTGTACGAGGACACGGACCGCTTGCGGACCGCGAAGTCCAGCCCCAGGTCGCGGACGATCTTCCCGGGGAGGAGGGAGACGAGGTAGGAGTAGCGGGACAGCCGGGCGTCCACCCCGGCGAAGGGGCGGGTGGAGATCGCGGCCCCGCCGGTGGCGCCGAGGCGTTCCAGGAGCAGCACGGAGCGGCCCGCGCGGGCCAGATAGGCGGCGGCGACGAGGCCGTTGTGCCCGCCGCCCACGATCACGTCGTCGTACACGTCCCGGTATGGCTGCCGGGAGGAGCCCTGCCCGTTGGTCGCGCCCAAGGTCGTCATGGCTCTTGGTAGCACACCTGGGCGAGCCGCTCCAGGCAGTGCGCCTCGTCGGCATGGGCCGCGACGGTGTCGGGGTGCGCATCGCCCAGGGAGCGCTCGCGGATGCCCGCGAGCTCCCGGTAGACGGGCAGCGCCTCCTCCCAGCGGTCCAGCCGGCTGAGCCCGACGGCCAGTTCGCGGCGGCTGACCAGGGTGTCGGGGTGCTCGGGCCCGAGGGCGTCCGCCCGGGCGGCGGCGACCTGCCGGGCCACGGCGACCGCCTCCTCCCACCGGCCGAGCCGGCCGAGGTTGACGCCGAGGACGTGCCGGGCGCGCAGCGTCTCCGGGTGCGCGGCCCCGTACGCCCGGGTGCGGTCGCGGATCAGGCCCCGGAACAGGTCCAGGGCCTGGGCGGCGCGGCCGGTGCGGCCGAGGGCGATGCCGGTCTCGTACCGGGCCGCGAGGGTGTCGGGATGGTCGCGGCCCAGCACCCGTTCGCGTGCCGCGGCGACCTCCCGGAAGGCGTCGCAGGCGTCCTCCCAGTGTTCGAGGCGGCCCAGGGCGTACGCCGCCTCGTACCGGCTCAGCAGCGTGTCCGGATGCTCGGGCCCCAGGACGGCCGCCCGGTCGGCGGCGGTCGCGGCGGCCGTGCGGTGCGCCTCGGCGTGGCGGCCCAGCGCGCCGAGGGCGCAGGCGAGGTTGTGGCGGCAGCGGAGCGTGTCGGGGTGGAGCGGGCCGGCGCTGCGCTCCCGCGCGACGAGCACCGCCCGGTACAGGTCGTGCGCCTCCTGGTGGCGGCCGAGCCGGCCCAGCTCGTACGCGGCCTCCTGGCGGGCGGCGAGCGTGTCGGGGTGGTCGGCGCCGAGCACGCGGGTGCGCCCCTGGGCGACGGCCTCATACGCGGCGAGGGCCTCCGCGGGGCGGCCGGCGCGGCTGAGCGCGAAGGCCCGGGCGTGGGTGGCGGCGAGCGCGGCGGCGCCCTGCGGCCCGGACGGGCCGGGGCCCGCGCGGTGCGCGCCGGTGCCGTGGGCGAGGGTGCCGTGGGCGAGGGTGTCGTCCGGGGCCGCGGCGGGCCGCGGGACGCCGTAGGGCGCCGTCAGCCGGGGGTCCTCCGACGGGGCGGGCCGCAGGATGGCCGCGCCGGCCGTGGCCCCGACGGCGGCGGAGAGGCCGGCGCCCGGGTGGCGTGCGGCCGTCCAGGAGCCGGTGAGCACGGCCCACTCCCCGCTCGCCGGCCTGGCGTCGATCCCCGCCTTGCGGCCGGCGGTCATGCCGAGCGCCCACCGGGGCAGCGGGGCCGGGCCGCCGGGCGCCGCACCGCGCCCGCCGCGGGCCTCGACGAGCTGCCGGTGCACGTCGCGGGCGTCGCCGGGCCGGTCGTCGGGGCACTTGGCGAGCAGGTCCAGGACGGCCCGCTCGAAGTACTCCGGCAGCTCGGGCCGGTGCTCGCGCGGCGGCACCGGCGCGTTGTCGCGGTGCCCGACCAGCACCGACCAGGAGTCGCCCAGGTCGAACGGCGGGGCGCCGGTCGCGATCTCGTACAGGACGCAGCCGAGGGAGTACAGGTCGCTGCGGTGGTCGACCTCGCCTCCGGCGATCTGCTCCGGCGACATGTAGTGGGGGGTGCCCATCGCCATGCCGCCGCCGGTGAGCTTCGCCGTGAAGCCGATGTCGTGCGCGAGGCGGGCGATGCCGAAGTCGCAGATCTTCACCGTCCCGTCGGTGAGCCGCATGATGTTGGCCGGTTTCAGGTCCCGGTGGACGACGCCCTGGTCGTGCGTGTAACCGAGGGCCGCCGCCAACTGCTCGGCGATGTCCACGACCACGTCCACGGGCAGCGGACGGGCCTGGTTCTCCTCCATCAGCTGGCTGAGGTTGCGGCCGTCGAGGAGCTCCATGACCAGGTACAGGGGGCCGCCCGCGGCGCTGTCGTCGCCGAAGTCGTGGACGACGGTGACCCCGCGGTGCTGGAGCGAGGCCGCGACGCGGGCCTCGCGGCGGAAGCGCTCGCGCAGTACCTGGGTGAAGTGGTTGTCCTGCTGCCCGCCGAGCGGTTTGAGGCATTTGACGGCGACGTGCCGGCCGAGGGACTCGTCACGGGCCCGCCACACCTCGCCCATGCCGCCGCGCCCGATCAGATCGAGCGACCGGTACCGGCCCTGGATCAGTCTGGACTCCGCCATGTCTTGAAGCCGCCCCCGTTGTCGTGCTGTGTCCTACGCCCTCCCCGGCCGGTCCAGTATGGACGCTGGTGTACGCAGTGTGTACGCCGAGGGACGGCTCCCGGGGCCCATGCGGCGCATCGCTTTCAAGATGTGACCTGGAGGCAGCCGCCAGCGCAGACCTGCGGGAATGCTGCGCAGCAGGGTACCGGTGAGGCGCAGGCGCCGGGTGACCGTGCGCGGGGCGGGCGCGGGCCTGCCGTACAGCCGGTGCGCGTACGCGGGGAGCGATCCGTAGGCCAGTGCGGCGACCGGCCGCCACAGCAGGTTTCGGCCAGGTACGAGCAGGGCGGGGACGGGCGGGGAGCGCAGGAAGTCGTCGACGGCGCGGGCGTCCGCGCCGGCGGCGAGGCGGGGCCGGACCTCCTCGAAGTAGGCGGCCAGTGCGGCCGTACCGGCGGGTACGAGGGCGGGGTCGAGGCCGACGGGGCGGGCGCCGGTCCGGTTCTCCTCGACGTACCGGTCCGCCTGGGCGGGGGTGAGGCGGACTCCGGAGCGGCGCAGTACGTGCAGGAAGCTGTCGATCTGTGCGCAGTGCACCCACAGCAGCAGGTCGGGGTCGTCGACGGGGTAGCGCTCGCCGGTGGCCGGGTCGGCCGCGGTGAGCGCGCGGTGGATTCCGCGGACGCGGGCGCCGGCGCGTTCGGCGTCGGCCGCGGTGCCGTAGGTCACGGTGCCGACGAAGTCGGCGGTGCGCAGCAGGCGGCCCCAGGCGTCGCGGCGGAAGTCGGAGTTCTCCATGACGGCGCGCACGGCGCGGGGGTGCAGGGCCTGGAGGTAGAGGGCGCGGACCCCGGCGATCCACATCATCGGGTCCCCGTGGCAGTGCCAGGTGACGGATCCGGGCGCGAACGGCCCGGGATCGGCCCCGCCCCTCGCACGCCTCCCCCGATCGCGCCGGTCCGGCCGCGCGGGACGGCCCGGAGGGCGGGACGGCCCGGAGGGCGGGAAGAGCCCGCCCGCTTCTCGCGGAACCCGATTGTGCGGTGCGCGGCACGGGGGTCCGCTTCTCCGCATCCTCGCAATGGGCTCTTCCCGCACTTTCATGGAAGCACTCCGCGGCGCGCGCCGCCAGCGTCCGCGGCCCGCAGGGGGGTTGCGGGCCGCCGCGCGGGTCAGGCCGGGCCGGTGCCGAGCGGCTGCGTGAAGCGCAGGACGTTGCCGGCGGGGTCGCGGAAGGCGCAGTCCCGGACGCCGTAGTGCTGGTCCGTCGGCTCCTGGAACACTTCGCCGCCCGCCGCGCGGATCCGCTCGAAGGCGGCGTCGCAGTCCTGCGTCGCGAAGACGACCCCGCGCAGCAGGCCCCTCGCCATCAGCTCGGCGACGGCCTGCCGGTCGGCCGGGGTGGCGTTCGGGTCGGCGAGGGGCGGCTCCAGGACGATGGCGACGTCCGGCTGCGCGGGCGAGGCGACGGTCACCCAGCGCATCTCGCCGTAGCCGACGTCGCCGCGCACTTCGAGGCCGAGGACGTCGCGGTAGAAGGGGATCGCCTTGTCGTGGTCGTCGACGGCGATGAAGCACCGGGAAAGCGTGATGTCCATGCGGCCCACGCTACGGCGGGCGGGCGGAGCCCGCCGGGCGGCGGCACCGGGGTGGAACGTTTCGGCGGGCGGCGCCGCAGCGGCCGTCCGAAGCTGGTTGGATCGGAACGGGCGATACGCGAAGGAGCCGCAAGGGCGGCTCCGCCCCTCGGACGGAGCAGTGAGAATGGCCAGGAAGCCGGACCAGCGGTCGCCGGAGCCGCACACCGCGGACAGCCACGACCTCATCCGCGTCCACGGCGCGCGCGAGAACAACCTCAAGGACGTCAGCATCGAGATCCCGAAGCGCCGGCTGACGGTGTTCACCGGTGTCTCCGGATCGGGCAAGAGCTCCCTGGTCTTCGACACCATCGCCGCGGAGTCGCAGCGGCTGATCAACGAGACGTACAGCGCGTTCCTGCAGGGCTTCATGCCGACGCTGGCCAGGCCGGACGTCGACGTCCTGGACGGGCTGACGACCGCGATCTCCGTGGACCAGCAGCGGATGGGCGGTGACCCGCGCTCCACGGTCGGCACCGCCACCGACGCGAACGCGATGCTGCGGATCCTCTTCAGCCGCCTGGGCGAGCCGCACATCGGCCCGCCGGCCGCCTACTCCTTCAACGTGGCGTCGGTGTCGGCGAGCGGCGGGTTCACGGTCGACCGCGGCACCGACAAGACCCGTACGGAGAAGGTGTCCTTCAGCCGCACCGGCGGCATGTGCACGCACTGCGAGGGCCGCGGCCGGGTCTCCGACATCGACCTGGCCCAGCTGTTCGACGACTCCAAGTCGCTCTCCGAGGACCCGTTCACCATCCCCACCTACACGGGCGGCGGCTGGGTGGTGCGGGTCATCGCCGAGTCGGGCTTCTTCGACCCGGACAAGCCGATCCGCGCGTACACGAAGAAGGAGCGGCACGACTTCCTGTACCGCGAGCCGACGAAGGTGAAGATCAACGGGGTCAACCTCACCTACGAGGGGCTGATCCCGAAGCTGCAGAAGACGTTCCTGTCGAAGGACCGGGAGTCGATGCAGCCGCACATCCGGGCGTTCGTCGACCGGGCCGTCACCTTCGCCGAGTGCCCGGACTGCGGCGGCACCCGGCTCAGCGAACTCGCGCGCTCCTCGCGGATCGGGAAGGTCAACATCGCCGACGCCTGCGCGATGGAGATCCGCGACCTGGCCGAGTGGGTCCGCGGGCTGGACGAGCCGTCGGTCGCCCCCCTGCTCGGCAAGCTCCGGCACACCCTCGACTCGTTCGTGGAGATCGGCCTCGGCTACCTCTCGCTCGACCGGGCCGCGGGGACCCTGTCGGGCGGCGAGGCGCAGCGCACCAAGATGATCCGGCATCTCGGCTCGTCCCTCACGGACGTCACGTACGTCTTCGACGAGCCGACGACCGGCCTGCACCCGCACGACATCGAGCGCATGAACGGCCTGCTGCTGCGGCTGCGGGACAAGGGCAACACGGTGCTGGTGGTGGAGCACAAGCCGGAGGCCATCGCCATCGCCGACCACGTCGTGGACCTCGGGCCGGGCGCCGGCGCGGCGGGCGGCACCGTCTGCTTCGAGGGCACCGTCGAGGGGCTGCGGGCGAGCGGCACCGTCACCGGCCGCCACCTCGACGACCGGGCCGCGCTCAAGGACGCCGTGCGCAAGCCGACCGGTGCGCTGGAGATCCGCGGGGCGGGCGCCAACAACCTGAAGGACGTGGACGTCGACATCCCGCTCGGGGTGCTCTGCGTGGTCACCGGCGTCGCGGGGTCGGGCAAGAGCTCCCTGATCCACGGCTCCATCCCGGCGCCGGAGGGCGTGGTCTCGGTGGACCAGGCCCCGATCCGCGGCTCGCGCCGCAGCAACCCGGCGACGTACACGGGGCTGCTCGACCCGATCCGGAAGGCCTTTGCGAAGGCCAACGGCGTCAAGCCCGCTCTGTTCAGCGCCAATTCGGAGGGGGCCTGCCCCACCTGCAACGGCGCCGGCGTCATCTACACCGACCTGGCGATCATGCAGAGCGTCGCCACGACCTGCGAGGACTGCGAGGGCAGGCGGTTCGACGCCTCGGTGCTGGAGTACCGGTTCGGCGGCCGCGACATCAGCGAGGTCCTCGCGATGCCGGTGACGGAGGCCGAGGAGTTCTTCGGGGCCGGCGAGGCGCGCACCCCGGCCGCGCACAGGATCCTCGAACGGCTCGTCGACGTCGGACTCGGCTACGTCAGCCTGGGCCAGCCGCTGACCACCCTGTCGGGCGGGGAGCGGCAGCGGCTCAAACTGGCCACGCACATGGGCGAGAAGGGCGGCGTGTACGTCCTGGACGAGCCGACGACCGGCCTGCACCTCGCGGACGTGGAGCAGCTGCTCGGCCTCCTCGACAGGCTGGTCGACTCCGGCAAGTCGGTGATCGTCATCGAGCACCACCAGGCCGTCATGGCGCATGCCGACTGGATCATCGACCTGGGCCCGGGCGCCGGCCACGACGGCGGCAGGATCGTCTTCGAGGGCACGCCCGCCGACCTCGTCGCCGCCCGCTCCACCCTCACCGGGGAGCACCTGGCGCAGTACGTCGGCGCCTGACGGCGCCCCGGTCCGCCCGCCCACCCGGGGCGGGCGGACCTCCGGGTGGGGCCTCAGCGGCGGACCCGGGGCATGCCCAGGCCGATCCAGGCGATGATCTCGCGCTGGATCTCGTTGTTGCCGCCGCCGAAGGTGAAGACGACGGCGCTGCGGTAGCCGCGCTCCAGTTCGCCGTGCAGGACCGCGCCCGCCGAGCCGTCCTTCAGCGGGCCCGCCGCGGCGACCACCTCCATCAGCCAGGCGTACGCGTCCCGGCGCGCCTCCGAGCCGTACACCTTGACGGCGGAGGCGTCCTGCGGGGTGAGCGTGCCGTCCTGGACGGCGCCGACCATCTGCCAGTTCATCAGCTTCATCGCGTCCAGCCGGACATGGGTGCGGGCGAGCCTGCTGCGGACCCAGGGCAGGTCGATGACGCGGCGGCCGTCCGCGAGCTTCGTGCCGGCCGCCCACCGCTGGACGTCGTGCAGGGCCCGGATGGCCATGGTGCCGTGGGCGGCCAGGGTGACGCGCTCGTGGTTGAGCTGGTTGGTGATCAGCCGCCAGCCCTCGTTCTCCCGGCCGACGCGGCGGCTCGCGGGGACGCGTACGTCCTCGTAGTAGCCGGCCGTCGTGTCGTGCGAGGCGAGGGTGTTGATGAGGGTGCAGGAGTAGCCGGGGTCGGTGGTGGGGACCAGCAGCAGGGTGATGCCCTTGTGCGGCGGGGCCGCGGGGTCGGTGCGCACCGCGAGCCAGACCCAGTCGGCGGTGTCGCCGTTGGTGGTCCAGATCTTCTGCCCGTTGACGACGTACGTGCCGGTCTCCTCGTCCCCCTCGCGGACCGCCCGGCACTTCAGGGCGGCCAGGTCGGTGCCGGCGTCCGGCTCGCTGTAGCCGATGGCGAAGTCGATCTCGCCGGAGAGGATCCGTGGCAGGAAGTAGGCCTTCTGCTCGTCGGTGCCGAACCGCATGAGGGTCGGACCGACGGTGTTGAGCGCCATGAGCGGAAGCGGCACGACGGCCTGCGCGGCCTCGTCGAAGAAGATGAACTGCTCCACCGCGGACATGCCCCGCCCGCCGTACTCGACGGGCCAGCCGACCCCGAGCCATCCGTCGGCGCCCAGCCGGCGGATCGTCTTCCGGTAGAAGCGCTTCTGGGCGGCCGGGTCCCGGTGGCGGGCGCGTTCCTCCGGCGGCACCAGCGCGGCGAAGTAGGCGCG
The DNA here is from genome assembly GCF_055570615.1 of Streptomyces sp. NPDC031121. Classification (NCBI taxonomy): domain Bacteria; kingdom Bacillati; phylum Actinomycetota; class Actinomycetes; order Kitasatosporales; family Streptomycetaceae; genus Streptomyces; species Streptomyces sp. NPDC031121. The sequence goes on from NZ_JBVIGV010000009.1 coordinate 234,669, forward strand.
CAGCTCGGCGCGCAACCGCTGCTGCTCGGGCGTGTATTCGAGGTGCACGGGCCCTCCGGGTGTGTGGTGGCGCGGGCGCGGTCGCGTTCGGGGGCTTGCGAGTGGGGGGCAGGGTAGAACGCGTTCCACCAATCCGGAAGGGCGACCGTGCGGACACCCCGCCCGCACGGCCCGGTGCTGCGGCGCGCTCAGCGCGCCAGCGCCCCCAGCAGGGCCACGGCCGTCGCCGCCATCGCCGTCCGGGCGGCCGCCAGGTACGGGCGCGGGTCCGCGGGGGTCAGGTGCGCACGGATGGCGCCGGTCATGGCCACGTTCAGCGCCGTACCGATGTTGACCTTCCGGATGCCGCCCGCGACCGCGGCCGCAAGCTCCGCGTCCGGCAGCCCCGAGGAGCCGTGCAGCACCAGCGGCACGTCCACGGCCTTCGCCAGCCTCCCCAGCAGCGCGCGGTCCAGCGACGCGGTGCGGCTCGTCATGGCGTGGCTCGTGCCGACCGCCACGGCCAGGGCGTCCACCCCCGAGTCGGCGACGAACCGCCGGGCCTCCTCCGGATCCGTACGCGCCCCCGGGGCGTGCGGGTCGGGCGGGGCCGCGCCGTCCTTGCCGCCGACCTCGCCCAGCTCCGCCTCGATCCACAGCCCGTTGGCGTGCGCCCATTCGGCCGCCGCGCGCGTCGCCTCCAGGTTCTCCGCGTACGGCAGCCGGGCCGCGTCGAACATCACCGATCCGAAGCCGGCGTCCGCCGCCCGCCGCAGCAGGTCGGCGCTCTGCACGTGGTCGAGGTGCAGCCCCACCGGGATCCCGGCCGCCTCCGCACAGGCCGCGGCGGCCCGCGAGATGGGCAGCAGCGCCCCGCCGCGGAACTTCACCGCGTTCTCGCTGAGCTGGAGGATCACCGGCAGGCCCGCCTGCTCCGCGCCCGCGACGACGGCCTCGGCGTGCTCCAGGGTGATGATGTTGAACGCCGCGACGGCCCGGCCCGCGGCCGCCGCCTCCGCGACCAGCGCACCTGCCGGGACGAGGCTCATCGGACCGCCTCCTCGCCCGCCGCGAGGATCACCGAGCGCGTCAGGTTCCGCGGCCGGTCCGGATGCAGCCCCCGTTCGGCGGCCACCGCCACCGCGAGCCGGTGGACGCGGACCAGCTCGGCGAGCGGGTCCAGCCCACCCTCCACCCACCGGCCCCCGGCCGCCTCCACCTGCCCGGCCAGCCCGTCCGGCGCACCGCCGAGCGACCAGGTGACCGTTCCGGGGCCGGTGATGCTGATCGGGCCGTGCCGGTACTCCATGGCCGGGTACGACTCCGCCCACGACAGCGACGCCTCGCGCATCTTCAGCGCCGCCTCGTGCGCCAGGCCCACGCTCCAGCCGCGCCCGAGGAACGTGAACTGCCGGTGCAGGGCGATCCGCTCGGGCAGCTCCTCGGCGAGCGCCGTCCGCGCGTCAGCGACCGCGGCGGCGGTGTGCCGGCCGACGTGGGCGCGCAGCAGCGTCAGGGCGGTCGTCGCGAACCGGGTCTGGACGACGGACCGCTCGTCGGCGAAGTCCAGGACGACGAGGTCGCCGGCGAGCGCCATCACGGGCGTCGCGGGGTCCCCGACCACCGCGGTCGTCGCCACTCCCGCATCGCGCAGCCCCGCCAGCAGCTCCAGGACCTCCGTGGTCGTGCCCGACCGCGTCACCGCCACCACCCTGTCGTAGCGGCGGTGCAGGGGGAACTCGGACGCGGGGAACGCGTCCGTCTCGCCCTGCCCGGCCTCCTCCCGCAACGCGGCCGCGGCCTGCGCCATGTAGTACGAGGTCCCGCACCCCACGATCGCCACCCGCTCCCCCGGCTGCGGCAGCACCGCCCGCTGCCTGGGCGCCAGTTCGGCGGCCCGCTCCCAGCACTCGGGCTGCGTGCCCAGTTCGTACGCGACGTGGCTCTGGCTCATGGCGGCTCCCTGGCCGGACTGATGCGGGTCGGGTGGGCGTGGCGCTGGATGTCGGCGCGGCGATGCGCTTTCCTGCAAGGTATCGGGCGCTTTCACGCAACTTCAAGCATCTCGGTGCCCGCGGCGCCTGGGCTAATGTCGGCGCACGAGCCACGGCGCAGGCGCCGCCGGCCGGAGTGCCGGGCACACGGGAACACCTAGGGGGCGAACGCGTGGGATCCATGACCCGCAAGGAGCGCTGGCAAACGCTGCTGGACCTGCTGGTCGAGCGCGGAGAGATCGAGGTCGAGCCCGCGGCGGAGACGCTCGGCGTGTCCGCCGCGACCGTCCGCCGCGACCTCGATCTCCTGGCCGAACAGCAGCTCCTGGTCCGCACCCGGGGCGGCGCGGTCGTGCACGGGGTGTCGTACGAACTTCCGCTGCGCTACCGCACGTCCCGCCGGGCCGCGGAGAAGCGCCGCATCAGCGAGGCGGTCGCGGCCCTGATCACCCCGGGCGAGGTGATCGGCCTGACGGGCGGCACGACCACCACGGAAGTGGCCCGCGCCCTGGCCGCCCGCCCGGACCTCGCCCGCGCCGGCGCCCAGGACGCCGGCACGCCCGCCCTGACGGTGGTGACGAACGCCCTCAACATCGCGGGCGAGCTGGTCATCCGCCCACAGTTCAAGATCGTCCTGACGGGCGGGGTCGCCCGCGCCCAGTCGTACGAGCTGACGGGCCCGCTGGCGCAGCAGGTCCTCGGCCAACTCTCCGTGGACACGGCGATCGTCGGCGTGGACGCCTTCGACCCCGCCGACGGTGCGGCAACCCGCCACGAGGACGAGGCCGCGATGAACCGCCTGCTGTGCGACCGCGCCCGCCGCGTGGTCGTCGCGGCCGACTCCAGCAAGCTGGGAGTCCGCGCCTTCGCCCGCATCTGCCCGACGTCCACGGTGGACACCCTGGTCACGGACACGGCTCTGCCCGACGAGGTGGCAAGCCGATTCGAGGCGGCGGGAGTGGCGGTCCGGCGGGTGTGAGGGGGTGGGGCGGAGGCAGGGCAGGGGTCGGAGGGGCGACGCCGGGGGCGGGGCTTGGCAGGAGTCGCGGACGCGGCGGCGGAAGACGACGGCGGGGGCGGGGCTTGGCGGGAACCACGGACGCGGCGGCGGAAGGCGACGGCCCGGGCGGCGGAAGGGCGGGAGCCGACGACTCGGGGTCGGAATCGTGCTGGGGGCGTCCCGTCAGCCCATTGTCGTTCCGGCGCGGGCCGCCCTGTAAAGGGCGCGCCCGTTGGGCGCGTCGCTGCGCGATGGCCCTTGCGGGCCACCCTTGACAGGACGTCCCACACCGGAAAGACAACAAGCTGCCGGGAAGCCCCCAGGGGGAGGAAACGGCCTGGAGGAACCTCGACCTTCCGGGCGGATCAGCGACCCTGCTCCCCCGCCCCGGCAGCCCCTTTCGCCCCACCGGCATCAGCCGTCCCCGCTCGGCGCCGGGGCCGGGCCACCTCCCGCCCCAAGGCCTGTTCGAGGCCTCGCCCGGCGGCCGGGCAGCCGTGACCGCACGAAACGACGCCCAGATCATCATCCGGCGACAGAAGCGCACCAGATCGCCACGCACCTCACCTCCTCCGGCGGCTGGCCGCCGTCCGGGGCCGGCAAGCGCCCCAGATCGCTACATGGGCGCCGTTTACCGGCGGCTGACTGCCGAACCGCCGGTACAAGGAGGACGGATCCCGCCTGCCTGCCGTCTGTCGTCGAGATGTGAGGAACACGGAGCGGGGCGGGGCGCTTCGCCGCCCGCGACAGCTGAAAGCCGCCAGCCGCCAGCCGCCGAGCAAACAGGGGCGTGGTGCGATCTACGGCGCATTACCGCCACGGACGGCCTTCAGCCGCCGAGACGTGAGGAACAGGGAGCGGGGTGGGGCGCTTCGCGGCCCCGGCGGCCGACAGCCGCCGGACAAACAGGGGCGTGACGTGATGTGGGGCGGTTCGCGGCCACGGACGGCCGACGGCCGCCGAGACGAGGGGAGCACGTAGCGATCTGGTGCGCTTCTGTCGCCGGATGATGATCTGGGCGTCGTTTCGTACGGTCACGGCTGCCCGGCCGCCGGGCGAGGCCTCGAACAGGCCTTGGGGCGGGAAGTGGCCCGACCCCGGCGCCGAGCGGGCACGGCTGATGCCGGTGGGGCGAAAGGGGCTGCCGGGGCGGGAGAGCACGGGCTCTGATGGCCCCTCATGCCTCGTGGTCCCTCCAGGCCGTTCCCCTGGGGGCTTCCCGGCAGCTTGTTGGCATTCCGGGGCGGGACGGCCTGTCAAGGGTGGCCCGCAAGGGCCATCGCGCAGCGACGCGCCCAACGGGCGCGCCCTTTACAGGACGGCCCGACCCGGAAGGACAATGGGCTGCCGGGACACCCCCGGCACGCACAGGCCCCGACCGGCCGGCTCCCGCCAAAACCCCGCCGCCGCCGTCGCCCTCCGACCCCGTCGCGCCGCTCCCACCCAACCGGCTCCCGCCGCCTCCGGCCGACACGAGCGCGCAACTGCCGCCAAACCTGGCTCCCGCCGCTTTCGGCCGACCCGCCCGCGCGGCTCCCACCGGCCCCGCCCGCCGCCACCGACCGACCCGAGCACGCCGCTCCCGCCCAACCGGCTCCCGCCGCCTCCGCCCATCCCGCCCCCGCCGCTCCCGCCGCTCCCGCCGCTCCCGCCGCTCCCGTTACACCACATCCCGCCGCCTCCTCCGGCTCCGCCTCCGCCCCCCGCAGCTCCCCCGCCCCCGCCGGGCCGCCCCTCACTCCCGCGTGTCCAGCCGCGATGCCTCCGTCGTCAGGGCCGTCAGGATCGGGGCCAGCAGGGGGTGGGTTTCGGCGCCCCTGCGGGTTGCGGCGAAGACGCGGCGGGTGGCCGGGAGACCGGATACCGGGCGGACCTGGACCTCCTTGAGGTCCATGCCCCGCAGGGCCGAGCGGGGGACAAGGGCGACTCCGGCTCCCGCGCCGACGAGGGCCGTCACGGCGCGGAAGTCGTCCGAGGAGTGGCGGAAGCGCGGCTGGAAGCCGGCGAGTTCGCAGGCCAGGAGGGTCACGTCGTGGCACGGGTTGCCGGGGTACTGGCCGACCCAGTCGGAGTCGGAGAGGTCGGCCAGGCGGACCTCGGGGAGGTCGGCGAGGGCGTGGCCGGCGGGGAGGACCGCGTCGAAGGGTTCGGCGTAGAGGGGGACGACGGACAGGCGGCCGTCGTCGGCGCCGGGCGCGCCGCGGTATTCGACGGCGAGGGCGATGTCGGCCTCGCCGTCGAGGACGAGGGGGAGGCTTTCGTCGCCTTCGGCGTCTCGGACGCGGAGGCGGATGCCGGGGTGGTCGCGGGCGAGGCGGGCGATGGCGGGGGCGAGGACTTCGGCTATGCCGGTGGCGAAGGCGGCGACGGTGACCTCGCCGGCGGTGCCGCCGGCGTAGGCGGCGAGTTCGGCCTCGGCCCGTTCGAGCTGGGCGAGGACCTCGTGGGTGTGGGCGAGGAGGATCTCGCCGGCGGCGGTGAGCCGTACGCCGCGTCCGCTGCGGGTCAGCAGGGCGTGCCCGGTTTCCTGTTCGAGCGCCGCGAGCTGCTGGGATACGGCGGAGGGGGTGAGGTACAGGGCTGCGGCCGCGGCGGTCACCGTACGGTGGTCCGCCACGGCCCGCAGGATGCGCAGCCGGCGGGGGTCGATCACCCCTCCATGATGTCAGCCCCGGGCGGCGGCGAGGGCCGCGCGGGCCTCGGTGAACGCGGCGACGGCCCGCTCGACGTCGGCGGTGGAGTGGGCGGCGGACAGCTGGACGCGGATGCGTGCCTGGCCCATGGGGACGACGGGGTAGGAGAAGCCGATCACGTACACGCCGCGTTCCAGGAGGAGCTCGGCCATGCGGCCCGCCTCGGCGGCGTCGCCGATCATGACGGGGGCGATGGCGTGGTCGCCGGGGAGGATCTCGAAGCCGGCCTCGGTCATCTTGGTGCGGAAGAGCGCGGTGTTGGCGGCGAGGCGCTCGCGGAGGTCCCCGGCGGACTCCAGCAGGTCGAGGACCTTGAGGGAGGCGGCGGCGATGACGGGGGCGAGGGAGTTGGAGAAGAGGTAGGGGCGGGAGCGCTGGCGGAGCAGCTCGACGATCTCGGTGCGGGCGGCGACGTAGCCGCCGGAGGCGCCGCCGAGGGCCTTGCCGAGGGTGCCGGTGATGATGTCGACGCGGTCCATGACGCCGTGCAGCTCGGGGGTGCCGCGGCCGCCGGGGCCGACGAAGCCGACGGCGTGGGAGTCGTCGACCATGACCATGGCGTCGTAGCGGTCGGCGAGGTCGCAGATGTCGGTCAGGGGGGCGACGTAGCCGTCCATGGAGAAGACGCCGTCGGTGACGATGAGCTTGCGGCGGGCGCCGCCCTCCGCGGCCTCCTTCAGGCGGGCTTCCAGCTCGGCCATGTCGCGGTTGGCGTAGCGGAAGCGGCGGGCCTTGGAGAGGCGGATGCCGTCGATGATGGAGGCGTGGTTGAGGGCGTCGGAGATGACGGCGTCCTCGGGGCCGAGGAGGGTTTCGAAGACGCCGCCGTTGGCGTCGAAGCAGGAGGAGTAGAGGATCGTGTCCTCCTGGCCGAGGAAGGAGGACAGGCGCGCCTCCAGCTCCTTGTGGACCTCCTGGGTGCCGCAGATGAAACGGACGGAGGCCATGCCGTAGCCCCAGCGGTCGAGGGCCTCCTTGGCGGCGGCGACGACCTCGGGGTGGTCGGCGAGGCCGAGGTAGTTGTTGGCGCAGAAGTTGAGGACCTCACCGGGGGTGCCGCCGGCGGTCACGGCGACGGCCGCGTTCTGCGGGGTGCCGATGACCCGCTCGGGCTTGTGCAGACCGGCGGAGCGGATCTCGTCGAGGGTGGCGCGAAGGTCTTCGCGGACGTTCTCGAACATGGTGCGGTGCTCGCTTTCTCCTCCGTGCGGCGGAAGGGGACGGAGGGAGGCTGAGGGAGACGGAGGGGGCCGGGCCCCGCGGAGGGGGGAGGGTTCTGCGGGACCCGGCCGGGGGGAGGTGGCGTGCGGGGCGGCCGCGGTTACGCGGTCCAGTCCAGGATGATCTTGCCGCTGCGGGCGGTGGCGGCCTCGTCGAAGGCGGCCTCGAAGTCGCGGTGCGAGTAGCGGCCGGTGATGACGGGGCTGAGGTCGAGGCCGCCTTCCAGCAGGACGGTCATCGCGTACCAGGTCTCGAACATCTCGCGGCCGTAGATGCCCTTGATGGTGATCATCGAGGTGACGACCTTCGCCCAGTCGACGGGGAACTCCTGGGCGGGCAGGCCGAGCATGGCGATCTTCCCGCCGTGCGTCATGTTGGCGATCATGTCGCGCATCGCCTCGGGGCGGCCGGACATCTCCAGGCCGACGTCGAAGCCCTCGCGCAGGCCGAGCCGCTCCTGTGCGTCGGCGATGGTCGCGTCCGAGACGTCGAGGGCGAGGTTGGCTCCGGCCTTGCGGGCGATCTCCAGGCGCTCGGGGCTGACGTCGGTGATGACGACGTTGCGGGCGCCGGCGTGGCGGGCGACCGCGGCGGCCATGATGCCGATCGGGCCGGCCCCGGTGATCAGGACGTCCTCGCCGACGAGCGGGAAGGACAGGGCGGTGTGGACGGCGTTGCCGAACGGGTCGAAGATCGCGGCGACGTCGAGGTCGACGGCGGTGCGGTGCACCCACACGTTCTGCGCGGGCAGGACGACGTACTCGGCGAACGCGCCGTCGCGGCCCACCCCGAGGCCGACCGTGCTGCGGCACAGGTGGCGGCGGCCGGCCAGGCAGTTGCGGCACTTGCCGCACACCAGGTGGCCCTCGCCGCTGACGAGCGCGCCGACCTCGATGTCGCGGACGTCGGCGCCGACCGCGGCGACCTCGCCGACGAACTCGTGCCCGAGGACGAGGGGCGTCTTGACGGCGCCCTGCGCCCAGCCGTCCCAGGAGCGGATGTGCAGGTCGGTGCCGCAGATGCCGGTGCGCAGCACCTTGATCAGCACGTCCCCGGCGCCGTACTCCGGTTCCGGGACGTCCATCAGCCAGAGCCCGGGTTCGGCTTTGTGCTTGACGAGTGCCTTCATGGGGTGGCTCCAGGCATGTGCAGGGGGTGCCGCGGCCTGTGGGGCTGGTGCGGCGTATCGACGGGTCCAATCTGCCGACCTGCGCGGTGATCAGTCCATCGAGGATTTCTTAAGCGGGTCGACAGCGCAGCTTCACGCCTATGCTCCTCCCGTGAAGGGCGGGTGGCCTGCGCATGGGCCGCCCGCGGGGGTCGGGCAAGGGGAGGTGTCGGGCGTGCCGAGTCTGCGCAGCAGGGCGCTGTCGGTCGCGCTGGTCGCGGCGGGCCGGCGGAGGCGGCTCGCGAGTGCGGAGGCGGTGCGGGCGCTGGTCGCGGAGGCGGCGCGCCGGCCGGCATCGCACCTGCCGCCCCGGTCGCTGGGGCGGGTCGCGGAGATATCGCGGACGTTCGTCGGGGCGTGGCCCGTGTACGACGCTTGCCCGCGGGGTGTCGAGCCGGCGGCCCGGGTGCTGTACGTGCACGGGGGCGGTTACGTCCACGAGCTGGTGCGGCCGCACTGGGCGATGGTGCGGACGCTGGTGACGCAGGCGCGGGCCCGGGTGGTGGTGCCGGCGTACACGCTGGCCCCGCGGGGCACGGCGGACCGTACGGTGCCGATCGCCGCGGACCTGCTCAGCGGCCTGATCGAGGGCGGCGGGGAGGGCGGGACGGTGCTGGTCGGGGACGCGGCGGGCGCCGGGCTGGCGCTGGCCGCGGCGCAGCGGCTGCGGGACCGTACGGGGGCGCAGCCGTCCCGGATCGTGCTGATATCGCCCTGGCTGGACCTGACGGTGAGCCATCCGGACCAGGCGGCGTTGGAGGCCGTGGATCCGGTGCAGGCGCGGTCGGGGCTGCGGGAGGCGGGGCGGCTGTACGCGGGGACCCTGCCGGCGGAGGATCCGCGGGTGAGCCCCCTGCGGGGGTCGCTGGAGGGGTTGGCGCCGATGACGGTGTTCACGGGGACCCGGGACGTGCTGGCGACGGACAGCCGGGAGCTGGTGCGGCGGGCGCGGGAGGCGGGTTCCGAGGTGGAGCTGCACGAGGAGGCGGGGCTGCTGCACGCCTATCCGCTGCTGCCGGTGCCGGAGGGGCGGGCGGCCCGCGACCGGATCGTGGAGCTGGTCCGGACGGCCGCCGCGGAGTGAGGGCCGGGCGGGCTCAGGCCGTGCAGGTCATGAGGGAGCTGACGGGCCAGGCGCGGTACGCGTTCCAGTAGGCCTCGTCGCGTGCGGCGTCGGCGGGCGGGGTGCGGTTGGGCTGCCAGGCGACGGTGCTGAACCCGGCCTCGACGGCGGCTTCCGCGAAGTCGGAGTGCGCCCACTCGCGGAACTCGAACGCGACGGAGGGGTCGTCGGCGAGCTGCGCCTTGAGCAGGGGCGCGTCGCCGGCGGGGATGCGCTCGACGATGCGGACTCCGTACGGCGACCAGTCGACGTGGGGGTAGGCCCCGGCGTTGGGAACGGTGGCGAGGAGCCGGCCGCCGTCGCGCAGGTTGGCCCGGATGGAGCGGAACATGCCGTGGAGGGCGGTCCGGTCGGGTGCCTCGTTGAACAGGTAGGCGGCGGTGACGAGGTCGAAGGGCCCCATCCTGGGGAGCTCGGCGGTGTCGGCGACGACGTAGGCGACGGCTCCGGGGATGTGGCGGGCGTGGGCGCGGGCCTTGCGGACCAGCGCCTCGGAGGTGTCGACGCCTACGGCGCGGCGGGCTCCGCCGCGGGCGAGGAGCCGGGTGTTGTGGCCGTGTCCGCAGGCCAGGTCGAGGGTGTCGAGGCCGTGGACGCCGCCGAGCGCGTCGAGCGCCTCCAGGAGGGTGTGGGTGTCGGCGGCGGAGTAGGCCGCCGTGGTCGCCGACTCCGGGAACCCTTCGCCGAGGGTGTCGTACGGGAACCGCATGCTCTGCCTTGCCTTCCGGGGGCGGGCGGGGTGGACGCCTGCGTATCGTGCCCCGCGTCCGGGCGGGCGGCGGCGGGGGCGCGAGCCCGTCCCCCCCGGACGGGCGAGTCGTTCGCCCCGCCGGCGCGGCGTCCGGACCCGGCGGGCGGGCGTCCGGGCCGGGCGGGCGGCGGTCGCGGTGGCGGCGGGGCGGGGGCATGCTGGCTGTGTGACGGCGAGACCGGACAGCGGCCCGGGCCGCGACGCCCTGGCCCGAGCGCTCGTACGGGCGGCCGGCGAGGCGGTGGAGGCCGTCGGCGGGTTTGCGGGCGGGGTGTACCTGCGCTCGGGAGCCGGCAATGTGCTGCTGATGGCGGCGCTGACCGGGGTGCCGGGCCAGTTGTTCCGGCCGTGGTGGCGGATCCAGGTGAACCGGCCGTTCCCGGTCGCCGAGGCGCACCGCACGGGTTCGGGCGTGTACCTGCCGGACGCGGAGTCGGCGACACGGCGGTTCCCGCAGCTGATGGCCGGGCTGCCGTTCCCGTTCGGGTCGCTGTACGAGCCGGTCTCCGCCGGTGGAGAGCAGTTCGGGGTGCTGTTCGTGCTGCGGCCGGCCACGCCGGGTGTGGCGGTGCCGGCTGGAGACCGGGAGCGGCTGGGGGCGGTCGGGGCGCGGCTGGCCGCCGAGCTCGCGGCCCTGGCGGGGGACGGGGCCGTGGTGGAGTGGTCGGGGGATCCGGTGCTGGTGCCGCCGCCGGGGCGGGCGCAGGGTGCGCGGGAGGCGTTGGAGCGGTTTCCGCGGGCGGTGCTGTCCGTGGACCGCGGGGGGCGGATCCGGTACGTGAACGCGGCGGCGGGCCGGCTGGGCGCGGGCGGTCCCGAGCTGCGGGGGCGGCTGCTGTGGGAGGCGGTGCCCTGGCTGGCGCACCCGGCGTACGAGGACCACTTCCGGGCGGTGTTCATGGCGGGCGACCCGGTGCACTTCCCCGCGCGGCGGGGCCGGCAGCCGCCCGGGGAGTGGGTGGCGGTCGACCTGTACCCGGGGCCGGACGGGGTGACGGTCGTCATCGGCGGGACCGAGCAGCCGGCGTACGCGCCGGAGGCGGTGGCGCGGCGCGGTGCGGACCTGCGGGCGCCCGAGGACCGGGCGTCGGCCCTGTACCGGCCGGTGGCGCTGGCGATCGCGCTGACGGAGGCGGTGACGGCTCGGCAGGTGTCGGCGGTGGTGACGCAGGAGCTTCTGCCGGCGTTCGGGGGCCGCCAGCTGGCGATCTACCTGTTGAGCGACCGCCACCTGTACCTGGCGTGGGAGACGGGTTTCCCGCAGGGGTTCCTGGACCGGTTCGACGGGGTGGGGCTGGATGCGCGGCTGCCGGGCGTGGAGACCCTGACGTCGGGCCGGCCGATCTTCTTCGAGTCGATGGAGCACCTGGCGGCCGCGTACCCGGGGATCCCGCTGGACGCGCACGTGGGGGCTCGGGCGTTCCTGCCGCTGATCGCGTCGGGCCGGCCGGTGGGCTCCTGCATCCTCGGGTTCGACGCGCCCCGCGGCTTCAGCCCGGAGGAGCGGACGGTGCTGACGGCGCTGGCGGGGCTGATCGCGCAGGCGCTGGAGCGGGCGCAGCGCTACGACTCGGAGGCGGCCCTGGCGCGGGGGCTGCAGTCGGCCCTGCTGCCGCACCGGCTGCCGGAGCGGCGGCATGTCACGACGGTGGGCCGGTACCTGCCCGGCACGGTGGGCATGGACGTGGGCGGCGACTGGTACGACGTGGTGGAGACGGGCGGGGGCCTGCTGGCGCTGGTCATCGGGGACGTGCAGGGCCACGGTGTCGCGGCGGCGGCGACGATGGGCCAGGTGCGCAGCGCGGTAAGGGCGTTCGCGCTGAGCGGGAACGCGCCCGAGCAGGTGGTCGCGGGCACCAACCGGCTGCTGATCGACCTGGACCCGGGGCAGTTCGCGAGCTGCTGCTACGTGGTCCTCGACCCGGTGTCGGGGCGGGCGCAGGCGGTGCGGGCGGGGCATCCGCAGCCGCTGCTGCGGCACGCCGACGGGCGGGCCGAGGTGCTGGACCTGCCGGGCGGGGTGGTGCTGGGGATCGATCCGGAGGCCGTGTACCCGGTGACGGACTTCCGGCTGGCGCCGGGGGCGGTCCTGGCGATGTACACGGACGGGCTGGTGGAGATGCCGGACACGGACATCGACGTGGGGGTGGAGCGGCTGCGGGCGGCGCTGGCCGCGGCCCGGCCGTCGCCGCTGGCGGAGACGGCGGACCGGCTGATCGGCGTGGCGCGCGGGGTCGCCGACAGGGCGGACGACGTGGCGCTGCTGCTGGCGTCGCGGGAGGCGGTCCCGCGGCGGGTGTGAGCCTGCCGGGCTGGGCGGGGCGGGCGGGCCGGGCCGGGCCGGGCCGAGGCGCTCTCAGCGGGGGCCGAAGGGGTGGCCGCCCGGGGTACCGAGGGTGAGGATGGTGTCGACGAGGGCGATGTGGCTGAAGGCCTGGGGGAAGTTGCCGAGTTGGCGGTCGGCGACGGGGTCGTACTCCTCGGCGAGGAGGCCGACGTCGTTGCGGACGGCGAGCAGCCGCTCGAACAGCTCCCGTGCCTCCTTGTCGCGGCCGGTGAGGTGGAGGGCGTCGGCCAGCCAGAAGGAGCAGGCGAGGAAGGCGCCTTCGCCCCCGGGGAGTCCGTCGACGGAGGGGCCCTCGGTGCTGTAGCGGCGGACGAGGCCGCCGTTGCTGCCGAGTTCGGCGCGGACGGCGTCGACGGTGCCGATCACGCGCGGGTCGTCGGGCGGGAGGAAGCCGACGCGGGGGATGAGGAGGGTGGCGGCGTCGAGTTCGCGGGAGCCGTAGAACTGGGTGAAGGTGTTGCGTTCGGGGTCGTAGCCGTTCTCGCAGACGTCGCGGTGGACCTCGTCCCGCATGGCGCGCCAGCGCTCGACGTCACCGAGCTCGGACGGGTCCCGTTCCAGGGTGCGCACGGCGCGGTCGGCGGCGACCCAGGCCATCACCTTGGAGTGGACGAAGTGGCGGCGGGGCCCGCGGACCTCCCACAGGCCCTCGTCGGGGCGGCGCCAGTTGCGCTCCAGGAAGTCGAGGAGGGCGAGTTGGATGCGCCAGCCCTGGCGCTCGGCGGGCAGGCCGGCCGTGCGCGCCAGGTAGAGGGCGTCGAGGACCTCGCCGTACACGTCGAGCTGGAGCTGGTCGACGGCGGCGTTGCCGATGCGGACGGGCGCGGAGCGCTCATAGCCGGACAGCCAGGGCAGCTCGGTCTCGGGCAGGCGGCGCTCGCCGCCGAGGCCGTACATGATCTGGAGGTCGGCGGGGTCGCCGGCGACGGCGCGGAGCAGCCATTCGCGCCAGGCGCGGGCCTCGTCGAGGAAGCCGGTGGCGATGAGGGAGCCCAGGGTGAGGGTGGAGTCGCGGAGCCAGCAGTAGCGGTAGTCCCAGTTGCGGACGCCGCCGATCTCCTCGGGGAGCGAGGTGGTCGCGGCGGCGGCGATGCCGCCGGTGGGAGCGTAGGTGAGTGCCTTGAGGGTGATCAGGGAGCGGGTGACGGCCTCCCGGTACGGGCCCTCGTAGCAGCACTGCGCGGTCCAGGCCCGCCAGTCGTCGATGCAGTGCCGCAGGGCGGTGCGGGGGTCGACGGTGCGGGGCCGGGGTTCGTGCGAGGGGTGCCAGGTGAGGACGAACGCGACGCTTTCGCCGGCGGAGACGGTGAACTCGGAGCGGGTGCTGTTGGCCTCGCCCCAGGTGGGCACGGGCGGTTCGCTTCGGAACCAGGCGGAGTCGGGTCCGGCGACGGCGACGCGCTCGCTGTCGATGCGGCGGACCCAGGGGACGACGTGCCCGTAGTCGAAGCGCAGGCGGAGGGTGCTGCGCACGGTGACGCTGCCGGAGAGGCCTTCGACGATGCGCATGACGTCGGGGGCGGTGTCGCGCTGCGGCATGAAGTCGACGACCTTGACGGAGCCGTCGGGGGTGTCCCAGTACGTCTCCAGGACCAGGGTGTCGTCGAGGTAGGCGCGGCGGGTGCACTGCTCGCCCTCGGCGGCCGCGGCGGGGGCGAGGCGCCAGTGGCCGTTCTCGCGGGTGCCGAGGAGGGCGGCGAAACAGGCGGCGGAGTCGAAGCGGGGCAGGCACAGCCAGTCGATGGACCCGTCGCGGCCGACGAGCGCGCTCGTCATCAGGTCGCCGATGATTGCGTAGTCTTCGATGGGTTGTGTCATTCGTGCGCTTTTCCCGCGGATCGGCTGCCCCAATCAGGGGAAACGTCGCGGGCGGCGCCCCGCCGGCCCGCGGCGGACGGGCGGGCGGGGCGCCGGTGCGTCAGGCGCGGACGAGGAGCGTGACGGCCGCGGCGGCGATGCCGATGGCGAGCGCGACGGCGCCGTGGGTCAGCCGGTGGGCGCGCAGGAACGGCACGAAGCGGTCGACGGCGTGGCGGCCGGGGCCGGTGAGGGTGAGGGCCGCGGCGGCGGCGGTGAGCAGGAGTTCGTACTCCATGCCGCCCTTGGTGGCGAAGAAGGACTCTGTGCCGTGCACGGCGATCGCGTTGATCATGGTGCCGGTGACGGCGGCGCCGGCGAGCGGGGTGAGGACGCCCAGGGCGAGGCCGAGGCCGCCGAGCGTCTCGGTGAGGCCGGCGACGACGGCCATCGCGTCGCCCGCCGGGTAGCCGACGGAGGTGAAGAACTTGCCGGTGCCGCTGATGCCGCCGCCCCCGAACCAGCCGAAGAGCTTCTGGCTGCCGTGGGCGGCCATCGTCAGGCCGAGGACGAGGCGGAGCAGGAGCAGGCCGGCGTCCTGTCCGGGCGCGGCCAGGGCGAGGGGGGCGGCCGGTGCGGCGGCCTGCGACTGCGTCGTGGCGACGGAGGGGCTGGTCATGGGGATCCTTCCGGTCGGGCGGCCCTCGGCGGCGAGGGAGTTGTTCAAATTCGAACCGCCATCCTGGTCGACAGTAGCGAGTGATTCAAATTGGAACAACCCGTGTACCCTGGGGCCATGGCTGGAACGCGATGGCTGGACGAGCGGGAGATGCGCGCCTGGAGGGGCTTCCTGGCGGCTTCCGCCCTGGTGAACCGGCATCTGGACCAGCAGCTCAAGGACGACTCCGGACTCTCCCACCCGCAGTACGAGATCCTCGTGCGGCTCGCGGCCGCACCCGGCAACGAGCTCCGGATGACGGAACTCGCCAATGGCCTGATCAATTCGAAGAGCGGCCTGACCTACCAGGTGACGCAGATGGAGAAGGCCGGCCTGGTGCAGCGCCGCAGCTGCCCCTCCGACGTCCGCGGGGTCTTCGCCGTCCTCACCGAAGCCGGGCGGGCCCGCCTGGAGGAGGCCGCCCCCGGGCACGTGTCGGCGGTCCGCGAGGCCCTCATAGACGTCCTGACCCCGGCGCAGCTGGAGGCGATCGCCGACGGGCTCGGCGAGGTAAGCCGCCGCCTGCGGGCACAGGACTGACACGGCGGCTCCGGCGGGCGGCGCACGCAACGGGCAGGGAGGGTGCATGGACTCGACGACGCTCTGGCTGACGGCCGCGGCGGCGGCCGGCCTGGTGCTGGCCGCCGCGGCCGCCGTACTGCTGGTACGGGTGGTGCGGGCGCGGCGGATGCTGCTCGACGCGGGGGTTCCGCTCCGCGACAAGGCCCTGTTCTGGGTGGCCGTGGTCTACACGGTCTCGCCGGTGGACCTGCTCCCCGACCCGGTCTACCTCGACGACGTCGGCGTCCTGCTGTTCGCGCTGCGTTCGCTCCGGGCGGCAGCCCAGGCGGTGCGCCGGGAGCCCGCGGCGGAGGGGCCGGGGCCCGCCTGAGCCTCAGGCCACGCCGCGGGGCCGGTACTGGATGCTGATGCGGGGGCCGACCGCCTTGGCGGACTTGGGCACGGCGTGCTCCATGGTGCGCTGGCAGGAGCCGCCCATCACGGCGAGGTCGCCGTGCCCGAGGGGAAGGCGCAGCAGGGTCGGGCCGCCGCCGCGCGGGCGCAGGACCAGGTCGCGCGGGTCGCCGACGGAGACGATGGCGACCATGGTGTCCTCGGTGGCGGAGCGGCCGGTGCGGTCGCCGTGCCAGGCGACGCTGTCGCGGCCGTCGCGGTAGAGGCACAGGCCGGCGGTGGCGAAGGGCTCGCCGAGTTCGGCGGCGTAGTGGCGCCCGAGGGCGTCGCGGGCCTCTTCGAGGACGGGGTGCGGGAGCGGCTCGCCCGCGCCGTAGTGGGCGAGCAGGCGCGGCACGGCGACGTCCTGCTCGTACATGCGGCGGCGCTCGGCCCGCCACGGCACCTGCTCGGCGAGGTGTGCGAAGAGGGCGTCCGCGCCGGTGAGCCAGCCCGGCAGGTGGTCGACCCAGGCGCCGGATCCGAGCTGCGTGCGGCGCAGGCCGGCCAGGGGGCCGAGGCCGACGTCCTCCCCCTGGTCGAAGAGGGAGCCCTGGAGGCCGGGGAGGCCGCCCGATGCGGAGGGGCCGCTAAGCGTGCTCATGGGTCCAGCCTACCCCCTTGTTCGAACATTCGATCGATAACGGGTGGTGCGGGGTGCGCGCGGCGGCGCCGCCCGGCAGCCCCGGGGCCGCGGGGTGACCCGGGCCCGCGGCCCCTGCGCGTTCCGTGACGCTGCACCGCCCCGCGGCATAGGCTCGCCTCCGATCGCCGGGACGCGGGCGGGGGCCGCCCGGTCCTGCACCGGACCCCGTCCTGCCGCCCGCCCGCCGCCGCTCCACCCGGGGAGACGCCATGAGGATGCTGATCAACCGTCCCGAGACCGTCGTCGCCGACGCCCTGCGGGGCATCGCGGCCGCCCACCCCGACCTGGAGGTCGACGTCGAGCGGCGGATCGTCGTACGGCGGGGCGCGCGCGAGGGCGGCCGCGTCGGCCTGGTCTCGGGCGGCGGATCCGGGCACGAACCGCTGCACGCCGGCTTCGTCGGCCCCGGCATGCTGTCGGCGGCGTGCCCCGGCGAGGTGTTCACCTCGCCCGTCCCGGACCAGATGCTGCGGGCGGCCGCGGCCGTCGACTCCGGGCAGGGCGTGCTCTTCGTCGTGAAGAACTACACAGGCGACGTGCTGAACTTCCGGATGGCGGCCGAACTCGCCGAGGAGGACGGCATCCGCATCGAGCAGGTGCTGGTCAACGACGACGTGGCGGTCACCGACAGCCTGTACACGGCGGGCCGGCGCGGCACCGGCGCCACCCTGTTCGTCGAGAAGATCGCCGGAGCGGCAGCCGAGGCGGGGGCCCCGTTGGAGGAGGTCGCGGCGATCGCCCGCCGGGTCAACGGGGCCTCGCGCAGCTTCGGCGTGGCGCTCAGCGCGTGCACGACGCCCGCCAAGGGCACGCCGACCTTCGACCTGCCGGACGGCGAGCTGGAGTTGGGCATCGGCATCCACGGCGAGCCGGGGCGCGAGCGGCGGCCGGTGATGCCGTCCCGGGAGATCGCGCGGACCGCCGTCGGCGCCGTCGTGGAGGAGCTCGACGGCATCGCGCCGAAGGACGGTCCGGTGCTCGCCCTCGTCAACGGCATGGGGGCGACGCCGCTGCTGGAGCTGTACGGCTTCACCGCCGACGTCTCCGCGGCGCTCGCGGAGCGGGGCGTGCAGGTCGCCCGGACCCTCGTCGGGAACTACGTCACCTCCCTGGACATGGCGGGCTGCTCGGTGACGCTGTGCCGCGCCGACGAGGAACTGCTGCGACTGTGGGACGCGCCCGTGCGGACCGCCGCCCTGCGGTGGGGGGCCTGAGCTTGAGGTGGCGGCGGGACCGGCCGGCCGGTGTGGTGCGAGGCGAGGAGACCGAGTTGCGTGACACTGACTTCTTCCGGCGCTGGATGGCGACCGCGGCGGCCGCCGTGGAGCGCGAGGCGGACCGGCTGACCGAACTCGACTCCCCCATCGGGGACGCCGACCACGGCACCAACATGCTGCGCGGCTTCACGGCGGTGCGGGCGGCCCTGGACTCGGAGCCGCCGGCCACGCCGGCCGCGGTGCTCCAACTGGCGGGCCGGACCCTGATCTCGACGGTGGGCGGCGCCTCCGGCCCCCTGTACGGGACGCTGCTGCGCCGCACCGGCAAGGAGCTCGGCGACGCCGCCGAGGTCTCCGACGAGGACCTGCGCAAGGCGCTGGACGCGGGCGTCGCCGCGGTCGCCGCGCTGGGCGGCGCCGCAGCGGGCGACAAGACGATGCTGGACGCGCTGCTGCCCGGGGTGGCGGCGCTCGGAACGTCGTACCGGGCGGCCGCGGAGGCGGCCGACGCCGGGGCGCTGGCCACGGTCCCCATGCTGGCCCGCAAGGGCAGGGCCAGCTACCTGGGCGAGCGGAGCATCGGCCACCAGGATCCCGGCGCGACGTCCTCGGCGCTGCTGCTGGCGGCCCTGGCGGAGGTGGCCGGATGAGCGGCGGGCCGGTCGGGATCGTCCTGGTGTCGCACAGCGCGCAGGTCGCGGAGTCGGTCGCGGAGCTGGCGGCCGGACTGGCGGCGGGCGGGGCGGTGGCCCCGGTCGCCGCGGCGGGCGGCACCGCGGACGGCGGCCTGGGGACGAGCGCGGAGCGCATCGCGGCGGCCGCGCGGGACGTGGACCGGGGCGCGGGCGTGGCCCTCATCGCGGACCTCGGCAGCGCTGTGCTGACGGTGAAGGCGCTCCTGGCGGACGACGGACTGCCGCTCGGCTCCCGCCTGGTGGACGCCCCGTTCGTGGAGGGCGCGGTCGCGGCGCTCGTCGCGGCCTCGTCGGGGGCCTCCCTGGACGCCGTCGCCTCGGCGGCGCAGGAGGCGTACGACTACCGCAAGGGCTGACCAGGCGGCGGGGCGGCGCGCGCGGGGCGGGCTGCCGCCCCCGGCCGTGCACGCCGCCCCGCCGGGCAAGTCAGCGCCGGCGGAGCTGGTCGAGTTCGCGCCGGTCCCGCTTGGTCGGCCGGCCCGCACCGCGGTCGCGGATGCCGACCGCGGCCGCCTCGACGGGCGTCGGGGGCGGCGGGCTGTTGTCGACGAAGCACTCGGCGGCCACCGGCGCGCCCACCCGCTTCGTCACCGGCCGCCGGACCACCACGATCCGCTCGCGGCCCGCGTGGAACAGGCGCACCTCGTCGCCCGCCTTCACCGACTGCGCGGGCTTGGCCCGCTCGCCGTTGACCTTCACATGGCCCGCGCGGCACGCGGTCGCCGCGATCGAGCGGGTCTTCGTCAGCCGGACGGACCAGATCCAGGCGTCCACCCGGGCCGTCCCCGTTTCGGTTGCTCCCTCTGCCATGGCACGACTCTAGCGAGTGGAGGACCCGAAACCGGAACGAGTTTCGGCGGATGCCACAACGTCTGCCGCATCTGCGATGCGCTTCCTCCGAAGAGGATTGCATGTGCGCGATCGAGGTGCCTACCGTGTCGCATATGTCGACGTACTCCGTCGGCCAGGCAGCGCGTCCTGGAGGCGGCGGCCGGTTCGCGAGCCGTCCGCCCCGACCGCCCGCCGCACATCCGACCGAGGAGCACCGCATGCCGTCCCCCGCCCGCCTGCGCCGCACCGCCCCGGCCCTCGCGGCCGCCCTCCTGCTGCCCGCCCTGTCCGCCTGCGGTGGCGGAGGCACCGGCGCCGGCAGCCCCGGCGGTTCCGGCCCTGCGGCGGCCCACCTGACCGTCCTGGCCGCCTCCTCCCTCACCGACGCCTTCAGGACCGCCGGCGCGGCCTACGAGAAGACGCACCCGGGCACCCGGATCACCTTCTCCTTCGCCGGCTCCCAGGAGCTCGCCGCCCAGGTCAGGCAGGGCGCCCCCGCGGACGTCCTCGTCACCGCCGACACCAGGACGATGGACGGCCTGGCCGCGGAGACCGGCAGCCCGTCCGTCATCGCCAGGAACCGCCTGGTCATCGCCACCGGCAAGGGGAACCCGTTCAAGATCGCAGGACTGAAGGACCTCGCCGACAGCAAGATCAAGGTGGTCCTCGCGGCGCCCGAGGTCCCCGTCGGCCGCTACAGCCGCCAGATCCTTGACGCCCAGCAGGTTCGCGTGGCTCCCGTCTCCGAGGAGCCCAACGTCCGCGCGGTGCTCGGCAAGATCGAACTCGGCGAGGCCGACGCCGGCCTCGTCTACGCGACGGATGCCGCCAAGTCCGCCGGCAAGGTCGCCGCGGTCGACATCCCGGACGAGCAGAACGCCGTCGCCTCCTACCCGGCCGCCACGCTCATGCAGTCGGGGAACGCCGGCGCCGCCGCCGCGTTCACCGCCTGGCTGGGCGGCCCGGAGGCGCAGAGGATCCTCCGGGACGCCGGCTTCCAGAAGCCGTAGCCGCGCCATGAGCAGACTCCGCACCCCCCGCACCCGGCCGCCCGTGACGCTGGCGCTGCCCGCGCTGCTCGCCGTCGCGTTCCTGCTGCTGCCCCTGGTCGGGATCCTCGTCCGCACCCCCTGGTCCGAACTCGGCGGCCACCTCGGCAGCCCCGGCGTCCTCGAAGCCCTGCGGCTCTCGCTCGTCGTGTCGTTCTGGGCGCTGGGCCTGTCGCTGCTGCTGGGGGTGCCGCTGGCCTGGCTGCTGGCCCGCGTCGACTTCCCGGGCAAGGCGTTCGTGCGGTCGCTGGTGCTGCTGCCGATGGTGCTGCCGCCGACCGTGGGCGGTGTGGCGCTGCTGCTCGGCTTCGGGCGGCGCGGGCTGCTCGGGCCGTGGCTGGAGGAGTCCTTCGGCGTCACCCTGCCGTTCCACACGTCGGGGGCGGTCCTCGCGGCGACGTTCGTCGCCATGCCGTTCCTCGTGATCAGCCTGGAGGGCGCGCTCGGCGGACTGCGGCCGAGCTACGAGGAGACCGCCGCGTCGCTGGGGGCCGCCCCGGTCAGGGTGTTCTTCACGGTCACCCTGCCCATGGCGGCTCCGGGCCTCGCGGCCGGGGCGGCGCTGACGTGGGCCCGCGCGCTGGGCGAGTTCGGCGCGACCATCACCTTCGCGGGCAACCTGCCCGGCACCACCCAGACCCTCCCCCTCCAGGTCTACTTGCTCCTCCAGGACCGCCCGGAGGCGGCGACGTCCGTGTCGCTGCTGCTGCTCGCGATCGCCATGGCCGTGCTGGTCGCGCTGCGGGGACGCTGGACGGGCGCCCCGCTCCCCCGCCGCCGGCCCGCGCCCCAGCCCCCGGAGGATGTTCCGCCGCAGGCCACGTACGAGCCCGGGGAGGCGGCCGCGGCCCCGTACGGCGGCGGACGCTGGCCCCTGCACGCGGCGGTCACCGGGTACACCGAGCTCACCCTGGACGCCGAGCCCGGCACCACCATCGCCGTCGTCGGCGAGAACGGCGCCGGCAAGACCACCCTGCTGCGGGCCCTCCTCGGGCTGACCCCGCGCGCCGAGGCGGAGCTGCGGCTCGGCGACACCGACGCCACCGCCCTGCCCCCGCACCGGCGGCGGGTCGCCTGGGTCCCCCAGGACGGGGCGCTGTTTCCGCACCTGAGCGCCCTGGCCAACACGGCGTACGGGCTGCGGGCGCGCGGCGTGCCGCGGGCGGAGGCCCGGCGGGAGGCCCGGCGGTGGCTGGAGCGGCTCGGCGTCGGCGACCTCGCCGGCCGCAGGCCCGCCCAGCTGTCCGGCGGGCAGGCCCAGCGGGTGGCGCTCGCCCGGGCGCTCGCCGCCCGGCCGCGGCTGCTGCTGCTCGACGAGCCGCTGGCCGCCCTCGACCAGGCGACCCGGGCCCGCGTACGGCACACGCTGCGCACGCACCTGGCCGGCTTCGGCGGGGTGTGCCTGCTGGTGACGCACGACCCGGTCGAGGCGGTGTCGCTGGCGGACCGGGTGCTCGTCCTGGCCGGCGGGCGCACCCTGCAGGACGCGCCGCCCGCCGAGGTGGCCCGCCATCCGCGGTCGCCGTGGGTGGCGCGGATGCTGGGCCGGAACGCCTGGCCGGGGACCGCGTCCGCCGAGGGGCTCGCGCTGCCCGGCGGGGGCCGGATGGTGGTGGCCGAGACGCTGCCCGGGGGGGCTCCGGCGCTCGCGGTCTTCGGACCGGAGGCGGTGTCGGTGCACCGCGAACGCCCGGCCGGCAGCCCGCGCAACGTGTGGCCGGGCACCGTCCGGGAGATCACCTCGGCCGGCAGCCGGCTCCGCGTGCTCGTCGCCTCGCCCGGCGTGCCCGACCTGGTCGCGGAGATCACCCCGGACGCGGCCGCCGAGCTGGGCCTGGCCGACGGGGCTCAGGTGTGGACGAGCGTCAAGGCCACGGAGGTCGCGCTCGTCGGACTGTGACGCGCCGCCGGGTGCCGTCAGGCGGTGATGCGGGCGGTGAGCGCGTCGAGGTTGGCCAGGGCCCGCTCCACGCGCTCCTCCAGGGTGAGGGTCTCCTCGTAGGTGCGGGTCCGCAGCTTGGGCAGCCGCTTGCCGCGCAGGTACAGGGAGCAGGCGAGGTCGGCGCAGAAGTACGAGCCGACGGTGTTGCCGTCGCGGCCGCGGGCGCCCGCGAGCGGGGCGACGAGCAGGGACACGCCGGAGGCGGCGTGCGCGGTCAGGCAGATCTGGCAGACGCTGGACTTGACGGCGCTGGTGCGGTTGGCGACCGGGACGCGGAGGCCTATGCCGACGGCGGACCCGTCGGCTCCGGTGCGCACGAGGTAGGCGCGGAGCGGGGCCGCGGGGTCGATCCAGCCGAGGAAGTCCAGGTCCTCCCAGGGGAGTTCGCCGAAGTCCGGCGGGAGCTTCAGCCGCGAGGCCTCGCCCTTGGTGCAGTTGACGAAGGACGCGCGGATCTGCTTCTCGGTCAGTGGTTCCATGGGAGGCCACGGTACGTGGCCATGGCAACTGTCCTCATCCGGATTTCCGGGCGGCGCACCCCGGGGCGGGGTTCCCGGGGGCCGTGTTCAGGGGCCTGCCGGGTGCTGCGGGACGGCGAACTCGCACCACACGCACTTGCCGCCGCCCCGGGGCTCCACGCCCCAGTCCTGCGCCAGCTCCTCCACCAGCAGCAGCCCGCGCCCGGAGACCGACCAGTCGCCGGCCTCGCGTCGGTGCGGCAGGGCGCTGCTGGAGTCCTCCACCTCGATCCGGATGCGGCCCTCGGCGGTCATGCGGAGGCCGACGTGGCCGCCGCCGTCGGTGTGGACGAGGGCGTTCGTCATCAGCTCGTCCGCCGCCAGTTCGATCTCGTCCGTCAGCTCGCGGGCGCCCCAGGCCGCCGCGGCCGCCCGGATCAGGTGCCGGGCCGCCGAGGGGCCCTGCGGGTCCCCGGGGGCGAGGCGCAGCCGCAGGGGGCCGCCGCCGCGCGGCGTGGGCGTGCCGCGGCGGCGCAGCAGGAGGAGGGCCATGTCGTCGCGCCCGCCCGCGTCCCCGATCAGGTCGCACAGCGCGTCGGCCAGCTCCTCCACGTCGGCGGGGCCCGAGCTGACCGCGTGCACGAGGTCGCGCATGCCGGCGGCGCGGTCGGCGCCGTGCCGCTCCAGCAGGCCGTCGGTGCACAGCACGAGGGTGTCGCCGGGGTGCAGTTCGACGCTGGTGACGGGGTAGCCGGTGCCGCCCCCGGGGTGCTCGGGCGGGGGTGCGCCGAGCGGCGGGCCGCCGGCCACGGGGACGGTGTGGCAGCTGCCGTCGCCTCGCCGGACCAGCGGGTCGTGGTGTGCGGCACGGACCATGCGGAGCATGCCGGTGGCGAGGTCCATCTCCGCGTAGGTGCAGGCCGCGACGCGGTCGGTGGCCAGTTCGTGCAGGAAGGCGGAGGCCCGCGCCATGGCGGTGTCGGGGGTGTGGCCCTCGGTGGCGTACGCGCGCAGGACGATCCGCAGCTGGCCCATGACGGCGGCCGCGTCGGTGTCGTGCCCCTCGACGTCGCCGATCATCACGCCGACGCGTCCCTCGCCGAGCGGGACGACGTCGTACCAGTCGCCGCCGATCTTCCGCCCCATGCGCGCGGCCCGGTAGCGGACGGCGATCCGGGTGCCGGGGACGTCGGGGATCCGCCGGGGCAGCATGGCCCGCTGCAGGCCCTCCGCGAGGTCGTGCTCCTGCTCGAACAGGATGGCCCGCTGGAGGCTCTGGGCGATGCCGCTGCCGAGGGCGACGAGCACGTTGCGCTCCTCGGCGGTGAAGTCGCCCTCCCGCCGGTAGAGCAGGCCGAGCGCGCCGATGGCCCGGCCCTGCGCGATCAGCGGCAGGTAGACGCCGCTGTGCACGTCCAGCGGCTCGATGTACGGCCACAGGTCGGGGAACCGGAGCCGGAACTCGTCGCGGGAGGCGATGAAGACGGGCTGGAGGCTGCGGACGGCCTCGCTCATCGGGAAGCGGGCCTCGATGCGGGTGTACTCGATCTCCGGGACGTAGGTGCCGAGCTGGCCCTCGGCGACGAGGTGGATGCGGCCCCCGTCGACGATGCCGAGCATCACGCTGACGGCGCCGAGGTGGCCGAGGGCCTCCGGGTCCTTCAGCACGTCGGTGACGTCGTTGACGGTGCGGGCGTGCGCGAGGATCGCCGTGGTCCGCTCGACGACACCGGTCATCCGGCGGCGGCCCTCGTCGCCGGACGCCCCGGAGTCGCGGGGGTCGTGGGCGGCATCGCGGATGATCCCGATGATCCGGTACGGGCGGCCGCCCGGCTCGCGCAGGATGTGCCCCTGGATGTGGGTCCAGGCGGCCGTGCCGTTGCGGCGGCGGCGCCGGACGTACGCCCCGTAGTGGCTGCGCCCGTCCTTGAGGGCCTGCGCCACCCGGGCGTCGAGGCGGGCCTCCTCGGGTGGCGCGAGGCGGACGCGCAGCCCGGCCGGGGTGCCGTTGAACTCGTCCGCGCGCAGGCCCAGGACCTCGAGGGCGGTCTCGTCCAGGTGCATCCGCCCGCTGTCGAGGTCCCAGTCGAAGGTGCCCATGTGGTTGAGCGCGAGACTGGTGTCGGGCCGCGCCGGCCACTGGACCTCGGGGCTCGGTCGCCTGTCGGCCATGCTGCCAGGGTCTCACCGATCGGCGCCGCGCGCGGGGATCCGCGCGGCGCGACAATCCGCTTATGGAAGATCAGCGGGTGGTCGTGGAGCGCGAGGTGGCCGCTCGGGCGGAGCGCGTGTGGCGGGCGCTGACGGACCTGGAGGCGATGCCGCGGGTGCTGTCGGGCGTGGAGGCGGTGGAGGTGCTCACCCCGGGCCCGTTCGGGGTGGGCACCCGGTGGCGCGAGACGCGGCGCATGTTCGGCTCGCGGGCGACGGAGGAGATGCGGGTCGCCGTGTGCGAGGCCCCGCGGCGCTACGTCGCCGAGGCCTTCAACGCGGGCATGCGGTACGAGTCGGAGTTCCGGGTGGACGAGCGGGGGCCGGGGCGGACCGTCGTCCGGATGGCGTTCTCGGCGTCGCCCGCGCCGGGCGGGAGGCCGCCGGGCGTGTTCATGCGGCTGCTGAACCGGCTGGGGACGCGGGCGGTCGCCCGCGCGGTCGCGAAGGACCTGGCGGACGTGGCCGCGGCCGTCGAGGCGGCCGGTCCCGGCTGACGGCCGGGCGGGTCACTGGGGGGTCGGTGAGGGGGACGTCGGCGGAGGGGAGCCCGGGGTGGGGCCCGTCGGGGTGAGCGTCGGCTCGTACGGGGCCTCGGTCGGGCGGGGGGAGGCCGTCGGGACGGCCGCGCCGGGGTCGGGCTCGCCTGTCGGGGTGGCCGAGCGGGGCTCCGTCCCCGAGGGGGTGGTGGCGCGGGCCGGGGTGCCGGTCTTCGCGGGGTTGCCGTACGGCTCCGGTTCCCTGCCCGTCTCGGCGGCCGTCGGGGTGGGGGTGGCGGGGCTGCCCGTCCCGGTCGGGGTGGCGGTCGGAGGCTCCGTGGTGGCGGTCGGGGTCGCCGACGCGGTCGGCGGGGTGTGGCCGCCCGTCGGGGTCGCCGTGGCCGCCGGGCTGCGGGTGGGGTCCAGTCCGGGCGGGACGGGCGGCGGTGTGACGGGCCGGTCCGGGTCCTTGGCGCCGCCGGCGGGGCGCTGGTACCAGCGGCCGTCCCGCGCGTCGTAGAAGGTGATCTTGTTGATGACGACGACCGTCGGCCTGATCACGACCGTGTCCTGCGGCCGGTACGCCGTCCAGGGCTGCCCGAAGCGCCGCGAGTCCGGCTTCAGCGCGACCGGCTGGTCCAGCGGGTTGCCGCAGGCGCAGCGCACCCGCGGCACGCCGTGGTCGTCGACCAGGACCGCCGTGCCGGCCTGGAGGACCGCCTGGTACGGCAGGGGGCGGCCGTCCCGGTAGCCGTGGTTGGTGACCCGGGTGTCGACGCGCAGGGTGACGGCGGTCAGCGAGCGCAGGAATCCGGGGACCTCCGCCGGCCGGATGCCGAGGGCCTCGGCGAAGGCCGCGTTCACGGGCGGCTCCGCGGACAGGGCGCGGACCTGCTTCTCGATGTCGCAGCTGGCCGTGTCGCGGGTGCCGCCGTACAGGCCGGGGGATGCGCCCGTGAGGGAGCGGGTGGTGACCGTGCCGGTGGCGGGCGGCCGGTCCGGGACCTGCCCGGACGGGGCAGGGCTTTCGGCGGCGCCGGCCGGGACCGTCGCCGTGGACTCGGTGAAGGGCGCCCGGCCCTGTGCGGAGGCCGGTTCGAGGAACAGTTCGCCGCCCGTCGCGGCCGGTCCGCCGCCGGGCCGGGTCAGCACCACCGCGAGCACGACGACCGCGGCCAGCACCGCGACGGCCGCGGCCACCGCGGGCAGGCGCCACCGGGGCCGCCGGGGCCCGCCTGGCGGGCCGGCGGCCCCGGGCGGCCCGCCGCCGCCCGGACCGCCCCCGCCGCCGGGCGGGAGACCCCCGGATGGCGGGCCTCCGGGGGCGCTCCCGCCGGTGACCGTCGGGGGGCCGGAGGCCGGGCCGCCCGAGAGCGGGCCCGCCGGCGGGCCGGCGGGCGGCCCGGAGGGAGGGCCGCCGGGGCGGTCCGAGGGCGGTATGCCGGAAGGCTGCGTGGTCACGGGCGCTCCAGTGCCGGGCGCGGGCGACCCGGCCGGACGGGGCCCCGCCGCCGGGGCCGCCGGGGCGGGGGCGGAGTCGGGGCGGGTCGGGTCCGAGGCGGGTCGGGATCGGTACGGGGCCGCCGGGTCGGGGGCGCGGTCGCCGGGATGGGCCGATCGCGGGGGTGCGGCCACTCCTGCGGACCATTGTGTGCGGCCTTCCGGTGGTCGCCGCAAGCCGGGACTGCCTACGGTGGCGCTGTGAGCCGTACCTCCGCGGACTCCCCGGGAGCCTGGCCCGCCTGGCGCGACGCCCTCGTCGCCGTCGTGGCGGGTTTCGCGGTGATGGCCGCCGTCGCCGCCGCGGGACTGGCCTGTGCGGGCGCCGCCCGGCTGCCGGGCGGCGCCTTCCCGCGGGTCGTGGCCGCCGTGGTGGCCCTCGCGGCCGGGGGCTCGGTCGAGGTGGCGGGCGGCGAAGGCTTCCTCGTCCGGGCGGAGGCCGGCCTGTCACTGCTGCCGCTCTCGGTGAGCCTGGCGGGCGCCCTCACCGCCGGATGGCTGTTCCTGCGCCCGCTGCGGCACAGGGCCGTCGCCGGGGGGCGTGAACTCCTCGCCCGCGCCGCCCCGCTGGTGTTGCTGTGGCTGCTCGTGCTCACCGGCACCGCCCTGCTCGCCCGCCAGGACTTCGCCGTCAGCCCCGGAGACGAGACCCTGGAGGACGCGGCCGAACTCCTCGGGCCGGCGCCGACGGTCGGCTTCCGCGCCGATCTGCCGGCCACGCTCCTGTTCGGACTGCTGTGGATCACGGGCCTGCTGCTGGTGGTGCTGCTCGTGTCGCGCCGCGCGCCGCTGCCGCCGCGGCTGGTCCGCTTCCACGCGGCGGTGCGGCCCGCCGCGTCCGCCACCGTCGTGCTGCTCCTCGCGTACGTGGCCCTCGGGCTCGGTACCGGCCTGGTCGCGGCCGCCACGCGCGGGCATCCCGATCGGGTGTTCGCGGTGGTCCTGCTCGCCCTGCCCAACCTGGCCTGGCTCGCGCTCACCCTCGGCTTCGGCGGGGCATGGGACGCCCGGGCGGAGGGGCCGTTCGGGCTGCCGATGCCGCAGGTGCTGGACCGGGTCGTGCGCGACGCCGACCGCTCGGCGGTGGACGTCGGCGACCTCGCCCGGTACGACGGGCGCATGTGGTGGCTGGTGGCCGTCACGGTCCTCGCCCTGCTCGGCACGGGCCTGCTGGCCGCCGTCCGCTCCCCCGCGCACGTACGGGCCCGGCAGCACGCCCTGCACCTGGCGGTGGCCCTCGGGACGGCCGCCCTGGCGGTGTCCCTGCTGGCCTCGGTGGAGGCGCATTTCGGGCTGGCCCTGATGGGCATCGGCGACGCGGGCGGGCTCGGCACGACGGTGGAGCTGCTGCCCGTCCTGTGGCGGAACGTGGGCCTCGCCGTGCTGTGGGGCGCGGCCGCCGGCTTCCTCGGTGCGCTCATGGCCCGGCCGGTGCACCGGCGCGCCGCCCGCGGGCGTTCGGCGGCGCCGGGGCGGTGACCGGCGGGCTCAGCGGCCGCCCGCCTCCGGCGGGGTGACGACCCGGGTCGGCTCGTGGCCCTCGCGCCGCGCGGCCGGGGCCGGGCGCTCCACAGCGGAGCCGCCCTCTCCCACGGCCGTCGGCGTCGGTTCGGCCCGGGCGGCCGGCTCGCCGCCGGGCTCCGGGGCCGCGTACGTCGCGAGGCGGGTGCCGTCGCCGTACATCCACTGGCCGGAGGCCTCGTCGTACAGCCACGCGGACTCGCCGTCGACGACGGCCCCGGACCGCAGTCCGCGCGTACGGCTGCGGAACCCCTCCGCGTCCAGCCGGCCCGCGGCGAGCTCGTCGGCGGCCTGCCGGTAGCGGTCCAGCGCGTCGGCGGCGCGGGCGAGCAGCGGGAGGGGGTCCTCGGTGCGGGCGACGGGCCGGCCGCCGGTCGGGGGCGGCTGCGGCACGGCGACGAGGAGCCGGCCGTCCACCCAGGCGGACCATCCGTTGGCGCACAGGATCTGCCCCCACTCCCCCCGCCGGGACAGCAGCTGGACGGGCAGGAAGGGGTCGAGGGAGACGGTGGGCCGGGAGACGTCGGGCTCCTCCCAGGCCGGCATCCCGCTCTGCGGGACGACGTGCGTGGGGCGGAACTCGGCACCGCCGTATGCCGCGGGTACGCCCATCGCGCTACTTCCGCATGAT
Organism: Streptomyces sp. NPDC031121; assembly: GCF_055570615.1. Classification (NCBI taxonomy): domain Bacteria; kingdom Bacillati; phylum Actinomycetota; class Actinomycetes; order Kitasatosporales; family Streptomycetaceae; genus Streptomyces; species Streptomyces sp. NPDC031121. The sequence continues at coordinate 263,594 of NZ_JBVIGV010000009.1, forward strand.
GGCCGGCTCGTGGCGGCGCAGCAGCCGCACGACCAGCACTCCGAACAGCACGGACAGGGCGGCGAGCATGCCCAGGTCGAGCAGCCACACGCCGGGGTCGTGCGCGAACAGCGGGTCGGCGGTGAGCGCGCCGGGGACGATCGCGCCGAGGTCGACGGTTCCGGCCATCGCGCCGAGGGCCCAGCGGGAGGGCACGAGCCAGGCGAGCTGCCCGATCACCGGTGCCCCGTCGAGCCGGAGCAGCGCCCCGCAGAAGACGACCTGCACGATGGCGAGCAGCACCAGCAGCGGCATGGTGACCTCCTCCTTGCGGACGAGGGCGGAGACCAGGAGGCCGAGCATCATCGCGGTGAAGGACAGCAGGGCGGTGGCGAGGGTGATCTCGGCGAGCGGCGGCAGCAGCACCCCGCGGCCGCCGGGGGCGTTGGTGTCGACGCCGTACAGGGCGACGAGGGTGAGGACGGCCGCCTGGGCGACGGTGACGGCGCCGAGCACGGCCACCTTGGACATGAGGTAGGCGGATCTGGACAGGCCGACGGCCCGTTCCCGCTGGTAGATGGTGCGTTCCTTGACGAGCTCGCGGACGGCGTTGGCGGCGCCGGTGAGGACCGCGCCGACGCACAGGATCAGCAGGACGTTCACTGCGGACTCGCGGGTGAGCGCGCCGCCGGCGAGGGCCCGCGCCATGGCGCCCATGACGAACGGCAGGGCGACCATGATGGCGAGGAAGGTTCGGTCGGCGCCGAGTGCGGCGGCGTAGCGGCGCACCAGCGTGGACAGTTGCGCTCTCCAGCTCTGGGCCTTGGGCGGCGGGGCGGCGAAGGAGTCGGAGTGCCGCTCCTCGGGGTGCCGGGGCTGGCGGGCGGCTCCCTGGACGTACCGGCGGTACTGGGGGGAGGCGCGGTACTGGCCGGCCCAGTCGCGGTCGCGCTGGGTTTCGAACGCCTCGAAGGCCTCCGGCCACTGGTCGAAGCCGAAGAAGGGGAGGGTCTCCTGCGGGGGCCCGTACCAGGCGGTGCGGCCGCCGGGAGCGAGGACGAGGACCCGGTCGCACACGTCGAGGCTGAGCACGCTGTGGGTGACGACGATGACGGTGCGGCCGTCGTCGGCGAGGCCGCGCAGCATGTGCATGACGGAGCGGTCCATGCCGGGGTCGAGGCCGGAGGTGGGCTCGTCGAGGAACAGCAGCGAGGGCTTCGTGAGCAGTTCCAGGGCGACGGAGACCCGTTTGCGCTGTCCGCCGGAGAGGCTGTGGATGGGCTGGCCTGCGCGCTGGCCGAGGCCGAGTTCGGTGATGACCTCGTCGACGCGGGCCTGCCGCTCGGACTTCGCCGTGTCCTGCGGGAAGCGGAGTTCCGCGGCGTAGGTGAGGGCGCGGCGGACGGTGAGCTGGGCGTGGAGGATGTCGTCCTGGGGAACGAGCCCGATGCGGCTGCGGAGTTCGGCGTAGTCGCGGTAGAGGTCGCGGCCGTCGTAGAGGACGGTGCCTTGGTCGGCGGGGCGCAGTCCGGTCAGGGCGCCCAGCAGGGTGGACTTGCCGGCCCCGCTGGGTCCGACGACGGCGAGGAGGCATTTGGCGCCGACGGGGAAGGAGACGTCGTCGAGGAGGGTCTTGCGGCCGCGGTCGACCGCGACGGTGAGGTCCTGGACGTCGAGGGAGACCTCGCCGGTGTCGGTGTACTCCTGGAGGCGGCCGTCGACCAGGCAGAGGGCGGTGTGGCCGATGCCGATGATGTCGCCCTCGGAGACGGCGGCGCGGTCGGTGCGCACGCCGTTGAGGTAGGTGCCGTTGTGGCTGCCGAGGTCGTGGATCTCGCGGGTGCCGTCGGGGAGGGTGAGGAGTTCGGCGTGCCGGCGGGAGACGACGAGGTCGTCGATGACGAGGTCGTTGTCCTCGGCGCGGCCGATGCGGACGGCGGTGCCGGCGGGGAGCCGGCGGATGGAGGTGGGGCGGCGGAAGGTGCCCGTCAGCGACGGGCTGGAGACGCGGGCGGGGGCGCCGGCCGCGGGGGCGCGCGGGCTCGGGTCGGCGAGCGGGCCCACGGGGGGCGCGGGCGGCGGCGGGGCGGCCGGGCCGCGGTCGACGAGGAGGGCGCGCGGGCCGTCGGTGGCGCTGCCGAAGCGGAGTTCGCTGCCGGGTCCGACGCTCCACTCGCGGACGCGGTGGCCGTCGGCCCAGGTGCCGTTGGTGCTGTCCTCGTCCCGGACGGTCCAGTGGTCGCCTTCGGGGCGCAGCACGGCGTGGTGCCAGGAGACGCGGGCGTCGTCGAGGCAGATCTCGCAGAGGGGGTCGCGGCCGACGTGGTAGGTCCGGCTCGGGCTCATCGGGGTCGAGCCCGCGTCGGTTTCCAGGAGGAGCTCGGGCGCGGCTGACGGCACACCTGAGGGCTGGGCCATGAGCAGATTTTCCCACGATCCTCACGGCGGGGCATAACCGCAGGTCAGATGGGTCTTAACCATAATGACAACGGTCCCCGTTGCAGCCTTTGCCCATTGCTTCACAGTGCGCTTCACTTCACGCGTCGGAACCGACCGGACGGGGGACGCGATGAGCGTGCACGACCACATGCACGACGACGGACACACACAGGACCGGGGCCGCGACCGCGGCCACGACGGGCACGGGCACGGCCCCGGCGGCCACTCCCACGGCGTGTCCGCGGACGCGGACCGGCGGTGGCTGGCCGTCGCACTGGCCCTGATCGGCACGTTCATGGCTGTCGAGGTGGCCATCGGCATCATCGCCCGCTCGCTCGCCCTGATCTCCGACGCGGCGCACATGCTGACCGACGCCGTCTCGATCGTCCTCGCGCTTATCGCGATGCGGCTCGCGGCCCGCCCGGCGCGCGGCGGGTTCACGTACGGACTCAAGCGCGCCGAGATACTGTCCGCCCAGGCCAACGGCCTCACCCTGCTGCTGCTTGCCGTCTGGCTGGCGTACGAGGCGGTGCAGCGGCTGATCGACCCGCCGCCGGTGGCGGGCGGCCTGGTGCTGGTCACCGCGCTCGCCGGGATCCTCGTCAACATCGCCGCCGCCTGGTGCATCTCCCGGGCGAACCGCTCCTCGCTCGCCGTCGAGGGCGCCTACCAGCACGTCCTGAACGACCTGTTCGCGTTCATCGGCACGGCCGTCGCCGGCCTCGTCGTCCTGACCACCGGCTTCCGGCAGGCCGACGCGATCGCCACGCTCGTCGTCGTGGCGCTGATGGTCAAGGCGGGCTACGGGCTGGTCCGCGAGTCCGGCCGGATCTTCCTGGAGGCGGCCCCCGCCCACCTGGACCCGGACGCCGTGGGGGACCGGCTGGCCGGGCACCCGCCGGTCACCGAGGTCCACGACCTGCACATCTGGACGATCACCTCGGGCCAGGCGGCCCTGTCGGCGCACGTGCTGGTCGAGCCGGCGGGCGACTGCCACGCGGTCCGGCGGGACCTGGAGCGGCTGCTGGCCAAGGAGTACGGCATCACGCACACCACCCTCCAGGTGGACCACGCCCAGGAGGCGCTGCTCACCGTCGGCCGCACCGCGGACGACGCGGCCGACCCGCACTGCGGCGAGCCCCACGGGCCGGTCCACCGCCACGGCCCGCACGACCACTGAGCCGCCGCCGCGCGCGGGGGCGGGACTGCCGGCGCGCCCGCCGGGCATACATGCGGCCATGACGACGAAGCGCAGCGCGGGGCTCCTCCTCTTCCGCGAGACGGGGGCGGCCCCGGCCGGGGCCGCCCCCGCGGTCGAGGTGCTGCTCGGCCACATGGGCGGCCCGCTGTGGGAGCGCCGCGACGCCGGCGGCTGGGCCATCCCGAAGGGCGAGTACGAACCGGACGAGGCGCCCCTCGACGCGGCCCGGCGGGAGTTCACCGAGGAGATCGGCCTGCCCCCGCCCGAGGGCCCGTACCTCCCGCTGGGCGAGGCCCGGATGCCGAGCGGCAAGCAGGTGGTGGTCTGGGCGGTCCGCGCCGACCTCGACCCGGCGCTCATGGTGCCCGGCACCTTCCTGATGGAGTGGCCGCCCCGCTCGGGCCGCACCGCGGAGTTCCCCGAGCTGGACCGGGTGGCCTGGTTCACCCCGGAGGAGGCGAAGGCGAAGCTGATCGCGTCCCAGGTCACCTTCCTCGACCGGCTCTTGGCGCTGCTGGCGGGTTGACCGGAGCCTGTTCGAGGCGCGGGCCGGCCGGGTTGGGAACCGGCCCGGCCGGAAACCGTGTCACTGGGGGTGTCCGGACGGCTACGCGGCCGGACCGGGTCGCGGCGGCGCCACGGACGGGGGCAGACGATGACGACGTACGGCTGGACGGTGCCCGGCTACACGCACGTCCGGGAGCTCGGCGCCGGCGGCGGCGGCCGCGTGGTCCTCGCCGTGCACGGGGCGACCGGTACGCCCGTCGCGGTGAAGTACCTGGGCGAGCGGCTCCGCGAGGACCCGGCCTTCCGCGCGGAGTTCCGGGCCGAGGCGAGGCTCCTGGGCGGCCTGGACTCCCCGTACGTGGTACGGCTGTACGAGTACGTGGAGGCGCCGGGCGGCGCCGCGATCGTGATGGAGGTGGTCGACGGGATCTCGCTGCGGGCCGTGCTGCGGGAGTCGGGGCAGACCGGACCGGAGGCGGCGCTCGTCGTACTGAAGGGCTCGCTGCTCGGCCTGGCCGCGGCGCACCGGGCGGGCGTCGTCCACCGCGACTACAAGCCGGAGAACGTGCTCGTCGCAGCCGACGGCTCCTCCAAGCTCGTCGACTTCGGGATCGCGGCACGCCGCGGCACCACCCCCGGCGTGGCGGGGACGCCCGCCTACATGGCGCCCGAGCAGTGGCAGGGGCGGCCGGCCTCGCCCGCGGCCGACGTGTACGCGGCGACCGCCACGTTCTTCGAGTGCCTGACCGGCCACAAGCCCTTCCCCGGGCAGAACTTCGCGGAACTCGCCGTCCAGCACGTGGAGGCGCCCGTACCGGAGGAGGAGGCCCCGGAGACCGTCCGGACGCTGATCCGCCGCGGCATGGCCAAGGCGCCGGAGCAGCGCCCCGCCGACGCCGAGGAGTTCGTCGCGGAGCTGGAGCACGCGGCGCTCGCCGCGTACGGGCCCGACTGGGAGGAGCGCGGGCAGCGCAGGCTCGCGGCGGCGGCCGGGCTGCTGCCCCTGCTGTTCCCGTCCTCGGGGGGCACGGCCTCGGGGACGACGGCGGTCGCGACGACGTCCCTGGGGCGGGGGTCGGGCTGGGCCCCGGGGCGGCGCGGGGCGATCGCGGCGGGCGCGGCCCTCGTGCTGGGGGTGGTCGTCGGCGCCACATACAGCGCGGTGGGCGGCGAGCCGGGCGGGGCGCGGGCGGTGAACTCGTTCGCGACGTCGCGGCCGGAGCCGGCCGGGCCGGGGTACGGCTCGCCGGGGCCGGGGTCGTCCGGGTCGGCGGACCCGTCCGGGTCGCCGTCCGTGTCGCCGTCCGGTTCGCCGCCGGGGGCCCCGTCGCCGTCGGCGAGCGGTCAGCCCTCGCCTTCGCCGTCGGTGTCGGCGCGCCCGTCGCCGAGCCGTTCGGCGGTGGCGCGGCCGCCGGTGTCCGCCTCGCCGGCCCGGCCGCCGTCTCCCCGGCCCTCGGCGACCACCACGCCGACGCCGAAGCCGACGCCGGTCGTGCACGCCGTCGGCGTGCAGCTGGCGCAGACCGGCCCGGACACGGCGGCGGCGGACATCTCCTTCAAGACCACCGGCACCGGTACGGTCCGCGTCACCGTGCAGTGGTTCACCGGCGACGACGGCGACCCCTTCGCCGAACCCGACGGCACCACCGTGTACGACCACACGGCGGGCGGCGGTACCGCGGCCCTCGCAGCGGCCGGGCCGGTCACGCACACGTTCAAGGGCGGCGGCTGCCTCTGGGGGGTCCGGGTCACGACCTCCCCCGCGGCGGGCCGGGGCCCGGCCACCGACAGCCTCGTCGTGAGGAGTTGCTCCCCCGCATGAACGACGACGACGAATACAGCGCCACCGTGCTCGGCAGCCACTGGGTCGACGGGCCGCCGGAGCCCCGGGACGCCGTCCCCGACCGGGTCGAGGGCTCCGTCCTGCGGTTCGGGCCGGGCGTGACGGCGGCGGCGCCGGCCCCGTTCCCCGTGGTGGTCCCGCCCCGCCCGCGGCGCCGCCCGGAGTGGCGCCGCTACGCCCTGGCCGGGGCCGTCCTGGCCGGCGTACTCGGCTACCTGGCGTGGCAGGAGTGGGGGCCGGGCCTGGCGGTACGGGAGGTGTCGGCGGCCACCGCGGACGGCCGGGACCCCGGCTGCGACTCGACCGCCGACGTGGTGGCCCTCGTACGCACCAACGGGCGCCCGGGGACGATCACGTACCGCTGGCTCCGCAGCGACGGCACCCGCACCGAGGCACTCACGGAACGGGTCCCGCGCGGCCGCGACGAGGCCCGCCTCCACCTGCTGTGGACGTTCCGCGGCGAGGGCGCCTACGCGGCCTCCGCCACGGTCGAGATCGTCTCCCCCGGCGAGCACACGGCGCGGACGGGCTTCACCTACCGCTGCGAGCGGTAGCCCCGCCGGCGTCCGGGCCGGCGGGGAGGCGGATCACGGCGCGGCCGCCGTCGAGGTCGAGGCGTGAGCGGGGCGGGGCGCCGTCCTCTTCGTCGTCGCGCAGCACGAGGGTGCTCTGCCGCTCCTTCAGCTCGTTCTGCTTGCCCGGCGAGAAGGACGCGTGCAGCTACTCGAATCCGGTCGAGGAGACCTGGCCGGTGTGGCCGCCCCAGCGCCAGGGCAGCAGCCCGGCGAGGGCGAGGTCGAGGAAGGCCGTTGCGGTGAGCAGCAGCGCCAGCCCCGGCAGGGTCATGAAGACGAGGAAGGCCGTACCGGGACGGTAGCCTGCCCGCGCGGGCCGGACAGGGCGGGACGGGGCCCGGCAGGCCGGCGCGGGGGCCGGGAGGCGCGCGGCCGCGGGGGCCGGGTCAGCAGCGGGCGTGGGCGGTGAAGTCGGCCTCGCCGGTGACGCAGGCGGACGACCGCGGCGAGATCGCTCTCGCGGTGGTCGTGGATGAGCCGGTTCACCCGGTACCGCCCCTCGTTCGTGCTCCTGTGCGGTGAGGCCAGGGGCGGCCGGGGCGTTGCGCTCCCGCGCCGCGGTGCACAACAGCGGGGCGGTGAACCGTCCGGGGCGTCCATAGACTGACCCTTTCTGCTCGCACACTCCTTCGAGGATTCGAACCGCCCCATGGCCTTTCCCACGAGAACCGCCCTCCGCCGCCTCCCCGTATGGCTGCCGCCGGTGCTCTGGACGGCGGGCCTCGGACTGTGGGGGCTGTCCCGGCAGGACAGCGTGTGGCGGGACGAGGCGGCCACCTGGCAGGTGGCCGGGCGGTCGGCCGGGGACATCTGGGCGATGCTCGGGAACGTCGACGCCGTGCACGGGCTGTACTACCTGCTGATGCACGGCCTCTTCGAGGTGTTCGGGCCCGGCACGGCGACGCTGCGGCTGCCGTCGGTGCTGGCGGTCGCCGCCGCCGCGGCGTGCACGGCGCTGCTCGGGGAGCGCCTGGCGGGCCGCTGGGCCGGCCTGGGCGCGGGCTTCGCGCTGCCCCTCCTGCCGGCCGTGCAGTTCCACCTCCAGGAGGGCCGGCCGTACGCGCTCGTCGCGGCCGGCGCGGGGCTGTCGACGCTGCTGCTGGTGTCGCTGCTCGCGGACGGGGCCGAGGCGGAGGGCGGGCGGCCGGGCCGGCGGCGGTGGCCGCGCTGGACGGCGTACGCGCTGGCGGTGCTGGTGTGCGCGCTGCTGAACTGGCTGTCGCTGCTGATCCTTCCGGCGCACGCGGCGACCCTGTGGTGGACGGGCGCGCCGCGGGCGGTGGTGGGGCGCTGGGCGGCAGCGGCGGCCTGCGCGGTCGCGGGGGCGCTGCCGCTGGTGCTGTTCAGCCGCAGCCAGTCCGACCAGGTGTCCTGGATACCGCCGCTGACCTGGCACATGATGATCGGTCCGGCCGTCCTGCTGGCGGTGGGCGGGCTGTGCGCGGCCGCCGACCGGCCGCGTGCGGGGCGGCTGTCGGCCGCCGCCGTGGGGCTGCCGCTGCTGGCGGTGCCGCAGCTGGCGCTGATCGCGCTGTCGCTGGTGCAGCCGCTGTTCCTGGAGCGGTACGTGCTGTTCGGCATGCTGGGGCTGGCGCTGCTGGTGGGCGCGGCGCTGGGGGCGGGCGTACGGGCCCTCGCACCCCGGTTCCCGAGGGCATCGGCGCTGCTGGTGCCGGCCGTGGTGGCGGCGGCGGTGCTCGCGCTGCTGCCGCAGTCGCTGGCCAAGCGGTCCCCGGCCAGCCGCGTCGACGACGTGCTGGCGGTGGCCGGGGAGGTGGCCCGGCTGGGACGGCCGGGCGACGCGGTGGTGTTCGTACCGGCGGCCCGCAGGGACACGGCACTGGTGTCGCCCGGCGCGTTCGCGGGACTGGCGGACGTGGCGCTGGAGCGCGGCCCGGTCGAGTCGGCGACGCTCAAGGGCGAGGAGGCGGATCCGGCGCGGATCCGGGCGGCCCTGCTGGAGCAGCGCCGGGTGCTGCTGGTGACGGATGCCGCCCGGGTCGCGAAGCCGTCGGGCGCGGCGCGGGACGCGGCCAAGGCGAAGGTGCTCGCGGAGCACTTCGCGGTGGTGGCGGACCGGGAGGTCCGCGGCCGCCGGGTGACGGTGTACGAGCGCCGCTAGGGCCCAGCGGGGTGGGCTCGGGGCGGGGGCCGGGTCGGGATTCACAGCCGATTCATATGGAACAGCTGGCTCCGTTCATGGTTTCGACGGGGAGGCTCGGACCATGATTCCGCGCTTGCCGAGCCGTACGCCGCGCCGCACCCGCGTCCGCCGGGCCGCCCGGACGCTCGCGGCCCTCGCCGCGATGGCCGCCCTGCTGGGCGTCCACATGCCGGATGCGTCCGCAATGCCGCCCCCGGGTACCACCGACCCCGCGCCGACCGGCGCGGCGGCCGACCGGGTCGGGCCGCTGTTCGCCGGAGGGCTGGACGGCGGCCACTTCTGCACCGCCTCCGTCGTCCGCAGCGCGGGCCGCAACCTCATAGCCACCGCCGCGCACTGCCTGGGTGACCCGCTGAACACGGTCTTCGCGCCCGGCTACCGCGACGGAAGGGCCCCGTACGGGGTGTGGCGGCTGACCGGTGTCCACGCGGCGCGGTCCTGGACCGAGGGCGAGGACCCGGACGCCGACCTGGCGTTCGCCACGGTGGTCCCGGAGGGCGGCGGGGCGGCCCTTCCCGTGGAGGAGGCCGTCGGCGGCTTCCCCGTGGCGGGCGGGCAGCCGGCCGGCGCGGCGGCGACGGTCGTCGGCTACCCGCGGACCGCGGAGGCGCCGCTGCGCTGCACGAACACGACGGCCCTGCACTCGGCGACGCAGCGGCGGATCGCCTGCCCCGGCCTGAGCGGCGGCACGAGCGGCAGTCCGTGGCTGGTGGGCGGCGCCGTGGCCGGGGTGCTGGGCGGGCACGAGGGCGGGGGCACGGACCCGGACGTCTCGTACAGCGCGGTGATGGGCGACCGGGCGGTACGCCTGTACCGGGAGGCGGCGCGCGGCTGACCCCTCCGCCGGGAGGGCGCGGCCTACTCGGGGATCCCCTCGGGCACCCAGGCGGGGGCCGCCTCCTGCGCCGCCGGGGCGGCCGCCGCGGGAACGGCAGCGGGCTCGGCGGGCAGCTCGGACGCGGGTGCGAACCAGGTCGGCCCGCCGGCGAGGGTGCGGCGGATCCGGTGGAGGGCGAAGGGGGGCAGCGGCGGCAGCGCGTCCGGCGCGAACCAGCCGACCTCCAGCGACTCGTGGTCGTTTACGCGGGCCTCGCCGCCTGTGGCGCGGCAGCGGAAGGTGATGTCCTGGAACTGGCAGACGTCCCCGTTGGGGTAGGTGAATGGTTCGAGCATCTCGACGAGGACGACCTGCTCGGGGACGCAGCGGACGGCCGTCTCCTCGTACACCTCGCGGGCGGCGGTGTCGGCGGGCTGCTCCCCCGGCTCGGGGATGCCGCCGATCACGGACCACCCGCCGGTGTCGGCGCGGCGGCCGAGCAGCACGCGCCCGAGGTCGTCGACGACGACGGCGGTGACGCCGGGCAGCAGGAGGAGCCGGTTCCCGGCGTGCTCGCGGATCTCGCGGATGAACTCAGGTGTCATCCCCCGACCATACGAGGCCGCGGGCGCGGCCCGTCAGGCGGCGCGGCCGCGGGCGCGGATCCGCCGGACCAGGACCAGGCCGAGCGCGCCGGCGGCGAGCGCGAGGAGCGCGTACTCCGGCAGCGGGCCGAGGCGGGTGGCGGGGGTCTCGGTGGAGCGCAGCGGGATCTCCGCGACGAGCGCGTCCGCGGTGAACATCTCCGTCTGCTGCACGACCTTGCCGTCGGGGAGGATGACGGCGCTGACGCCGCTGGTGACGGGGACGAGGACCGTCCTGCTGTGCTCGACGGCCCGGACGCGGTCCATGGCGAGCTGCTGGTAGGTCATCTGGGTCCGGCCGAAGGTGGCGTTGTTGCTCGGTACGGCGATGACCTGGGCGCCGGCCCGGACGGTGGAGCGGACGGCGTCGTCGAAGGCTGCCTCGTAGCAGGTGACCATGCCGACGCGGCTCCCGCCCATGTCGAAGACGCCGGGCTCCTTGCCGGGGCCGAAGTCGCGGCTCACCCGGTCCACGTCCTTGCTGAACAGGCGCACCACGGACCGCATGGGGATCCGCTCGCCGAAGGGCTGGATCTTGCGCTTGTCGTAGGTGTCGGTGGGGCCCTTGGCCGGGTCCCAGCGGATCACCGTGTTGCGGAGCGGGCCGGTCTCGGGGGCCAGGACGGAGCCGATCGAGACGGGCACGCCGACGGCCTTCACCGCGTTGTCGATGACGCGGTAGGCGTCCGGCTGGGTGAAGGGGTCGATGTCGGAGGAGTTCTCCGGCCACACCACGAAGTCCGGCCGTGGCGTCTTGCCCGTACGGACCTCCTCGGCGAGCTGGAGGGTCCGGTTGGCGTGGTTGTCGAGGACGGCGCGGCGCTGGGCGTTGAAGTCGAAGCCGGCGCGCGGCACGTTGCCCTGGACGACGGCGGCCACCGCGGTGCCGTCCTCGGCGGCGGAGGACACCATGGGGCGGGCCGCGAGGGCCGCTCCGACGGGTGCGGCCACGGCGAGCGCGGCGAGCGCAGCGGTGGCCCGGCCCGGCCTCTCGCGGGCGGCGAGCAGGGCCGCGTACAGGCCGAAGCCGCACAGGGCGGTGCCGAAGGACAGCAGCGGCGTGCCGCCGAGGGCGGCGAGCGGGAGGAGGACGCCGTCCGCCTGCCCGAAGGCGAGCTTGCCCCAGGGGAAGCCGCCGAAGGGGGCGCGGGCCCGCAGTGCCTCCCCTGCGATCCACACGGCGGCCGCCCACAGCGGCCAGGCGGGCAGCCGGCCGACAACGGCGATACCGGCGGCGGTCGCGGCGATCATGAGGGCTTCGAGGGAGGCCAGAGCGATCCACGGGACCGGGCCGACGCCCTGGCTGGTCCACACGAGCAGCGGCAGCAGGAAGCCCAGGCCGTGGAGGAGGCCCAGCCCGAACGCGGCACGGGCGCGGCGGCCGCGAAGGCAGCCGGCGAGCACGGCGAGGGCGACGGGGGCCAGCCACCAAAGGGGCCGCGGCGGGAAGCTCAGGTAGAGCAGCGCACCAGAGCCGGCGGCGAGGAGGGCGCGGACCGCGGCGGCCTTCCGCCCGGGCTGCTCTGCGCCCCCGGCCCGCGCGGAACCGCCACCGGCATCGGCTTCCGCTCCGGCGGATCGGGGCTCTCGGATGACACTGCTGCTCATCTGGCGGAGTGTACGCGGCCGGTCCGCCGGGTCGGAGGCTGGCGGGTCGGGTGGCGTGCTCAGCGGGTGTGCGCCCGCAGGTGGGTGTCGATGACGCGGACGGCGTTCTCGGCGTCGTCGACGGTGACGGTGAAGAGCCGGCCGTCGCCGAGGTGGAGCGCGAGGCCCTCGCCGCGGCGGACGATGACGGCGGTGCCCTTCTCGGGGCGCCAGCGGTGGCCCCAGCCGCCCCACTGCTGCGGGGTGATGTGGGGCACGTACTCGGCGCGGGTGATGTCGGCGAGGCGGACGGTGCGCCGCGGCAGGCCGATGTGCCCGCAGCGGACCTCCAGGGCTTCGGCGTCGATGGTGACGGCCACGTACACGAAGGCGAGGGTGCCGTACAGGATCAGCAGGCCGACGGCGATGCAGCCGACGACGGCCATGAGCAGCGCCACGGTGCCCGCGCCCCAGGAGGAGGCGACGGCCAGCTGGATGCCGAGCGCGAGGGCCGCGGCGCCGGCGAGGGCCAGCAGCCACTGGCCGCGGTTCGAGGCCCGGCCCGCCCAGAGCGGACCAGGGGGGTGACCCGTCATGGGTAGCAGCGTACTCACGTTCCGCATGTGCGGCACCGCCTCGCAGCCGCACCTGTCCGGGGAGGGCCGCGCCCACAGCCGCCGGGTCCGCTGCGGTGCGGGCAGGGGGCGGGCGGTCAGCCGGGCAGGAGGCCGACCAGCGCGTCCCGGAGGGCGGGGCGGCGGGCGGTCGCGAAACGGTGCAGGGCGCGGGAGCCGAACGCCACGCGCTGCGCACTGCGGCGCCGCTCGCGATCGTACGCGCGCAGCGCCGCGGGCAGCCCGGCCCGCCCGTGGGCGGCGACCGCCCGGCCGAGCGCCTCCGCGTCGAGGAGGGCGGTGCAGGCGCCCTGGCCGAGGTTGGGCGCCATGGCGCACGGGCGCCTGCTGCGCGCGGCCGGGCTGCCGTCCGGGCCCGCGCACGCCCGCTCCCTCACCCTCGCGCTGCACGGCGCGCTCTGGCACCTCCTCTCCGGCGCCCCGGCCACCATGGCCGCCGCAGGGCTGGACGATCTGGACGCGTTCGCCCGAGACGTGCTGGACTGTGCCTGCCCCGACCCGCACGAGGAGGCCTTTTGACGACCCGTCTCGACCGCGCCGCAGGCGCAGTGCTGGGCTCGGCCGTCGGCGACGCGCTCGGCGCGCCCTACGAGTTCGGGCCCGCCGGCGAACTCGCGGCCCGTGGGTCGGAGATGCGCGGGGGCGGCGGCTGGGATCCCGGCGAGGCCACCGACGACACGCAGATGGCCGTCCTCGTCGGCGAATCCCTCCTCGACCACGGCGGGCTCGAACTCCCCGACGTCTTCGACCGGTTCCGGCGCTGGGCGGCCGCCGGGCCGAAGGACATCGGGATCCAGACGGAACAGGTGCTCACCAGCGGCGACCCCTGGGACCTCGCCGCGGCACTGCACTTCCAGGTGAACGCGCGAGCGGCGGGCAACGGTTCCCTCATGCGGGCGTCCACCTCGGCGGTGTTCTTCGCGTCCGCCGGGGAGCAGGCCACCATGGACGCGGCCCGGCGCCTGGCCGCGCTGACGCACGGCGACCCGGCCGCCTGGGAGGGCACGGCCCTCCTCCACGAGCTCGTCCGCGCGGCGCTCGACGGGGTCCATCCCCTGGAGCGGCTGCCGCAGGCGCTCGCGGCGGTGGCCCCGGAGCAGCGCGAGCGCTACGCCCGCGTCCTCGCCCCGGACTGGCACCCGGGACTCGCCACCGAGTTCAACGGCGCGGTGTGGCCGTGCCTTGGCTCGGCGGTGTGGGCCCTGCGGACGACCACCGGCTTCGCGGAGGCCGTACGGGCCGCGGTGAACCTCGGCGGAGACACGGACACGGTGGCCGCGGTCACAGGCACCCTGGCCGGGGCCCTCTACGGCCAGTCGGCGATCCCCGCGGCATGGACCGGGCCCCTGCGCGTACCGCTGCCCGGGTTCGGCGAACGCGTCCTGGACGCCCAGGGCCTCCGCGCCCTCGCGACCCGGCTGGCAGGGGCGGCGTAGGCGGCGGACGGGTGCCGCCGCCCGGGCCCGGTCAGCGGCCGGCGACCGCGGCGCCCTCGCCGGCCAGCAGCCGGCCCTCGGCGTATCCGAGCGCCGCGGCGGGCAGGGCGCCCTCGCTGCCGCTGAGCAGCACGGTCAGGGAGCCGGTGGCGGGTGCGCCCGGGTCGGGGGCGGCGCCGATCCGGCGCAGCGCCTGGACGGCGACCGGCTCGGCGGAGCCGTGGTAGACGAGGTCGGCGCCGCCGGTCCGCTCGGCCAGCGCCGCCCGGACGGCGGGCTCGACGAGTTCGTAGTGGGTGCAGCCGAGGACGATGTCGGTGGCGTCGGCCGGGGTGAGGGCGGCGGCAGCCGCCACGGCGGACGCTACGGCATCGGCGTCGCCCGCCTCGACGGCGTCCGCGAGGCCCGGGCACGGCACCTCCGTGACGCGCGCCCCGGCCGCGAAGTCGCGGATCAGGCCGCGCTGGTACGGGCTGCCGGTCGTGGCGGGGGTGGCCCAGATGGCGACGCGGCCGCCCGCCGCGGCGGCGGGCTTGATCGCGGGCACGGTCCCGATGACGGGGATCTGCGGCTCCAGCTCGGCACGGATGGCGGGGAGGGCGTGGACGGTGGCGGTGTTGCAGGCGATGATCAGCGCGTCCGGCCGCAGCGCGGCGGCGGCGCGCGCTACACCGAGCGCCCGCCCGGCCAGGTCGGCGGGGGTGCGCGGCCCCCAGGGCATGCCGTCGGGGTCGGAGGACAGGACCAGATCGACGTCCGGCCGCAGCCGCCGCATCGCGGCGGCAGCCGCGAGGAGGCCGATTCCGGAGTCCATGAGGGCGATCTTCACCTGGTCACCTTAATCGACGGGCCTCTCCCGCCCGCCCCGACGGGCCCCGCTGTGGGCCGCGGCACACCCGCCGGGCTGGGTCGTCTTTTCCGGATCTTGCCGGTTGCGCAAGATCCGAAAGAGGCGGCCTACGAGGCCGCTCCCGCGGCAGCGCCCGGCTGCGTCCGGGTCCGCATGCCCCAGCGGGCGAGGGACGGCCCGGCAGCACCCAGCGCCGCGAAGAACGACGCCAGCAGCAGCCAGCCGGCCGTGCCCAGGCCGAGCACCACCGTGGTGAGGATCGCGGGCGCGAGGGCCTGGCCCGCGTTGAAGCCTAGGCCGAGGACACCCTGGTACTGGCCCTGGGCGTGGTCGGGGGCGAGACCGAATCCCAGGGCGAAGCCGGCCGAGGACTCCCAGACCTCTCCCAGGCTGTGGACGAACACCGCCCCCAGGACCAGTCCGGCCGCCGCCCAGACGGGGGCGTACGCCGCCAGCGCCATCGTCGGACAACTGACGAGGAAGAGCAGCCCCGCAATGCGGAAGGCCCTGCCGCCGTCGTACGGGGTCTCGACACGCGAGCCGATCCTGGTCTGCATCAGCACGCAGAAGGCGGAATTGACGGCGAACAGCGCGGCCACCGTCCAGCGCGGCGCTTCGGTGTGCTCGGAGATCCAGATCGGCAGGAGCAGGGAGACCACCGGGTACTGCAGTCCCATGGCCCCGTAGAGGGCGGCGAACGCGAGGAACGGCCGATCCGCGAAGGCGAGCCAGCGGCGCTGCCGCGGTGGTGCGGCCTGCACGGGATAGCGGGGCAGCAGGAGCAGCAGCAGAGCGCACAGGGCGAAGCTCGCCGCGTTCCCGAGGATCAGCGCGACATAGGCGCCGCGGGTGTCCGCGGCCAGCGCCAGCCCGGCACCCACCGTTCCCAGGACGACGCCCAGGTTGACGAAGGTGCGCAGCTTCGCCCTGAACACGGCCGGGCGCTCACCCCCGACCCGGGCCACCAGAGCCCCCCACGCCGCCCCGCCGACCGCCGCGGCGATCTGGTCGACCGTCGCGAGGACCGTGAGCGCGGCCCAGCTTTCGACGAGGACGAGGGCCGCCATCGACATTGCCTGGACCGCGAGGGCCGACATCATGACCGTGCGCGCCCCGCACCGGTCGGCGAGATGCCCTCCGGGTATCCCGGCGCCCAAACCGATCACTCCGGCGAGGGTGAGCGCGGCACCGACCTGCGCCGCGGGCAAGCCCACCACCAGGGTGAAGTAGAGCGCCGACGCCGCGTTGAACAGGCCGTTGCCGACCCGGTTGACGAAACTCGCGGCGACCAGCACGCGCTCCGGGCCACTGTCCCCCGCCATCCGGCCTATTCGGCCTATTCGGCCTATTCGGCCTATTCGGCCTGCCCCGCCGCCCTTGATCATGAACCGCACGCTAACAGCGCCGGCGGCTCTGCCGGCGCCGCTCTCGCAGACGCCCCGCCCGGGTACGCGGCCGCCGCCGGCCGGGGTGGCCGGGTGGCTCCGCGCCGTGCGGCGGCGCGCCGGCGGGGTGCGGGACACGGCCCGGAGGGTTCGGCACACTGCCCGGCATGGGCCTTCTCGGTACTGCCTGCGCCTCCCTCGCCGCCTGGTTGTGGCTCACGTTCGCGCAGGGGATGTTCTGGCGGACCGACGTCCGCCTGCCCCCGCGTTCCGCCCCGGCGCGGTGGCCCTCCGTGGCCGTCGTCGTCCCCGCGCGGGACGAGGCCGGGGTGCTGCCGCTCAGCCTCCCCTCGCTGCTCGCGCAGGACTACCCGGGCGAGGCCCGGATCGTCCTCGTCGACGACGGCAGCACCGACGGCACCGCCGACCTGGCCCGCCGCCTCGCGCGCGAGCACCCCGGGCTGCCGCTCGCCGTCGTCTCCCCGGGCGAGCCCGCCCCCGGCTGGACGGGCAAGGTGTGGGCCCTGCGCCACGGCATCGCGGTCGCCCGCGCCTCGGCGCCCGCCGAGCCGGACTACCTCCTCCTCACCGACGCCGACATCGCCCACGCCCCCGACAGCCTCCGCGAACTCGTCGCCGCCGCAACCAGCGCCCGCCTCGACCTGGTCTCGCAGATGGCCCGGCTCCGGACCGCCGGGCCGTGGGAGCGGCTCGTCGTCCCGGCGTTCGTGTACTTCTTCGCGCAGCTCTACCCCTTCCGCCGGATCAACCGCCCGGGCGGCCGGACCGCCGCCGCGGCCGGGGGGTGCGTACTGCTGAGGACCGAGGCGGCTGTACGGGCCGGGGTGCCGGAGGCGATCCGGCACGCGGTCATCGACGACGTCTCCCTCGCCCGGACCGTCCGGGACTCCGGCGGCCGGATCTGGCTGGGGCTCGCGGAGCGCGTGGACAGCGTGCGCCCGTACCCGGCGCTCGCCGACCTGTGGCGGATGGTGTCGCGCAGCGCCTACGCCCAGCTCCGCCACCAACCGCTGCTGCTGGCCGGGACGGTGGCCGCGCTGGTGCTCGTGTACCTCGTCCCGCCGGCCGCGCTCCTGGCCGGCCTGGCCGGCGGCCGCCCGGCCACCGCCTGGGCCGGCGGGCTGGCCTGGCTGCTGATGGCCGGGACGTACCTGCCGATGCTGCGGTACTACCGGCAGCCGGCCGTGCTGGCGCCGCTGCTGCCGTTCACCGCCCTGCTGTACCTGCTCATGACGGTCGACTCGGCGGTGCAGCACTACCGGGGCCGCGGAGCCGCGTGGAAGGGGCGGACCTACGCCCGCCCCAGCGACGCATGAAACGGAAATTTCACCCCGGGAGCGATGTCATACGGGGCCACCGCACGGTGACGCTGCGTCAGCGGCAAGTCGGTGCAACACCCAACCGGCGAGTACGAGTCGGAGCAAGCCGGGGCGGAAGCGGCGAATCGTGCACGTGAAGGTCAAGTGACAGCTGAGGCACTGACCTGGGAATATGCAGGTCAGCGCGGGGTTGGTCACGCCTCGCTATGGACCCCGTGAAGCCGTGGGCTTAACTTATGACCCATGACCTCCCCCCGCTCCACTTATGGCGGCGGCTACTACTCCGCGCCCTCCTTCCCGGACACCCCCATCTACGACTCGCTCGTGGCGGAACGCGGGACTCCGCAGATCGCCCCGATCCGGGTTCCGGCCGCCTACGACACGCCGGGCGCCGGCTATGCGAGCGGTGGAAACCTCCCGGCCCTGTCCTCCTCGCTGCCGGCCCTGCCGGCCGCCCTCCCGCCCTCCGCACCGCCGCCCCAGCAGCAGCAGACGGGCGGATACGGGTACCCGTACCAGGGGCAGGCGGCGCCCGCGCCCATGCCCCTACAGAGCGCGCCCGCGCCGTACATCCCCCAGCAGCAGCCCGCCGCACCCCGCCCCGGGTACATGCAGCAGGCCCAGCCGCAGCCGCCGCGACCGGCCGCCGCGGGCACCGGATACGAGGCGATGCGCCCGGCGGCGCCGCGCCCCATGCAGGTTCCGGTTCCCACTCCGGCACCCGCCGCGGGCACCCCGTACCAGGACCCGTACGGCCGCCCCTACCAGGGGCGCGGCTACTGACCGACCAGCGGGCGGAAGGATCACCTCGCGGCATCCTGACAGGCCCGCCGGCGCGCGCTGGGGCGCCGGCGGAGCACCTGGCAGGATGCACGCATGGCGAACCCGTACGTGCACGCGCTCCACATCCATCCCGTGAAGTCGGTGGCGGGCACCGCTCCCGACGAGGCGGCCGTGGAGCCCTGGGGGCTGTCCGGCGACCGGCGGTGGGCGCTGGTCGACACGTCGGGTGCGGTCGTCACGCAACGGCAGCAGCCGCGCCTGGCGTTGGCCGCCGCGCGTCCGCTGGCCGGGGGCGCGGTCGCACTGTCGGCGCCGGGCATGGCGGAGCTGGTCGTGGAGGTGCCCGAGCCGGGGCCGCTGGAGCCGGTGGTGCTCTTCGGCAAGAAGGTCGAGACCGTCGTCGCGGCGGGTGCCGCCGCCGACTGGTTCAGCGCCTGGCTGGGCATCCCGGTGCGGCTCGTGCACCTCGACGACCCGGCCGTACGCCGTCCCGTGGACCCGCAGTACGCCCTGCCGGGGGAGACCGTCAGCCTCGCCGACGGCTACCCCGTGCTGCTCGCCTCGCTGGCGTCGCTGGACGCGCTCAACTCGCTGATCGCGGAGGGCGAGCACCCCGAGGAGGGGCCGCTGCCGATGAACCGGTTCCGGCCCAACGTCGTCGTCGCGGGCGCCGAGCCGTGGGCCGAGGACGGCTGGCGGCGGATCGCGATCGGCGACGCGGTCTTCCGCGCGGCCCGCGAGTGCGGCAGGTGCATCGTCACGACGACCGACCAGGCGACGGCGGAGCGCGGCAGGGAGCCGCTCATGACGCTCGGCCGGCACCGGAGGATCGGCAAGTCCCTGGCGTTCGGGCGGCAGCTGGTGCCGGTGCGGACGGGCACCGTGCGGGTCGGGGACGAGGTGCGCGTCCTGGACTGAGGCCGGCGCCGCCCGCTCCTCCCCCGCCCCCCTAGGTCCTGTATGGGGTTGCCCCGCGGCGTCGCGACGCCCGGCACGCACCCCCGGCACCCGCCCTGTGTGTCGCCTTGTCGCCTTGTCGCCCGCGGCCCTCGGGCCCATGGCTGCCCGACTCCGCCTTCGGCGGCCTGCGCTGCCACGTCCGCGGCCGCACGGCGGGCGGATCGCCTTCGGAATGACACCTTCGGGGGGCTCTGCCGACGGTTCGGAACCGACCGCGACCAGCCGCCCGTTGGAGCAGTCGGAACGTGTCGCACGACCGCGGGGGACCGTGCAGCGGCTCGCGCGGCACACCTCCCAGCGCTCGGAATGCGTGTCTCCGGGCGCGCGGGGGGCATGGACGGCAGACAGGCGGAGGCAAGGGGGTGCCGGACCGTGTGGACAGCGGCAGGTGTGTGGCGTTGGCGGCGCAACCCGCTGCGTCGGCGCACCGATCTCGTCGAGGCGTGGGTGGCGTTCGCAGCACTGGTGAGCGTCCTGCTGGTCGCACCGGCCGTGGGCTGCGCCGCCGGCCTCCGGGTGGACGACCGGCTCCAACAGGCGGCGCGGGAGCAGCAGCGCGAGAGGTTCCTCGTGCCCGCCGTCGTGGTGCGGGCCGCCGGGCAAGGTGCCGGGGGCGCGGGCGCCGACGCGAACCCGCGGCACCAGAGCCCGCGGCGCACCCAGGTGGTGGCGGACTGGACCGCGCCGGACGGCAGCAGCCACCGGGGCACCGTCCCGGCCGCAGAGGAACCGCCGCAGGCCGGCGACCGGTTCCGGATATGGACGGACGCCCGGGGCCGGCTGGTGGGGCGGCCGCTCGACGCTGCTTCCGCGGGGGCGCACGCCGCGGTCGTGGGCCTCGCCGCCGCCGTCGGTGTGGCCCTGCTGGCCGAGACGGGCCGGCGGCTCGTCGTCCGCCGGCTGGTGCACCGGCGCTACGCGCTGCTGGACCGGGCCTGGGCGGAGACGGGGCCGGACTGGGGACGGGCGGGTGCGGGAAGTTGACCTGGCCTCCCGGCGGCTCCCCGCGCGCTACGGTGGAGCGGCCGGACCCCGGTTGCCGTCAGCCGCTCCCACCGCTGAAGGCGGTCGCGGAGGCGGTTCCGGTCGGTTCGACAGCGCGAGAACGAGGGCGGGGGCACGACAGCACCATGGCACAGGGCACGGTCCAGCTGACGCACGGCGGTTCCTCGCGGTGGCGGCGCCGCTCCGGCGAGTACCCGACGCTGTCCGAGGCGCTCGCCGCCGCGGGCGACGGGGACGTGCTGACGGTCGCGCCCGGCACGTACCGGGAGAACCTGGTACTGCACCACGCCGTGACGCTCCGCGGGGTCGAGGGCGCCGCCGGGTCGGTGCGCATCGCCCCGCCGGACGGGATCGCGCTGACCCTGCGGGCCTCGGCCGTGGTCCGGGACCTGACCGTGGAGGGGCAGGACAGGGCCGCGCCCGCGCTCCTGGTGGAGGAGGGCACGCCGGAGCTGACCGACCTGCGGGTGACCACGGAGTCGGCGGCAGGCATCGAGGTGCGCGGCCGGGGCCGGCCGGTGGTGCGGCGGTGCACCGTCGAGAACCCGTCCGGGGTCGGGGTCCTCGTCCTGGACGGCGCGGGAGGCGTGTTCGAGGAGTGCGAGGTCGCGGCCTCCGGGCAGGCCGGGGTGTCGGTCCGCGGCGGCGGGCACCCGCGGCTGGAGCGGTGCCGGGTCCACCACGCGGGGGGCGCCGGCATCGCGGTCACCGGGGAGGGCTCGGGCCTGGAGGCGCTGGGATGCGAGGTGTACGAGATCAACGGGACGGGGGTGCAGATCGCCGCGCGGGCGGCGGCCCGGTTCACGGACTGCACGGTGCACCGCACCACGGCCGACGGGGTCACCCTCGACACCGACGCGGTGCTCACGCTCACGGGGTGCGACATCCACGACGTCCCGGAGAACGCGGTGGACCTGCGCTCCCGCTCGGTGCTCACCCTGACCCGCACGAGCGTGCGCCGCTTCGGCCGCAACGGGCTGTCCGTGTGGGACCCCGGCACCCGCGCCGAGGCGGACTCCTGCGAGATCCACGACAGCACGGGCGACTACCCGGCCGTGTGGATCAGCGACGGGGCGGGCGCCTCGCTGACGCACTGCCGGGTGCACGACGTGCCGGACGCGGTGTTCGTCCTGGACCGCGGCTCGCGCGCGGACGTCGTCGACAGCGACCTGTCGCAGGTCCGCAACACCGCCGTCTCGGTGAGCGACGGGGCGACCGCGCGGGTCGAGGACTGCCGGATCCGCGAGGCCGGAACCGGCGCCTGGTTCCGCGACCACGGCAGCGGCGGCACCCTCGCCGACTGCACGATCGACGCCGTGCAGACCGGGGTCATCGTCACCAAGGGCGCCGATCCGGCGGTCGAGCGGTGCACGGTGTCCTCGCCCGCGGAGGCCGGTTTCTACGTGTCCGCCGGAGGGCGGGGCAGCTTCCGGTCCTGCCGGGTGGCCGGCAGTGCCGGCTTCGGGTTCCACGTCCTCGACGGCTGCCGCGCCCACCTGGCCGGCTGCCGCACCGAGCGGTGTGCCCGCGGAGGCTACGAGTTCGCGGAGGACGGGCCCGTCGCCGAGGACTGCACCGACGACGGCACCGCCTCCCGGCACCCCGGGCAGCCCGGGACCGCCGGCGCGGCCGCCGCCGGGGAGCGGGACGCGGTCCGTGCCGCATCGCGCGAGGTCCCCGTCCCGGCCCGTGCGGCGGCCCCGGGCCTCCCCGCCGCCCGGCCCGCGCCCCCCGCGGTGCCGGACCCCGGGCTCGCGGAGGCGGCCGCACCGGAAGGGGCCGCGCCGCAGGGCGGGTCCGCCGCCGTGCTGGAGCGGCTCGAAGGACTGGTCGGCCTGGAGAGCGTCAAGCGGGAGGTCCGCGCACTCACCGACATGATCGAGGTCGGGCGGCGCCGGCAGCAGGCCGGACTGAAAGCCGCCTCGGCCCGCCGCCACCTCGTCTTCACCGGCTCCCCAGGCACCGGGAAGACCACCGTGGCCCGCCTGTACGGGGAGATCCTCGCCTCCCTCGGCGTCCTGGAGCGCGGGCACCTCGTCGAGGTCTCCCGCGTGGACCTCGTCGGCGAGCACATCGGATCCACGGCGATCCGCACACAGGAGGCGTTCGAACGGGCGCGCGGCGGGGTCCTGTTCATCGACGAGGCGTACGCGCTGGCACCGGAGGACTCCGGCCGGGACTTCGGGCGGGAGGCGATCGACACACTCGTGAAGCTGATGGAGGACCACCGCGACGCGGTCGTGGTGATCGTCGCCGGCTACACGGCCGAGATGGAGCGGTTCCTGACCGTCAACCCCGGGGTGGCGTCGCGGTTCTCGCGGACCATCAGCTTCGCCGACTACGGGCCGGAGGACCTGCTGCGGATCGTGGAGCAGCAGGCCGACGAGCACGAGTACCGGCTCGGGGAGGGCACCGCCGAGGCGCTGCTGGCGTACTTCGCGGAGCTGCCGAAGGGGCCTGCGTTCGGCAACGGGCGCACGGCCCGGCAGACGTTCGAGTCGATGGTCGAACGGCACGCCGGCCGGGTGGCGCAGCTCGCGGATCCGGGGACGGACGAGCTCACCCTGCTGTTCCCGGAGGATCTCCCGGCTCTGCCCGCTCCCTGCTGAGCCGAGGGGCGGGCAGGCCCGTGCCGCCCGCGGTCCCGTGGGGGGCGGAGGCCGCCGCTCCGGTCCCCGTGTCGGCGCCGCACCGGTCGCCGGGCAGCGGCCGGGGGCCGGAGAGCCGGGCGAGCAGGGCGTCGCGTTCGGCGGCGAACGCCGGATCGTCCTGGTAGTCGAAGTGGCCGAGGACGGGTGCGGGCAGCGGCTGCTCCGCGGTGCGCCCGTACGCGGCTGGGTCGGGGAGCGGCCCCCGGTCCACGGCCGCGCCGGCCTCGGGGACGACCGGGCCGCCGATCGGGTCGGTGGACCGCCACAGGTTGCGCCAGCAGTCGACGTCCCGGTGCAGGGACAGCAGCGGCCCGCTCCCGAAGTACGCGGGGAACCAGCGGCCGTACAGCCGGCGCAGCGGGGAGCCGTACGTGAGGAGGGCGACGCGGTGGCGCACGTGCGGCGGCAGCTGCCAGACGGCGGCGGCGGCCAGGACGCTGCCCTGGGAGTGGCCGGAGATGACGAGGCGTCCGCCGGTGCGGCCGGTCCAGGCGGTCATCCGCCACGTCAGGTCGGGGACGGCGCGCTCGGCGTAGCAGGGCGGTGCGAAGGGGTGGGCGGCGCGCGGCCAGAACGTGCCGACGTCCCACAGCACGCCGACGGTGCGGCGGGCGGCCGGGTCGCGGTAGGCGCGCCGGCCCCAGGTGACGAAGAGGAGGAAGCCGAGGCCGACGAGCCACGACCCGGCGTCCTGGGCGGCGCGCGCGGCGGCCTCCAGCAGCGGGTGCGTTCCGCGGGCGGCCGCCCCCGGGACCTCGCCGGTCAGCCAGGCGCCGGCGAGGGCTCCCGCGCCGAGCAGCAGGGTGATTCCGGAGAGGGCGGCGGCGAAGCGGGGCGCGGAGTCGGTGAGGGCGGCGGCGGTGCGGGCGCCGGCGATACGGCGGCTGCGGTCGCCGTCCGGGACGCACCCCGGGTACTCGGCGGCGACACCGGCGGCGATCCGGCGGCGGGTGCGGGCCGCCCCGGCGGCGTGGAAGACGGCCAGGAAGGCGAGGGCGAGGAGGACCGGCGGCAGCACGGCGGCCTGCCAGGACAGCAGGACGGGCGGCTCGGGCACGGGGAGCGGCGGGCCGGCGGGCGCGTCCCCTCCGAGCCAGTCGGCGAAGCGCCCGGCGACCCCGCCGGACATGACGCCGCCGAGGGCGCAGGCGAGCACGGCGACGGCCGGCCCGCCCAGCCCGCGCAGGGCGGTCGCCGGGTCGGGGGCCCGCCGGTACAGGCTGCGGGCGACGGCGGCGAGCGCGACGATGCAGCAGCCCTGGCCGAGCATCAGCAGGCCGAACGCGAAGTCGCCGGGGAGGCGGCCCGCGGAGGTCCATCCGGGCCGCGGCCAGCAGGCGTACAGCAGGACGGCGGCGAGCAGGGCGAGCGCGGCGCCGGGCAGCAGGGTGGTCACGGCCCGGTCGCGGCGGTGGTCGGGGCGGGCCTCGGAGCGGCCGCGGCGGCAGACCACCCAGGCGACCGCGGCGGCCCCGGCCACCAGCAGCGCCTCCAGGGCCCAGCCGACGGATTCCAGGACGGCGGCGCCGGCGGCGGCGTCGCGGCGGGCGACCGGCACGGCGACGGCGGCGGCGACGGTGAGCAGCCCGGCCGCGGTGTGCGCGGCGCGGAGCCGGGCCACGATCCGCCGCCCGTACCAGAACCCGGGCCGGCCGAGGGCGGGGGTGGCGGGGCCGTCGGGGGCGCCGCCGCTCGGGTGACCGGCGGGCGGCGTCTGGGACTCGTACGCGCTCCACGTCCGGTTCGACAGGAACCACAGGAGCCCGGTCAGCGCCGCCGGAATGAGGGCGGCGAGCGCGAGGCGCCGACCCGGCTGCCCCCACCAGCGGCCGGGTTCGGCGAAGTGCAGCCACCAGCGGGAGCGGGTGCAGGAGCGTGAGCCGGCGCACTGCCAGGCGAGCAGGTCCAGCGCGACCTCGCAGGCGGCCGCGACCAGCAGCAGGGTCAGGGTGAGGGCGGTGATCCGGACGAGCAGCCCGTACGCGCGCACCGCGCGCGGCTGTGGGCCGCCGTCGGGCACTGCGGGGCGGGCCCAGTGCGCGAGGTTGACCACCATGAAGGGCAGGAGCAGCAGCCACAGGGCGCGCGAGCCGTTGCCCGAGGTGAGGCGGGACCAGCAGTACGCCTCCACGACGGGCCGGCCCGCGTACCGCTCGGGGTGCGCTTCGGCCTCCGCGTCGGCGCTGCGGCGGAAGACGGCGGCGGTGGCATCGCCGGTGACCCGGACGGTGCGCGGGTCGTCGAGGAGTTTCTCCGGTGCGGCGCCGTGGACGCCGTGGACGCGGAGTTCGAGGCCCAGCGGCCCCGGGACGGCGGGGTGTTCGGTGGCAGGGAGGTGCGGGGGCTTGGGGGTGTCCGGCACGGGCGGCCTCCGCTCGCGGGGCGGGAGTCAGCGCACCTCCAGCATCCCGCGCGGCGGGCCCGCCGCCTAGCCCCTGTACGGGCGACACGGCGGGGTCCGACGCGCTTGCCCTGCAGGGGGGCTGACCGGTCGTCAGGCAGAAGCCGGTCTGCGCCGCCGCACGGGCCGCGGCCTCGGTCAGGCGTCCGGCTCGCGCCAGGTGCCGGTCGCCAGCAGCGTCTCGATGGTCTCGGCGTACGGCGCGAGGTCCAGGCCCTGCGCGGCGACCCAGTCGTCGGAGTAGTACTTGTCCAGGTAGCGGTCGCCCGGGTCGCAGAGCAGGGTGACGACGCTGCCTGTCCGCCCCTCGGCCACCATCTCGGCGACGATCTTCAGGGCGCTCCACAGGCCGGTGCCGGTGGAGCCGCCCGCCTTGCGGCCGATGGCCTGCTCCAGGGCGCGGCAGGCGGCGACGCTCGCCGCGTCGGGCACCTTCATCATCCGGTCGATGGCGCCGGGCACGAAGCTGGGCTCCATCCGCGGCCTGCCGATGCCCTCGATGCGGGAGCCGCAGTCGCTGGTCGCGCCGGGGTCGTCCGCCGTCCAGCCGTCGAAGAAGCAGGAGTTCTCCGGGTCGGGCACGCAGACGCGGGTGTCGTGCTGCATGTAGTGCACGTAGCGGGCGATGGTCGCCGAGGTGCCGCCGGTGCCGGCGGTCGCGACGATCCACGCGGGCTCCGGGTAGCGCTCCAGGCGCAGTTGCTGGTAGATCGACTCGGCGATGTTGTTGTTGCCGCGCCAGTCGGTGGCCCGCTCCGCGTAGGTGAACTGGTCCATGTAGTGGCCGCCGGTGCGGGCCGCGAGGTCCGCCGACTCCTCGTACATCTTCATCGGGTCGTCGACGAAGTGGCAGGCGCCGCCGTGGAATTCGATCAGGCGGCACTTCTCGGGGCTGGTCGTGCGCGGCATGACGGCGATGAACGGGACGCCGATCAGCTTCGCGAAGTACGCCTCGGAGACGGCGGTCGAGCCGGAGGAGGCCTCGATGACGGGCCGTCCGGGGCGGATCCAGCCGTTGCACAGGGCGTAGAGGAACAGTGAGCGCGCGAGGCGGTGCTTGAGGGAGCCGGTCGGGTGCGTGGACTCGTCCTTGAGGTAGAGGTCGATGCCCCATTCCTCGGGGAGCGGGAAGCGCAGCAGGTGGGTGTCGGCGGAGCGGTTGGCGTCCGCCTGCACCTTGCGGACGGCGTCCTTCAGCCAGGCGCGGTACTCCGCGTCGCTGCGGTCGACGTCCGCCGTCGTGGCCGCGGGCGCCGCCGCGGCCGGCGTGGCGGAGGTACGGGTGGTGCTCATGCGCCTTGCTCCTTCATGCGTTGCTTCGCCCCCTGCTTTCGCAATGTACCTCTCCCACCTGCGCAAACAGTCACTTTGGGTATCTACCTGGATCGCTTTCGGTCGCGTTCGGTTGCACTCCCGCGCACCGTGGGTGACCCTGGTGGAGCATTACTGAGGGTGCAGCACCCGTAACACTCATGTCGGGGAGTCGCAGCCGTGATCAGTCACTCACGCAGGCACTGCGTCGTCGAACTGCAGGCCCTGCCCGCCCGGATCGGACAGATCCGGAGGATCGTCTCGGCGCAGTTGCGCCACTGGCAGCTGGATCCACTCATAGACCGGGCTGCGCTCGGCGTGACGGAGCTCCTGAGCAACGTCCACCGCCACGCGCAGCCCGACAAGACCTGCACGGTGGAGATCGAGCTGCGGCTCGGACGGCTGACGGTCTCCGTGTACGACAGCGATCCGCGGCTCCCGGTCCTGCGGACGGCCGCCGCGAGACCGCCCGGCCCCGCGGACCCGGGCCGCACTCCCCGCGCGACGGCGACCGCGACCGCGACGGCCGTCGCCCCGGACGCACCGCCCGTCCTGGACGTTCCCGGTCCACTGGACCCACTGGACGCCCTGGAGACCTGCGGGCGCGGCCTCGCCCTCGTCGACGCGCTCAGCGAGGCCTGGGGCGCCAGGCCGCAGGAGGGCGGCAGCGGCAAGGTCGTCTGGTTCTCGCTCCGCGCCGCACCGGCGGCGCCGGCCCGCCGGCGTCCGTCCCAGGTCCGCGCCAAGCCCGTACGGGAGCCCGCTCCGGCCGTGGTCCTCGCCGCGGACACGCGGCCCGTGCCGACCGGCCTGTCGGTGGCCGCCTCGACGCTGATCGGCCCCGGGTAGCGGTTCCGCCGCCGCGGCGCCGCGCGGGCGGCGCCGTACCGTCAGGCGGCGGCGCCCAGCGTGCCCAGCGGGTCGTCCAGCACCGGCTGCCAGGCCAGCTCGGCCGCGCCGACCAGGCTGTTGTGGTCCAGCGTGCACGGCAGGATCGGCACTCCCCCGCTGCGTCCCCACAGGCTGCGGTCCGCGACGACCGCGCGCAGCCGCTCCGGGTCCGCGTACAGCAGCTCCCGGTGCAGGCCGCCCAGGATGATCCGGTCCGGGTTGAGGATGTTCACCAGGCCCGCGAGGCCGAGGCCGAGCCGGTCGATGAGCTCCTCGGCGGCGGCCCGCACCGCGGGCTCCCCGTAGCCGTCGCGCAGCAGGTCCCGGGCCTGCTGGAGCAGGGACACCTCCGGGCCCGGGGTGCGGCCGGCGGCCGTGAGGAGGGCCAGCGGGTCCGCCTCCACGTCCAGGCATCCGCGGCCGCCGCAGTGGCAGGCCCGGCCCTCCGGGTTCACGGTGAGGTGTCCGACCTCCAGCGCCAGTCCGGAACTCCCGCTGTGCAGGCGGCCGTCCAGCACCAGCGCCCCGCCCACGCCCCGGTGCCCGGTCGCCACGCACAGCAGGTGCTGGGCGCCGCGGCCCGCGCCGTGCCGGTGCTCGGCGAGCGCGGCGAGGTTGACGTCGTTCCCGGCGAGGGCGGGGCCGTCGATGCCGGCGTCCTTCACGCACTCCTCGAAGATCGCCCGTACCGGGGAGCCGGCCGGCCAGGCCAGGTGGAGCGGGTTCAGCGCCGTCCCGTCCGGCTCGGCGACCGCCGAGGGGACCGCGAGGCCCGCCCCGACGCAGCGCCGGCCGGTTTCCGCCAGCAGCCCCGCGCCCGCCCCGACGACGGCGCCCAGGACCTGAGCGGGGTCCTCCGAGACCGTCAGCTTGCCGGGTGCGGTCGCGACGATCCGCCCGCCCAGGCCGACCAGCGCGGCCCGGAAGCCGTCCGGGTGCACCTGCGCGGCGAGCGCGACCGGCCCGTTCTCGTCGATGGCGAGGCGGTGCGAGGGGCGGCCCTGCGCGCCGCCCGCACCCGGCCGGGAGTCCACCCGGATCAGGCCGAGGGCCTCCAGCTCGGCCGCGACGGCGCCCGCCGTGGCCCGGGTCACGCCCAGTTCGGCGGTCAGGACGGCGCGGGTCGGGGCCCGGCCGGTGTGGACGAGCTCCAGCGCCGGGCCGAGGGCTCCCCGCCCCCGCTCCAGCCTGGTCCGCGCGGATGCCGCGGACCCGCTGCTCGCATCCCCCACCCGCGGCGGGGCGCCGTTGCCGTTCATGACAGCGATCCTCGCATGATCGGCGGAGTGTGCGGACCGCCGCTCATCCGGGCGGCAGGTCGAGCCCGCCCACCCGGAGCGTGATGTTCAGCCGTCCGGCCAGCCCGAGCTCCGGCGGGGCGGTGCCCGGATGGACCTTCGGCACGCCGTGGTAGGCGAGCCGCGCGGGGCCGCCGAAGACGAACAGGTCGCCGCTGCGCAGCAGCACGTCCCGGTACGGCCGCCCCCGGGACGCGGTGTTGCCGAACCGGAAGACGCAGCTGTCGCCGAGGCTGAGGGAGACCACGGGCGCGCCCGACCGCTCGTCGGCGTCGCGGTGCATGCCCATGTGGGAGTCGCCCTCGTAGAAGTTGACGAGGGCGATGTCGTACGGGGCCCCGGCGGCGTCCGGGGGCGCGGTGCCGTACGCGGCGCCGACGGCCTCGCGCCCCAGCTCCGCGAGCCAGGCGGGCATCGGCTTGACCGGCGCCCCGTCGCCGTCGACCGCGGTGCGGGCGTATCCGTACGGGTACCAGTGCAGGCCCAGGCACACCTGCCGGGCGGTCATCGTCCCGCCGCCCGGGGTGCGGACGGTGCGCAGCCCGGCGGGCGGCCGCGCCCACGTGCGGCAGGCGGCGAGCAGGGTGCGCTGGCGCTCGGGGCCGAGCCAGTCCGGCACGTGCACGGCGCCGGGGGCGATCTCGGTCCGCTCGCGCGGGAAGAGTTCCCCGTCCATGCCCCCATTGTCGCGGGCTCCTGGAAGACTGCCCGTATGAAGATCACCGAGTTCGTGGAGACCCTGGACCGCGAGGGGGCCCTGCTCGCCGACCTGGCGGAGCGGGCGGGGACGGACGCCCTGGTTCCGACCTGCCCGACGTGGCGGATCGGCGACCTGCTGCGGCACACGGGGGCCGTGCACCGCTGGGCCGCCTCCTACGTCGCCGAGGGGGCGGTGGAGCCGGCCCCGTTCCCGGACGCGCCCGAGCTGGTCGGCGCGGAGCTGCTGGGCTGGTTCCGGGACGGGCACGCGGCCCTGGTGCGGACGCTGGCGGGGGCGCCGGCCGGTGTCGAGTGCTGGACGTTCCTGCCGACGGCGCCGTCCTCGCCGCTGGAGTTCTGGGCGCGCCGGCAGGCCCACGAGACGGCCGTGCACCGCATGGACGCCGAATCGGCCCTGGGGAAGGCCTTCTCCCCGGTGGCGCCGGAGTTCGCCGAGGACGGCGTGGACGAGCTGCTGACCGGCTTCCACGCCAGGCCGCGCAGCCGGGTCCGTACGGCGGAGCCGCGCGTCCTGCGGGTGCGGGCCGCCGACACCGGCATGGTGTGGACGGTCCACCTCTCGCAGGAGCCGCCGCGCACGGTCCGCGGGGACGAGGGCACCGCCGACTGCGACGTGGTGGGCGAGGCGTCGTGGCTGTACGCGGCCCTGTGGAACCGCCTGCCGCTGACGGGGCCGGGCGTCACGGGCGACGAGTCCCTGGCCCGCCTGTGGACCGAGACGGCCGGCGTCTGAAGGAGCCGCCCCCGTACCCCGGATGGTTGTGGCCGTCCGGTGGATGCGGGGAGACTGTCCGGATGACTCAGCGAACCATGCGGCGCAGCCAGGCGGACCGCGACGCCGTCACCGTGGAGATCGGGTATGCGTTCGTCAGCGCGTGCTTCGCGGCGGCCCTGGTGTTCGGGGCGGTCTTCGGGCCCGCCCTGGCCTTCGACCTGTCCGGCGCCGCCGCGCACGGCCTGGGCGTGGCCGGCGGCGCCCTGGCCGGGGCGGTGTTCCTGCTTCGGGTGGCGCACGTGCTGTGGCGCTTCGGCCGACGGCCGGGCGGCGGCCGGACTCCGCGCGGCGGGGCGTGAACAGGCCGCCCCGAAGCTGCGCCACGCCCCGGCCGGGACCGCCGGCCCGCCGCCGGAGGGCGGCGGGCCGGCTGCCGGCTACGCGCCCGGACGGGCCTGGCGGGCGTCCAGGAGGTGCAGGGCCCGGCGGGCCAGCGGGTGGCTGCGGACCAGCTCGGCCAGCGTCGTCGAGCCCCGGGTGATCCGGGCGAACGCACGCCACGCCGGGGCGAAGCCGGTCATCACCGCGTGCAGCAGCCCCGGCCTGGCCTCGAACGCCGTCAGCATCCGCCGCCCGACGCCCATTTCCACGCCCAGCCCCGACTTGACGGCGAAGGCGTAGTTCAGGGCCTGCCGCCGCGCGTCCACGGCGTCCTGCGCCTCGGCGATCTTCGCCGCCCACTCCCCCGCCAGGCGGCCGGAGCGGAGCGCGAACGAGATGCCCTCGCGGGTCCACGGCTCCAGCAGCCCCGCCGCGTCGCCCGCGACCAGTACCCGGCCGCGCGACAGCGGCGAGTCCGGCTTCCGGCAGCGCGTCAGGTGCCCGGAGGAGACGGCCGGTTCGAAGCCGGACAGGCCGAGGCGGGCGACGAAGTCCTCCAGGTACCGCTTGGTGGCGGCCCCATCGCCCTTCGCCGAGATGACGCCGACCGTCAGCGTGTCGCCCTTGGGGAAGACCCAGCCGTAACTGCCGGGCAGCGGTCCCCAGTCGATGAGCACCCGCCCCTTCCAGTCCTCGGCGACCGTGGGCGGGACCGGGATCTCCGCCTCCAGGCCCAGGTCGACCTGCTCCAGCTCCACGCCGACGTGCGCGCCGATCCGGCTGGCGCTGCCGTCCGCGCCGACGACGGCCCGCGCGAGGAGGGTCTCGCCGTCCGCGAGGACCACCGCGACCGTGCGGCGGTCCGGGACCGCCGCACCGTGCTGCTCGACCCGGGCGACCGCCGTGCCCGTGCGCACCGCGGCGCCCGCCTTCTCCGCCTCGGCGACCAGCGCCGCGTCGAACTCGGGCCGGTTGACCATCCCGAACAGCATGCGCTTGGAGCGGCGGGTGCGGGCCAGCCGGCCGTTCAGGGAGAAGGTGACCGCGTGGATCCGGTCCATGAGCGGCAGCACGAAGCCGGGCGGGAGCGCGTCCCGCGAGGGGCCGATGATGCCGCCGCCGCACGTCTTGTAGCGGGGCAGCTCCGCCTTTTCCAGCAGCAGCACGCGGCTGCCCGCGACCGCCGCCGCGCGGGCAGCCGAGGCGCCGGCCGGGCCCGCCCCGACCACGACCACGTCCCAGACCTCGCCGGTCCCCCCGGCCACCCCGTCCCCCGCCCCCTCCGCGGCCTGCCCTGCGTTTGCGTCCTGTACGTCGTCGCTGCTCACGATGTGCCGATGCTCCTGATCATGCGTTGCTCCGATGCCGGGGAAATCCTACGGCGCGCCTCCCGCCCGTCCTGCTGTGCGAGGATCGGAACGACCTGCGCCTACCCCGGCAGCCGCCCACCAGGCGGGTGCCGGAGGCGTACAAGCAGAACAACGTCGCACCCAAGAGGAGCGTGCCCATGACCCCGAATCCGATCGCCGCGACGGTCGCCTCGCTGATGCCCCGCGCCAAGCGGGAGCTGACCGAGCTGGTGGCCTTCCGGTCGGTGGCGGACTGGGCCCAGTTCCCGCGGAGCGAGAGCGAGGGCGCGGCCAACTGGGTCGCCGACGCGCTGCGCGCAGAGGGCTTCCAGGACGTGGCCCTGCTCGACACCCCCGACGGGACGCAGTCCGTGTACGGGTACCTGCCCGGCCCGGAGGGCGCCCCGACCGTCCTGCTGTACGCCCACTACGACGTGCAGCCGCCGCTGGACGACGCCGCCTGGATCTCCCCCGCCTTCGAGCTGACCGAGCGGGACGGCCGCTGGTACGGGCGCGGCGCCGCCGACTGCAAGGGCGGCTTCATCATGCACCTGCTGGCGCTGCGCGCGCTGAAGGCCAACGGCGGCGTCCCGGTGAACGTGAAGGTGGTCGTCGAGGGCTCGGAGGAGCAGGGCACCGGCGGCCTCCAGCAGTACGCCGAGGCCCACCCGGAGCTGCTGGCCGCCGACACGATCGTCATCGGCGACGCGGGCAACTTCCGCCTGGGCCTGCCCACGGTGACGGCCACCCTGCGCGGGATGTGCCTGGTGAAGGTGAAGATCGACACGCTGGGCGGCAACCTGCACTCCGGCATGTTCGGCGGTGTCGCCCCCGACGCGCTGGCCGCCCTGATCCGGCTGCTGGACTCGCTGCGCGCCGAGGACGGCTCGACCACCGTCGACGGCCTCGCCGCGGACGCCGTGTGGGAGGGCCTGCAGTACCCGGAGGCGGACTTCCGGGCGGACGCGAAGGTCCTGGACGGCGTCGGCCTGATCGGCGAGGGCACGATCGCCGACCGGCTGTGGGCCCGCCCGGCGGTCACCGTCCTCGGCATCGACTGCCCTCCGGTCCTCGGCGCCACCCCGTCGGTGCACGCGAGCGCCGGTGCGCTGATCAGCCTGCGCGTCCCGCCGGGCGTGGACACGGCGGAGGCCATCAAGCTGCTGGAGGCCCACCTGGTGGCGCACACCCCGTGGGGCGCGCGCCTGCAGGTGGAGGTCGTCGGCCAGGGCCAGCCGTTCCAGGCGGACACCTCCAGCCCCGCGTACGCGGCGATGGCGGCGGCCCTGGAGACCGCCTACCCCGGCCAGCAGATGCAGGTCAGCGGCATGGGCGGATCGATTCCGCTGTGCAACACGCTGACGTCGCTGTACCCGGACGCGGAGATGCTGCTCATCGGGCTGAGCGAGCCGGAGGCGCAGATCCACGCGGTGAACGAGAGCGTCTCCCCGGAGGAGCTGGAGCGGCTTTCGGCCGCGGAGGCGCACTTCCTCGTCAACTACGCGGCGTCCAAGCGCGCCTGACTCTGCGGTGCCCCGGGGGGGGGGGGGGGGGGGGGGGGGGGGGGGGGGGGGGGGGGAGAGGAGGGGGGGGGGGGGGGGGGGGGGGGGTTGTGGGGGGGGGTGGC
>NZ_JBVIGV010000009.1:297097-386844 GCF_055570615.1 Streptomyces sp. NPDC031121
TGTTTTTTCGCCCCAACGATACAAAACAGGGACGGCAAATCGCCTCTACGCCATGTGGGGTGGCCCCCCCCCCCCCCCCCCCCCCCCCCTCCCTTCTCCCCCCCCCCCCCCCCCCCCCCCCCCCCCCCCCCCCCCCCCCCCCCCGCCGGCACGGAGGGGCCGGATCCGCGGGGTCTGCTGCGGGCGAACTCCGCTGCGGGTGAAAGGCGTTCCGGGTGGCGGGCGGGCCGCCCTACGGTCGGGCCCATGGACCTCGTGGAGATACTTCCCGGGCGGCTGCACATGCTCCGCTTCCCGATCGGCCAGGCGTACGCGTGGCAGGACGCCGACGGCTCGCTGACCCTCGTGGACGCCGGCCACGCCGGCCGCGCCGCGGACATCGAAGGGGCCCTGCGCACCCTCGGGGACGGCCCGGAGCGGCTGGAGCGGATCGTCCTGACCCACTGCCACCGCGACCACGTCGGCGCGGCGGAGGAGCTCGCCGGGCGCTGGGGCGCGGAGGTGGTGGCGCACCGCCTGGACGCGCCGGTGGTCCGCGGGGAGCTGCCTGCCCCGGAGCCGGCACTGCTGGACTGGGAGGTGCCGCTGTACCGGCACGGGTTGACCGTCCCCGGGGCGCCGCCGACCCGGGTCGACCGGGAGGTGGAGGACGGGGACGTGCTCCCGTTCGGCGGCGGCGCGGTCGTGGTGCACTCCCCCGGCCACACGCCCGGCAGCATCGGCATCCACCTGCCGGAGCACGGCGTGCTGTTCACGGGCGACTGCGTCGCCGCGGTGGAGCAGGTGATGCCCGGCGTGTTCAACACGGACCGCGGGCAGGCGCTCGCCTCCTTCCGCCGGCTGGCCGCGCTGGAGCCGGCCGTGGCCTGCTTCGGGCACGGGGACCCGCTGACCGGGAACACCGCGGCCGCCCTCCAGGCCGCGGCGGCCGCGGATCCCGCCCTGCCCTGACGCCGACCCGGGGCCGGCCGCTACGGGGTGGGGCGGCCCGCCTCCAGGTACAGCGGGCGGCCGCGTTCGCGGGCCCGCAGGGCCCAGCGCAGCCGCTCGTAGCGGACCGGCGGGAGGAGTTCCGCCGCCTCCGCCTCCGTCACGAACCGCCAGGCCCGCAGCTCCGGACCCGGCAGCCGCAGCCGGGCCGCCTCCTCGGCGGCGAGCCGGCCGCCGTCGAACAGCAGCCGCAGGCCGCCGTACGCGGGGGGCGCCGGCGGCTCCCAGTCCACGACGAGCAGCCCCGGCATCCCGCCGAGTTCGACGCCGAGTTCCTCGGCCACCTCGCGGACGCCCGCGCAGGCGGGCGCCTCGCCCGGCTCCACGACTCCGCCCGGGAACTCCCAGCCCGCCTTGTACGTCGGATCCACCAGCAGGACCCGGTCCTCGTCGTCGAAGAGGAGCACCCCGGAGGCGACGGTCTCCCGCGTCGGCTCCGGCGTCTGGACGATGTCGCAGACGCCGGCGGCCTCGGTGCGGACGGCCTCGGCGATGCGCTCGGCCGTCTCGCGCACGCTGAGCACGCCGTTGTCGACGACGTGCGCATCGGCCTTGAGCCAGCCGAGCGCCTCCTGGTAGGCGGGGATGTGGTCGTACGCCCACTGCCGCACCCTGACGTCGACCGCGGCCGGATCCCCCGGCTCCTCGCGGGTGGCGATCCGCCGGCGCAGGATCGTTTCCTCCGGGGCCAGGAGCACGTGCCGCACCGTGATCCGGCGGGCCGCCAGCCCGCCGAAGATCTCGTCCCGGTACTCCTGGCGCAGCAGGGTCATCGGGACGACGAGCACACCGCCCGCCTCCGCGAGGAGCGCCGCCGCGGTCTCCACGACCAGGCGCCGCCAGCCGGGCAGGTCCTGGTAGTCCGCCACCCCCGCGCGGCGTTCGGGCGGCAGGAGCCGGAGCAGCCCCTCCCCGACGCGCTCCGGGTCGAACAGGGTGCTGCCCGGCAGCAGGCCGGTCAGTTCGCGGGCCGTGCTGGTCTTCCCGGCGCCGAATGTGCCGTTGATCCAGACAATCACGTCTACCCCTTTTCCCCTTGGCTCGTCCGGAGCCCCCAGTGGCCTGCCCGCACCACCCTGCCACGGAAACCCGCCGGCACCGGCGGGCTCGTCCTCGGGACCGCGGCGCGCACCGCCCGGCGGGCCGTCGGCCGTCAGGCCGCCAGACCGCCACAGCCCTCGGAGGATTGCGCCCCGTGCCGCAGACCCGCCGCCCGTCCGAGCCCCGCCACGGCCACCGGCCGACCATGCAGGACGCGGCGGCCCGGGCGGGGGCCGGGCCGAAGACCGTCTCACGGGTCGTCAACGGCGAACCGGCGTCGCGCGGAGACGGTCGGCCGGGTCCAGGAGGCGTCGAGGCCCTGGGCCTCCGTCGCAACGACAGCTCCCGCGTCCTGCGCAAGGGCCGTACCGCCGCCGCCGGGCTGGTCCTGGAGGACCTCGCCGGCCCCTTCCGCGGGCCGCTGGACCGGGCGGTGGAGGAGGTGGCCCGCGCGCACGGGACGCTGCTGATCAGCGGCTCCGGCGCCGAGGACCCGACCGGGAGCGGGAGTTGGCGCCGGCGCTGTGCGCGCGGCGGGTCGACGGGCTCGTCGTGGTCCCGGCCGGGGACGACCACCGCTACCCGGAGCCGGAGACCGCGGCCGGCGTGGCGACGGTGTTCGTGGACCGGCCGGCGGGCCGGATCGACGCGGACGTCGTGCTGCCGGACAGCCTCGGGCGCGCGGGGGCGCCGCCCACCTGATCGCGGCCGGGCACCGCCGCATCGGGTTCGTCGGCGACCGGCCCCCATCCACACGGCCGCGGAGCGGCTGACCGGCCACCGGGAGGCCGTGGCCGCCGCCGGGCTCCCGGTGGAGCCGTCCTGGGTGTCGCTCGGCCCGACCGCGCCGGAGGCGGTGTCGGCCGCGGCGCGGGCGATGCTGTCGGGGCCGGAGCCCGTGACGGCGCTCTTCGCGGGCAACAAACCGGGTGACGGTCACGGCCGTACGGGTCCTGGCAGGGCAGCCCCGCCCCGTCGCGCTGGTCGGCTTCGACGACTTCGAGCTCGCCGACCTGCTGCCGCCCGGCGTGACGGTGGTCGCGCAGGACGCCGCGGCCCTCGGCCGGACGGCCGTGGACCGCCTCTTCCGGCGCCTCGCCGGGGCCGCGCTCCTGCCGGCCCGCATCGAGCCGGCGACCCGGCTCGTCCCGCGCGGCTAGGGCGAGATCCCGTCGCATTCCTGACGCCCGTGGGCCCGGCCGGGCCCACGGGCGGGCGGCTCCGGTCAGGCGGTGGCCGTCAGGGTGGCCGAGCGGCGCGGGATCGCGAAGGCGTCGAGTTCGGCGCGGGTCAGACCGGTGAGGGCGGTGACCTCGTCCGCGCCGACCGCACCGCAGTCCAGGCCGCGCACGAGGTACCCGGCCAGGGCCTTCGCGGTGGCGGGCTCGTCCATCACGTCGCCCTCGATCCGGGCCACGTACGCCTTCAGGCGCGCGGCGGCCGCTTCGAGGCCCTCGCGGTAGAAGGTGAAGACGGCGGCGTAGCGGGTCGGGAGGTGGCCCGGGTGCATGTCCCAGCCCTGGTAGTAGGCGCGGGCCAGGGCGCGGCGGGTCAGCCCGTAGTGCAGCCTCCACGCCTCGTGGACCTTCTCGGTCGTGCCGACGGGCAGGACGTTCGTCGAGCCGTCGGAGACGCGTACGCCGGTGCCGGCGGCTGCGACCTGCATGACGGCCTTGGCATGGTCGGCGGCCGGGTGGTCGCTGGCCTGGTAGGCGGCCGAGACGCCGACGCAGGCGCTGTAGTCGAAGGTGCCGTAGTGCAGGCCGGTGGCGCGCCCCTTCGCGGCTTCGATCATGCGGGCCACGGTGGCGGTGCCGTCGGAGGCCAGGATGGACTGGCTGGTCTCGATCTGGATCTCGAAGCCGATCCGGCCGGGGCGCAGGCCTCGGGTGCTCTCGAAGGCCTCCAGCAGCGCGACGAAGGCGGAGACCTGCTCGGCGTAGGTGACCTTGGGGAGGGTGAGGACGAGGCCGTCCGGGAGGCCGCCGTGCTCCAGGAGGCCCGACAGGAAGACGTCGGTGGTGCGGATGCCGCGGTCGCGGACGTTGGCCTCCATGCACTTCATGCGGATGCCCATGTAGGGGGCGTTGGTGCCGTTGGAGAAGGCCTGGGAGACGAGGCGGGCGGCGCGGGCGGCGGCCTGGTCCTCCTCCTCGTCGGAGCGGACGCC
The DNA here is from genome assembly GCF_055570615.1 of Streptomyces sp. NPDC031121. NCBI lineage: Bacteria > Bacillati > Actinomycetota > Actinomycetes > Kitasatosporales > Streptomycetaceae > Streptomyces > Streptomyces sp. NPDC031121. The sequence continues at coordinate 301,299 of NZ_JBVIGV010000009.1, forward strand.
GAAGCCGTCCTCGAAGTCGACGCGCAGGTCCTCGATCGGCTCGCGCTGCAGCTTGGCGCGGACGCGCTCGTGGACGGGGCCGGCGAGGTCGTCGCGGATGCCGAGGACCTCGGCGAAGGCGGCGGCGTCCGGAGCGTGCTCGTCGAGGGCGGCGAGGGCCTGGTCGCCCCAGGAGCGGATGGTGTCCGCGCTGAAGACGTCGCCGGGGACGTAGACCGTGTGGACGGGCTGGCGGGTGCCGGGGTCGCCCGGGTAGTGGCGGGCGAGCTCCGCGTCCACCGGGGCGAGGGAGGCGCTGATGCCCTCGCTGACCGCGCCGGCGAGGCTCGTCGCCACCTTCTCCTGCTGACCCATCGTGCACTCTCCTCATTCCGCTTTACGGAAGCCTAGATCCGCATAGCAGAATTTAGCCACGGGGTTCCACTCCGTCAATGGTGGCCCCGCGCTCCTGCGGATACGACTCGGGGCCGTGCGGTGAGGATCACCGCACGGCCCCGGACGAGAGGAGAGGCGCCAGGTCAGCCCTTGCGCGCCTTGATCGCCTCGGTCAGCTGCGGGACAACCTCGAAGAGGTCGCCGACGACTCCGTAGTCCACCAGCTCGAAGATCGGGGCCTCGGCGTCCTTGTTGACGGCGACGATGGTCTTCGAGGTCTGCATGCCGGCGCGGTGCTGGATCGCGCCGGAGATGCCGGCGGCGACGTACAGCTGCGGGGAGACCGACTTGCCGGTCTGGCCGACCTGGTTCGTGTGCGGGTACCAGCCGGCGTCGACGGCGGCGCGGGAGGCGCCGACGGCGGCACCGAGGGAGTCGGCCAGCGCCTCGATGATCGAGAAGTTCTCGGCGCCGTTGACGCCGCGGCCGCCGGAGACCACGATCGCGGCCTCGGTCAGCTCGGGGCGGCCCGTCGACTCGCGCGGGGTGCGCGAGGTGACCTTGGTGCCGGTGGCCAGGGCGCCGAAGGTGACGGCCAGGGCCTCGACGGCGCCGGCTGCCGGAGCCGCCTCGACCGGGGCCGAGTTCGGCTTGACCGTGATGACCGGGGTGCCCTTGGACACGCGGGACTTGGTGGTGAAGGACGCGGCGAACGCGGACTGCGTCGCGATCGGGCCCTCGTCGCCCGCCTCCAGGTCCACGGCGTCGGTGATGATGCCGGAGCCGATACGGACGGCGAGGCGGGCCGCGATCTCCTTGCCCTCGGCGGAGGACGGGACGAGCACGGCGGCCGGGGACACGGCCTCGTAGGCGGCCTGGAGCGCGTCCACCTTCGGTACGACGAGGTACTCGGCGAACTCGGGGGCGTCGGCGGTGAGGACCTTGACCGCACCGTGCTCGGCGAGCACGGCGGCGGTGTCCCCCGCACCGGCGCCCAGGGCGACGGCGACGGGCTCGCCGATGCGGCGGGCCAGGGTCAGCAGCTCGAGGGTGGGCTTGCGGACGGCGCCGTCCACGTGGTCGACGTAGACGAGGACTTCAGCCATGGGAATGCTCCTGCGAATGCGAAGTAGTCAGGGGGCGATGTGGAGGGTGCTGGCTGAAGCTCAGATGAACTTCTGGCCGGCCAGGAACTCGGCCAGCTGCTTGCCGCCCTCGCCCTCGTCCTTGACGATCGTGCCGGCCGTGCGGGCCGGACGCTGCGCGGCGGAGTCCACCGCGGTCCAGGCGCCCTCGAGGCCGACCTCGTCCGCCTCGATCTCGAGGTCGGACAGGTCCCAGGACTCGACCGGCTTCTTCTTGGCGGCCATGATGCCCTTGAAGGACGGGTAGCGGGCCTCGCCCGACTGGTCCGTCACGGAGACGACGGCCGGGAGGGAGGCTTCCAGCTGCTCGCTCGCGGAGTCGCCGTCGCGGCGGCCCGTCACGGTGCCGTCCTCGACCTTGACCTCGGAGAGCAGGGTGACCTGCGGGACGCCCAGGCGCTCGGCCAGGATCGCCGGGAGAACGCCCATGGTGCCGTCGGTCGAGGCCATGCCGGTGATGACCAGGTCGTAGCCGGCCTTCTCGACGGCCTTGGCCAGCACCAGCGAGGTGCCGATCACGTCGGTGCCGTGCAGGTCGTCGTCCTCGACGTGGATCGCCTTGTCGGCACCCATGGACAGCGCCTTGCGCAGGGCGTCCTTGGCGTCCTCGGGGCCCACCGTCAGGACGGTGATCTCGGCGTCGTCGGCCTCTTCCGCGATCTGGAGCGCCTGCTCGACCGCGTACTCGTCGAGCTCCGACAGCAGACCGTCGACGTCGTCGCGGTCGACCGTCAGGTCATCGGCGAAGTGCCGGTCGCCGGTGGCGTCGGGCACGTACTTCACACAGACAACGATCCTCAGGCTCACGCCGGCTCTCCTACCGCATCGTCTTGTTTCTGATACCGCCTTGTGCAGGCAGCATAGGCGCCTTTCGAGGGCGGATCCCGGTCGGGGCGGCCCCCGCTCCGAACGGAATGTTACTCGTCAGTACACCGTGGGTCTTCCCATGAGGCAAGGCCGTCGAACTGTGATCTGTCCAACGCCGCCCCAACCGTCCCCAGCAGGGACGATTCAGTCACGCAGCGCGTTGAAGCGCCCCTGGTGGTACAGCAGGGGCCGGCCCTCGCCCCGCGGGTCCCCGTACACCGCCTCGGCGATGACCACCCGGTGCGCGCCGGCCGGCACGCGGGCCACCACCCGGCACACCAGCCACGCCAGCACCCCGTCCAGCAGGGGTACGCCGTGCGGGCCGGGCGCCCATCCGGTGCCGGGCCCAAACCGGTCCGCTCCGCTGCGGGCGAACAGGCCGGCCAGCTGCTGCTGGTGCTCGCCGAGTATGTGCACCCCGAGGTGCTCGCTGTCGCGGATCCCGGGCCAGCTGGAGGAGCCGGTGCCGATGGTGAACGACAGCAGCGGGGGGTCGGCGGAGACGGAGTTCAGCGAGGTCGCGGTGAAGCCGACGGGGCGGCCGCCGTCCCGGGCGGTGACCACGGCCACCCCGGCGGCGTGCTGCCGGAACACCGAGCGCAGCAGCTCGGGCGAGCCGGGCAGGGCGGCGGCGGGCGGCGCGGACTCCGCCGCGGCGCGGGGCGCGGCGGCCGGGTCCGGGGCCGGAAGGGTTGCGGGATGCGGGAACTGTGCTGCGGTCCGGGTCGTTGGGGCCGTCATGAGGAGGCCTTTCTTCTGCTCTGCCGCGGAGGCGGCCGGCGCGGGCGCGCGGGGTCGTCGTCGTGTGCCGGGGTCGTTCAGTACGCCCGACAGCGCGCGCTCGCGTGGCGGACGAGGTCCACGTGGACCCGCCCGTGAAGCAGGAGTTCGTACCGCATGCGGCCAGCCTGGCGATCTGCCGTGTACACAGTCAAGCGGGGGCGGTCAGATGCGAGGCGCGTCACGCTGCGTGCGGGCGCATGCACCGGCACGGCGCTCACACCGCCTCGCCCAGGGCGGCGATCACGTCGGCCTTGCGCGGCATGCCGGCCGCGCGGCGGACGATCCGCCCTGCGGCGTCCAACACCAGCACCGTGGGCGTCTTCTCGATGCCCAGGGCGCGGACCAGGCCGAGGTTGCGCTCCGCGTCGACCTCGATGTGGGCGACGCCGTCGACCATTCCGGCGACCTCGGCGAGGATCCGCCGAGTGGCCCGGCAGGGCTGGCAGAACGCGCTGGAGAACTGCACCAGGCTGGCCCGCTCCCCGGGCTCGGCGCCCAGCTCGGCCGCCCCGAGCCGCCCGCCGTCCTCGGCGGGTCCGCGCCCGTCCCCGTGCACTGCCTCTCCCGTCACCGCGCCGCCCTCGTCCCCTGCGGGCGCCCGCCGTCGGCGGCGGGCATCCCGTCCCGCATCATTGCAGTACGTCCGTCCGCCCGTACGAGCGCATCCGGGCCGCGGCGCATTCCCCGCGTGACGAGAATCTCGCCGGGGAAGGCCCTCCGGACTGGCCTCGCGCCCGCGGATGCGGCACCATCCCCATGGCCGCGTACCTACGCTGCCGTAACCTCCGGCCGGGAGCACCTCCCCAGGCAGAAAGCGGGGTCTCCCCACCATGGCTGAGTTCGTCTACCCCCCGGTGATCGGCGCAGCGCACGCCCTGTTCCGCGCCCTCGACATCCGCATCGACATGAAGGGCACCGAGCACATCCCGCGCCAGGGCGGTGCGGTCCTCGTGTCGAACCACATCGGCTACCTCGATTTCGTCTTCGCCGGGCTGACGGCCCGCCCGCAGAAGCGGCTGGTGCGCTTCATGGCGAAGGAGTCGGTGTTCCGGCACAAGGTGTCCGGCCCGCTGATGCGCGCGATGAAGCACATCCCCGTGGACCGCAAGCAGGGCGAGGCCGCCTACAAGCACGCCCTGGAGTCGCTGCGGTCCGGCGAGATCATCGGCGTGTTCCCGGAGGCCACGATCTCGCAGTCCTTCACGCTCAAGAGCTTCAAGTCGGGCGCCGCCCGCATGGCGCAGGAGGCGGGGGTGCCGCTGATCCCGGTGGCGCTGTGGGGCACCCAGCGGCTGTGGACCAAGGGCCGCCCGCGCGACCTCAAGCGCAGCCACATCCCGGTGACGCTGCGGGTCGGCGAGCCGATCGAGGCGCCGACGGACCACTACGCCGGCGCGATCACCCGCCGGCTGCGCGAGCGGGTGCAGGAGCTGCTGGACTCGGCGCAGCGCGCCTATCCGGCCGCCCCGAAGGACTCCTCGGACTCCTGGTGGCTGCCCGCGCACCTGGGCGGTACGGCCCCGACCCCGGCCCAGGTCAAGGAAGCGGGCTGACCCTCCTCCACCGGGACGGGTGAAACCGCCGCGGGCCGGCCGCGCTGACGCGGCGGGCCCCGGCGCCACAGCGTGCCGGGCGGCCGTCTCGGCCGTGGACCCGGCCGGCCGTGCGCCGGCCGCCGGCCCGGGCAGCCGCTGCCCGGGCACAGCCGCCCGCACCGGGCGGACCGTTCGGGCGGTGAACGCGCTCACCCCTCTCCGGCAGGCGGGCGTTCGGCGCGTCGGCGGCGGCGGTGGGCGGCGACGACGCTCGCCTTCGTGGGCCTGGGGTCGCTGACGACCTGCTCGGTCCTGCTGGCGGGCCGGCTCGGCAGCGCGGGCGCGGGCGGCGTGCTGATGACGGCGTTCGCCGTCGGCGCGCTCGCCGGTTCGCTGACGCTGGGCCGGATCAGGGGGCTGGAGCCCGGACGGCTGGCGCGGTGGGCCATGGCCGGGACGGGCGCAGCGCTGGCGGCGGCCGCCTTCTCGCCCTCCCTCGCGGTCGGCGCGGTCCTGTTCGCCGCGGCCGGAGTCTGCGACGGGCCCATGCTGACGGCGACGCTGCGGATCCGGGCGGAATACGCCCCGCAGGGCACGCGGGCCCAGGTCTTCACCCTGGGCGCGGGCCTGAAGCTGACTGCCGCCTCCCTGGGTGCGGCGCTGGTCGGGTTCGCGGCGCAGGCGCCTCCGCGGTGGCTGCTGACCGGGGTCGCGGCGCTGGTCCTGGCGTCGGCGCTGCTGCACCGGCTGGCGGGGCCGCGCGCCACGGCGGGCGCACGGGGCGCGGCGGGGCCCGCTACAGGGCCTGGGGCAGCTTCCGCCACAGCTCCCGCCGGTCGGCGGAGTCCCGGAGGGCCGTGAGCACGGCCGGATGCGGGTCGGCGTACAGCTCCGGGTAGTCGGTCTCGCCGAGGCGGGGGCGCACGGGGAAGGCGAGGCGCTCGGCGCCGAGCCGGAACTGGGCGTCCACGCCGGGCTTGTTCCCGCGCGGGTCCTGGCGGGCCCAGCCGCGGGAGCCGGGGAGGCGGAGTGCGACCAGGCCGTGGACGAGGGGCTGGGCGCCGTCGTCCTCGGTCAGCCGCTGGTAGCAGAGGCCGGCCGGGATGCCCCGGGCGCGCAGCAGGGCGACCAGGGCGTGGGACTTGGCGTGGCAGATGCCGTTGCGGGTGGCGAGGACGTCGGAGGCACGCCAGGTCACCCGCGGGTCGCCGGAGTCGGCGGAGTGCGGGACGGCGTCCCGGACGAACTCGAAGGCCGCCTTGGCGTATGAGTATGCGTCGCTGTGGGCGGACCACAGGCCGCCGGCCAGCCCCCGGACGTACGGGTGGTCGTGGTCGATGGCCTCGCTCGCCGATGTGTACGCGCGCTCGTCGGGGCTCCGCGGGATCAGCTGCATGGGGCGGAGCATAGGCATACCCCCGACCGCAATTCAATGGAATTGCGGTCGAGGGTATATCCATTCACGCGGCCGTGCGCGGTCGGATCAGCGGGCCAGCTCTTCCTTCAGCGCCTGGAGGAAGCCGTCGACGTCCTCCTCGGTGGTGTCGAAGCCGCACATCCAGCGGACGTGGCCGGCGGCCTCGTCCCAGAAGTAGAAGCGGTAGCGCTGCTGGAGCCTCCGCGACACCTCGTGCGGCAGCTTCGCGAAGACCGCGTTCGCCTGCACCGGGTAGAGGATCTCCACCCCGTCGGTCTCGCGGACGCCGGCGGCCAGCCGCTGCGCCATCCCGTTGGCCTGCCGGGCGTTGCGCAGCCACAGGTCCTTGGCGAGCAGCGCCTCCAGCTGGACGGAGACGAACCGCATCTTCGACGCGAGCTGCATCGACATCTTGCGGACGTGCTTCATCTGGCGCACGGCGTCCGGGTTGACCACGACGACGGCCTCGCCGAACATCATGCCGTTCTTCGTGCCGCCGTACGAGAGCACGTCGACGCCCGCCGCGTTGGTGAACGTGCGCATCGGCACGTCCAGGGAGGCGGCGGCGTTGGCTATGCGCGCGCCGTCGAGGTGCACCTTCATGCCGAGCGCGTGCGCGTGCTCGCAGATGGCCCGGATCTCGTCCACGGTGTAGACCGTGCCCAGCTCGGTGTTCTGCGTGATCGACACGACCTGCGGCATCGCCCGGTGCTCGTCCTCGAAGCCCCAGGCCTCCTGGTCGATGAGCTCGGGGGTGAGCTTGCCGTCCGGGGTGGGGACGGCCAGCAGCTTCAGGCCGGCCATCCGCTCCGGGGCGCCGCCCTCGTCCACGTTGATGTGGGCGGTCTTGGCGCAGATCACCGCACCCCAGCGGTCGGTCATGGCCTGGAGGGCCGTGACGTTCGCGCCGGTGCCGTTGAAGACCGGGAAGGCCTCCGCGTACGGACCGAAGTGGCTGCGCATGACCCGCTGGAGGTTCTCGGTGTACTCGTCCTCGCCGTACGCGACCTGGTGGCCGCCGTTGGCGAGGGCGAGGGCCTCCAGGATCTCCGGATGGACCCCCGCGTAGTTGTCGCTCGCGAAACCGCGCACCGCCGGGTCGTGGTGGCGGCGGGCGTCGGTCTTCACGGTTGCGGTGTGAGCCACAGACGCTGTCCGTTCACATCGATGGCGGACTTCTCCCAGACGCCGGCGACGGCCTCGGCCAGGTCCTTCACGTCGGTGAAGCCCGCGAACTTCGCATTGGGACGCTCGGCGCGCATCGCGTCGTGCACCAGTGCCTTGATCACCAGGATCGCAGCCGCCGCTCCGGGGCCGTCCTCGCCCCCCGCCTTCCGGAAGGAGTCGGCCATCGCCAGGGTCCAGGCCTCGGCGGCGGCCTTGCCGGCGTTGTAGGCGGCGTTGTTGGCGACGGGCTTGTGCGCACCGGACTGGCTGACCAGGACGTAGCGCCCGCGGCCGCTGCGGAGCAGGGCGTCGTGGAAGGCGATCGACGTGTGCTGGACCGTGCGGATCAGGAGCTTCTCCAGGAAGTCCCAGTCCGCGAGGTCCGTCTCGGTGAAGGAGGTGCTGCCGCGCCAGCCGCCGACGAGGTGGACGAGGCCGTCGACGCGGCCGAACTCCTTCTCGGTGCGGTCGGCCCACGCCTTGGTGGCCTCCAGGTCGAGCAGGTCCACGGTGTCGCCGGTGACGGTGGCGCCGCCGTGCGCGTACCGGGCGGCGTCCACGGCCTCGGCCAGGCGCGCCGCGTCCGCGTCGGACGCGACCACGACGGCGCCGGCCTCGGCGAGGCGCATGAGGGCGGCTCGGCCCGCGGGGCCGCCGGCCCCGGCGACCGCGACGACGGCCCCCTTCAGCGGGGCTCCGGCGGTTCCGGCGTCCGCGGCGTTTCCGGTGTTCATCTGTGCAGCCTCCTGGGGGCGGGTGCTCACGCGGCGGCCCGCTCGGCGGCGTCCGCGGTCGGGGCGGTGATGCCCTTGGTGGAGGCGATCACACCCTTGAGCTTCTTCGCGAGGGCCTCGTAGAACATGCTGAGCGGAAACTCGTCCGGAAGCACGTCGTCCACGAGCTTGCGCGGCGGCTGCGTGAGGTCCAGGGCGTCGGGGCCCTTCGCCCACTTCGAGCCCGGGTGCGGGGCGAGGTAGGTGGAGACCAGCTCGTAGGCCTTGAACCAGTGCACGAGCTTCGGGCGGTCGATGCCGGCCCGGTACAGCTCCTCGATGTCGGCGCACAGCTGGTTGGTGACCTGCGGGGCGCGCATCCAGTCGATCTTCAGCTTGTTGTCCGTCCAGCGCACGACGTCGTGCTTGTGGAGGTAGGCGAAGAGGAGCTGGCCGCCGAGGCCGTCGTAGTTGCGGTTGCGGTCGCCGGAGACCGGGAAGCGGAACATCCGGTCGAAGAGGACGGCGTACTGCACGTCGCGGCCGTGCTCGTTGCCCTCGGACTCGAGCTTCACGGCCTCCTTGAAGGCGGTGAGGTCACAGCGCAGCTCCTCCAGGCCGTACATCCAGAACGGCTGGCGCTGCTTGATCATGAAGGGGTCGAACGGCAGGTCGCCGTGGCTGTGCGTGCGGTCGTGCACCATGTCCCACAGGACGAAGGCCTTCTCGCAGCGCTCCTGGTCCTCGACCATGCGGGCGATGTCCTCGGGCAGCTCGATGCCCAGGATGTCGACGGCGGCCTCGGTCACCTTGCGGTAGCGGGCGGCCTCGCGGTCGCAGAAGATGCCGCCCCAGCTGAAGCGCTCGGGGGCCTCGCGGACGGCGATGGTCTCCGGGAAGAGCACCGCGGAGTGGGTGTCGTAGCCCGGGGTGAAGTCCTCGAAGGTGATGCCGAGGAAGAGCGGGTTGTCGTACCGGGTGCGCTCCAGCTCGGAGAGCCACTCGGGCCACACCATCTTCAGGACGACGGCCTCGAAGTTTCGGTCGGGGTTGCCGTTCTGCGTGTACATCGGGAACACGACGAGGTGCTGGCGGCCGTCGACGCGCTCCGCGGCCGGCTGGAAGGCGAGCAGCGAGTCAAGGAAGTCCGGCACGCCGAAGCCCTCGGAGACCCACTTGCGCAGGTCGGCGACGAGCGCCCGGTGGTACTCGGCGGCGTGCGGCATCAGCGGCGACAGCGCCTCGACGGCGCGGGCCACGCGCTCGACGGCGGCTTCGGCGTCGGCCTTGGCCGGGGCGCCGGCGGCGTCGAAGTCGATGGAGCCGTCCTTGGCCTGCCAGGGGCGGATCTCCTCCACGGCGGCCTTGAGCTCGGGCCACGCCGGGTGGTCGACCACCCGCGCACCGGCGGTTATCACCGCACCGCCAGAACCCGGCACAAGAGTTTCCGTCATGTCACTTCCTCCACAGGAGAACCTCACGTAAGCCCAGGGTATGCACGGGAGGGTGTCCCGCTCAAGAGGGGAGCCAGGAAATTATTCGGCGGACCCCCCGTCACGACCGCAATTCTTCCCGCTCTCGACCGCCGGAGCGGACGCATCGTCAGTTCGTCAAGGGCGCGAGGGCGCGCCCACCCGCGGGTGACGCGGCAAGGCCGTCCGACGGCGGGCCGGGGCGGGCGGCCCTGGCGGGAACCGGCCCACGGCGCCGTAGCGGTGCGTGCACGGACGGTCTCATCGCGTGCGCGGCGCACTAGCATGCGTCCTCACCGCGCGCGCCGGACCTGGGACGCCGCGACCGCGCGGGCAGCCGCCGTCGACGGAAGCGAGAGAACCTTGACTTTCCTCACCATCGGTCACCGCGGGGTCATGGGCGTCGAGCCGGAGAACACGCTGCGGTCGTTCCTCCGCGCGGAGCGCTGCGGCATGGACGTCATCGCCCTGGACCTCCAGCTGAGCAAGGACGGCGTCCTCGTCGCCCTGCACGACCCCGGGGTGGACCGCACCACCGACGGCACGGGCGCCGTCGCCGACCTGACCGCCGCCGAGCTGCGCAGCCTGGACGCCGGCCAGGGCGAGCGGATCCCGCTCTTCGAGGAGGTCCTGGAGGCGGTGCGGGCGCCCCTGCAGGTGTCGGTACGGGATCTGCCGGCCGCCGCGGCGCTGGCGCGGCTGGTGGTGGAGCGGGACCTGTCCGGGCGCGTGGAGGTGGCGTCCTCCCACGACGCGGTGCTCGCCGAGGCCGCCCGCCTCATCCCGGGGGGCCGGACCGTCCTGTCCTCGGGCCTCGGCGGCGGCGAGGCGGACGGCATCGTCGACCGGGCGATCGCCGCGGGCGCGCGCACGCTGGCCCTGAACCTGCGGCGGCTCACGCTGGAGACGGTGGAGGCGGCGCACCGGGCCGGGCTGCGGGTCACCGGCTGGACGGTCAACTCACTGGACCACCTGCGGCTGGCGCGGGCACTCGAACTGGACGGCGCCGCCACCGACTTCCCGGAGATCCGCAGCACGGGCCGGTTCACGGCCTGAGCCGCCCGCGGGCGAGCCGCGCCCTACAGCGTCTTGACCAGCAGTTCGAAGGCGAGGTCGTCGCGGAGCGGGACGCCGAAGCGCTCGTCGCCGTACGGGAACGGGCTCAGCTCGCCGGTGCGCCGGTAGCCGCGGCGCTCGTAGTAGGCGATGAGCTCCTCGCGCACGTTGACCACCGTCATCCGCATCTCCCGGGCCGCCCACATCTCGCGGCATCGGCGCTCGGCCTCGGCGAGGACCTCCTTGCCGAGGCCGCCGCCCTGGAGGCCGGGCCGGACCGCGAACATCCCGAAGTAGGCGTACCCGCCGCGGTGTTCGAGCTGGCAGCAGGCGACGAGCTCGCCGTCGCGCTCCACAACGAGGAGGACGCTGCCGGGGGTCTGTATGACGGCCCGCACCCCCTCCGGATCGGTGCGCTGCCCGTCCAGGAAGTCCGCCTCGGTGGTCCATCCCGCGCGGCTCGCATCGCCCCGGTAGGCCGACTCGACGAGGGCCACGAGCTCCGGCACGTCGGCCTCGACGGCGTGCCGGAACTGCAGTTCGGCGGGCTGGGCGGTCGGCATCGGCGGGCTCCGTTCTGCGTGCTCAGCGGCATGCGGCATGCCGGTGGGGCGAGGACAGCCTAACCGGGTGCCGCGTGGGGGCCGTCCGGCCGGGGCATCTCTTCCCCTGACGCCGACGAGAACCGGGGGCCCAGCCGTGCACGGTCCAGCGATGTCCTCCTGGCCTTCCTTCGCCGCCGCGCTCCCCGCCTGGCTGACCGTGCTGGTGTGCGCCGTGAGCGGCGCCTGCTGCCTGCACCGGGCGTGCACGGCGGGGCGGGCGGAGCGCGGCCCGGCTGCGGGCGAGGCGTTGATGGCGCTGGGGATGGTGGTCATGGCCCTCCCCCCGGGCACCGCCCCGTGGGGGCCGCGGATCCTGCCGGCCCTGTGCGTCGGGGCCGCGCTGCACGCGCTCTGGCTGCTGCGGCGGGGCCTGCACCACACCCACCACCTGGTCGGGTCGCTGGCCATGGCGTACATGGCGCTGGCCATGTACGCGGGCGGCGGCCACGGTGGGCACGGGGGCGGCGAGGCCGCCGGGCCGCCGCTCGTCACCGGCGCGCTGCTCCTGTACTACGCGGCGTACGTGCTGCACGGCGGCGCGCGGCTGGTGGCCGCGGGTTCGGCCGGGCCCGCCGCGGTGGCGGGTGCGGGAGCAGTCGCCGGGCACGGCAGCGGGGCCGGGGAGGTGGCGCGCGCCTGCCGACTGGCCATGGGAACCGGCATGTTCGCGATGCTGCTGCTGATGTGAGGGCGGGGAAACGTGTCCTGCGTCACCAATCGCCGGAGTGCGTACCCGCCGGTAGTCCGGCCCTCATAGGCTGGCGACATGATGGTCCCCGCCGTTCTCCTCCTGCTCGGCGCCCTGACCGCGGTGCTCGCTCCGCGCCTGCTGGCCCGCGCCCAGTGGACCGAGCGCGAACCGGTCGTCGCGCTGTGGGCGTGGCAGTGCGTGGTGGGGGCGGTGCTCCTGTGCTTCGCGCTGTCGATGGTGTTCAGCGCGGCAGCCGCCTGGCTGGCGGTGCGCGGCCGGCTGTTCGCGGGGGCTCCGCACGGGGTGGTCGACGCGTACGGCCTCGGGCCGACGGGCGGCCCGTGGGCCGTCGGCACCGCGCTGCTGCTGGCGGGCGGCGGGCTGTGGACCGGGGTGCGGCTGGCCCGGGAGGTCCTGCGGGCGCGGGCCGGGCGGCGTGCGCGGGGCGCCGAGATGCTGGTGCGGGCGCCGCTGCTGCCGGGGGAGGTGCCGTCGCCGGGTGCCCGGCTGGTCGTACTGGAGGGGCCGAGGCCCGATGCGTGGTGGCTGCCCGGCCCGGCGCCGCAGCTGGTGGTGACCACGGCGGCGCTCGGCAGGCTGAAGGGCAGCCAGCTGGATGCCGTCCTGGCGCACGAGCAGGGCCATGCGGCGGCCCGCCACGACTGGCTGCTGCACTGCTCGCGGGCGCTGGCCGGCGGGTTCCCCCAGGTCCCGGTGTTCGCGGCGTTCGAGGCGGAGATGCACCGGCTGGTGGAGCTGGCCGCGGACGACGTGGCGTCCCGCCGGTTCGGGCGGCTGACCATCGCACTGGCCCTGGTGGGACTGAACGAGGACCGGGGTGTCTTCGGTCCCTCCCCCGCCCCCCAGCCGCACGTGCCCGAGCGGGTGCGGCGGCTGCTGTCGGCGACGCCCCGGCTGTCGCCCGCGCGCCGGCTGCGGCTGACGGCGCTGGCGACGCTCGTCCCGGCGGTTCCGCTGCTGGTGGCCTTCGTGCCGGGGCTGCGCGCGCTCGCCTGAGAGCCGAACCGGGGGGCCGGCGGCCGTGGCGCGTTCGGCGGCGCGCGCCGGATGGTGCGAGGATCTCCGCATGCGATGCGGGTGGGTTCGGCGGACTGGCATCGGCTGTGCGGTGCTGTGGGTGGTGCTCACGGTCCTGGTGGCGGCGGGATGGCGGCCGCTGCTGTCCGGTGACGGCGCGGTGGCGGTGCGGTTGCACGCGTACGCCGTCCGGCATCCGGAGGCCACCGCCGTGGCGCGGGTCTTCTCCGACGTGGTCTGGGACCCGTGGACGATGCGGGCCCTCGCGGTGGCCGCCTGCGTGTGGCTCTGGCGCCGCAGACGCGGGGAACTCGCCCTGCGGCTGGCAGCGGCGACGGTGGCGGCGGGTCTGGTGAACCAGGGGATGAAGTCACTGGTGGGGCGCGAGCGGCCGGAGTGGCCGGATCCGGTGGATTCCGCTTCGTTCGCGGCCTATCCGTCGGGCCATGCCGCGACCGCTGCGGCGGTGTGCCTGACGCTGCTGTGGCTGCTGCGGCGGCGGGTGCCCCGGCCGCCGGTGTGGGGGGTGGCCGCCGCGACGGTCCTCGCGGCGGTGTCGGTGCTCGGTGTCGGCTTCACCCGGGTCTTCCTGGGGGTGCACTGGACGTCGGACGTGCTGGCCGGCTGGGTCCTGGGGGCGGGGCTGGCGGCCCTGGCGATCACGGTGCCCCTGCGGCAGCGCCGCGCGGGCCCCTCGGAGGCCGGGCGGCGGGAGCCCTCGGCCAGGGCTTGACCTCGAGTGCGGTTGCGGTCGGAGGCTTCCTCCCGTGCCGCAGCCGCAGGCCGGTGCGGCACTTCACCCCTTGGAGGAGTCCCATGTCGAGCAGCACCGTTTCCGGTTCCGCCCCCGCCGCGTCCGCCGCAGCCCCGGCCCACCGCGCCCGCCTCGCCTGGTGGAAGTTCCTGGCCGCCGGCGCGGCCGGGGCTGCCGTCGTCAACCTGGCCGTCTTCGCCGCCGCCCGCGCCGCCGGCGCCTCGCTCGTCGTCATGGACCGCGGCCAGGAGCACGCGGTCACGGTCGGCGGTGTCATCGGGTCCTCGGTCGTCCCGCTGGTCGCGGGCGTGGGCGCCGCCCTGCTGCTCGCGCTGTGGAAGCCGGTCTTCCTGCGGATCGCGCAGTGGGTGGGCGGCGGGCTGGCCCTGCTGTCGGTCGCGGGTCCGCTGATGTCGGACACCGACGGCGGCACCGTCGCGGCCCTGTCGCTGATGCACGCCACCCTGGGCGCGGCGGTCGTCGCCACCCTGGAGCTGCGCCGCCGGCGCTGACGGGTGCCCCGGGCGCGGGCATGCCTGCTCTGCGCGATCCCCCGCGTCGCGCAGAGCAGCCGGCGCCGTGCGCCGAGTATATTGGCTGGAAGCCAGTCAACGCAGGAGTAAGCATGTCGCCGCGCAGCGCATCGGTCAATGAAGAATTGCGGCGACGCTCCCGGGAGCGGCTTCTCCAGGCCACGGTGGAACTGGTGGCCGAGCGGGGCTACGAGGCCACGACGCTCGGGGACATCGCCGACCGGGCGGGCACCGCTCGGGGCCTCGTCTCGTACTACTTCCCGGGGAAGCGCCAGCTGCTCCAGTCGGCGGTGCACCGCCTGATGCACCTCACGCTGGAGGCGGCTTTGGAGCGGGAGCCGCGCAGCGAGGACGGGCGCGAGAGGCTCGCCCGCGCCGTCGACGCGGTGCTGGGGCTGGCCCGCGACCGGCCGCTGCTGATGCGGACGCACATGGCGGGCATCCTGCAGGCCGAGGGCTTCGTGCAGTGCCCGGAGCAGCAGCGGCTCGCCGCGCTGCTCCGGGACACCGTCGAGCGCTACGGCTCGGCCGACGTGGACACCGACTACCCGCTGCTGCGGGCCCTGCTGATGGGCGCGGTGGTGGCGGTCCTGCTGCCGGGCGCGCCGATGCCGGCGGCCCGGCTGCGGGCCGAACTGTTCCAGCGGTACGGGCTGGACTGGGAGCTGGGCTTCCCGCCGGAGGCCGCGCCGCCGCCGGAGGGGGCCCCCGCCGCCGCCCGGCAGGCGGGGTCGGGGCGGGTCAGCGGTACTCGGGCTGGGTCTGGACGTTGAGCCGGTCGAGCCTGACCTGCTTGGCGCTGTCGGTGCGCGGGTCGTCGATCCGGAGCACGTCGAGGCCCTTGGCGATGTCGTTCGAGTAGACGTGGCCGTTGTAGTAGTACGCGGACCACGAGCCGCCGAGGGAGAGCTGGTCGGTGCTGAGCGGGCCGCGTTCGAAGTAGCCGATCTCGCGGGGCCGGGCGGAGTCGGTGAAGTCCCAGAGGGACACGCCGCCCTGGTACCAGGCCTGCACCATGATGTCGCGTCCCGCGGCGGGGACCAGCGAGCCGTTGTGGGCGACGCAGTTCTCGGTGTCGGCCTGGTGGCGGGGGATCTTGAAGTAGCTGCGGAAGGCGAGCTTGCGCTGGTCGCCGCGGCCGGTGATGTCGTAGACGCCGTTCGCGCCGCGGTTGGGGCCGGTGGCCTCGTTGCAGGTGGCGCCGCCGCCTCCGCCGAGCTCGTCGGTGAAGACGACCTTGTCCGCCTTCTCGTTGAAGGTCGCCGAGTGCCAGAACGCGAAGTTGGTGTTGTCCTGCACCCGGTCGATCACGCGCGGCCGCTCCGGGTCGCGGATGTCGAAGAGGATGCCGTCGCCCATGCAGGCGCCGGCGGCGAGCTTCTTCGAGGGCAGGACGGTGATGTCGTGGCAGCCCGTGGTCTTGGAGACGCCGGGGTTGGCGGGTGCGCCCGGGTTGCCGCCGTCGGGGAACAGCACGGGGAAGCCCACCACGGCCGCGCGGGTGGGGGCCTTGCGCGGGACCTTGACGACGGAGATGCCGTCGTGCGGCGGGCGGCAGTCGGGGAAGGCCTCGTTCGGTGAGTACGAGGCGACGTACACGTAGACGTCCGGGCCGTCCGGCACGAGGGTGTGGGTGTGCGAACCGCAGGCGGTCTCGACGGACTTGATGTAGCGGGGGTTCTTCTTGTCCTTGATGTCGAAGATCTTGATGCCCTCCCAGGAGGACTTCTCGGTGGCGGGCTGCGAGACGCTGTTGCAGGAGTCGTCGCTGCGCGAGGAGTCGGTGGAGAGGAAGAGCAGGTCTCCGTGGACGGAGACGTCGTTCTGGCCGCCCGGGCAGAGGACCGTGCTGACCGTCTTCGGGGCCTTGGGGTCGGCGATGTCGTAGATGGTGAACCCGCTGTAGTTGCCGGCGTAGGCATACCGGCCCTGGAAGGCCAGGTCGGTGTTGATGGCGTCCGGGAACGCCCGGGGGATGGTGGCCAGCGGTGTGACGTTGGGGCTGTGGACGATCTCGTCCTGGCCGGGGATCTCGCCGGGTGCGAGTGCGCGTCCGGCCGCCGGGGCCCCGCTCTGCGGGGCGCCCGCTCCGGGCGCCAGGTCGCCGGGGTCCGGGGTGGCGGCCGCGGGGTGTGCGGCGAGCAGGGCGGCGAGGAGTCCGCCCGCCGCGGCGGCCGCGGCGCGGGTCCTCCGGCTGCCGCGGCCGGTGCGCCGCGGGTCGGCGGTGTGGTTCGGGGTCACTGTGCCCTCCCATGCTGTCCGGTCGATTCCGCTCTGGGTGGGAGTGGAATGCGGACGACCGCAGTATGTTCCTTACCATGGACATGGCAAAGGGCTTACCCGGTCGAATCCGCCGGCTCCTCGGTCCCGCCGCGGCGGCCGCCGGCGTCCTCCTCACCCTGGCCGGCTGCACGGGAGACGGGGGCGCGGCCCCCGCCGCCGGTGCAGCCGCCGTCATCGCCCCAGGCAGGCCCGGCGAGAAGGCGCGCACCCTCTCCCCCGAGGAGGCGGCCCGCAGCCGGCCCGACGACAGCCCCAACGCCGCCGACCGGGCCTACATGCGGCACATGGTCGAACACCACGAACAGGCCATCCGCATGACCGCGCTCGCCCCGCAGAGGGCTGCCGCGGACGCCGTCAGGCGGCTGGCCGAGCGGATCTCGGCGGCGCAGGCCCCGGAGATCGCCGTGATGCGGGCCTGGCTGGCCCGCCATCCCGGACCGGACGGCGCCGGCGGCGTCCACGACCACGGCGCGATGCCGGGCATGGCGACCGAGCAGCAGCTGAAGGACCTCGAAGCGGCCCGCGGAGCCGACTTCGACCGGCTCTTCCTCACCCTGATGACGGCCCACCACGAGGGCGCCCTGACGATGGCCGGGGAGGTCCTGAAGGGCGGCAACAACGCGGCCGTCGAGGAGATGGCCAACGAGGTCGTGGCCACGCAGAGCGCCGAGATCCACCGGATGCGGGCCCTGGGCTGACGGCCCGCTGCCGCGGTGCCATGCTGGAGACCCCTGCGGGAGGAGTACCGCCGTGCTTCGTGTCGCCGTCGTCGGATCGGGCCCGAGCGGGGTCTACACCGCCCAGACGCTGGTCGCCCAGCGGGAGGTGCCGGGCGTCCGCGTCGACGTCCTGGACCGGCTGCCGGCGCCCTACGGGCTCGTGCGGTACGGGGTCGCCCCCGACCACGAGAAGATCAAGTCGCTGCAGGGCAGCCTGCGCACCGTGCTGGAGGACGAGCGGATCCGCTTCCTCGGCAACGTCGAGGTCGGCGGGCCGCAGCTGTCCACCGCACGGCTGCTGGAGCTCTACCACGCGGTCGTGTACTGCGTGGGGGCCGCCCGCGACCGGCTGCTGGGCATCCCCGGCGAGGAGCTGCCCGGCGTGCACTCCGCGACGGAGTTCGTCGCCTGGTACAGCGGGCACCCGGACGCCGCCGGCGGCGCCTTCGACCTGTCGGGGGTCCGCTCGGCGGTGGTCGTCGGCGCGGGCAACGTCGCCGTGGACGTCACCCGGATGCTCGCCCGCGGCGAACCGGAGCTCGCGCCCACCGACATGCCCCAGCCGGCGCTCGGCGTCCTGGCCGGCAGCGGAGTGCGCACGGTGACGATGGTCGCCCGGCGCGGCCCCTCCCAGGCCAGGTTCACCACCAAGGAGCTGCGCGAGCTGGGCGCGCTGCCCGGTGTCGCCGTCCTGGCCGACCCCGCCGAGCTGGTGCTCGACCCCGCGTACGCGGCGGGGCCCGACGGAGCCGCCGCGCTGCCCGCGGTGGCCCGGCGCAACCTGGAGGTGCTCCGCGGCTGGGCCGGGCCCGGCGGCCGCCCCGCGGGCGCCCACCCCGCGCAGCGCCGCATCGCGCTGCGGTTCTACCTCCGCCCGGTGGAGGTGCTCGCCGGACCCGGCGGGCGGGCCGCCGGGGTCCGCTTCGAGCGGACGGCCCCTGACGGCGCCGGCGGCGTCACCGGGACCGGCGCGTACGAGGACGTCGAGGCGCAGCTGGTGCTGCGCTCGGTGGGCTACCGGGGCGTCCCGCTGCCCGGCCTGCCCTTCGACCCCGCGAAGGCGACCGTCCCGCACGCGGCCGGACGGGTCCTGCGCGCCGGACGGGCCTCGGTCGGGGAGTACGTGGCCGGGTGGATCAAGCGCGGCCCGACCGGGGTGATCGGCACCAACCGGCCCTGCGCCAAGGAGACGGCCTCCTCCCTCCTCCAGGACGCGGGCGCGCTGGCGCGGCGGGAGCTGCCCGGCGACCCGCTGGACGCGCTGCGCGCGGCCGGGCTTCGGCCGGTGGAGTGGCCCGGCTGGCTGGCCATCGAGGCCGCCGAGGCGGATCTGGGCCGGTCGCTCGGCCGCCGCTCGGTGAAGATCCCGGACTGGGCGGGGCTGCTCGCCGCCGCGGACGGGCTGGCGGTCCCCGGCGAGCAGGCGCACGCCGCCGCCCCGTCCGCCTGAGCCGTCCGGGCCCCGAGGCCGGGCCCGGACGGGGCGTCAGGAAACCTCGCGGACGAAGTCCTCCAACTCGGTGCGCAGCGCCTCGGCCAGCGCGGCCACGTCGGGGACGGCCGCCGCGTCGGCGACGAGCCCGTAGTGGACGGTGTCCTTGTACGTGGACACCGCGACGGCGAGCGCGTGCCCCTGCGCCAGCGGCGCCAGCGGGTAGACCTCCCGGACCCGGCTGCCGCCGAGGGAGAAGGTGAACCCGGGCAGCGGGACGCTGGTCACCAGGATGTCGAAGAGCAGCCGCGCCGCCTGGGCCACGAGCGGGCCGCCCAGCCGGTGCCCCAGCGGGTGGACGTGGTCGGCGAGGAGGGCGACGGCTCCGGCCCCGCGGGACGGGCCGGCCTCCTTGTTGCGGTCCATGCCGCTGCGCACCCGCTGGAGCCGGCGCAGCGGATCGGGCTCGTCGACCGGGAGCCTGAGCAGGTAGCCGGAGAGCCGGTTGCCGTACTTCGCGCCGGCGCCGGGCCTGCGGCGGGATACCGGTATCAGCGCCCGCGGCCCGGCTCCCGGGGCGGCGGGGCTGCCCCGGTCGGCGAGCCAGCGCCTCAGGGCCCCCGCCACGAGGCTGATCAGGACGTCGTTGACGGTGCCGCCGGCGACCTTGCGGATGCGGTTGACGTCGTCCAGGTCGAGGGCCAGGGCGGCCACCGCGCGGGTGCCGCTCCCGCCCGCGGCGGCCGTCAGGGCGGCGGGGACGCCGATCGGCAGACCGGAGCGGGCCACCGCGGCGCCGATCTCCAGCGCCTGGCCGACGCCCTGGAGGCGGGCGGCGAGGGCGCCTTGGAGGCTGCGCAGCGATCCGGCCGGCGCCGGGGCGGGGACGGGCCGGGCGGCGCTCCGGCCGGGCGGCGGCCCCTCGTCGAACAGGTGGGCGGCCAGGACCAGGGCGGCGAGCCCGTCGGCCAGCGCGTGGTGGAACTTGAACAGGACGCAGAAGGAGCGCGGGTCGGGGCCCGCCAGGACGTGCGCCTCCCAGGGAGGCCGGTCCCGGTCCAGGGGCTTGGCCATCAGCGGGCCGGCGGCGGCCAGCGGGTCGTCGGTGCGGACGAGGAAGACGTGCCGGGACGGGTCGAAGTCGGCGTCCGGCGCCCAGGCGGCCGCGCCCACCGGGAGGAGCACGTCGTGGATGCGGCGACGCAGGCCGGGTACGCGGGCGCAGCGGGCGGCGAGGAGTTCGGCGGCGCGGGCCGCGGGGTCGGGTAGGGCGGTGGCGGGAGAGGGGTCGGACCGGGGGCCCGGCGGGGCTGAGTCGAGCACCGCGAGGGCCCCGAGATGCATGGGGTGGCCGGCTGAGTCGATCCGCCAGAAGGCGAGGTCGAGCGGGGAGAGGTGCTCTGTGACCACGTATTGCCTCTCGCGAGCAGTGGTGAGGCTGGAAGTCAACCCCTTTCGGCCGCCTACGTTCAAGTAGCCACACGTTCACCGCGCCTCCCGATCGCCGACGGTCAGCCGGTCAGGGCCACGGCCCTGCCGCCGGGCCGCGGCCGCGGCACGGGTGCAGACTGGCCGGAAGGCGCCCGGCGCGACGAGCGGACAGCGGCCGGGCCGAGGACGGCCGGAGGTGCTGATCATGGCAGAGGTGCTGCTCCTGGCGGGGACCCGCAAGGGGCTCTTCATCGGCCGCAGGCGGGACGGTGGGCCGTGGCGTTTCGAGGGGCCGCATTTCAACGCCCAGGCCGTGTACGCGGTGGCGGTGGACCGGCGCCGCCCGGTGCCCCGGCTGCTGGTCGGCGGGGACAGCTCGCACTGGGGGCCGTCCGTGTTCAGCTCCGACGACCTGGGGGCGACGTGGCGGGAGCCCGCACAGCCGGCCGTGCGCTTCCCCAAGGACACCGGGGCCTCCCTGGAACGAGTCTGGCAGCTGCACCCGGCCGGGCCGGAGGCGCCGGACGTGGTGTACGCGGGGACCGAGCCGGCCGCGCTGTTCCGCTCCGCGGACCGCGGCGAGTCGTTCGAGCTGGTCCGCCCGCTGTGGGAGCACCCGACCCGGGGGGAGTGGATGCCGGGCGGCGGCGGCGAGGGCCTGCACACCGTGCTGACCCACCCGGCCGACCCCGCGGCCGTCACCGTCGCGGTCTCCACCGCCGGGGTCTTCCGTACGCGGGACGGCGGGGACAGCTGGGCCCCGTCCAACCGCGGCGTGTCGGCGGTGTTCCTGCCCGATCCGCAGCCGGAGTGGGGGCAGTGCGTGCACAAGGTCGCCCGCGACGCCGGCGACCCGGACCGGCTCTACCTCCAGAACCACTGGGGCGTGTACCGCAGCGACGACGCCGGCGGCAGCTGGACCGACATCGGCGCCGGCCTGCCCTCCGACTTCGGGTTCGCCGTGGCCGCGCACCCCCGCCGGCCCGGGACCGCGTACGTCTTCCCGCTGAACGCCGACTCCGACCGCGTCCCGGCGGAGCACCGGTGCCGGGTGTTCCGCACCTCCGACGCGGGCGCCACCTGGGAGCCGCTCTCCCGGGGCCTGCCGGAGGGCGACCACTACGGCACGGTGCTGCGCGACGCGCTGTGCACCGACGACGCCGACCCGGCCGGCGTCTACTTCGGCAACCGCAACGGCGAGTTGTACGGCAGCCGCGACGACGGGGACAGCTGGGAGCTGCTCGCGGAGCACCTGCCGGACGTGCTGTGCGTGCGGGCGGCGGTCCTGCCCGCCTGAGGCCGCGCCGAGGGTCCGGCACGAAGGGGTGCGGCACGGGGTGGGGCGTTGGGCCAGTAGAGTGACTCCCCGTGGCTGCACGACCGTTGAGAGAAATCGTCGAGCCGGGCTGGGCCCGGGCTCTGGAGCCGGTGGCGGCGCAGGTCGCCGCCATGGGCGACTTCCTGCGCGCGGAGATCGCGGCCGGCAGGAGCTACCTGCCGGCGGGGGCGAACGTGCTGCGCGCGTTCCAGCAGCCCTTCGACGAGGTGAAGGTGCTCATCGTGGGGCAGGACCCGTACCCGACGCCGGGTCACGCGATGGGCCTGTCCTTCTCGGTGGCCCCGGAGGTCCGCCCGGTACCCCCGAGCCTGGACAACATCTTCCGCGAACTCCATGCTGACCTGGGCGTTCCGCGCCCCGCGAACGGGGACCTGACGCCGTGGGCCCGGCAGGGCGTGCTGCTGCTCAACCGCTCGCTGACCACGGCGCCGCGCAAGCCCAACGCCCACCGCGGCAAGGGGTGGGAGGCCGTCACGGAGCAGGCCATCCGGGCGCTGGCGGCGCGCGGCAAGCCGCTGGTGTCGATCCTGTGGGGCCGCGACGCCCGCAACCTGCGGCCGCTGCTGGGCGACCTGCCGGCGGTGGAGTCGGTGCACCCCTCCCCCATGTCCGCCGACAACGGGTTCTTCGGCTCGCGGCCGTTCAGCAGGACCAACGACCTGCTGGCCCGACAGGGGGCGCAGCCGGTGGACTGGCGACTGCCGACCGGGGTCTGACCCGGACCGGAAGTTGATCATTCGGTTGAACCTTATACGACATTCAACGGATAAATACGGACAGATGCCGCCCGGCCGGACCCTGCCCGAACACCTGCTTCCGATAAGCCAGTAGCATGCGGCGCCATGAGCTCCCCCACTGGGCCCGCAAATGGCCTGCCCGTACGAATGCCGCGACCCCGCCAGACGGGACGCCACCGCCGGCCCGAGCCCGCGGTGGCCCCCGAGGGTGCGCCGACGCTGGTGCTCGCCGTGCCCGGCGCGCCGTCTGCCGCCTCGCGCGGGCTCGCGGAAGAGATCATCAGCATGGGCCGCTCCGAGCTGCCCGGCCTGGAGGCCCGTATCGGCTTCCTGGAGGGTGACGACGCCGAGGGCGCCGAGTTCCCGGCCCTGGCGGGCGTGCTGACCGCCGTCGCGGCCGAGCGCGTCGCGCGCGCCGAGTTCGCGCGCGCCGCGGGGCACGAGGTTCCGGAGCAGTCCGGTCCCGACGCGGTGGTCGTCCCGCTGCTGGCGGGCCCCGACGCCGGTCTGCTGCGCCGGATCCGCCAGGCCGTGATGGACTCCACGGCGGCCGTGGAGCTGGCCGAGGTGCTCGGCCCGCACCCGCTGCTCGCCGAGGGCCTGCACGTGCGGCTGTCGGAGGCGGGCCTGGCCCGCGCCGACCGCGCCCGGCTCTTCACGGTCACCACCGCCGCCGACGGCATCGTCGTCGCCACCACCGGCGGCGAGGAGGCCGTGCAGGTCGCCGGCGTGACCGGCATGCTGCTGGCCGCCCGCCTCGCGGTGCCGGTCAAGGCCGCCGCGCTGGACCAGGAGGGCGCGGTCGCCGCCGTCGCCGAGCAGCTGCGCAGCGAGGGCTCCACGCAGCTCGCGCTGGCGCCGTACCTCATCGGCCCGGAGGCCGCCGAGGGTCTGCTGGACACCGCGGCCAAGGAGGCCGACTGCGCGGTCTCCGAGGTGCTCGGCGCGTACGGCGCGCTCGGCAAGCTGGTGGTCACCCAGTACGCCGCCGCCCTCGGGATCCCGCAGGGCGCCCCCGCCCGCTGACCCCGGTCGGCACCGTCCGTACGAGGGCCCGCACCCCGCGATCCGGGGGGGCGGGCCCTCGCCGCGTGCACGGGCGGCCCGTCAGGCGAAGACGACGCAGGTGGCCGCCGGGACCGCGAGGGCGCCGGCCCGGTGCGGCTCGCCGGTCGCCGGGTCCACGTCGAACCAGGTGACGTCCCCGGAGCGCTCGTTGGCGGCGTACAGCCGGAGCCCGGCGGGGTCGGCGGCCAGGTCGCGAGGCCAGATCCCGCCGCACGGGGTGCTGGAGACGGGCCGGGGCCGCTGCGGGCCGTCCGCCAGGGAGAGCGTCGCGATCGCGTCGGCGCCGCGCACCGCGACCCGGACGAAGCGCCCGTCGGCCGAGACCAGCACTGCCGAGGGGTAGGCCCGTACGCCGCGGGGCGCGGGGGCGAGCGGCACCTCGCCGAGCGGCTCCAGCCGCCCGGAGCGCGGATCCCAGCGGCAGACGGTCAGCAGGGGCTCCAGCTCGTGCACGACGTACGCCGTCCCGCCCTCCGGATGGAAGGCGAGGTGCCGCGGCCCGCTGCCCGGGCGCAGCCGGACCTCGGCGTGCGGGAGCGGCGCGCCGCCGGCCGCGTCCGGCCGGCACACCCGGACCGAGTCGGTGCCGAGGTCGGTGGCGAGGATCCAGCGGCCGCTGGGGTCGGGCAGGGCCTGGTGGGCGTGCGGCCCCTCCTGGCGCTCGGGGTCCGGCCCGCCGCCCCGGTGGGCAAGGACGGCGGCGGGGCCGGCGGGGCTGCCGTCGGGGGCGAGGGGGATGCTGCTGATGCTGCCGGAGGTGTAGTGGGCGGTCAGCAGGGCGCGCCCGGCGAGGCTGAGGTGGGTGGGCCCGGCGCCGCCCACGGGGACGGCCGGCCCGAGGGGGGCGAGGCCGGCGCCGTCGGGCCGGAACGCCCGGACGGCGCCCCGTTCGGTCTCGCTGACGGCGTAGAGCAGGCCGCTGCGGCGGTCGACGGCCAGGTAGGAGGGGTCGGCGAGGGCGTCGCCGGTGGTGGCGAGGGGGGTGAGCGCCCCGGTCGCCGGGTCGGCGGCCGCGGTGGTGATCCCGCGGCCGCCCGCCGAGGTGAACGAGCCGATGTGGACGCGCGGTGGGGCGGCCCCGGTACCGGGGGCGCCGCCGGCGTCGTCCGTGCCGCCGCTGCCGCCCGCGCCTGCCGTGCCGTCCACGGATGCCCCTCTCCGCCGCTTCCCGGGTCCTCGGGCCGACGGTAACAGAAGGTCTAGACCAAATCGCGGCCCTGGGCCCGCTCCCGGGCGCCTGGGTGGTGCACGTAGGCGGTCGCGCTGGGCCGGTCCTCGTACGTGCGATGGAAGACGGGCGTCGCCGCGCCCGAGATCGGCGGGACGATCCACGACCAGTCGGCGCCGACCTCCCGGCCCTTGCGCTCCTCCCGCGCCAGGTGCGCCAGGAACCTCCGGGACTCGCTGTGGTGGTCCGCGATGGTGACGCCCGCCCGGTCGTAGGAGTGCAGCACCGCCCGGTTGAGTTCGACGAGCGCGCGGTCCTTCCACAGGGAGCGGTCGCTGGAGGTGTCGAGGCCGAGGCGGCGGCCGACGGCGGGGAGCAGGTTGTAGCGGTCGGTGTCGGCGAGGTTGCGGGCGCCGATCTCGGTGCCCATGTACCAGCCGTTGAACGGGGCCGCCGGATAGTGGATGCCGCCGATCTCCAGGCACATGTTGGAAATGGCCGGAACGGCGTGCCAGCGCAGCCCCCACTCCGCCCAGCCGGGGTCGTCCGGGTGCTCGATGGGCACTTCCAGCACGGCGTCGGCGGGGGTGTCGAACCAGCGCGGCTTGTCGTCGACGCCCTGCACGACCAGCGGCAGCAGGTCGAAGGGAGTGCCCGCCCCGCCGGACCAGCCGAGGGCGAGCAGCGCGCCGGTGAGCGGGGCGTTGCGCGCGTCGCCGACGGTTATCGAGGGGTGGTCGCCGTAGCCCGCGTACCGGATCAGCTGCTCGCTCCAGATCAGCGGGCCGGGGCGGTCGGGGGCGTCGGGGGCGAAGACGGTGAGGGTGGGTCTGATCCGTCCGCCGTTGGTGGCCTCGCGCAGGTGCGCGAAGCACTCCTCGGCGATCGCGTCGGCGTCGCCCAGGTGCCTGCGGTCGCGCACGCGCAGCGAGTTCCAGTAGAGCCTGCCTATGCAGCGGTTGCTGTTGCGCCAGGCGACGCGGGCCCCGTGGGCGAGTTCCTGCGGCGTGTGCCGGTAGGTCCCCGTGTCCCCGATCTCGGCCCGCACGGCGGCGAGCCGCGCGTGCGGATCACCCGCCTGCGGGTTCTCCCGGTGGAAGAGGCGGACGAACTCCTCAGCCGCGGCCCACACCTGCATCGTGGTCGAGCGTTCCCGAAGTTTTTCCATCCCGGGCCGTTACCCCCTGTCCGGACAGATCCACCCTGTGCGTGCCGGATGCATGCGCTGTGAACAGTGACCCGTTGTACAGGCCCCAGCTCGGCGGAGTCAGCGCGCCGGGCGCCGGATCACACCCGCGAGTGATCTGCGACCGAACCTCCTGCCCGGCCGCCTGACGGGGCGTAGGATCCGCCCCGGTCACGCGCGAGAGTCGGCTCCGGTCAGGCGCTGATGACGAGCGGGGAGCGCGGGTCGGTGCGCAGCGGGGCGTGCAGGGCCACGAGGGCGTGCTCCAGCCCGTGCAGGTGCACCAGTGCGGGCTCGGCGGCCGGGGTCCGGCCCTGGGGCCGCGGACCGGCGGGCGCCTCGGCCCCGGCGGCGCCGTGCGGCGCGGTCAGGGCCTCGACGGCGGCCTCGACGCGCCAGCAGGCGGCGGCCAGCCGGGCGTCGTGGGAGGCCTGCGGGTCGGCGGCGACGGCCACGAGTCCGCGGACCTCGCGCGCGCAGTCGTCGAGCAGGGCGAGGACCTGGCGGGCTCGGGCCTTGCGGGCGCGCAGCGGGCTGAGGGGGTGGACCAGCGGGGCGAGCGCGGTGCGGGCGCGGCCCAGCAGCAGTTCCAGTTCGGCGGTGTGCGGCGCGGGGTCGGCGGCGCCGTCCCCGGCGAGCCGGTCGAGTGCGGCTGCGGTGGCCGCCCGTACGCAGTGCAGGGCGCGCTGGATGAAGGCGTCGTTCACGGCGTGGGTGGTGACGGGGAGGATCAGGACGACGGCGAGCGCCGCGCCGAGCGCCCCGACGGCGGTCTCCTGCAAGCGCAGGAGCAGCAGACCCGGGTGCAGCACGCCGAGGAGCCCGTACAGCAGCCCGGCCATGACGGTGACGAAGAACATCATCCAGGAGTAGGAGGGGGCCGCGGTGTAGAAGATGCCGAAGACGCAGACGGCGACCAGGGCGGCGGTGGGGGCGGGCGCACCGTCCAGCGGTACGGCGACCAGCAGGCCCGCGGCGATGCCGACGACGGTGCCGAGGACCCGGCGGAACCCGCGGACCAGGGTCTCGCCGCGCGAGGTGGTGTTGACGAAGATCCACCAGGCGGTGCCGACGGCCCAGTACCAGCGTTCGTGCGAGAGCGCCTGGCCGGCGAGCAGGGCGAAGGCGCAGGCGGCGGTGGCCTGGAAGGCCTGCCGGGTGGTGGGCCGGGCCAGTCCCCGGCCGGGCAGGGCGGGCGGCGCGGCGGGCGGGGTGCGCCGCTCGATCGGCCACAGCAGGAAGCGCACGGCGCCCGCGGCGAGGAGGGCCAGGCCGACGGCGGCGTACAGCTCGGGCAGCTGCGCGGGCAGCGCGTGCAGGAACTGCGTGACGAAGAACATCATGAAGGCGAAGACGCCCAGGGCGTGCCCGCGCGGCCCCCACCGGCGGGCGTAGACCCCGGCGAAGACGACCGCGAGGAAGGCCGCGTCCCGGACGGCCGGCATGCCGTGCAGGGTGGTGGCCAGGGCGAGGACGGGGAAGCCGGCGACCGGCAGCAGCGCGGTGGTCACGCGCTGGGCGCGGACGCTCGGGTCGAGCACGGTGAACAGCGCCAGCAGCGCCGCGAGGCCGCCGGTGATGGAGGCGGTGAGGGAGAGCCCCGACAGCTCGGCCGCGGCCACGGCGAGGCTGACGCCGATCACGGCGCGCAGCGAGTTGCGCAGTCTCAGACGCCCCGGGTCCGGAGCAGTGAACATCCTCTTCACGGCGGTGTGCCGCCCCCCTCAAGGTGGTGCGCGCCGGTCCGGCGCCGGCCCGGGGGTGGTGGGCGGGCGGACACGGCGAAGGCACCGCGCTCCGGGACCGGCCTCGTTGCCGCCCGGCGCCGCGGCGCCTAAGTACATGGATACGCCACAGATAACCATCCGGAGGCCCGTTGGCTCAACACGGCCCCGGATCACTGGGCCAATGGCCCGGCGTGGTGCTGTCCGTGCGGGCCGCTGCCGGGCCAACGGACCAGGGTCAGGGGCGGGTGTTCCAGGAGGCGATCACCGGCAGTCCGTGTTCGGTCGAGAGCGCGCTGACGGTGCCGGTGAGCAGCAGGAACAGGCGGCCGTCCTGCGGCGGCAGGCCGAGGTAGCGGGCGGTGAGCACGCGCAGGAGGTGGCTGTGGGCGACGAGGACGGCGGGACCGCGGTCCTCGGCCAGTACGGGGGCCACGCGGGCCAGGACGCGGTCGGCGCGGGCTCCGACGCCGGCGGCGTCCTCGCCGGGGCGGCCGTCGCCGCCGGGCGGGACGCCGTCCGTCCACAGCGACCAGTGCGGCCGGGTGCGGTGGATGTCGGCGGTGGTGACGCCCTCGTAGCCGCCGTAGTCCCACTCGCACAGGTCGGGGTCGGTGGCGGCGGCCGGCAGGCCGGCGAGCTCCGCGGTGGCGACGGCGCGGCGCAGCGGGCTGGTGAGCACCAGGGCGGGGCTCAGGTCGCGGAAGCAGGGGGCGAGCGAGGCGGCCTGCTCCTCGCCGGCGGGGGTCAGGGGGATGTCGGTGCGTCCCGTGTGGCGCCCGGATGCGCTCCACTCGGTCTCGCCGTGCCTCACCAGCAGCAGGTCGCTCACACCGGGGACGATAGCGGGTCGGACGGCGGCGGGCCCGGCGGTGCGGGCGGGCCGGAGCGTCGGGCGCCGGCCCGTGGCGCCCGAGCCCCCCTATTCGATGCGGAAACGATGCGACTGGTCGCCGGGGGCGGTTCCCGAGAGGCTCGGTCCATGGATGAAGCGGAGCACGACGAGCGTTTGGCCGCCGGTTTCGCGGCCGGCGACGAGCGGTGCATGGAGGCCGTCTACCGGCGCTGGCGGCCCCTGGTCCACGCCCTCGCCCAGCGGAGCCTGGGCGACGAGCGCGAGGCGGAGGACGTCACGCAGCAGGTGTTCCTCGCCGCCTGGCGCGGGCGGGACCGCTACCGGCCGGGACCGGGCGGGCTGGGAGCGTGGCTGACCGGCATCACCCGCCACAAGGTGGCGGACGCCCTGGAGGCGCGGACCCGGCGGGCCCGGGCGGCGGCGGCCGCCGCGCGGGTCGCTCCGTCCCCGGGCGGCGCGTCAGCTGCGCCGCGGCCGGTCGCGGAGCAGGCGGTGGACCGCCTGGTGGTCCTCGGGGAGCTGGCCCGTCTGCCGTCCGCGCAGCAGCGGGTGCTGCGGCTCGCGTTCTACGGCGACCTCACGCAGGCGCAGATCGCCTCCCGCACCGGGCTGCCCCTGGGGACGGTCAAGAGCCATATGCGCCGGGCCCTGCACCAGCTGCGGCGCTCCCTGCCGGAGGCGGCTCCTGCGCTCCGATGACGGCGAGGGCGGAGCGCAGCCCGTGCAGCCGCCCCGTGCCCGGTACGGGTGCGCCGGCACCCCATCCCGGTCCGGCGAGCAGCAGCGCCGAGTGCGTGCGGGCGCCCCGCAGCCCCCATTCGATGCGGGCCAGGGACCGGGCGAGGGCCCGGTCGGCGGTCGTACGGGACTGGGCCCACAGCACGACGGCCCGGGGGCCGGTGCGCCGTACGGCGTCGTGCAGGGCCTCGGCGGGCAGGGCCGCGCCGAACATGCGGGTCGGGACGCCGCGTTCGCCGAGGGCGGCGGCCAGCGCCTCGATGGGCAGGGTGTGCTGCTCGCCCGGGACGCAGGCGAGGAGGACGGGCGGGGTGTGCAGGGGTGCGGGCCGGGGCCGGACCCGGTGGAGGGCCTGCGAGACGTGCCAGGACAGCAGGTGCTCGACCTCCACGTACCGCTCGCCGGCGGTGGCCCACTTCCGGCCGACGGCGTGCAGGGTCGGCGCCATCACCTCCTCCCAGGCGGTGACGAGGCCGTGCTCGGCGAGGGCCGCGTCGAGCAGCTCCGCCACGGCCGGCGCGTCGAGGCGTACGGCCGCCCGCGACAGGCCGCGGCACTCCGGCCGGACCGCCCCCAGCGGCAGACCGCCGCCCGCCCCGCCGGGGCCCTCCCCCGGAGCCGGGACCGGCGCCTCGGCGGGGCGGGGCGGCTCGGCGGCGCCGCCGAGCGCGGTGCGGGCGGCCTCCGCCGGCGGGACGCCCTGCGCGGTGAGCCGGCACATCAGCTCCAGGCGGGCGATGTCCTGCGGGGTCCAGCGGCGGTGCCGGCCGTCCTCGCGGTGGGCCGGGCCGATGGCGTAGCGGCGCTCCCAGGAGCGGACCGTGGTCGGGGAGACGCCCAGGCGGCGGGCCACCGCGCCGGTGCTCAGGGCGGCCTCGGGCGGGGCCGCCCGCGGAGTCTCCGGGGGCGCCTCGGGCCGCGGGAGGGCCGGCTGCGCCGGGGGCGCGGGGGACGTGCTGTCCATCCCGCTCACGATACGTCCGGGCGGGCGGGCGCGCGGTTCACTCGAAGCCCCGGCCGCGGCGGAACCGGTCGAGACCGTCGGCGAGCCCGACCAGCGGGGCGGGATAGTCGTACCGGGCCCGCTCGTCCGCGGGGAGCCGCCACGGCTCGTGCACCTGCGGGGCGGCCAGTCCGGCGAGCTCGGGCACCCAGCGGTGCACGTACCGGCCGTCGGGGTCGAAGCGGAGCCCCTGGCGGACCGGGTTGAGGACCCGGTTGGGCCGGGTGTCGGTGCCGGTCCCGGCGACCCACTGCCAGTTGAGCTGGTTGTTGGCGAGGTCGCCGTCGACGAGGAGGTCGAGGAAGTGCCGGGCGCCGATCCGCCAGTCCACGTACAGGGTCTTGGTGAGGAAGCTGGCGGCGAGGAGCCGGCCGCGGTTGTGCATCCAGCCCTCGTGGCGCAGCTGGCGCATGGCCGCGTCCACCAGGGGGTAGCCGGTGCGGCCCTCCTTCCAGGCCTCGGTCTCCTCCTCGGCGTCCCGGCCGGTGCGCCAGCGGTCCCCGCGTGCGCGGTAGTCCCGGGAGGCGCAGTCGGGGCGGGCGGCCAGCACCTGGTGGTGGAAGTCGCGCCAGCACAGCTGGCGGACGAACGCCTCCGTGCCGGGCCCGCCGGCGGCTCGGGCGCGCTGGACGGCCTCGGTGGGCGAGAGGGTGCCGAAGTGCAGGTGCGGGGAGAGCCGCGAGGTGGCGTCGCCCGCGAGGTCGTCGTGCGCCTCCTCGTAGCGGGCGACGCCGCTGCGGAGCCAGCGCGCCAGGAGGGACCGCGCCTCGCGCTCGCCGCCGGCCGCGAGGCCCGGGGAGGTGCCCGCGACGTCCCGGCGGCGGGGCAGAGGCTCCGATCCGGGGCCGTCGGGGACGGGCACGGTGCGCGGGGCGGCGAGCACCGGGCGCAGCGGGAGGTCGGCCCAGCGGCGGGAGTACGGGGTGAAGACGGCGAAGTGGTCGGAGGACGCGGGGAGCACCGCTCCGGGCGCTGCGGCGGTGATCACCGCCTCGTGGACGTAGAGCCGGCGGCCCTCCGCCTCGAGGGCGGCCCGCAGGCGCTCCTCGCGGGCGCGGGCGTGGTTGCTGACCCCGGCGGCCATGTGGACCTCGTCGGCGTCGCACTCGCGGACCAGGGCGCACACCTCGCGGGTGACGTCGCCGGAGCGCAGGACGAGGCGGCCGCCGCGGTCCCGGAGGGCGGCGTCGAGGCCGGTCAGGCAGTCGGCGAGGAAGGCCAGCCGGTTGGGTGCGGCGAAGCCTGCCGCGTCGACGGCGCGGTCGCGGACGAAGAGGGGGACGACCTCGTCGCAGGAGGAGAGGGCCGCGCGGAGCGGCGGGTGGTCGTGCAAGCGCAGGTCGGAGGTGTACAGGACGACCGCGACGTTCATGGCTTCGGGCTCCGCTCCGGGTCGTGCGGGGGTCCGGGAGGATTCCCCTCGCCCCCTGCTTCGGCCGGGGCGCCGCCGGCGGATGCGGAAGCGGGGGCCGGAGCGGCGGGCTGCTCCTCCAGGCGGCTCGCGGCCTGGGCGATGTTGCGGGCCATCCCGCCGAAGACGACGGCGTGGAAGGGGGAGACGCCCCACCAGTAGAGGTGTCCGAGCAGCCCGTGGGGGTGGAAAAGCGCCCGCTGGCGGTAGCGGGACCTGCGGCCGTCGGGCGTCCCGGCGGGGCCGGCCGGCTCGGCGTACATCTCCAGCCATGCCAGGCCCGGCAGCCGCATCTCCGCGCGCAGCCGCAGCAGCCGGCCCGGCTCGATCTCCTCGACCCGCCAGAAGTCGAGGGAGTCCCCGACCCGCAGCCGGTCCGCGTCGCGGCGGCCGCGGCGGATGCCGACGCCGCCGACGAGCCGGTCCAGCCAGCCCCGTACCGCCCAGGCCAGGGGGAAGGAGTACCAGCCGTTCTCGCCGCCGATCCCCTCCACCACCCGCCACAGCGCGGCCGGGGAGGCGTCCACGTCCCGCTCGCGCGCGTCGGTGTAGAGGCTGCCGCCCGCCCAGTCCGGGTCGGTGGGCAGCGGGTCGCTGGGGGCGCCCGGGGTGCCGGCCGAGGACCAGCGGGTGGCGACGCGGGCCTCCTTGACCTGCTTGAGGGCGAGTTCCAGCGCCTCGTCCAGGCCGATGGGCGAGCCCGGCGGGTCGGGGACGTAACGGGCGATGTCGTGCTCGGCGCAGACGACCTCGTGGCGCAGCGACTCGGCGAGCGGGCGGGCCAGGGCCCGCGGCACCGGGGTGACGAGGCCGATCCAGTGGCTGGACAGCCGCGGCGTCAGCATCGGCACCCGCAGGATGAACCGCGGCGGGAGATGGGCCACGGCGGCGTAGCGGTGCATCATCTCCTCGTACGTGACGATGTCGGGCCCGCCGATGTCGAAGGCCCGGCTGACGTCGGGCGGCATGGCGGCGCTGCCCACGAGGTAGCGCAGCACGTCGCGGACGGCGATGGGCTGGACGCGGGTGCCGACCCAGCTGGGGGTGACCATGACGGGCAGCCGCTCGGTGAGGTAGCGCAGCATCTCGAAGGACGCCGATCCGGAGCCGATGACGACGGCGGCGCGGAGCACGGTGGCCGGGACGCCGGAGTCGAGGAGGATGTCGCCGACCTCGGCGCGGGAGCGCAGGTGCGGGGAGAGGCCGCGGGCGGGGACGCCCGCCGGGGTCAGGCCGCCCAGGTAGACGATGCGGCGGACGCCGGCGGCGCGGGCGGCGTCGGCGAAGGTCCGGGCGGCGGCCCGGTCGCGGTCCTCGAAGCCGGATCCGGCGCCCAGCCCGTGGACGAGGTAGTAGGCGACGTCGATACCCCGCATGGCCGCCGCGACGGAGGCCGCGTCGCCCACGTCGCCGCGGACGGCCTCCACCCGCCCGGCCCAGGGGTGGTCGCGCAGCTTCTCCGGGGAGCGCGCCAGGCAGCGGACGCGGTGGCCCGCGTCGAGGAGCTCGGGCACGAGGCGGCCGCCGATGTAGCCGGTGGCGCCGGTGACCAGGCAGTGCAGGCCGGCCATGGTTCTCCTTCCGTCGTCCCCGCCGCTTCGTCCGCTCCGCCGCGGCCGCCTGCGCGGCGCGGTTCCGTACGGGGTTCGGCCGGTCCGGCCTCCGCGGATGCACCGGCCGCGGCGGGGGCGCGGCCGGGCGGCGGGCCGTTGGTACAGTCGCCGCATGGCGGTGGACGAACTCGACACCCGCATCCTGCGGCTCCTGATCGAGCAGCCGCGTACCAGCATCCGCGAGTACGCCCGCATCCTCGGGGTGGCGCGCGGCACGCTCCAGGCGCGGCTGGACCGTTTGGAGCGCACCGGTGTGATCACGGGAACGGGTCCGGTGCTGTCTCCGGCCGCGCTCGGGCATCCGGTGCTCGCGTTCGTGCACGTCGAGGTCACCCAGGGGCACCTGGACGAGGTCGGCGAGGCGCTCGCGGCGGTGCCCGAGATCATCGAGGCGTTCTCGATCACCGGCGGCGGGGACCTGCTCACGCGGGTCGCGGCCCGCGACAACGAGCACCTGGAGGACGTCATCCAGCGGCTGATCCGCCTCCCGGGCGTGGTCCGCACCCGCACGGAGGTGGCGCTGCGCGAGCGGGTCCCGCACCGGCTGCTGCCGCTGGTGGAGGCGGTCGGACGGGCCGCCCGCAAACCCTGAGCGGGGCAGCCGGGCGGCGGTGCCGTTCCGGTCCAACTCGCTCCGGTGGAGCCCGGATCGGGCCGGCGGGGATCTGGCGGGGCGGGCCGTCCGCTGCCACGATGCGTCCGTGACAGCGACCCTGACGCCCCCGGGCACCGAGCGCGGACCGCGCCGGTGGCCCCTCGTGGGCAACCTGCCGGCCTTCGCCCGCGATCCCCTGGCCTTCTTCGAGTCCCTGCGCGACGGGCACGGCGACTGGGTGCCCTGGGCACTCGGCCCCCAGCGCAACGTGCTGGTGTCGCGGCCGGAGCACGCGGGAGAGCTGCTGGGCTCCGTCGAGAAGACGTTCAAGCCGATGGAGCTGGGCTGGGCCTTCCACCAGCTCCTCGGCGACGGCGTCGTCGTCGCCACCGGGGAGGAGTGGCGGCGCAAGCGCGCCCTGGTGCAGCCGGCGGTGCGGCCCCGCCAGGTGCGCTCGTACGCCGCGACGATGGTGGAGTGCGCGGACGTGCTCGTCCGCGGCTGGTCCGAGGGTGACCGCATCGACGTGCACCGCGAGATGGCCGGGCTCACCCAGCGGATAGCGGTGCGGACCCTGTTCGGCAGCGACGCCGCGGGGCGCGAGGCGCCCATCAGCGCCGCGATGGCCACGGCCCAGCGGGAACTCGGCGCGGAGTTCCGCGGGCTGACGCTGTTCCTGCCGCCGTGGGTGCAGACGCCCGGGCGGCGCCGGCTGCGGCGGGCCGTCGCCGTGCTGGACCGCGAGATCGACCACGTCATACGCGAGCACGAGGCGGCCCGCGCCGACGGCACCGAACGCGACGACCTGCTGAGCCGGCTCCTCGCCGCCCGCGACGACACGGGGGCGCCCCTGACCCGCAAGGAGCTGCGCGACGAGTCGATCACCCTGTACATCGGCGGCCACGAGACCACCTCGACCACCCTGACCTGGGCCTGGCAGCTGCTGGCGGGGTCGCCCGACGCGCGCGCCCGGCTGACGGAGGAGCTGGACCGGGTGTTGGATGGCCGGCTGCCCTCGTACGAGGACTACGAGCGGCTGCCCTTCACCCGCCAGGTGGTCAAGGAGGCGCTGCGGCTGTACCCGCCGGTCTGGCTGATCTCCGCGGTCGCCGGGGACGGGGCGGCGATCGGCGGGCGGGCGGTCCCGGAGGGGACCGCGGTGTGGACGAGCCCCTGGTCGATGCACCGGGACGGGCGGTGGTTCCCGGAGCCGGAGGAGTTCCGGCCGGAGCGGTGGGACGCCGGCGCCGAGGGGCAGGCCGCCGAGCAGGCGTGGATCCCCTTCGGCGGCGGACCGCGGGCCTGCCTCGGGGCGCGGTTCGCGCTGGTCGAGGCCGCGCTCGTGCTCGCGGTGCTGGCCCGGCGCTTCCACCTCGACACCGGGCCCGAGCCGGTGCCGGTATTCCCCGGACTGACGCTCCAGCCCGCACGGCCGGTCCCGGCGCTGCTGCGGCGGCCCTGAACGGCCTCCGGGGGAAGATTCCGGCCGCCCGGCCGGTTGGTGCAACCGTGAACGACATCATGCGCGGTGCACGGTCCGGGCCCGGCGGCGAGGACGTCGACGTGGTGGTCGTGGGCGCCGGGCAGGCCGGCCTGTCCACCGCCTACCACCTGTCCAGGGCGGGCATCGGGCACGTCGTCCTGGACCGTGCGCCGCGCCCCGGCGGGGCCTGGCAGTTCCGCTGGCCCACCCTCACGTACGGCAGGGTCCACGGCATGCACGCCCTGCCCGGCATGGAGCTGGAGGGCGCAGACCCGCTGCGCCCCTCCTCGGAGGTCATCGGCGCGTACTTCGCCGCCTACGAGGAGCGGTTCGGCCTGGACGTGCGGCGGCCCGTGCACGTCACCGCCGTGCGGGAGGGGCGGGACGGGCGGCTGCGCGTGGAAGTCCCGGCCGGGGCCTGGTCCGCGCGGGCCCTGGTCAACGCCACCGGGACGTGGGACCGGCCGTTCTGGCCGCGCTACCCGGGACAGGAGTCGTTCCGGGGCCGGCAGCTCCACACGGCGCAGTACCCGGGGCCGCAGGCGTTCGCCGGGGCGCGGGTCGTGGTGGTCGGCGGCGGCACCTCCGCCGTGCAGCACCTGCTGGAGATCGCGGAGGCGGCCGCGGAGACCACCTGGGTGACGCGCCGGCCGCCGGTGTTCCGGGACGGGCCGTTCGGGGAGGCCGAGGGGCGGGCCGCGGTGGCGCTCGTCGAGGAGCGGGTGCGGCGCGGCCTTCCCCCGCAGAGCGTGGTCAGCGTGACCGGGCTCGCGCTGAACGAGGCCGTGCGCGCCGGGCTGGCCTCGGGGGTCCTGGAGCGGCAGCCGGTGTTCGACCGGATCACGCCGACCGGTGTCGCCTGGGCGGACGGGCGGCACCTGGAGGCGGACGTGATCCTGTGGGCGACCGGCTTCCGGGCGGCGGTCGACCACCTGGCGCCGCTGCGGCTGCGCGAGCCGGGCGGCGGCATACGGCTCGACGGGACCCGCGCGGTCCGGGACGAGCGGGTCCACCTGGTCGGCTACGGGCCGTCGGCGTCGACGATCGGGGCGAACCGGGCGGGCGGCGCGGCGGTCCGGGAGATCCGCCGCCTGCTGGCCCGCGCGCCCTCCCGCGGCGGCGGCCGCTCCCGGGAGCCGGTCCCGGCGGCGGCCGCCTCCTGAGGGGCGGCGTCAGCCGGTGTGCGCTCCGGGCTGCTGCTGGGCGCGGCCGGCCACCATGCGCGTGCCGGCGTCTGCGGCCGCGCGGAGCCGGTTGAACTCGGCCATGTGCTTGCGGTGCTCGTCGTAGGTCGCCGAGAAGCGGGTGTCCCCCGGTTTGACGGTGACGAAGTAGAGCCAGTCTCCCGGGGTGGGCGCGACGGCCGCGGCCATGGCCTGGAGGCCGGGGCTGTCGATGGGGGTCGGGGGCAGGCCCTGCCGCCGGTAGGTGTTGAAGGGGTGGTCGATGCGGGTCTCGCTGAGCTTGGTGCCCACGGTGTGCCGGTTCAGCGCGTAGTTGAGGGTGGAGTCCATCTGGAGGGGCAACGACCGGGCCAGCCGGTTGTGCACGACGCGGGCGACCTTGCCCATGTCCGCGCGGGAGTCGGCCTCCGCCTCGATGATGCTGGCGAGGGTGGCGGTCTGGTACGGGGTCATGCCGTGGGCCCGGGCTCCGTCGGCGACGGCCTTCGTGGCGAGCTTCCGGTTGGCGGTGCGGACCATGGCGGTGAGGAGTTCGGCGGCGGTCGTGCGGGAGGTGACCGGGTACGTGGCGGGGAACAGGAAGCCCTCCGGGTTGCCCTTCGCCTCGGCGGGCAGGTCGAGCGCCGCCGTCGCGGCGGCGGCCTTGGCGGAGCCGGCGGGCAGGCCGAGGACGCGGTCGATCGCGGCGTAGACCTGGGGGGCGCGCCAGCCCTCCGGGACGAGGAGATGGCGGGGCTTGTCGGCGGCGTCGTCGGCGCCCCGCAGCAGCGGGACGGCGATGAGCGCGCCGGTGGCGAGCAGCATGCCGAGGAAGAGCGCCAGACGGCCCCGGCGGGTCAGCCGGGAGCGGCGCCGTGGCGGACGGTACTCATGACGCATGCGGGCACGCTAACCCGGCGCGGGCCGCATTCCCGGCACACCACCCCACGAGCGGTCATACAATCACACGTTCACCGGTGTGGAGGGGGCGAGTTCCCCGCCGAACGCGCCGGTCGTGCCGGCTGCGCGCGGCTCCTCGGGCCCGGGCGGCCCCAGGGGTGCGCGGGCGGTCTCGCGGTCACGTCGGACCAGGGCCGCGTACCGGCCTCCGGCGGCGATGAGCTCGTCGTGGGTGCCGCGCTCGGCTATGCGGCCCTGTTCCAGGACGACAATCTGGTCGGCGTCGCGGACGGTCGAGAGGCGGTGCGCGATGGTGATCGTGGTGCGGCCCGCCGAGAGCTCGTCGATCGCCTGCTGCACCGCGTGCTCCGTCCGGGTGTCGAGGGCGCTCGTCGCCTCGTCGAGGATCAGCACGGGCGGGTCGCGCAGGATGGTCCGGGCGATGGCCAGGCGCTGCTTCTCCCCGCCGGAGAACCGGTAGCCGCGCTCGCCGACCAGGGTGTCGTACCCCTCGGGGAGGGAGGCGATGTGGTCGTGGATCTGGGCGGCGCGGGCCGCCTCGGCGATCTCCTCGTCGGTGGCGTCGGGCTTGGCGAAGCGCAGGTTGTCGGCGACCGAGGCGTGGAAGAGGTAGGTCTCCTGGGAGACCACGCCTATGGAGCGGGCCAGCGAGTCGAAGTCGAGGTCCCGCACGTCCACGCCGTCGATCGCGACCCGGCCGCCCGTGACGTCGTACAGCCGGGGCACCAGGTAGCTGAGGGTGCTCTTGCCGGATCCGGTCGGACCGACCACGGCGAGGGAGCCGCCGGCCGGGACGGTGATGTCGATTCCCTTCAGCGCGGGGCCGCCCCGGTCGTCGTAGGCGAAGTCCACGCCCTCCAGCCGCACCTCGCCGCGGGCCCGGCCCAGGCGCACCGGGTTCTCCGGCTCCGTGATCTCCACCGGCAGGTCGAGGTACTCGAAGATGCGGGCGAACAGGGCGAGGGAGGTCTGTATCTGCACGCCGGTCGACAGCAGGCTCACGGCCGGCCGGAACAGCGCCTGCTGGAGCGTCACGAAGGCCACGAGCGTGCCGACGGACAGTGAGGGCGCCCCGGACTGGAGGGTGATGCCGGCGGCCCAGTAGATCATCGCCGGCATGGCGGCCATGACGATGCCGATGGTCGACATCCGCCAGCGTCCGGCCATACTGGCCCGCACTTCGAGCGCGACGAGCTTCTCGGACTCCTCGGAGAAGGACCGGGTCAGGGAGTCGGCGCGGCCCATGGTGCGGCCCAGCAGGATGCCGCTGACCGACAGGGACTCGGTGACGGTGGCGGCCATGGCCGCCATCTGCTTCTGCCGCTGCGTGGTGACCTGCTTGCGCTCGTTCCCGACGCGGCGGCTGATCCAGACGAAGACCGGCAGCAGGAGCAGCGAGACGAGCGTGAGCCGCCAGTCGAGGGCGAGCATAGCGACGACGGTCGCGATCACGGCCGTCAGGTTGGAGACGAGCGAGGTCGCGGTGGAGGTCACGGTGGCCTGCATGCCGCCGATGTCGTTGGCTATCCGGGACTGCACCTCGCCGGTGCGCGTGCGGGTGAAGAACGCCAGCGGCATCCGCTGGAGCCGGGCGTAGACGGCGGTGCGCAGGTCGTGCATGACGCGCTGGCCGACGGTGGTGGAGACGAGCGTCTGGACGACGCCGAAGACGCTGGTCACGACGGCGGTCAGGATCATCCCGAGGGCGAGCAGGCTGAGCAGCCCGGTCCGCCCCTGCGGGATGGCGACGTCCAGGATCTCCCGCAGCAGGAACGGCGAGGCGACGCCCACCAGGGAGGAGGCGCAGACGAGCAGCCCCACCACGGCGAGCCGGCCGCGGTAGGGGCGGAAGAGGCCGACGATCCGGCGCAGTTCGCGCGGCCGCTCCTTCGGGCCGGGGCGGCGCGGGTCGAGGGGCTCCTCGGGCGGTGTCCAGTTCGGTTCCTCGGGGCGCATGGGCCTCCTTCTGACGGGACTCCCACTGAGCATAGGTCATTGTTACCTACGTTCACAATGAGCCCGGTCCTGGTACTGTTTCCCAGTATGAGCACCGCTCCCGAGACCGACAGCACAGACGGCGTGCTCGCCGAGCAGCTGCTGCGGCTGACCCGGCGCCTGCACCGGATCCAGAAGCGCCACCTGGAGCCGCTGGGCATCACCCCCGCGCAGAGCCGGCTGCTGCGCCTGGTCTCGTACGCCGAGGGCGACCTGCCGCCCCGGATGGCCGACCTCGCCGCGCGCCTCGAAGTGGTGCCCCGGGCGGTGACGACCCTGGTGGACGGCCTGGAGGCCGCCGACTGCGTGCGGCGCGCGCCCGACCCCGCCAACCGGCGCGTCATACGGATCGAGCTCACCGACACGGGGCGCGAAACGCTGCGCCGGCTGCGCAGCGCGCGCACCGACGCCGCGGAGGAGATCCTTGCCCCGTTGACCGCCGAACAGCGGGACCAGCTCGGCGGCCTGCTGGATGCGCTGACCGACGCCCCGCGGGGGCGCCACTGCTGACGGGAGCGAGGGTCGCCCATGCCGCTGCTGGAACCCGAGCCCGGGGCCCTGCGCCCCGCCGGCATCCGAGGCCCTTCCCCCGACCGGCTGCCCGACCGGCGGGCGGCGGGCACGCCGGAGCCGCTGCGGGGCGGCCTGACGCGGCTCCTCGGGCCGCGGAAGGTGCTGTGGCGGGCGTCCGACCTGGTCCGGTACGCCTCCGACGCCTCCCCCTACCGGTTCGTGCCGCAGGCCGTCGTCCTCGCCGAGGACCTCGACGACGTCTCGGCCGTGCTGTCCTACGCCCGCGGCCACGGCCGGGACGTCGTCTTCCGCGCCGCCGGCACGTCCCTGAACGGCCAGGCGCAGGGCGAGGACGTCCTCGTCGACGTACGCCGCCACTGGACGGGCGTCCAGGTGCTGGAGGAGGGGCGGCGGATCCGGGTCCGGCCGGGAACCACCGTCGCGCGCGCCAACGCCGCCCTCGCCCGGTACGGGCGCGTCCTCGGCCCCGACCCGGCCAGCGCGGCGGCCTGCACGCTCGGCGGGGTCGTCGCCAACAACGCCTCCGGTATGACGGCCGGGACCACCCGCAACGCCTACCGCACCCTGTCCGCGCTCACGTTCGTCCTGCCGAGCGGCACCGTCGTCGACACCGCCGACCCCCTCGCCGACGAGGAGCTGGCCCGCGCGGAACCGGCGCTGTGCCGGGGCCTGATGGAGCTCAAACGGGAGATCGAGTCCGATCCGGGGCTGGTCTCCCGCATCCGGGCCAAGTACGCGATCAAGAACACCACCGGCTACCGGCTCGACGCGTACCTGGACGGCGGCACCCCCGTGGAGATCCTGCGCGGCCTCATGGTCGGCTCGGAGGGCACCCTCGGCTTCCTCGCCGAGCTGGTCTTCGACACCCTCCCGCTGCACCGCGCGGCCGCCGCCGCCCTGCTGTTCTTCCCCTCCCTGCCCGCCGCCGCGGCGGCCGTCCCGCTGTTCAACGGCGCCGGGGCCGCCGCCGTCGAGCTGATGGACGGCAACACCCTGCGCGCCTGCGCCGGCACCGCCGGGGCCCCCGCCGACTGGGCCGGCCTGCCGAAGGACACCACCGCCCTGCTGGTGGAGTTCCGCGCCCCGGACGCGGCCGCGCTGGCGGAGTGCGAGCAGCGGGCCGCCGGCCTCCTGGCCGGGCTGGACCTCGTCACCCCCGTTCCCCCGGCTGCGGGCGCCTTCACGCGCGACCCGGCCGCCATCGGCGGCTTCTGGAAGGCCCGCAAGGCGTTCGTCACCGCGGTCGGCGGAGCCCGCGCGGCCGGCACCACCCTGGTCACCGAGGACTTCGCCGTGCCGCCGGCCCGGCTCGCCGAGGCCTGCGCGGCCCTGCTGGACCTCCAGGCGGAGCACGGCTTCGACACGGCCGTCGCCGGCCACGCCGCCCACGGCAACCTGCACTTCCTCCTCGCCTTCGACGCGGCCCGGCCGGCCGACGTCGAGCGGTACGGCGCGTTCATGGACGCCTTCTGCCGGCTCGTCGTGGAGCGGTTCGACGGCTCGCTCAAGGCCGAGCACTCCACGGGCCGCAACATGGCGCCGTTCCTGGAACTGGAGTGGGGCCCCGCCGCGACCGCGCTGATGTGGCGCACCAAGCGGCTCGTCGACCCGGAGGGCGTACTCGCCCCGGGCGTCCTCCTCGACCGCGACCCGCGGGCGCACCTGCGCGGCCTGAAGACGATCCCGCCGATCGAGGCCGTGGCCGACCCCTGCATCGAATGCGGGTTCTGCGAGCCCGCGTGCCCCAGCGCCGACCTGACGACCACTCCGCGCCAGCGCATCGCGCTGCGCCGGGAGATGGTGCGCCAGCAGCCCGGCTCCCCCGTCCAGGACGCCCTGCTCGACGCGTACGGGTACGACGCCGTCGACACCTGCGCCGGCGACTCCGCGTGCAAGACGGCGTGCCCGGTCGGCATCGACACGGGCGCCCTCATGAAGGACTTCCGGCGCCGCCGGCACAGCCCCGCGGAGGAGCGGGCGGCGGAACTCGCCGCCCGCGGCTTCCGGGGCGTCGAGGCCGCGGCGCGGCTGGCCGCGGCCGCCGCCGACCGGGCCGCCCGCGCCACCGGGGGCCGGCTGCCGGCCGCGGTGACCGGGGCGGCACGCCGGCTCGTACGGCCCGACCTGGTGCCCGCGTGGCTGCCGCAGCTGCCCGGCGCGGCGGCCCGCAGGCCCCCGGCGACGCGCCGCAGGGGGGCCGCCGCCGTCTACTACCCGTCGTGCGTCAACCGGATCCTCGGCGGCCCGCCGGGCGATCCCGGCCCGTCGGTCCAGGAGGCGCTCGTCGCCGTCTCCGAGCGGGCGGGGAAGCGCGTGTGGATCCCCGGCGACGCGGCCGGCACCTGCTGCGCGACCATCTGGCACTC
Source organism: Streptomyces sp. NPDC031121 (assembly GCF_055570615.1). Taxonomy (NCBI): domain Bacteria; kingdom Bacillati; phylum Actinomycetota; class Actinomycetes; order Kitasatosporales; family Streptomycetaceae; genus Streptomyces; species Streptomyces sp. NPDC031121. Next base: position 343,215 of record NZ_JBVIGV010000009.1, read on the forward strand.
GAAGGGCTACGAGGCCGGCAACCGCGTGATGGCCAACCGGATCGTCGAGGCCGCCTGGGGCTGGACCGCGGGCGGGCTGCTGCCCCTCGTCGTGGACGCCTCCTCCTGCACGCTCGGCATCGCGCAGGAGGTCGTCCCCTACCTGACCGACGGGAACCGGGCTTTGCACGCGGAGCTCACGGTCGTCGACTCGGTCACCTGGGCGGCGCGGGAGCTGCTGCCCGGCCTGCGGATCCGGCGCACCGCCGGATCGGCCGTCCTCCACCCCGCCTGCTCGATGCACCGGCTCGGCACGGACGGGCACCTGCGGGAGGTGGCCGCCGCCTGCGCCGCGGAGGTGGTCCTCCCGGACGACGCCGGCTGCTGCGGCTTCGCCGGCGACCGGGGCATGCTCCACCCGGAGCTGACGGCGGCCGCGACGGCGCGCGAGGCGCAGGAGGTGGGAGCCCGCGCGTTCGACGCGCACCTGTCCGCGAACCGGATGTGCGAGGTGGGGATGGAGCGGGCCACCGGCCGCGCCTACCGGTCGGTGCTGGTGGAACTGGAGCGGGCGACGCGCCCCTGACCCGGCCTGCACGGACCCGGGCCGGGAGTTCGGGGGACCGTGCCGGGCCTGCGGGGACGCGCCGGCGCAGCGCCGGCGCAGCACACCGCGGGTGAGGCTTCGGCCGACGCAAAATCGATTGCCCCGGAGGGTCCCGCGAGGCGAACCTTGCACGGTTTGAACTCCTCGACCAGACATGGGGCGTCATGCAGATCAGCGACCTTCCGTATCCGGACCCCGGAGTTCCCGACGCCCGCTCCGGTCCGCGCTTCCTGCTGTGGCTGGGGCGCGGCCAACTGGGCGGGCAGGCCAGGAGCCTGTGCTGGGGCCTGGTCCACTTCGGCGGCATCGCCGGGCTCCCGTACGCGGTCGGCACGGGCGTCGGAGCGGTCGTCGAACGCGACGGCAGCGGGCTCCTCCGGGCCGGCGCGTTCCTGCTGCTGATCGGCACGGCGATCGCCGTGGGCGACGCCATGCTCCACCGCACCGCCGTCACCAACTGGATCACCGCGGCGGCGCGGGTCCAGCAGCTGCTGGCCCGCAAGACGGCCGAACTGGGCGCCGCCCTGACCCGGCGGGTCGCCGCCGGCGAGGTCGTCGCGGTCTCGACGGGCGACGTGGAGAAGATCGGCTGGTTCGTCGAGGCCGTCTCCCGGTTCCTGGCCGCCGCCTGCGCCATCGTCGCGATCTGCGCCGGCCTGCTCTTCCTCGCCCCGTCGATCGGCGTGGTCGTCGCCGTCGGCGTGCCCGTGCTCGCCCTGTCCGTCCTGCCGCTGCTGCCGCACGCCACCCGGCGCGCCGACATCCAGCGCGACAAGGCCGGCAAGGCGACCGAGCTGGCCTCCGACACCGTCGCCGGCCTGCGGGTGCTGCGCGGCATCGGCGGGGAGGAGCTGTTCCTCGGCCGCTACCGCGAGGCCTCGCAGGCGGTCCGCGAGGCGGCCGTGCGCAGCGCGGGCATGTGGGCGCTGATCGCCGCGATCCAGGTGCTGCTGCCCGGCATCCTGCTGGTCACGGTGGTCTGGTACGGGGCCTCGCTCGTCCAGGCGGGGCGGCTGGAGGTGGGCGAGCTGGTCGCCGCGTTCAGCGCGGTGGCCACGATGCTGTACCCGCTGCGGAACGTGGAGGAGATCGCGATGGCGTACTCCTTCTCCCGCCCCTCCGCCCAGCGGGCCGCCCGGGTCCTGTCCCTGACCCGCACCGGCCCGGTTGGTGCGGACGCCGGGCAGGAGGGGGACGGGGGCGCCGGTCTCGCCGGCGACCTCCGCGACCCGGCCACCGGCCTGGTGGCCTCCGCGGGCCGGCTCACCGCGGTGGTGTGCGGCGACCCCGACGCCGCGGGACGGCTGGCGGAGCGGCTCGGCGGGCACCCGGCGGCCGCCGGAGAGGAGGCCGGCGGCGCCTCGGAGGACGTCCCGTCGGTGCTGCTGGGCGGGGTCGCCCTGGACGGGCTGCCGCTGGACACAGCGCGCCGGCTGGTGCTGGTCCAGGACAAGGACCCGGTGCTGCTGTCGGGGACGCTGCGGGAGCTGTTCGACGTGCCGTCTTCCGGGAAGGTGGAGCCGGCGGCCGCCCTGGCCGCCGCACGCTGCGGGGACGTGCTGGACGCGCTGCTCCAGGCGGCCCCCGACGGGGTGGACGACCCGATGGACGCCCGGATCACGGAGCGGGGCCGGTCCCTGTCGGGCGGGCAGCGCCAGCGGCTGGCCCTGGCCCGGTCCCTGGCCGCCGACCCGGAGGTGCTGGTCCTGGACGAGCCGACGTCGGCGGTCGACTCCCACACCGAGGCGCGCATCGCCGAGGGGATCGCGGCGCTTCGGTCCGGGCGGACCACCGTGGTGCTGGCCTCCTCGCCGCTGCTGCTGGACCGCGCCGACCGCGTGGTGCTGGTCGACGGCGGCGCGGTGGCGGCGACCGGCACCCACCGCGAGCTGCTCCGCCGCGAGCCGCGCTACCGGGCCGTCGTCACGCGGGACACGGAAGAGGAGCAGCGCGTGGCGAGCCTCGGGCCGGCCCGGCTCGGGGGAGAACTCACAGGGATCGAGGAATCGGCATGATCGGCGTGGCACAGCCGGCGTACGACCCGGCGGCCCCGGAATCGGCGGCCACCCTGCCCGTGGGCTCGCCGGCGACCGTACGGGCGTACGTGCGGGGGATGCTGCGGCGGCACCGGCGGGCGTTCGGCGTCCTCGTCGGGGTCAACGCGGTCGCCGTGACCGCCTCGATGGTGGGCCCGTACCTGCTGGGCCGGGTCGTGGACGGCCTCGCGGAGGGCTCGCGCGAGCTGCACCTGGAGCGGACGGCGCTGCTGTTCGCGGCGGCGCTCGTGGTGCAGGCCGCTTTCGTGCGGCTCGTCCGGCTGCGGGGCGCGATGCTCGGCGAGGAGATGCTGGCCGACCTGCGGGAGGACTTCCTCGTCCGGTCGGTGGGGCTGCCGCCCGGCGTGCTGGAGCGGGCCGGCACCGGCGACCTGCTGTCGCGCGTCACCACCGACATCGACCGGCTGGCCAACGCCATGCGGGAGGCCGTGCCGCAGCTCGCCATCGGCGTGGTCTGGGCGGGCCTGCTCCTCGGGGCACTGACGCTGACCGCGCCGCCGCTCGCCCTGGCCGCGCTGGTGGCCCTGCCGGTGCTCGTGGCCGGCTGCCGCTGGTACTTCCGGCGGGCCCCGTCGGCGTACCGCTCGGAGGCCGCCGGGTACGCGGCGGTCGCGGCGGTGCTGGCGGAGACGGTGGACGCCGGGCGCACCGTCGAGGCGCACCGCCTCGGCCCGGCGCGGATCGCGCTGTCGGAGCGGCGGATCAGGGAGTGGACGGCGTGGGAGCGGTACACCCTCTTCCTGCGGACGGTCCTCTTCCCCGTCGTCAACGTCACCTTCGTGACGATCCTCGGCTCGGTGCTGCTGGTCGGCGGCTACTGCGTGCTGCGGGGCTGGCTGTCGGTGGGGCAGCTGACGACGGGTGCGCTGCTCGCGCAGATGATGGTCGACCCGATCGGCCTGATCCTGCGCTGGTACGACGAGCTCCAGATCGCCCAGGTGTCGCTGGGCCGCCTGGTGGGCGTGCGGGAGATCGAGCCGGACGCGGGCGACGCCTCCGTCCGCCCGCAGGGCAGGGACGTCCGCGCCGACCGGGTCCGGTTCGGCTACCGGGAGGGCGTCGACGTGCTGCACCAGGTGTCGATGGCGGTGCCGCCGGGAACCCGGGTGGCGCTGGTCGGCCCGTCGGGCGCGGGCAAGTCCACCCTCGGGCGGCTGCTGGCGGGCATCTACGCGCCGCGGACCGGGGAGGTGACCCTCGGCGGGGCGCAGCTGTCGCGGATGCCGGCCGAGCGGGTCCGGGAGCACGTGGCCCTGGTGAACCAGGAGCACCACGTCTTCACGGGCTCGCTGCGGGACAACCTGCGGCTCGCGCGGGCCCGCGCCGGGGACGCCGAGCTGTGGGCCGCGCTGGGCGCGGTCGACGCGGACGGCTGGGCGCGGGCCCTCGGGGACGGGCTCGACACGCAGGTCGGCTCGGGCGGCACGGCGCTCACGCCGGCGCAGGCGCAGCAGGTGGCGCTGGCCCGGCTGGTGCTGGCGGACCCGCACACCCTGGTCCTGGACGAGGCGACGTCGCTCCTGGACCCGCGGGCGGCCCGGCACCTGGAGCGCTCGCTGGCCCGGGTGCTGGACGGGCGGACGGTCATCGCGATCGCCCACCGGCTGCACACGGCGCACGACGCCGACGTGATCGCGGTCGTCGAGGACGGGCGGATCAGCGAGCTCGGCTCGCACGACGAGCTGGTCGCGGCCGGGGGCGCGTACGCGGCCCTGTGGCGCTCCTGGCACGGGTGATCCGGGCGCCCCGCGGCCTCCGCGGGGCGCCCGGTGCCGGGTCCGCGGGTGCGGGTCAGATGAACCCGAGGGCGGAGGCTCCGCCGAAGCCGCCGAGCAGCATGAACGCGGGCATGAGCACCTTCAGCTCCACCCAGCTGCCGGCCCGGAAGCGCATCCCCTTGGGCGGTCCGACGGGGTACCAGCGCTTCCCTGCGATCGGCAGGGGCCACAGGATCGGGCAGCCGGACACCGTCAGGGCGTCGCCGATGTCGTGGACCAGGGCGCCGAGGACGACGGGGAGGCCCAGCCACACGTAGGCGTACTCGGGGCCGAACAGCCAGTCGGCGCCGTTGCCGGGCTGGTCGAGGACGCCGGCGAGGATCCAGGCGCTCGTCGCCCCGAGCAGCCAGACGAGGATGTCGCTGGACATCCTGGCCGCCCGCCAGAGCAGGCCCTCCACGGCCAGCACCAGGTGGACGAAGAGCAGGACGAGGACGCCCCACCGGTCGGTGGCGGCGGCCAGGACGGAGGAGCCGGCGCCGATCAGCACCGCCCACAGCCAGGTGTGCGTCAGGGTGCGGTGGCCCCCGGAGCGGCGGGCGTCCTTGCGGGAGCGGGTGGACTTGTAGACGGAGTACGAGAGCTTGTCGACGATCTCGCACAGGCCGCGGGACAGCGGGCCGAAGGCCCGCGATATCGTCGCGGACTTGTGGTCCAGGTCGGGGGCGAGGGCGGCGCCGGCACAGATCAGCGCGCCGACGACGAGGACCGGCCAGGGCATCGGGTGCCCGGCGGCCGCGGTGGCCGCGCCCACCCCCAGCCAGGCTGCCGCCCCGGAGAGCGAGTGCGCCGGACCCATCATGCTCGTTACCCCACCCCAGGTCGTGTGCCCGCGGGCCCCGCCGAACGCGTCGCGCGGTCCCGATCGACGGCTCAGCGTACCTGCGATGATCTTCTTTCCTTCCGCCGGTTCCCTCATCCGGGCGGAAGGCAGGCAAGATGGGGGGTGTGACCCTCATTGATCAGCTCCCGCCGAACGCCGACCCCGACGCGCTCTTCGAGGCCTTCTCCTCGTGGGCGGAGGACCAGGGCATCAGCCTGTACCCGGCCCAGGAGGAGGCGCTGATCGAGGTCGTCTCCGGAGCGAACGTGATCCTGTCCACCCCGACGGGCTCCGGAAAGAGCCTCGTCGCGGCGGGCGCGCACTTCACCGCGCTGGCCCAGGACAAGGTCACCTTCTACACCGCTCCCATCAAGGCGCTGGTGTCGGAGAAGTTCTTCGACCTGTGCAAGCTGTTCGGCACCGAGAACGTCGGCATGCTCACGGGCGACGCCTCGGTGAACGCCGACGCCCCGGTGATCTGCTGCACCGCCGAGGTGCTGGCGTCCATCGCGCTGCGGGACGGCAGGTACGCCGACATCGGCCAGGTCGTGATGGACGAGTTCCACTTCTATGCGGAGCCGGACCGCGGCTGGGCCTGGCAGATCCCGCTGCTGGAGCTCCCGCAGGCGCAGTTCGTCCTGATGTCGGCCACCCTCGGCGACGTGAAGCGGTTCGAGGAGGACCTGACCCGCCGCACCGGCCGCCCGACGTCGGTGGTCCGCTCCGCGACCCGGCCCGTCCCGCTGTCGTACGAGTACGTCACCACGCCGATCACCGACACGATCACCGAACTGCTGGAGACCCGGCAGGCGCCGGTGTACATCGTGCACTTCACGCAGGCGCAGGCGGTCGAGCGGGCGCAGTCGCTGATGAGCATCAACATGTGCACCCGCGAGGAGAAGGACAGGATCGCCGAGCTGATCGGCAACTTCCGCTTCACCACGAAGTTCGGCCAGAACCTCTCCCGCTACGTCCGGCACGGCATCGGCGTGCACCACGCGGGGATGCTGCCCAAGTACCGGCGCCTGGTGGAGAAGCTCGCCCAGGCGGGCCTGCTCAAGGTGATCTGCGGCACCGACACCCTCGGTGTGGGCGTCAACGTCCCCATCCGCACGGTGCTGTTCACGGCGCTGACGAAGTACGACGGCAACCGGGTGCGCACGCTGCGCGCCCGCGAGTTCCACCAGATCGCCGGCCGGGCCGGGCGTGCGGGCTTCGACACGGCCGGCTTCGTCGTCGCCCAGGCGCCGGAGCACGTCATCGAGAACGAGCGGGCGCTGGCCAAGGCGGGCGACGACCCGAAGAAGCGGCGCAAGGTCGTCCGGAAGAAGGCGCCCGAGGGTTTCGTCGCCTGGTCGGACACCACCTTCGAGAAGCTGATCGCCGCCGAGCCGGAGCCGCTCACCTCCCGGTTCAAGGTCACCAACATCATGCTGCTGTCGGTGATCGCCCGTCCGGGCGACGCCTTCCAGGCGATGCGCAGCCTCCTGGAGGACAACCACGAGCCGCGCAAGGCCCAGCTGAAGCACATCCGGCGGGCGATCGCGATCTACCGCTCGCTCCTGGACGGCGGGGTGGTCGAGCAGCTCGACACCCCGGACGCCGAGGGCCGCACCATCCGGCTGACCGTCGACCTCCAGCAGGACTTCGCGCTGAACCAGCCGCTGTCGACGTTCGCGCTCGCCGCCTTCGACCTGCTGGACCCCGAGTCGCCCTCGTACGCGCTGGACATGGTGTCCGTCGTCGAGTCCACCCTGGACGACCCGCGGCAGATCCTGGCCGCCCAGCAGAACAAGGAGCGCGGGATCGCGGTGGGCGCGATGAAGGCGGACGGAATCGAGTACGAGGAGCGGATGGAGCGGCTCCAGGACATCACCTATCCGAAGCCGCTGGAGGAACTCCTGCTCCACGCCTACGACGTGTACCGCAAGAGCCACCCGTGGGTCGGCGACCACCCCGTCTCCCCCAAGTCGATCATCCGCGACATGTACGAACGCGCGATGACCTTCACCGAGTTCACCTCCTTCTACGAGCTCGCCCGCACCGAGGGCATCGTGCTGCGGTACCTGGCGAGCGCCTACAAGGCGCTGGACCACACCATCCCCGACGACCTCAAGTCCGAGGACCTCGAAGACCTCATCGCCTGGCTGGGCGAGCTGGTCCGACAGGTCGACTCCAGCCTGCTCGACGAGTGGGAGCAGCTGGCGAACCCGGAGCTGGAGACGGCGGAGGAGGCCCAGGAGAAGGCCGACCAGGTCAAGCCGGTCACCGCGAACGCGCGCGCCTTCCGCGTCCTGGTCCGCAACGCCATGTTCCGCCGGGTCGAGCTGGCCGCCCTGGACCGCATCGACGAGCTGGGCGAGCTGGACGCCGACTCCGGGTGGGACGCCGACGCGTGGGGCGAGGCGATGGACGCCTACTGGGACGAGTACGACGACCTGGGCACCGGCCCGGACGCGCGCGGCCCGAAGCTGCTGCAGATCGAGGAGGACCCGGCGCACGGCCTGTGGCGAGTCCGCCAGACCTTCGCCGACCCGAACGGCGACCATGGGTGGGGCATCAGCGCCGAGGTCGACCTGGCCGCCTCCGACGAGGAGGGCCGGGCCGTGATCCGGCTGACCTCGGTCGGCGAGCTCGGCGCGCTCTGACCGACGCCCGCAGCCGACCGGAACCGCCGGAACCGCCGGAACCGACAGTGGAGAGGCCCTGATGACGAACCCCGCCGAGAGACTCGTCGACCTGCTCGACCTGGAGCAGATCGAGGTCAACATCTTCCGCGGCGCGAGCCCGCAGGAGTCCCTCCAGCGGGTCTTCGGCGGGCAGGTCGCCGGCCAGGCACTCGTCGCCGCCGGCCGCACCACCGAGGGCGACCGGCCCGTCCACTCCCTCCACGCGTACTTCCTGCGCCCCGGCATCCCCGGGGTGCCGATCGTGTACCAGGTGGAGCGGGTCCGGGACGGGCGGTCCTTCACCACCCGGCGCGTCACCGCGGTCCAACAGGGCAAGACGATCTTCAACCTCACCGCCTCCTTCCACCATCCGGAGGAGGGCAGCATCGAGCACCAGCTGCCTCCCCGCCTCGACTTCCCGCACCCGGACACCCTGCCGAAGGTCGCCGACGAGATCCGCGCCCACCTGGGCGCACTGCCCGAGGCGCTGGAGCGGATGGCCCGCCGCCAGCCCTTCGACATCCGGTACGCGGACCGGCTCCGCTGGACGCCCGAAGAGCTCAAGGGCGCCGATCCGCGCAGCGCGGTGTGGATGCGCGCCGTCGGCCCGCTGGGCGACGACCCGCTGGTGCACACCTGCGCCCTCACCTACGCCAGTGACATGACCCTCCTCGACGCCGTGCGCCTCCCCGTGGAGCCGCTGTGGGGCACACGGGGCTTCGACATGGCGTCCCTGGACCACGCCATGTGGTTCCACCGGCCCTTCCGCGCGGACGAGTGGTTCCTGTACGACCAGGAGTCGCCGATCGCGCACGGCGGCCGGGGCCTGGCCCGCGGCCGCATCTACGACCTGGAGGGCAGGCTGCTGGTCTCCGTGGTCCAGGAAGGACTCTTCCGCCCCTATCCGCCCGGGCGGCCGCAGCCGGCCGCTCCCGCCGAACCGACCCCGAAGAGCTGAGCACACCCATGCCGAGCCCGGCCCACCCCTGCCCCTGCGGGCTGCCCGCCGCCTACCCGGACTGCTGCGGCCGCTTCCACTCCGGCGCCGGGCAGGCGCCCACCGCTGAACTGCTGATGCGCTCCCGCTTCAGCGCCTTCGCCGTCGGCGACACCGCCTACCTGATGCGCTCCTGGCACCCGGCCACCCGCCCCGACCGGCTCGACCTCGACCCGGGGCAGCGCTGGGTGAAGCTGGAGATCCTGGGCACCGACCGCGGGGGGCTGTTCGAGACGGAGGGTTCGGTGGAGTTCCGGGCCCACTACCGCGAGGGCCGGCACACGGGCTCCCTGCACGAGAACAGCGCCTTCAGCCGGGAGGGCGGGGCCTGGGTCTACGTCGGCCCCCTCTCCCCGGTCGCGTTCGACTGAGCCCGCGCCCCGGTCAGCGCGAAGTCCAGACTGGTGCGGTACCCCTGCACCTCGTCCGGCTGGTCGGCCAGCAGCAGCCGCTGCGCCACGGCCGCGGCCGCCGGGATCTGCGGGTGCCCGTACGGCGGGGGCGGGCCGAGCGCGGCGAGCACGATCCGCTCCGCCGGGTCCGGGGCGGCCCGGGCCACCTCCTCCTCCGGGAGGACGGAGGCCAGGACGGCGGCCCGCTCCCAGGGGCCGGCGGTCCGGCCGAGCAGCAGCTCCACGTGCCGGTCGCGCCACCGGCGGGGCCGCAGGTCCGCCCCGCGGGCCATCAGCTCCCGGTCCTGCGGGGTGACGCCGCCGTGCAGCAGGGCCGTCCGGCGCACCCCGAACTCCCGCAGCTCCGCGGCGAGGTAGAGCCACACCACCGCCCGGTACCGGTTGATGCGGTAGCCGACGGGGGTGAGGTGCCCGCACCGGGCGAGCCGGTTGAACCGGGTCGGCCCGATGCCCAGCACGGCGGAGGCGGCGCCCGCCCCGGCCATGGTCTCGACCTGCGCGCGGAGGGCTTGCGGGAATCCCTCGGCCGCCCGGACGCGGTCCAGCTCCGCCCGCGCGTACCGCGCCGCGCCGCCCGGGGCGGGCGGTCCAGCCCGTACGATGCCGAGCTGCACGGCCCGGGCGAACTCGCTCCTGTTGAGGCCGAGTTCTGCGGCGGCGCGCACGCCGCCCACCGCCTCTCCCGGCGGCAAGGGCTCGGCCCCGCCGGCCGCCGGTACTGCGGCTCCCCCGCCCGTCTGGCACACCCGCGTTGCGAGCTCCATGGCAATCCCCTCCGTCGCAGTCACTCTGTGTGACGAAGGTAGCCCGCTGCCGCCACTCTGCGCGAGGCCTGTGGACAACCCGCCCGAAGCGCCGCGCCCCGGCGCCCGTCAGCCTCCGGTGATCCGCCGCTCGGTCACACCGAGGTGCTCCCCCACCCGGTTGACCAGCAGCGTCATCTCGTACGCGACCTGGCCGACGTCCGCCTCCGACGCGCTCAGGACGCACAGCGAGCTGCCCGCCCCGGCCGCCATGACGAAGAGCACCCCCTCGTCGAACTCGACCATCGTCTGCCGTACTTCACCCGCCCCGAAGTGCCGCCCCGACCCCTTGGCCAGGCTCTGGAGCCCCGCCGCCACGGCAGCCAGGTACTCGGCGTCCTCGCGGACCAGGCCCGCGCTCGCGCCCGTGACCAGGCCGTCGTTGGAGAGCACCACCGCGTGCCGCACCTGCCGGACCCTGCGGGACAGGTCGTCCAGCAGCCAGTCGAGCTGCTTGTCCCATGCCATGTCGAGCCCCTCCCCGCCGACGCCGCCGCCGCGGCCGCGCCACACCCCGCGTACCAGTGCCGCAAGCCTTCCCCACCGGTGGCTCCCCGGCAAGGAGGACGCCCCGCGGAGAAGGGGCCGTTCCGGGGCGCCCGCCCGGCGCGGGGGCCCGCGCCGGGCTCAGCCGGCGCCGGGCCGCGCCTCCACGGCCTCCAGCAGCCGCGCCGTGTGCACGCGTCCGGCGTACTCGACGAGCCGGATCAGCACCTCCTTCCCCGAGTCGTGGTCCCGCGCGTCGCACAGCACGACCGGAGTCCCCCGCTCCAGGTCCAGGGCGCGCGCCACCTCGTCCGCCGCGTAGCGCCCGGAGTCGCTGAAGCAGTTGACGGCGACGACGAAGGGGATGCGCCGGTGCTCGAAGTAGTCCACCGCCGGGAAGCAGTCCTGGAGCCGCCGCGTGTCCGCCAGCACCACCGCCCCGAGGGCGCCCAGCGCCAGCTCGTCCCACAGGAACCAGAACCGGTCCTGGCCCGGTGTCCCGAACAGGTAGAGCGAGAGCCCCGACCGGATGGTGATCCGCCCGAAGTCCATCGCCACGGTCGTGGTGGTCTTGCGCTCCACCCCTCCGAGGTCGTCGACCAGCTCCCCGGCCTCGCTGAGCCGCTCCTCCGTCCGCAGCGGCCTGATCTCGCTGACCGCGCCGACCATCGTGGTCTTGCCGACCCCGAAGCCGCCCGCGACGAGGATCTTCAGCGCCAGCGCCGCCACGTCCGCACCCTCGTCCGCGTCGGCGGCCGTCTCCGGCCCTGCGGCCACGTCCTGGTGTCGTCCCATCACAGTGCTCTCAATCCCTCGATGACGTCCCGCAGGATCCGTTCCTCCGGCAGCCGGGCCGGCGGCACAGGCCGGCCGACCCGCACGTGTCCCGCCTCCAACAGGTCGCCGAGCAGCACCCGCACCACCCCCACCGGCAGGTCGGCGCCGGCGGCGAGCTCCGCCACCGCCGGCGTCCCGGTCCGGCACAGCCGCAGCAGCGCCTCGTGCTCCGGCCCCGGCAGGGCGCCCGCGCCGGCGCCGGCCTCCGCCGCGACCAGGGCGATCAGGGCGACCAGGGCGAAGCGGACGCCGTGCCGTCCGGGTTTCGTACGCCCGCCGGTGACCCCGTACGGGCGTACGGGCGGGCCCGCGTCGGCGTCGTACCAGCGGCCGTCGTCCGCCGGGCCGGCCGTCCCGCTCACCCTGCGGCCGGTGGCCGGGCCGCGGACCGCGGCCGGGTGTGCAGGTGCTCGCCGACGCGCTTCACGAGCCGGGCCATCTCGTACGCGACCAGCCCGACGTCGGTGCCGGCGCCGCTGAGGACGGCCAGCCTCGAGCCGTCGCCGGCGGCGGCGACGAACAGGAACCCCCCGTCCATCTCCACCAGCGTCTGGCGCACGCCCCCGGCGTGGAAGTGCCGGCCCGCGCCCTTGGCGAGGCTGTGGAAGCCGGTGGCGACGGCGGCCAGGTGGTCGGCGTCCTCGCGGTCCAGCGCACTGGACGCCCCGACGGCGAGCCCGTCGCGGGAGAGGACCACGGCGTGGCGGACCTCCCGGACCCGGACCACCAGCTCGTCCAGCAGCCAGTCCAGACCGCCCCTCCCGGGGATGCCGCCGTGTGCCTGGTGCTCGCTCATCGTGTGTCTCCTTCGCCGCCCGGGCGGGCGGGCTTCTCCTGTGCGCCCCGGATCCAGCCGGCCCGGTAGGCCGCCATCCGGTCCCGGGCCTGTTCCGGGCCGCGCCCCGCGGCCTCCTCGGCCGGGGGGACCGCGGCCTGCGTCTCCTGCCGGGGCGGAAGCCCGCGCAACTGCGGCGCCAGACCGGCCTGGCGGGTCCGGCGCGGCAGCCCGGCCGGCGCGGCGGCGGGCGCGGTGACCGCCACGGCACGGGGGGAGGGCGCCGGCACGGCCGCTCCCGTACGCGGGTGCGCCGGTGCCGGCGGCTCCGCGGCAGCCGGGTCGTAGGAGACGCTGCCGTGCAGGCGGAGGGCGGCCATGCCCAGGTAGTGCATGCCGGCGACGCCGAGGCCGGTGGTGAGGCCGCCGACGGCCAGGGCCCGGCCGCGGCCCTGCCCGTATCCGACGGCGAACACCCCGGCGCCGACGACCACGACGGCGACGACCAGGCTGAGGACGGTCAGCGGCACGTCGTAGTGGATCTCCGTGCCGGTGACGTGGAAGCCGAGCATGGCGACGAAGTGCATGGTCCGGATGCCGGTGCCGATGGCGGAGGCCTCGGTGAGGAGCCGGTTGCGGCGCGCGGCTCCGGTCGCGGCGAGCGCGCGGACGGTGCAGCGCAGGCCGAGGGCAGCGCCGACGGACGCCATCACGTATGGCAGGACGGGCGTCAGCCAGCCGTACGCCGCGTGGTCGAGGTGTCCCATGGCCCCGGGACGCTAGTCCGGGTGAGGGCGCGAACAAGGGACGCATTTCGAAAACCGCTGGAACTGCTGGAATATGACAGAGAAACGTCCGGGTCCGACCGCGGGGCGCGACAGGTTGCCCTGCGGACCCGGGCAGGGCGGTGCGGGATCATGTGCCCATGACCGAGGACCGCACGCACTCCCCCGAGCCCGCAGCCCGTCCGGCTCCCACCCCCGGCGAGCCGCACACGCACGCGTCCGTGCAGGAGTTCTTCGGCGCGCGCGCCGCCGGCTGGGACGAGAAGTTCCCCGACGACGGCCCCGCCTTCGCGGCGGCCGTGGCCGAGTCCGGGCTGCGGCCGGGCGACCTCGTGCTCGACGCGGGCTGCGGCACCGGACGGGCGCTGCCCGCGCTCCGGGCCGCCGTCGGCCCGGCCGGGACCGTCCTGGGCGCGGACCTGACCCCGCAGATGCTGGACGCCGCGCGGCGGGCCGGACGGGACGCGCAGGGGACGCTGCTCCTCGCGGACGCGGCCCGGCTGCCGCTGCGCGACGCGGCGCTGGACGCGGTGTTCGCGTCCGGGCTGATCGCGCACCTGCCCGAGCCGGCCGCGGGCCTGCGCGAGCTGGCCCGGGTGGTGCGCGCCGGCGGCCGGCTGGCCCTCTTCCACCCGATCGGGCGGGCGGCGCTGGCCGCGCGGCAGGGCCGCGAGCTCACCCCGGACGACCTGCGGGCCGAGCCCAACCTGCGCCCGCTGCTGGCCGGTTGCGGCTGGGAGCTGGTCTCGTACGCGGACCTCGACAGCCGCTTCCTGGCCGTCGCAGTGCGCTGCCGCTGAGGACGTACGACGTCCCCGGGCGCGGGGCCCGCGGAGCCGCCCGGGATCACGCCGGGGGCTGGGCCCCGGCCCCGCTCGGCCGGCGCTGGTGCGGTACGGGGCATCCGCCGGAGCCGGGCAGCGGGAACGTGCCGAGCTCACCCACGTCGTAGCCGTCGCGGTAGCCCTTGATCTCCGGGTTCTGTCGGGCGTAGTGCGGGGCCCTGCGCGGGGGCAGCAGCCGGACGGCCCGCCCCCGCAGCCGCAGCGCGCCCCGGACGAGGCCGCGGACCCGCGGGTGGGGCCTCTCGAAGCGGAAGGCGTCCAGCAGCGCGTCGTCCAGGAGCGCGAGGCCGGCGCCACGCACGGCCGGTGCGAGCGGGGCGGGGTACCAGGAGGCCATCAGGTCCAGGGTGGCGTCGGCGACCCTGCGGCCGCCCTCGTCCCAGCCGAAGTGCTCGGCCTCGTACGCGTCGAGGGCGGCCTCGAAATCCTCGAAGGAGCCCGGGATGTCCTTGATGCCCATGTGGCGGCCGAGGGTGGCGTAGTAGTTGGCGGAGGCCCGGCGCTCGTGGCCGGTCATCTTCCGCCAGCCGTAGGCGTCCAGCCAGCGCGCCGGGATCACCACGAACGTGCACAGCACGTAGCGCATCTCGTCGTTGGGGATGTCGTGGCTGCGGTGCATCTGGTTGATGCGGCGGATCGCGGTGCGGGCGGTCTCGTGCGCGAAGCCGTGCTCGACGACGGCGTCGAGGAGCAGCGCCGTGTCGTCGTAGCGCTTCTGCGCGCGCTCGGTGAACTCCGCCGTCTCCGCCAGCAGCCGGCCGATGCCGGGGACCGCGTAGGTCCGGAAGAGGGCGAGCTCCAGGGCGCGGGTGAAGTCCCAGGGGAACTCGTAGGTGGCGGTGAGCCGGTAGATGGCGAGGAAGTCCTTGTCCGGGTCCAGCCCGAGGATCTCCCTCAGCCGGTCGTAGCGCTGCACCGGATGCCCCTTTCTGTGGCGGGCGCCCCACTCTACGTGCAGGTGGAAACCTTGGAAATCGGCGCCCGCGGGCTCTCGACGGGGAGGTTACCGGCTGGTTAGGGTGCGCCGACGGGCGGCGAGTGACCGGGAGGCCAGGTGTCCGAGGACGAGGGCGGCGGTTCCCTCTGGGTGCTGACCGCGGTGCTGCTGACCCCGGCCGGGTTTCCGAGCGTGCTGGGCGACGACTTCCCCGAGGCGTGCGCGCTGCTGGGGGTGGATCCGGACCCGCGGGGGTACGGGCTGGTGCTCGGGCAGGACGAGGAGGGGGCGCGCTGGACGGTCGTCGTGGACGACGTCTCGCTGGTGGCCGCCGCCATCGCCGCCTGGGACTGCGGCGTGGAGTACGACCTGTCGCCGGACGAGCGGACGGTCGTCGCCTCGCTCGCCGGCTGGCCGCTGGAGCTGACGGTGGCCGCGTCCGGCCTGCCGGAGCCGCATGATCCGGAGCAGGGTGCGGACGGTACGGGGCGCGTGCCGCTGGCGCCGCCGTCCGCCGACGGCTGGGGTCCGGTGCAGCGGCGGCTGGGCGCCGACCAGGTGGCCCGGGAGTGGACCGAGTGGAGCGGCCGCGTGGCCGCGGACGGCGGCGCGGCCGCGGCGGCGCATCCCGGGCTCGCGCGGGCGCTGGCGGAGGCCGGCGCGTACACGCGGACGCCGCCGCCGCCGGGCCGGGTGCGCTCGGCGTTCGCGGGCGAGGGCTCCCGCACCCTCCGCGCGGACGGCCCCGGCTGGTCGCTGGTCGCCGGGACCGGCGACACCGCCTTCGTCCTGCTGGACGAGGAGCCGGGCGGGGTGCTCCCGGTTCCGGACGGCGGGCAGGACGGGCTTCCGGACCTGCCGGAGCTGCTGGAGGCGCTGCACCGCCTGGCCGCACGCCCCGTGTGACGGGGCACCGGCAGGAGGCCGGAACGCCGCACCGGCGGGAGGGGAGCCGGTCGCCGCGGCGGTCGGCGGCCGGGCCCCGGTGCACCGCCGGTCAGCGGCCCAGCTGCCTGCGGGAGACGTCCCGTACGCGGCGCCGCTGGGAGGGGTCCAGCAGCAGGTACGCCGCCGCCGGCACGCCGATCAGCACCAGCAGCCCCGCCCAGAACCCGACCAGGGCGAACAACACGATCGCCGCCAGGACACCGGCAGCCGCGACTCCCGCGCGCTTGGACATGGGACACCTCCACCCGTCATTGCACGGCCTCTCGCCGTCACCCCTTCAACGCCCGGCCCCGCCGCAGCGTTCCCGCCCGCCCGGGCCGCCGGCGCGTCACAGGTCCTGGAGGCGGCGGAAGGGCCGGTCCGCCTCCAGCTCGAACGCGATCTCCAGGAGGGTGCGCTCGGCGCCGGGACGGCCGGCGAACATGACGCCGACGGGCAGGCCGTCCTCCGTCGCGTGCGCCGACGGGAGGGAGATCGACGGTGTCCCGACGACGTTGTCGACCGGCGTGAACGCCACGTACGTGAGGATCCGCTCGATGAGCTGCGGATAGGGGACGGTCGGGCTGAGGCGCCCGATCCGCGGCGTGGTGTGCGCGAGCACGGGCGACAGCAGGAGGTCGAAGCCGCGGAAGGCGGCCGCGTACGCCACGGCCGTGCTCCGCAGCCGGCGCAGCACGGCCGGGGTCTGCCGCCAGACCGCCAGGTACGACTCGCGGAGGCCGCGGCTGAGACCGTCCATGCGGCGCCGGTCGAAGTCCGCGCCGAGGCTCCTGCCGGTGGCGCCGATCAGGAAGGACAGCATCCCCCAGTAGGCGAGGAAGTCGTCGGTGAATCGCGGGTCGACCGCGACGACCGCCGGCTCGACGGTGTGGCCGAGCCGTTCGAGGCCCGCCGCGGTGGCGAGGACGGCGGCCCGGGTGGCGGCGTCGGTGCGCACCCCGTTCGGCGAGTCGGTCAGCAGCCCGATGCGCAGCCGCCGCTTCGCGGGGCCCTCCACGAGGCCGACGGGGGGCAGCTTCGGGCTGCGCCGGTACGCCTCCGCGGCGGCGAGGAACGCGGCGGCGTCGCGCACCGAGCGGCTGACGACGCCGTCGGTGACGATGTCGAGGGGCAGCATGCGGCTCTGGGCGTTCGCGACGACCCGGCCGCGGGTCGGCTTGAGGCCGACGAGCCCGCAGCAGGCGGCGGGGATGCGGATGGAGCCGCCGCCGTCGTTGGCGTGGGCGACGGGCACGGCTCCGGCGGCGACGAGGGCGGCGCTGCCGCCGGAGGAGCCGCCCGCCGAGTACCCGGTGTGCCAGGGGTTGCGGACCGGCTCGGCGCCCTCGAACTCCGTGGTCGGGCTGAAGCCGAACTCGGGGAGGCGGGTCTTGCCCAGCACGGTGACGCCGCTGCTGAGGAACTGCCGGGCGAACGGGGCGTGCTGGCGGGCGGGCCGCGGGCGGAAGGCGGAACTGCCGTGCCCGGTGGGCAGTCCGCGGTAGTCGGTGTTGTCCTTGACGAAGGTCGGGACCCCGGCGAAGGCGCCGTTGCCGGGTGGGCCGGCGAGGGCCGGGGGGCCGCTGTGCACCTGGACCGCGCGGAGCCGGGCGTCGACCGCGCGCACCCGCTCGTCCGCGTCGCGGGCGGCTTCGGCGGCGCCGACCTCGCCCCGCCGGATCGCGTCGGCGAGGCCCACGGCGTCGTGCTCGCCGAGGGCGTCGTCCCGGAAGGCGTGCACACTGGTCCGTTCGTCGGACACCGTCACCGCTATACCCCCGCCCAGCCGCGTGTGTGGTCGGCCGCCATCATTCCCTACCGTCGGGTAACACGCGAGGGGGCGGACGGCATCGGCCCTGAGGGGCGCGTGACAGCACCGGTTGGCCGGAATGCGCCGGGCAGCGGCCGCTGCGGGGTGGTGCCCGGCGGGACGCGCGGCGCGTCGCGATTGGGTTCCGATCGGGACTCCGGTTGGCAACGGGCGCGCCGCTCATAACATGCTCCGATTATCGAAACAACGTATCGGTTCCGCCCGTGTGGCTGGTTATGATCAGCGCCTCCCGACTGGCTGTCGTCCCCGCTCCCCTCCCCTGCCCAGCCGCCCCCGAGGAACGATGTCTTCCACAGAACCCGAAGGCCCACCAGCGCCCCTGACGACCCGGCAGCGGGGGCCGCGGCGGCGGACCGTGCGGCTGCGCACGCTCCTGGTGTGCCTGGCGGTCGTGCCCACGGTGGCCATGGGCACGCAGACGGTGCTGACCGCCGAACGGCTGCTGGACCAATCCGCGCACCTGCGCGCCGATGTGGCGGCCAGTGAGCGCACCGGCGTCCCCCTGTACACGCTCCTCGTCGACCTCCAGGCCGAGCGCACCGCCTCGGCGGCCCTGTGGGCGGGCGGCCCCGGAGCCGAGCAGGAGCTCCGGCAGCGGCGGCAGGCCACGGACCGCGCGGCGGCCGAATTCCGCCGGGCGGCCGCCGAGGCGGGCGTGTCCGTCGGGGAAGTGGCGCGCCAGCTCGGCGACCTGGCGGTGTACCGCGGGCGCGCGGACGCCCGCACCGGCACTCCCGACAGCCTCCTCGGCTACTACACCGCGCTGGTCAGCGAGATCATCCGCGTCTACCAGCGCGAGTTCAGCCACGCCGAGGACGCCGAACTCACGCAGGCCAGCCGTCCTGTGGTGTCCCTGCTCTCCGCCTCCGAGATGGTGGCGCGCCAGGACGCCCTGCTGGCCCTGGCCGGGCCCTCCCGGGAGCTGAGCGCCTCCGCCTTCGACCAGTTCACCAGTGCCGTGGGCACGCAGCGCTACCTGTACGAGACCTGGGTCGTTCCGTACCTGCCCGAGCGGGACCGCCGGTTCTACGAGCGCATCACCACCTCCCCGGCCTGGGAGACGAAGACCCGCATCGAGAACGCGATCATCTTCGAGAACAAGGACTCCGACACCGGCATCCGGCTGCCCGCCGACGTCGGCGAATGGCGCGCGGCGCACGGCAGCTTCTCGATGCAGATGGCCACCCTCAACATCGACCGGGCCCGGCACGTCCTCGCCATGGGCGAGGCGAAGGCGGACGGGCTGGAGACCGAGGTGGCCTGGGTGATCGGCGGCAGCGGCGCCGGGCTGCTGCTCGTCGTGGCGATCATGGTGGCCGGCACCCGGTCGGTGCTGCGGCGCCTGGACGGGCTGCACCGGCGCACGGTCGCGGTCGCCGAGCGCATCCTCCCGGACGTGGTGGCGCGGCTCGGCAGCGGCCGTCCCGTCGACGAGTCGGTGCTGCCGAAAGTCGGCGGGCACCGGGACGAGGTCGGGCGCATCAACGACGCGTTCGCGCGGGTCGTCGCGGTGTCCGTCGACGGGCACCGCAGGCTCGCCGCCGAGCGCCACGGCTTCGGCATGTTCGCCTCCGGCATCGCCTCGCGCACCGGGAACCTGGTGAGCCGCCAGCTGGCCCTCACCGAGGACATCCAGGACGCTTTCGGCCACGACGAGTCGCTGCTCGCGCAGTTGATGCGGTCCGACCAGCTCACGGTGGGCATGCGGCGGCAGATCGAGAACCTGCTCATCCTGTCGGGCGGCGAGATCCCCGACCCGCACACCGAACCCATGCGGATCGCCGACCTGCTGCGCGAAGCCGCCGCCGAGGTCGAGGACTTCCGGCGGATCGAGCGGCAGGCGCTGGACGAGGCGAGCGTGCAGCCGCACGTGATCAGCCAGATCAGCCACCTGCTCGCGGAGCTGCTGGACAACGCCACCCGGTTCTCCCCGCCGCGCTCGAAGGTGGTGATCCGCGCCGAACTCGTCGCCGACGGCCTGTCGGTGGAGATCGAGGACCGCGGGCCGCGGGTCGCATCGGCCACGTACGAGGAGATGAACCGGCGCCTGCACAGCGCACCGCCGTACGCCGTCCTCGCCGAGAACGCCCACCGGCTGGGCCTGTTCGTGGTCGGCCACCTCGCCGAGCAGCTCGGCGCGACGGTCACGCTGCGGCGCTCGGTGTACGGGGGCACCTCGGCGGTGGTCGTGCTGCCGGGCGGGCTGCTGGCCTCCGCGGACCGGAGCGCGGCGCAGTCCGCGCCCCCGGCCCGCCCGGCCGCGGAGGACGCCGCCGAGGCGCCGGTCGCCGCCCCGGCGCGGGAGGCCGTACGCCCGCCCGCGCCGGAGCCCCCGGCCGCACCGCCCGCCGGGGACCCCGTAGCGGGGCGCCCGACCGGGCCGCGGGCCGTCGCGCCGGCGCCGGTGCCCACTGCGGCCGGGCTGCCGAGCCGCCGCCGCAGCGACCCCGCGCCGGCCCGCGCGGAGGGCGCTCCGCGCCCCGCGCTCCCCGCCCGGGACGGCGCCCGGCCGGCGCTTCCCGAACGCGTGCCGCAGACGCACATGTCGCAGCAGCTGCGCGGCCCGCGGGCGCCCGAGACCGCCGCCCGCCCGGATCCGGCGACGCCCGAAGAGGTGGCCGACGCCTGGGCGGACTACGAACAGGGGACCCAGAAAGTGGAAGAAGAGCTCCGACAGGATCAGCCATGACGACGACACCGAACGACATGATCTACAGCGTTCTGGACAACAACCTGAGCAGGATCGCCGGCATCCAGGGCGCCGTGCTCCTGTCCAACGACGGGATCGGGCTGAGCGCCTACCTGCTCGAACGGGACCAGGCGGAGCGCATCGCCGCCGCCTGCTCCGGGGTCGCCTCCACCATGAAGGCGATCTCGCGCGAGGTGGACGGCGGCCGGGTGATCCGCCAGCTCGTCGAGATGGACGACCGCTACCTCTGCATCGTGGGGTGCGGCGAGGGCAGCACCCTCATCGTGGTGACCTCCCGCAAGGCGCGCCTGGGAGAGCTGGGCGGCGAGGCGGTCCGGACCGCGCAGGCGCTCGGCGAGTGGCTGGGCACCCCGGAGCGGACGCAGGCGCAGCCTCCCGCCTCCACCGCGTAATGCCGCAGGACGCCGCGGACGCCGCACCCGGCCCCGGACCGGAGCCCGAGCCGGCAGCGGACGCGGGGCCGGAGGCGGGAGCGGACCCGCCGCCGGGCGGCGGCGGGCCGCGCGCGCCGCGGCGCGCCGGCGGGCGCCGCCGGACCCGCCTGTACGCCCTCACCGACGGCCGGACCGCCGCCCCCTGCACCGTCATGACCATGGACACGACGATCACGGCGGCGGTCCCGGAGGACGCCTGGAGCGGGCTGCCCAGCGAGTGGCGGGCCGTCCTCGCCATGTGCCCGGCGCCGGACGGCCGCGCGGTGGCCGAGATCGCGGCCCGCATGCACATCCGCCTGACACCGATGGCGCTGCTCCTCGGCGAACTCGCCGACCGCGGGCTGATCCACCGCCGGCCGCCCCTGGACGGGGCGGAGGCCGCCGATGTCCACCTGCTCAGGAGAATCAGGGACAACCTTGCCCGCATATGAGAACGCCGCCCGGCAGGCGGCCCCCGTCAAGATCCTCGTGGCCGGCGGCTTCGGCGTCGGCAAGACCACCTTCGTCGAGACGGTCTCGGAGATCGAGCCGCTGCGCACCGAGGAGCGGCTGACGGCCGCCGGGGTCGGCGTCGACGACCTGGACGGCATCGAGTCCAAGGCCGTCACCACCGTCGCCATGGACTTCGGCCGGATCACCCTCACCGACGCCGGGGTCGCGCTGTACCTGTTCGGCACCCCGGGCCAGGAGCGGTTCTGGTTCATGTGGGACGACCTGCTGCACGGCGCCCTCGGGGCGGTCGTCCTGGTCGACACCCGCCGGCTGGACCGCAGCTTCCCGGCCGTCGACTTCTTCGAGAGCCGCGGACTGCCGTTCGTGGTGGGCGCGAACTGCTTCCACGGGGAACAGGCCTACACGGCAGAGGAGATCGCCGCGGCCCTGCACCTGCGGGATCCGGCGACGCCCGTCCTGATGCTGGACGCCCGCGAGCGGGAGGACGCCCGCGGTGTCCTCCTCGCCCTGCTCGACCTGCTCATCGCCCGGGCCGCGGACCCGGGCGCGGAGCCCGGGGCAGCGCTGAGGGGGGCCTCCGCGGCGGGCCGCTGAGCCCTGCGCACGGCGGGGTTCCGGCGGGCGCGGGCGGGGTAGGCGCCGCGGTGACGCACCGCGGCCGGGCGGGCCGCCCGCTGCACCGCGGGCGTACGGGGCGCGCGTACGAGGAAGGAGCGCCGCGATGGGAACCGCCGAGGTGGCCGCCGGACTCCTTCGCGACCACGGCCGGACCTACGCCGACGAGGCCGGCATCCGGCTCCGCGACACACCGTCACCGCTGTACCGGCTGCTGGTGCTCGCGGTCCTGTGCTCGACCCGGATCAGGGCGGACATCGCCACCGCGGCCGCCCGCGAGCTTTCCGCGGCGGGCCTGCGCACCCCGCGGGCGATGGCGGACTCCGCCTGGCAGGACCGGGTGGATGCGCTCGGGCGCGCCCACTACGTCCGCTACGACGAGAGCACGGCGACCGCGCTCGGGGAGGGGGCGCACCTGCTGCTGGACCGCTACCGCGGCGACCTGCGCAGGCTGCGGGAGGAGGCCGGCGGCGACACGGGCGCGCTGCGCGCGGGGCTCATGGAGGTGCCGCGGATCGGCCCGGTCGGCGCGGACATCTTCTGCCGCGAGGCGCAGGCCGTCTGGCCGGAGCTGCGGCCCTTCTTCGACGAGCGCTCCCGCTCCGCCGCCCGCAAGCTCGGGCTGCCCCGCTCGGCGGACGGCCTCGCCGCGCTGGTGGCTCCGCAGGACCTGGCCCGCTTCGCCGCGGCGCTGGTGCGCGCCTCCCTGTCGAAGGGGTCCGCTTCGGGACCCGGGTGACGGCCGGACCGCCGCGTTCCGCGGAGGCCTCCTCCGACTCCCGGGCTGCCGGGGCAAGTTGGGCGGAATGCCGGTCTCGTCCCTGTGTTGATCCTGAGGGCTTCCTTAAGGGACCTTGAAGAACTCTTTCCTGGCGCTTTTTTCGCTGGTCACGCGCCTAGGCTCGGGCGGACTCCCATCCCCCCCCCCCCCCCCCCCCCTAGCGAGGTGTCACCGGCATGAGCCGCAGCCGTACCCCCGAAACCGTGTCCCGCGCCGAGGCGCGTCGCCGGAAGGCCGTGCGTTCGCGCATCGTGCTCTCCGTCACCGCGGCGGCCGCGGTCGTGGCGGTCGGCGTCGCGGTGGCCGACTCCGACGGCGACGCCCGCACCGAGCGCCGGGCCGGCGGCACGGCGGGCGCCGCGTCCGGCTCGGCCGCCGCCGGCGCCGCGACAGGCACGGAGTCCGCCACCCCGCCCGCCCCCGGCGCCGACGCGTCGGCCTCGGCGAGCCCGAGCCCGTCCGCCACTCCCGAGGCGTCCGCGTCCGCGTCGGCATCGGCGCCGGCCGGGGAGCCGTCCGCGGAGGGCGGCACCGAGGCCAAGGCGGCGCCCGCCTCCTCGGCGGCGCCCGCGCGCAAGCCCGCGACGGGCGGCGGATCGGGCGGGTCGGGCGGGTCCGGAGGATCGGGCGGGTCGGGCGGGTCGGGCACGGTGAACACCGACGCCGAGTCGGCCGTCCTCGCCCTCGTCAACAAGGAGCGCGGCGCGGCCGGATGCGGCCCGCTCTCCTCCAACGCGAAGCTGAGCGCCGCCGCTCGTGCGTACAGCGACACCATGGCCCGCAGCGGCGTCATGTCGCACACGGGCCCCGACGGGTCGACCATGACCAGCCGGGTGGAGGCCGCGGGCTACGCCTGGTCCCGCCTCGGCGAGAACATAGCCCGCGGGCAGGCGGACGCCGACGCGGTCATGAAGGCCTGGATGAACAGCCCCGGCCACCGCGCCAACATCCTCAACTGCGCCTTCAAGGAGATCGGCATAGGCGTCCACAAGGGCCACGGCGGCCCCTGGTGGACCCAGAACTTCGGCGCGCCGAGGTAACCCCTGCCCCCCCCATGGCCGGCGTCCCCCGTACCCGTCCCCGGGTGCGGGGGACGCCGGCTTCCGGGGGACCCGTGACGGGCCGGACGGCGCGTCGGCCACTATGGGGCCGTGCCTCGAACTCCGCGTTACCTGCTCATATGGCTGTCGTGCACGGCCGCCAGCGTGACTGCCGTGCTCGCGACGGTCCAGTTCGTGGTCGGTTCGACCAGGCAGACGCCCCCGGTCGCACGGTCCGCCCCCATGGTCGTGAACACGCCGCCCGCGTGGCTGGCGGTGACGAACCCGTCGGCGAGCCCGTCCCCGACGGCCTCCCCCAGCGCGTCCGCCGGCGCCACGCCGCGGCCGTCCCCGTCGTCGGGCTCCCCCACCCCGGCCAAGCCCTCGGCGGGCGCCTCCCGGTCCACCGCCGTGAAGTCCTCCGCAGACTGCGAGGAGGGCGGGGCGGGCCTGCACACCGTCCCCTCGCAGGGCGGCCGGGCCACCGTGCGGTACGGCAGCCGGGGGGTGTGCCTGATCTCCGCGGTACCGAACCTGGGCTTCAGGACCACCACTTCGCAGACCTCCGCCGACACGCTCACCGTGACGTTCACCAGTGACGACCACCGCTCCGCCATCACCGCGACGGTCGTGCCCGGGGCGAAGGCCAGCGTCCGCGAGACCTCCTTCTGAGCGGCCCGCGACGGCCCCCGGCGAAGCGGAAGGTGAGCTGTTCCTTAGGGCAACCTCAAGATCCGGCCGAGGGGGTTCCGGCCGCCCGGCGCGGTCCTATGCTCGCGTCAGCAGAGCGGCCGCAGGTGCCGGGGCACGCCGCCCGGCCCGGTCCGGCCGCCGCTTCCACCGCGCCGGAGGGTGTTCGCCCCTTCCGCCGTCCGACCGTGCCCTGGGGTGACTCCGCCATGACTTCTCGCATGCTCCGATCCGTCCGCGCCGGCCTCCGGACGGCGCCGGCCCGTTCCGCTCCGGCGCTCGGGAGGCGGCTGCCGGCGGTCGCCGCTGCGGTGCTCGCGGCGGGGCTGACCGCCGCCTGCGGGCCGTCCTCCCAGCCCGTCGGGGCCGCCTCGCCGTCCGCGGCCCGGCAGTCCGCCGAGGCCCTGCCCGCCGATGCCCTCCCCGCCGGGGCGGAGTCCGCGAGCGGCTCCCCCGAGGTCTCCGCGACCGCGTCGGCGGCGCCGTCCGCCTCCGCCAGTGCGCAGCCCTCGGCCCCGCCCTCCAAGACCGCGTCCGCGCCCGCGTCCAAGCAGCCCTCCGCGCCGCGCACCTCGGCCGCGCCCGCGCCGGCGCGGGTGCCGGGCCCCGGCTACGACGCCTCGGCCGACGCGCAGAAGCAGGTGGACGCGGCCCTGCGCGCGGCCAAGGCCGACGGGCGGATGGTACTCCTCGACTTCGGGGCCAACTGGTGCGGCAACTGCAAGGCGGCGGACAAGGTGTTCGCGCAGCCGCAGACCACGGCGATCCTCGGGGCCTCGTACCACCTGGTCAAGATCGACATCGGCGGCGGCAGCTCCGCCAACTCCGCGCTGCTGGGCAAGTACAGCCCCTCCGGGGGCACGTACAAGATGCCCGTGCTGGTCGTCCTCTCCCCGTCCGGGACGGTGCGCACGGACACGCACGTCACCGGGAACCCGTCGCTGACCGCGGACGGCATCAACGCCTTCCTGCGCCGGTGGGCGTCGTGAGACGGCCGGTCGCCGCGGTCGCGGCGGCCGCCCTGGCGGCAGCGGGCCTCGCGGGGGCGGCGGCCTGGCCCCCCGGCGGCGGCTCCGTGCAGGGGCGGGGCGGCACCGGCGGTACGGGCACGGGGGCGGCGCCCGCGATCGCGGAGCCGGCCGCCCGGCCGGCGGTCCCCGAATTGGCCGGCGCCGACCTCGACGGGCGGCGGGTCGACCTGGCGGGCTTCCGCGGCCAGGTCGTCGTCGTGAACGTGTGGGGCTCCTGGTGCGCCCCGTGCCGGGCGGAGGCCGACGACCTGGAGCGCGTCAGCCGGCAGACCCGCGCCGACGGCGTCCGCTTCCTCGGGATCAACACCCGTGACCGGGACCGCGAGGCGGCCCGCTCGTTCGTCCGCGCGCACGGCGTGGGCTTCCCGAGCCTGCACGATCCGGACGGCGCACTGCTGCTCCGCTTCCCGCCGTCGGTGCTGAACCCGCAGACGGTCCCCTCGACGCTGGTCGTCGACCGCCGGGGCCGCGTCGCCGCCGCGATCGGCGGCTCCGTCACCGAGGAGCAGCTGCGTCCCCTGGTCGCCCGGGTCGCCGGGGAGGCCCCGGACTCCGCCGCGGCCTTCTGACACCTCCCCCCGCGCCGGACAAGACGGAACCAAGAGATACACATGGCACACACGACACAGGTGGCACACATGCCTCAGACCATCCGCGCGAACACCCCGCCGCGAACGGGGCGTTCGCGCCCGGCGCGCCCCGCCGCCGCCCTCCTCTGCCTCGCCGTGCTCACCGCCTGCGGCGGCCGGGGCGCCGAGCGGGCGGAGGGCGCCGCCGCCTCCGCGCCCACGGCGAGCTTCACCGACAAGGGCGTCACCGTCACCCTCTCGATCGCCGACTGGCGCGACTCGAAGGGCACCCTGAAGGCCGTCTTCACCCCCGAGGAGAAGGGGTTCCACCTGTACAGCACCGACCTGCCCGCCACCGGCGTCGAAGGCGTCGGCAGGCCGACCGCCGTCTCCGTCACCGGAGCGCTCCGCGCCGAGGGGAGGCTGACCGCCGCCGCGGACGTGCGCTCGATCAGCGTGCCCGGGGTCGGCGCACCCGTCCCCGTCTACCCGGACGGCCCGGTCACCACGACGCTGCCGGTCCGCGCCGACGGCACCGGGGACGCCACCGTGCTGCTCGGCTACGCCAGCTGCAGCACCGAGGACGGCTGCACCATCCCCGTCTCCGACCGGCCCGTCCACCTGCGCATCACCGCCGACGACCCGGTGTTCGCGCCACGCTGACCCCGGCAGGGCACGCCTGTGCCGTCCGCCCCGACCGGTGAGCGGCCTCCCCTCGGACCGCTCCGGCCCACCCCCTAAGGTGTCCCCCATGCCGAGCGTCCTGGTCGTGGAAGACGACCCCAGCATCCGCCAGTCCCTGATCGAGGTCCTGGCGGAGCACGGGTACGCCGTACGCAGCGCGGCCGACGGCTTCGGCGGCCTGCGGGAACTCACCCGGACTCCCGTCGACGCGGTGGTCCTCGACCTGGGGCTGCCGGACCTCGACGGCGGGGACGCCCTGCGCATGATCCGCGGGATATCGTCGGTGCCCGTGCTGGTGGCCACCGCACGGGACGACGAGACGGAGATCATCAAGCTCCTCAACGCGGGCGCCGACGACTACCTGGTCAAGCCGTTCTCCGGCGGGCAGCTCATCGCGCGCCTCGCCGCCGTGCTGCGGCGCACCAGCCACGTCCCGCCCGCAGGCGCCGGCTCCGGGGCCGCCCCGGCAGCCGCGTCCGCCGCGCCGCAGCCGGCCACCGTCGGCGAGCTCGTCGTCGACCCCGGCGCCCGTACCGCCCTCCTCGCCGGCCGCGAGCTGCGGCTCACCCGCAGGGAGTTCGACCTGCTGGCGTTCCTGGCCCGGCACGCCGGCCAGGTCGTCTCCAAGCGCCGCCTGCTGACCGAGGTGTGGCGCGAGCCGTACGTGGACGACCAGACCGTGGACGTGCACCTGTCGTCCCTGCGCCGCAAGCTCGGCGAACGCGCGGCGGCCCCGCGCTACCTGAGGACCGTCCGCGGCGTCGGCATCAAGCTGGTGGCCCCCCGTTGAGGCGTTCGCTGGCCGGGGTGGCGCTCGCCGTGACCTCCATGGTCGCGCTGTCCTTCCTCATACCGCTGGCGCTCCTGGTGATGTCGCTCGTCAAGGAGCAGGGGGTCAACGAGGCCGAGCAGCGCGCCGCCGCGCTGGCGCCGGTCCTCGCGCTGACCACGGAGCCGGCCGCCCTGCGCGAGTCGGCGGCCAGCCTGGACGGGGGCGAGCACCTCGTCGTCCACCTCCCCGACGCCGGCGCGCTCGGCAGGTCCAAGGCGCCCGCGGCGCTCCTCGAACGTGCCCGGAAGGGGCGGGAGTCGATCTCCCAGGAGGTTTCCGGCGGCTGGATGTGCCTCCAGCCGGTCGTGCTGCCCGGCGACCGGGTCGCCGTCGTCGAGAACTTCGTCCCCGAGGAGGAGCTGAGCCGCGGGGTCGCGGAGTCGTGGGCGGTGATGACGTTCCTCGCGGTCGGGCTGATCGCCGGCTCGGTCCTCGTCGCCGACCGCCTGGGCGCGAAGGTCGTACGGTCCTCGAAGCGGCTCGCCCAGGCCTCGCGCGCCCTCGGCGCGGGCGACCTGGACACCCGGGTGGACCCGATGGGCCCGAAGGAACTCCGCGAGGCGGGCGTCGCGTTCAACGCGATGGCGCACCGCATGACCGAGCTGCTGGCCGTGGAGCGCGAGCTCGTCGCCGACCTGTCGCACCGGCTGCGGACCCCGCTGACCGCCCTCCACCTGGCGTCGGAGCGGATGGCGGGCACGCCGGAGTCCGCGCGCGTCGAGGCGGCCGTCGGGGAGCTGGAGGCGGAGCTCCAGGCCATCATCGCGGCGGCGCGCACCCCGCTCGCGGTGGGCCCCATGGGCCAGGGCCTCCTCGGCGCCGAGCCCGCCGCGGGGCGGGGTCGCGCCGGTGCGGCGGGGGCCGGGCCGCGCTGCGAGGCGGCCGAGGTGGTGCGCGGGCGGACGGCGTTCTGGACGGTGCTGGCGGGCCACCAGGAGCGGGAGTGCGCCCTGGACCTCACCCTGGAGCCCACGCCGGTGGCGCTCTCCGAGGACGATGTCGCGGCGGTGGTCGACGCCCTGATCGGGAACGTCTTCCGGCACACGCCGCCGGGGACACCGCTCGGCGTGCGTGTCGTGCGCTCGGCCCTGGCCGTCGAACTGGTCGTGGAGGACGGCGGGCCCGGCATCCCGGATCCCGACCGGGCCCTGTCCCGCGGCAGCAGCACCGGCTCCACCGGGCTGGGGCTCGACATCGCGCACCGGGCGGCCGGCGCCGCGGGCGGCTCCGTGCGCATCGGCCGGAGCCCCCTGGGCGGCGCCCGCATCGCGGTCGGGTTCGCCCTGGCCCCCGCTCCGCTGTCGGGGCGGAGGCCGCGCACCTCGCGGCGCCGCCCGGCCTGGCCGCGCAGGCGCTGAGGCCGGGCGGTTGCCCGGAGGCGCCAGGGCGCCGGCGGCGGCAGGATCTTTCTGCGGGTCCCGCCCGCCTTCAGCAGGGCGTGCGCCCGGGGCGCATCCTCGACCGGCAGCGCGCGGGCTCGGGCTCCGGCACGGCGAACGGGGTCAGGGAGACGAAGCGCCCCCCGTCGCGCACCGCCGCGACCGTCGCGGCCGCTCCGCCGCGTCGATGACGGCGTCGTACGCGCCTGCCGGCGGGGGCGCGGCCTCGGAGAACACCTCGGCGGCACCCAGCCCGCGTACGGCCTCCGCATCGCCGGGGCGGGCGAGGGCGGCCGGGTGCAGGCCGCGCAGTGCGAGTCGGCCGAGGAACCCGCCGACCGCGCCGGCGGCGCCGCAGACGGGGAACCGGCCGGTGGAGCCGGGTCCGAGCCGGTCGAGGGCCCGCTGGGCGGTGAGCGCGGCCGGCGGCAGGGCGGCCGCGTGCCCTGGCGGGACGTTGTCCGGCGCCCGGACCGCGAGCCGCTCGCCGAGGGTGGCGTACTCGGCCGAGACGTCGGCCCCGTCGGACGGCGAGGGGCGCAGGGCGAACACGCGGTCGCCGGGCCGGAAGCGGCCGGCCGCGGAGCCGGTGGCGACGACGGTGCCGGAGACGTCCCAGCCGATGACGGCGGGCAGGACCGGGGAGGGGATGTCGCCGCGGCGCACGGCCAGGTCGACGGGGTCCACGGCGGCCGCGGCGACCCGGACGGGGATCTCCCCGGCGGCCGGCCGCCGGGTGTCCCGCTCGGTGACGGCGAGGACCTCCGGCGGGCCGGGGAGCCGAAGGCCGGGCCGGCCGGCCGGCCGGGCAAATCTGCGTCCCCCGCCGGGCCCCGAACCATCGGGAGAGGAAGACCACGGTCGGTCGGCGGCGGGGAGCCTGCCGGTCAGGCTCGTTTCGGGCGCCCGGGCGGGCGGTGCGCGGCATGGTGCGGGGCAGCGCGGGACGGGGCTCGTGACGATTCGGCTTGCGGATTCTGCGGGCACGGGGCGCACAATGTGTGCTAGCAGACAAACCCACACAAGGGGTACGACGGGCGGCGAGGGCGCCACGGCCGGGACGACCGGTCGGACGCGCGGCGCCGGTGCCGGGTGGGAGGGAAACGGTGAGTTCCGAACCGCGCTCCGAGCGCCCCACCGGCCCGCCCTCCGGCCCGCTCTCCGGCCGCCCGTCCGGCGACGCGACGAGGCAGGGCCCGCCGCCGCCCCCGCCGACGGTCGGCGGCGGGGGCGGGAGCACACCCGGCGGCCCCGGGGGCCCGGGCGGTCCCGGGGGACCCGGCGGTCCGGGCGGTCCGGGTGGTCCCGGCGGGCCCGAACAGCAGTCGGGCGGGGGCGGGCGCCCGTGGTGGCGCTCGGTGCCGCGGATCGCGACCGTGACCGGGGCGGCCGTGGTCGCCGGCGTCCTGGCGGTCGTCTTCACCCGGCCCGACGGCGGGGGCGGCGGCGGGCGGGAGACGACGGCCGGAGAGGTGATCCTGGAGCCCACCGGGTCCAGCGGCGAAGAACCTTTCACGCCCTCGACGGCGAACGCGACGACGGCGCTGCCGGCCGCGGCGCCCCGCGTCACCCCGACGACGGCCCGGGCCCTCACGAGCGTGGCGGGCTCGGAGCCCGGCCTGTACGGCGGCAGCCGCAACCTCGCCAGCTGCGACGTGGAGAAGCAGATCCGCTACCTCGGCTCGGACCCCGCGAAGAACAGGGCCTTCGCCTCCACCCTGCAGGTCAAGGAGTCCGCGGTCCCCGGCTATCTG
Organism: Streptomyces sp. NPDC031121; assembly: GCF_055570615.1. NCBI lineage: Bacteria > Bacillati > Actinomycetota > Actinomycetes > Kitasatosporales > Streptomycetaceae > Streptomyces > Streptomyces sp. NPDC031121. Next base: position 373,736 of record NZ_JBVIGV010000009.1, read on the forward strand.
CGCTCGCTGACACCCGTTCAGCTCCGCTCGGACACCCGCGTCACCAACCACGGCTACCGCAACGGCGCGGCCACCAGCTACCAGGCAGTGCTCCAGGCCGGCACGGCCGTCCTGGTCGACAGCCATGGCGAGCCGAAGGTGCGCTGCGCCTGCGGCAACCCGCTGGGCCGCGCGGTACCGCAGGCCGGGACCCCCGAGCAGAAGGGGAAGAGCTGGCCCGGCTACCGGCCGCAGAACGTCGTCGTGGTCAACCGCTCGGAGACGGTGGTCAAGGTCTTCGTCATCTTCGACCACAAGGACCGCGAGTGGGTGAGCCGGCACTCGGGCGACCACGGCGAGCGCGACAGGAAGGCGGCGCCGCCGCCGAAGCACTGGCCGCTGCCGCCGACGAAGCCGCCCGTGACGGAGCCGCCCGCGACGAGGACCCCCCACGAGACCCGCAACCCGTCCTCGCCGGGCCACGAGACCCGGAAGCCCTCCCCGCCCGGCCACGAGACCCGGCAGCCGACCTCCCCCGGCCACGAGACCCGGAAGCCCGAGAGCCCGGCCTCGCAGTCGCCGGCCTCCGAGCGGCCCCGCGTGCGGGAGAGCCGGCCGCCCGCGTCCGAGTCCCCGGACCGTGAGTCCCCGGGGCGCGAGTCGCCGTCGGCGCCGGCGCCGTCGGAGCGCCCGAACCTGCGGGACCCGGAGAGCGAGCAGCCGGCCGCGCCCTCCAAGGAGAGCCCCGCCCCGCAGCCGTCCGCGCCGCCGTCGCCGGAGCGCCCGAACCTGCGGGAGACGCAGTCCGAGCCCCCCGCCCCCGAGCCCTCCCCGGCTCAGCCCTCGGCCCCCGCCCCGCAGTCGCCCCAGTCCCCGGGCCGGCAGGAGGAGAGGCCGCCGCAGGCGCCGAGCCCGGAACGGCCCGCCCAACAGCCCTCGGCTCCCGCGGAGCAGGAACGCCCCGCCCAGCAGTCACCCGCCCCCGACGGCCCCGGCGAAGCACCCGGCGAGCAGCAGCCCGACAACCAGCAGCAGCCGGGCAACTGACGCCTCAGGCATCGCGGGCAGCCGACGGGTCCCGCTCGGCCTGTCAAGTAACGAACTGCCGGAACTACGCCAGGCTCCCCCTCCCCGGCACGGTGGAACCCATCGCCCCCGCACCCTCGCGGGAAGCGCTCGCCGAAGGGATCGGAGAGGTCCATGTTCCGCCGTGCAGGGAGCTTCGCGACGCGCCGGCCGCGGCTGGTGCTCGTCGCCGGGCTCGTCTTCCTGCTGGTGTCCGCCGTGTTCGGTGCCGATGCGGCCGGCCGGCTGAAGACGCAGGGGTACGACGTCCCGGGCTCCGAGTCCGGCCGGGCCGCCGCCGTCGCGGCCGCCGAGCAGCTCGGCGCCTCGCCCAACCTGGTCCTGGTCGCCCGGGCCGGCGCCGGCTCCGTCGACTCCCCGGCGGCCCGCGCGGCGGGCGCCGATCTGACCCGGCGCCTCGCCGCCCGGCCGTACGTCGGCTCCGTGGCCTCGTACTGGAACGGCGGTGCGGCGGAGCTGCGCAGCCGCGACGGCCGCTCCGCGATGGTGGCCGCCCACGTCGACGGCGAAGGCGAGCGGCTCGCCGAGCGGGTGCGGGAGCTGGCCGCCGAACTGACCCGCCCGGCGGCCCCACCGGCGCTCCGCGTGCACGCCGGCGGGTCCGCGCTCGTCGACGCCGAACTCCAGGAGGTCTCGGAGTCCGATCTGGAGCGGGCCGAGGCGGTCGTCCTGCCCGGCACCCTCCTCCTGCTGGTCCTGGTCTTCGGCAGTGTGGTGGCCGCGGCCCTCCCGCTGCTGGTCGGCGCCCTGGCCGTCGCCGGCACCCTGCTGGTGCTGAGTGTCCTCGGCTCCCTGACCGACGTGTCGGCGTTCGCCCTCAACCTGACCACCGCGCTCGGCCTCGGCCTGGGCATCGACTACGGGCTGCTGGTCGTCTCCCGCTTCCGCGAGGAGCTCGCCGCCGGACACGAGCCGCGCAGCGCCGCCGTGCGCACCGTGCGCACCGCCGGCCACACCATTCTCTTCAGCGCCGCGACGGTCTCGGCGGCCCTCGCCACCCTGCTCGTCTTCCCCCCGTACTTCCTGCGCTCGTTCGCCTACGCGGGCATCGCCGTGGTGGCCGTGGCCGCGGTCAGCGCCGTGACCGTGCTGCCCGCCCTGCTGACGCTGCTCGGCAGGCGGGTCGACGCGTGGCCGGTCCCCTGGCGGGGGCGCGCCCGCTCCGGATCCCGGTCGCGCTTCTGGGAGGCGCTCGCGCGGGTCGTCGTACGGCGGCCGCTGCTCGCGGCGCTGCCGGTGGCCGGGCTGCTCGTGCTGCTCGCCGCGCCGCTCGGGCACGCCGGGTTCGCCACCCCCGACGACCGGGCACTGCCCGCGGGCAGTGCCGCCCGGCAGGCCGGGGACCTGGTCCGCGGCGAGTTCGACGCGAAGGCCGCCGGATCGCTGACCGTCGTCGTCACCGGCGGGGCCTCGCCGTCGGACCGACGGGACTACGCCCGCCGGCTGTCCGCGCTGCCCCGCGTCGCACAGGTCACCGGCCCGGACGGCACCTTCCGGGGCGGCACCGGCCCGTCGGCGCCGGGCCCGGCCGGTCCCGCGCCCGCCTCGGCCGGAGGCGGCCGGGACACCGTGCGGCTGGCCGTGGTCCCGCAGGACGACCCCGGTTCCCGGGCGGCGCAGCAGCTCGTGCGCGACGTCCGCGGTGCGGCCGCCCCGGCGGGCGGCGAGGCCCTCGTGGGCGGGCCGAGCGCGGTGCTGGTCGATGCGAAGGACACCGTGCGGGACCGGATCCCGGCGGCCGTCGGCGTGATCACCCTGACCACGTCTCTGCTGCTGTTCGCGTTCACGCGGAGCGTGCTGCTGCCGCTGAAGGCGATCACCCTGAACGCGCTGAGCCTGGCCGCCGTCCTCGGGGCCATGGTGTGGGTGTTCCAGTCGGGCCACCTGCAGGGCCTGCTGGGCTTCACCCCGGGCCCGCTCAGCACGACCATGCCGGTGCTGCTGTTCTGCATCGTCTTCGGACTGTCCGTGGACTACGAGGTGTTCGTCCTCGCCCGGATCAAGGAGGCGCACGACGCCGGCGAGGACAACGCCCGCTCGATCGTCTCGGGCGTCGCCCGCACCGGCGGCATCGTCACCACCGCCGGCGCCCTGCTCGCCTTCACCCTGCTGGCCTTCGGGACGTCCCGGGTCTCGCTGCTGCAGTTCTTCGGGATCGGCGCCGGACTCGGCGTCCTCCTCGACGCCACGCTCGTGCGGGGCGTCCTGGTCCCGGCGCTGATGCGGCTGGCCGGCGGCCTGAACTGGTGGGCGCCGCGCCCGCTGCGGGCGAAGGCCCCGCGACCGCGGCCCCCGGCGGCGGCGCCCGCGCGGTGCCCGACCGCGGCGCGGCTGTCCGCGCCCCCCGTCCCGGCACGCGGCTGACACCGCGCGCCCGTACGCCCGTACACCGATCACCCTTGGAAGGAACCCCGCCATGACCGACATCGCCATCACCGGACTCGGCTGCCGCTTCCCCGGCGCCCCCGACGTACGCGCCTACTGGAGGCTCCTGCTGGGCGCGGAGCGCCGGTTCGGCCCCGTCCCGGCGGAGCGCTGGAACCACGAGCCGTTCCACGAGCCCGGCGACCCGTCGGCGCCGCTGGCCGCGTACACCGACCAGGTGGCGTTCGTGGACGGAGTGGACCGCTTCGACGCCCTGCACTACGGGGTGCCGCCCTCCCGCGCCCGGGCCATGGACCCGCAGCACCGGCTCATGCTGGACGTGGCCCGCGAGGCCCTCGACGACGCGGGGCTGGGCCGCGGCGGCTTCGACCGGGAGAACACCGGGGTGTTCGTCGGGATCTCGGTGTCCGACTACAAGGACCTCATGACGTCTCCGCTCCGGGCGATCGCCCTCGCCTCCGACGAGGCAGACGGGGCAAACGGGTCGGAGGGCCGCGGTCGCGTCGACGCGGTCAGGGAGCGGGCGCGCCGGCTGGGCGCCTTCCAGCCGTACACGCTGCCGGGGAGCCTGCTGAACATGGCGCCCGGCACCATCAGCCGGCAGTTCGGCCTGGGCGGGCCGAGTTTCGCCGTCGACGCCGCCTGCTCCGGCTCGCTGGTCGCCCTCGACCAGGCCGTGGCCCACCTGCGCCAGGGCAGCTGCCGGGTCGCGGTGGTCGGCGGCGTGTTCCTCAACCTCACGCCCGACGGCCTGATCGGCTTCTCCCGGCTCCGGGCCCTGTCCGCGTCCGGGGTGTGCCGGCCCTTCGACGAGGCCGCCGACGGCTTCGTCCTCGGCGAAGGCGCCGGCGCGGTCGTGGTGCGCCCGCTGGCCGACGCCCTCGCCGCCGGCGACCGCGTCTACGCCGTGGTCAGGGGCATCGGCTCCGCGAACGACGGCGCCTCCCCCGGGCCGCTCGCCCCCACACCGGAGGGCCAGCTGAGGGCGATGCGCCGGGCCTACGAGGACGCGGACGCGGCGCCGTCCTCCGTCGGCTTCCTGGAGGCCCACGGCACCGGCACGGCCGCCGGCGACCGCTCCGAGGTCGAAGCGCTGCTGCGGCTGCGCACCGAGCACCCCGACGACGACCCGGGCCTGTGCTACCTCGCCGCCGGGAAGGCGCTGATCGGGCACTCGCTGGCCGCGGCCGGCATGGCAGGGCTGATCAAGACGGCCCTGGCCGTCCACCACCGCACGATCGTGCCGCAGCCGCCCACCTCCCCCCACCCGGACCTGCGCATATCCGCCGCGGGCCTGCGCTTCGCCGACACGGCTCGGCCCTGGCCGGAGGGGCCCGGCCCGCGGCGGGCCGCCGTCAGCTCCTTCGGGTTCGGCGGCACGAACGTCCACGTGGTGCTGGAGGAGCCGCCCGCCGCGCCGGCGGCCTTCCCGGCAGCGCCGGTGAAGCACCGGGCCGGCCCGCAGCTCGTCCTGCTGTCGGCGGGCAGTACGGAGCTGCTGGTCGAGCACCTCGGCGAGGTGATCGACGCGCTCGACGCCCTGCCGGCGGAGCAGCGCCCGCCGATCACCGCGCTGGCACACACGCTCGGCTCGCGGCAACCGCTGACGGCCCGCCTCGCGGTCGTCGCGGACGACACCGACGGGTTCGTGCAGCGGCTGCGGGGGGCCCGCCGCCAACTCGCGGACGGCGCCCGCGGCGACCTCGGGGACGGCGCCTTCGCCGCCGACGCGCCGCTGCCGGCCGCACGGCGCCGCATCGCGTTCGTCTTCCCGGGCGAGGGCAGCCAGCGGCCGGGCATGCTGCGGGAGCTCCACGAGAGGTTCCCCGGCTTCCGGGCGGACATCGAGGCCCTGGGCAGCGTGGTCGGGCGCGCCACCGGAGTCGACGTCGCCGGCCTGCTGTACGGGGCCGCGGCCCGCCCGCCGGGCTCCGCGGACGGGCTGCGGCGGCGGTTCGCCTCGACCGACGTGTGCCAGCCGCTGCTCGGGACCGTGCAGATCGCCGCGACCCGCCTCCTCGCCGGCTGCGGCATCACCCCGGACCTGGCGCTCGGCCACAGCGCGGGCGAGTTCGCGGCGGCCTCCGCGGCCGGGGCGCTCACCGGCGAGGACACCGTCCGCCTGCTGGCGCGCCGCGGGGCGGCCCTGAAGGAGGCCGAGCGGAAGGTGCGCGGCGGGATGCTCGCGGTGCAGGCCGACGAGGAGACCTGCCGGCGGCTCGCCGACGGGATCGACGGCGTGTGGCCCGCCTGCTTCAACCAGCAGCGGCAGGTCGTCGTCAGCGGTACGCCGGAGGGCCTCGCCGCGCTGCGCGAGGCCTGCGCCGAGGCGGGCGTGGTCACGGCGGCGCTCGAGGTGTCGAACGCCTTCCACTCGCCGCTGGTCGACGGCGCCGAGGACGCGGTGCGCACGGCCCTCGCCGCCTGCCGGCCGGCCCGCCCGTCCCTGCCGTTTGTTTCGTGCGTGGACGCCGCGGTGCACACCGAACCCGGGGAGCTGCGCGGGCTGTGGGCCCGGCACGCGTCCGAGCCGGTCCGCTTCGGCGACGCGGTCCGCACCGCGTACGCGGCGGGGGCCCGGGTGTTCCTCCAGGTGACCGGTGGCGGCTCGCTCCTGGCGTCGGTCAGCCGCAACCTCTACGGCCGCGACGACGTCCGCGTCGCCGCCGTCGACGCCGAGGGCGGGGGCGGCGGCAGCCGCGGCTTCGTCCTCACCCTCGCCCGGCTCGCCGTGATGGGCGTACCCGTCGACCCGCGCGCCCTGGTGCCCCCGGCCGACCGCCGGATGGCCGACCTGCCGGCGGCGCGCCTTGCCACCCGCTCGTACTGGCTGCCGGGGCGGCGCGGGGCCCGGCCCGACCGCCCGGACACGGCCGCCGTTCACCGGAGTTCCGCGATCCCCGCCCCGACCGGCACTCCCGAGGAGGCTCCGACGGACCGGTCCGTGCGGGAGCTGCTCCGGCTGGCCCGGGAGCAGGCGGCACTGATCACCCGCCTCACCGAGGCACTGCCCGCACCGGAGGCCGGCCCCGGGCCGGCGGCCGTACCGGAGCCCGGGCCGCCGGCCGCGGCGCCGGCCCCCGACCCGGCGCCCGCTGCGGACGCCGACAGCGCCGCCTCCGGTGTCCGCGCGCACGTGGCCCGGATCAGCGCCTTCCCGGTGGAGCACCTGCGCGACGAGCAGCTGCTCGTGGACGACCTCGGCTTCGACTCGCTGATGCTCGCCGACCTGTTCACGGCCCTGCGGCGGCAGTACCCCGGGTGGACGTTCGACGAGCAGACGGCGGACCGCCCCACCGTCGGCGGCCTCGCCGCGGCGGTCGCGGACGCGTCCGCCGACCCCGGGGCCGGAGCGCTGCCCGTCCCGCGGACGGAAGGCGCGCCACCCGCGGCTCCGGCGCCCGACCCGGCTCCGGCGCCCGACCCGGCTCCGGCTGCCGGCCCGCCGCCCGAGGAGCACACGCGGATCGAGTGCTTCCCGGAGATCGCGGCGCACGGCGAGCGCTTCTCGCTCCTCGACCGGACAGGCCTGCGCAACCCGTACTTCCTCGTCCACGAGGGCGGCATGACGGACACGACGGTGATCGGCGGCCGTACGCTCCTGTCGTTCTCCGGGTACAACTACCTCGGCCTCGCCACGCACCCCGCGGTCTGCGAGGCCGCCCGGGAGGCGGTCGCACGGTGCGGCACCTCGGCGTCCGCCAGCCGCCTGCTGTCCGGGAGCCGGCCCGTGCACCTGGAACTCGAATCCGGGCTCGCCGACCTGCTCGGCTGCGAGGCCGCGGTCACCCTGGCCAACGGCCACGCCACGAACGTGACCGTGATCGGGCACCTCGTCGGCCCGGAGGACCTCGTCGTCCACGACTCCCTGGCCCACGACAGCATCCTCCAGGGCTGCCGGCTCTCCGGGGCGACCCGCAGGCCGTTCCCGCACAACGACGCGGCCGCCCTCGACGCGCTGCTGGCGCAGGTCAGGCACCGGTACCGCCGGGTGCTGGTGGTCGTCGAGGGCGTGTACAGCATGGACGGCGACATCGCCGACCTGCCGGCACTGATCGCCGTCAAGCGCCGGCACGGCGCCCTGCTGATGGTCGACGAGGCGCACAGCATCGGCACGCTCGGAGCGACCGGCCGCGGTGTCGGCGAGCACTTCGGGGTCCACCGCCCGGACGTGGAGATCTGGTCGGGCACGCTGTCCAAGGCGCTGGCGAGCTGCGGCGGGTACGTCGCGGGGAGCCGCCGGCTGGTGGAGTACCTGCGGTACACGGTTCCCGGGTTCGTCTACAGCGCCGGCATGACCCCGGCCGACGCGGCCGCGGCCCTGGCGGCGCTGCGGCTGCTGCGGGCCGAGCCGGAGCGGGTCGCCGGGCTGCGGGAGAACGCGGCGCTGTTCGCCGCCCTGGCCCGGGAGGCGGGCGTCGACATCGGCGTCAGCCGGGACACCCCGGTGGTGCCGTGCATCGTCGGCGACTCGACGCGGACGCTGCGGCTCGCGGAGGCCCTGTACGAGGAGGGCGTCAGCGTCAATCCGATCCTGCACCCGGCGGTGCCGGAGGAGCTGGCGCGGCTGCGCTTCTTCGTCACCTGTGCACACACGCCCGACCAGATCCGCAGGGCCGCCGCCGTGCTGGAGCAGGCGCATCGGCGCCTCGACCCGGCGTACGCCGCCTGAGGCCGCCGTGGACACCGCGCACACCGCGCCCGCCGCGGACACCGCACCCGCCGGGGACGGCGCCTTCCCGCCGATCGCGCCGGGCCGCATCCGCCACTGGTGCGGGGCGGCCCTCCTGACGGCCCCGCGGCGCAGTCTGCTCGGGGCGGTACCCCCGCTGTCGCCGGCGGAGGCGGGCGTGCTGGGCGGGCTGCCGGCCCGGCGGCGGGCCGAGTGGACGGCCGGCCGCCTGCTCGCCAAGCGGCTGGCCGCGCAGGCGTGCGGGGTCCCGGAGGCCGCGGTGGAGGTCCTGCCGCGCGCCGACGGCAGCCCCCGCGTCCTCGCCGGCGGCGCCCCGGTGCCGGGCCTGCACCTCTCCATCAGCCACACCGCCGGGCACGCTGCGGCCGCGCTCGCCCGGCGGCCGGTCGGGGTGGACCTGTGCGAGACCGCCTCGGCCGGCGCGGTGTACAGGGTCGCGGACCACGTCCTGTCTCCGCGGGAGCTCGCGCTCGTCGCCGGCGGGCGCCCCGAGGCCCCGGCCGCGGCGTGGGCGCTGAAGGAGGCCGCCGTCAAGGCGGACCGGGGCAGCGTCTTCGGGGCTGCTCCGCGCGGCGTGCCGCTGCTCCGCCTGCGGCCGCCCCGGCTCGGCGGGGGGGCGCCGCGCGGCGGTGTGGCGGGCCGGGAGCGCGGTGCTCGCCCTGGTCCTCGCGGGGCCCGGAGCGCCGGCGGGCCGGGCAGCGACCGGCGGCGGTACTGCGTTGGTGCTCCCTGCCCCGCTGGATCATGCTGGTGTGTGGAGCCCCTGGCCGTGCAGGTTCCCGAGGGACAGCGGCAGAGGAACGAGCGAGGGCGAGATGAGCGGCGATGGAGCGACTTCCCACCTCTGCGGGTGACAGGTCGGCGGGCACCGGGGCGCCGTCCGGGCCGGCGTACACGGCCGCGGCGACCGTCAACGAGCAGGGCGTCGTCACCGAGTGGAGCGAGGGTGCGCGCTGGCTGCTCGGCTACGAGGCCTCCGAGACGGTGGGCCGGCCGGCCGCGGAGCTGCTCGCGGACGATCCGGCGGAGTCGGCGCGGCGGGCGGCCCCCTGGCAGGACCGGTGGAGCGGCACCGTCGCGCTGCGGCACCGGGACGGCCACCGGCTGGAGGTGGGGCTGCTGGCGCACCGCTGGACCTCGACCGGCGGAACGGCGAAGTGGTTCGTGGTGTCCGCCGTGACGGGCACGGCCGGCCTGGGCTGGGGCGAGCCGCTGCGGGAGTGGGCGTTCGCCCAGTCGCCCTGCTTCCTCGCGGTGTTCGACGAGAACCTGCGGCTGGTGCGGGCGAACGCCGGGATGGAGCGGACCCTGTCCCTGGCGGAGTCGCAGATGCTGGGCCTGCGCCTGCCGGAGATCGCGCCGGACCCGGTGAGCGACGAGACCGAGCGGCGGATGCGGCAGGTCCTGGAGACCGCGGAGCCGCAGGTCGTGGACGCCTTCATCCGGCCGGCCGGGGCGAGCACCGAGCACGGCTGGGTGACCTCGCTGGCGCCGCTGCGGGACCCGGAGGGCCGCGTGCACGCCGTGTGCCTCGCCGCGCACGACAGGACGGGCATCGAGGGGACCCGGCAGCAGGTGCTCGTCCCGGACGACGACGCCGCCACCCGCATCGGCACCACCCTGGACAGCTCCCGCACGGCGCAGGAGCTGGCCGACGTGGCGGTCCCGAGGATCGCGGACTTCGCCGTCGTCGACCTGCTGGACCCCCCGCCGCGCGGCGACGAGCCGTCGTCCGGGCTGCCGGCCGGGCCGGTCACGGTGTGCCGGACGGCGGTGCGGTCGATCCTGGAGGGCAGCCCCGAGTCGCGGGTCTCCGTCGGGGAGACGACGGTGTACCCGCCGCTGTCCCCGCCGGCCGAGTGCCTGGCGGCCGGCCGCGGGGCCGTGTACACGACCTCGGACCCGGCGATCGCCGCGTGGGCGGCCGAGGACCCCGGGGCGTCCTGGATCAGCGAGTACGGGACGCACTCGACGATGGTCGTGCCCATGCGCGCCGACGGGATCGCGCTGGGCGTGGCCGTTTTCGGCCGCCACCAGCACCGGGAGCCGTTCCAGTCGGAGGACCTGTGGGCGGCCCAGGAGCTGGCGACGCGCGCCGCCGTCAGCATCCACAACGCGCGCCGCTACACCCGCGAGCACACGACGACCATGACGCTCCAGCGCAGCCTGCTCCCGCAGACGCTGCCGGACCAGGCCGCCCTGGACATCTCCTCGCGCTACCTGCCCGCCGGCGGGGAGGCCGGGGTGGGCGGCGACTGGTTCGACGTGATCCCGCTGTCCGGGGCGCGCGTCGCCCTGGTGGTGGGCGACGTCGTCGGGCACGGCATCCGGGCCACGGCGACGATGGGCCGGCTGCGGACCGCGGTGCGCACCCTGGCCGACGTGGACCTGCCGCCCGACGAGCTGCTCACGTACCTCGACGACCTCGTCCTGCACCTGTCCGCGGACGAGAGCGACCGGCAGGGCGCCGGCGAGGCGGCGCTCGGCATCGGCACCACCTGCCTGTACGTGGTGTACGACCCGGTGACCCGCAGCTGCACCGTCGCCCGGGCCGGGCACCCGCCGCCGGCCGTGGTCTCGCCGGAGGGGTCGGTGTACCTGCTGGACGTGCCCGCCGGGCCGCCGCTGGGCCTGGGCGGCCTGCCGTTCGAGACGGTCGAGACGGAGCTGCCGGAGGGCAGCCTGCTCGCCCTCTACACCGACGGCCTGCTCCAGGCCCGCGACCACGACATCGACGAGGCGCTGGACGGCATGTTCGCGGCGCTCGCCCGGCCGGCGTCGACGCTGGACACGGTGTGCGACCGGGTGCTGACGGCGATGCTCTCGCACCAGCCCGACGACGACGTGGCGCTGCTCGTGGCGCGGACGCGGGCGCTGCACGCGGACCAGGTCGTTGTGTGGGACCTCTCCTCCGATCCGTCCGTGGTGGGGCAGGCACGCCGCAACGCCACCGAGCAGTTGGCGGCGTGGGGGCTGGAGGAGGCGTCGTTCGTGACGGAGCTGCTGGTCAGCGAGCTGGTCACGAATGCCATCCGGTACGGCGAGCCGCCGATCCAGCTGCGCCTGATCCACGAGAAGAACACGCTGATCTGCGAGGTCTCCGACGCGAGCAGCACGGCCCCGCACATGCGGCGGGCCCGGACCTTCGACGAGGGCGGGCGGGGCCTGCTGCTGGTCGCGCAGCTGGCCCGGCGCTGGGGTACGCGGCACGCCGCGGTGGGCAAGACGATCTGGGCGGAGCAGTCCCTCATCGGCCTCTGACCAGCGGACGCGGCGCCTGTGACGCGCCTGTGACAAAGGGAGGACACGGCGGTGAAGGTCCCGGGCCAGGCTTTTCCATAAGAGACAAAAGGGACATTCGGTAACGAGTCCCTCTGCTTCCGAGGACGTGAGCAGTGACGGCCGAGCCCATTCGGCGGAGGAAAAGCCATGAGCCTCACACTCACCACCCCCACCGCGCAGGACGAGACCACCGCCGCCGCCCTGGCCCCGCGCGAGCAGGAGACGCTGCGGCACATCGCCGCCGGGCGCACGTACCTGCAGACCGCCCGCCACATGGGCCTCTCCAAGCACACGGTCGACGCCTACCTGCGGCGCATCCGCGCCAAGCTCGGCGTCAACAGCACGGCGGAGCTGACCCGGCTGGCCATCGCCCTGGGCCTGTGACGGCGGGGCCCGAGCGGCCCGGCAGGTGAAGCGGGGACTTCGGGGGGAAGCGGGGGACGGGGATGCGGGGCGGGAGGGGGTGGGGGCGGGGGGAGGTCACGTCCCTCGGGGCGTACCGCGGAAGACCGGCCGGGCCCACTCCGGCGGCTCCGGCGGCGGCCCGGGGGGCTCGTCCGTTCCGTCGGCCGACGGCCCTTCCCCGTGCGGGGGTTGTACGGACGTCCCGGCGCCCGCGGTGGCGGCGCGCAGGGCCGCGACGAACTCCAGGCACGAGCCGTACCGGTCCTCGGGCACCTTCGCGAGGCCCCTGGTCAGCACGTCGTCGGCGGCGGCCGGGATCTCCGGCCGCCGCTCCGTCAGCGGCGGCGGCTGGTCGAACTGGTGGGCCCACAGCAGGGCGGCGTCCTCCTCGCGCTCGAAGGGCGGTCCGCCCGCGAGGGTTTCGTAGACGACGCAAGCGAGGCTGTAGAGGTCGCACCGGCCGTCCACCGGCCGGCCCGAGATCTGCTCCGGCGCCATGTAGTCGAGCGTCCCGACGAACTCCCCCTCCGTGGTGAAACCGGTGAGCGACAGCGACTTCTTCGTCAGGCCGAAGTCCGTCAGGTAGACGTGCTCGGGGTGCTCGCTGTCCGGGCCCGCGGCGACCAGGATGTTGCCCGGTTTGACGTCCCGGTGCACCAGGTCGTGCTCGTGGGCGGCGTCCAGGGCCGACGCCACCTGGGCGGCGATGCGCAGGGCGGTCGCGACGGGGAGCGGGCCCTCCCGGTCCAGCAGGGCCCGCAGGTCGGCGCCGGGTACGTACCTCATGGCGATGTACAGGACGCCGTCGGTCTCGCCCGCCTCGAAGATCGGGACGATGTGCGGGTGCTCGATCGACGCGGCCACCCGCGACTCGTGCGTGAACCGGCGCCGGAAGGTGTCGTCCCGGGCGCGTTCGGGGGCGATCAGCTTGAGCGCGACCGTGCGGTCCAGGCGCAGGTCCTTGGCGCAGTAGACGACCGCCATGCCGCCGCGGCCCAGCATCCGCTCGACGCGGTAGCCGGCGATCTGCTTCCCGATCAGGCCGGAGGGCTGGCCCGCGTACACGCTCAGGCTCGACGGCGTGCCCATACGGAAGAGTCTATGCGGCGCCTGCCGGGGGTGCGCCCGCACGCGTCGCCGCCCCGGCCGGTGGGGCCGGGGCGGTCGGGGGCCGGGTGTCCGGGGGTCAGGGGCAGAAGGGGTTGGTGCCGGTCATCAGGGCGGGCCAGTTGCCTTCGAGGTAGTGCTTCTTCCAGGTGTCGAGCTGCCGGGTGGGGAG
>NZ_JBVIGV010000010.1:0-42874 GCF_055570615.1 Streptomyces sp. NPDC031121
CCGCCCCAGCGCAGGCCGGGGCAGCAACGGGCGTATGAGGTCCCACTCGGCGTCGGACAGTTCATGGCGACGTATCACCACTCCATGATCCACAACCCAAGATCACTTTGACGACAGGCCCTAGGGCCTGTCCGGCCCCCGCCCTCAGCCCCTGAAGCGGTCCCACAGCCGGGGGAAGCGCTCCGCCAGCACGGCCTCGTCCTCGAAGTCGAGCGGGGTGCCCGCCGGCTCCGCCGCCTGGAGCGGGACCCCGAGGTCGGGGGCGACCGCCCCGGTCAGCTGCTCGTACGCCTCGTCGGCTGCGTAGCCGAGCTCCTCGCCGTCGCCGTCGACGTCCTCGTCGAATTCGTCGAGGAGCTCGGCCAGCGTGTCCGGGTCGTGGAGGGCGCCCTCGAAGACCTCCCGCCCCTGGCCGATCAGCCAGCAGCGGAAGTAGTCGAAGGCGTCGTCGCTCGCGCCGTCGAGGAGCACCCAGGCGGCGCCCCACAGGTCCCAGGTGTACGCCCGGTTGTACCGGGACTCGAAATGCCGGGCGAAGTCGAGGACGGAGTCCGGGTCGAGCTGCGCCAACCGGTCCACGAGCAGCTCGGCGTGCTCCTCGGGGTCGCCCTCGGCGGCCTCCCGGGTGCTGTCGACGATCTCCCAGAACTCCGTCTCGTCCATCACGGCATCCAGCATCACGGGTCGGCCGGTGGCCCGCCACCGCGAGAATCCGACAGGGGCCCCGGAAACGCCGGAGGCGGCCCCGCCCCTGCCAGGGGGAGGGGCCGCCTCCGCGGCTCCGGGTCCGCGCGCCGGCTCGCGGGCCGGCGGCCGGCTCAGAGGCCGTAGCGCTCGCGCGCCTCCTTCACGGACGACGCCGGCACCTCGCCGCGGCGGGCGAGCTGGGCCAGCGCGGCCACGACGATCGACTGGGCGTCGACGCCGAAGTGGCGGCGGGCGTTGTCGCGGGTGTCGGAGAGGCCGAAGCCGTCCGTTCCCAGCGAGGAGTAGTCCTGCGGGACCCACTGGCTGATCTGGTCGGGCACCTGGCGCATCCAGTCGGAGACGGCCAGGACCGGGCCCGGCGCGCCTTCCAGCACACGGGTGACGTACGGGGTGCGCTCCTCGCCGCGCAGCAGGGCCTCGTCGGCCTCCAGCGCGTCCCGGCGCAGCTCGCCCCAGGAGGTGGCGGACCAGACGTCTGCGGCGACGTTCCACTCGGCGGCCAGCAGCCGCTGCGCCTCCAGGATCCAGTGGATCGCCGTACCCGAGGCCATGAGCTGGATCTTCGGGGCGTCCGCGGCCGGCGCCGCCTCGCCGAGGTCCGCCGCCGTGTTGAAGCGGTAGAGGCCCTTGACGATGCCCTCCTCCACGCCCTCGGGCATGGCCGGCTGCGGCTTCGGCTCGTTGTAGACCGTCAGGTAGTAGAAGACATCCTCGGGATTCTCCCCGTACATGCGCTTCAGACCGTCCTTGACGATCACCGCGATCTCGTACGCGAACGCCGGGTCGTAGTTGAGCGAGGCCGGGTTGGTGGCCGCGATCAGGTGCGAGTGGCCGTCGGCGTGCTGGAGGCCCTCACCGGTCAGGGTGGTGCGGCCGGCGGTCGCGCCGACGATGAAGCCCTTGCCGAGCTGGTCGGCGAGCTGCCACATCTGGTCGCCCGTGCGCTGCCAGCCGAACATCGAGTAGAAGATGTAGAACGGGATCATCGTCTCGCCGTGCGTCGCGTACGACGTGGCGGCGGCGATGAAGTCGGCCATGGCGCCGGCCTCGGTGATCCCCTCGTTGAGGATCTGGCCGTCCTTGGCCTCCTTGTAGTACATCAGCTGGTCGCGGTCGACCGGCTCGTACGTCTGCCCCAGCGGCGAGTAGATGCCCGCGGACGGGAACAGCGACTCCATGCCGAAGGTGCGGGCCTCGTCGGGGACGATCGGCACCCAGCGGCGGCCGGTCTCCTTGTCCCGCATCAGGTCCTTGACCAGGCGGACGAAGGCCATCGTCGTGGCCATCTCCTGCTTGCCGGAGCCCTTGAGCAGCGGCGCGAAGGACTTGTCGGCCGGCTGCGGCAGGGCCACCTGGTGGACGCGGCGGGCCGGGGCCGGGCCGCCGAGGGCCGCGCGGCGCTCCTGGAGGTAGCGGACCTCGGGGGAGTCGGCGCCCGGGTGGCCGTAGGGGACCACGCCGCTGTCGAAGGCGCTGTCCGGGATCGGGAGTCCGAGCAGGTCGCGCATGCCCTTGAACTCGTCGATCGTCAGCTTCTTCATCTGGTGGTTCGCGTTCTTCGACTCGAACCCGGCGCCCAGGGTGTAGCCCTTGACGGTCTGCGCCAGGATGACCGTCGGCGCGCCCTTGTGCTCCAGCGCGGCCTTGTACGCGGCGTACACCTTGCGGGGCTCGTGGCCGCCGCGGGAGGTGTGGAAGCACTCGGAGATCTTCGCGTCGGACAGCAGGGCGCCGAGGGCCGCGAGGGCCGGGTCGCCGCCGAAGAAGTGCTCGCGGATGTAGGCGGCGTCGCGGGTGGCGTACGTCTGGAACTGCGCGTCCGGGGTCTCGCGGAGGCGGCGGACCAGGGCGCCCGTGGTGTCGAGGCGGAACAGCTCGTCCCAGGCGGAGCCCCACAGGGTCTTCACGACGTTCCAGCCGGCGCCGCGGAACTGGGCCTCCAGCTCCTGGACGATGCGGAAGTTCGCGCGGACCGGGCCGTCGAGGCGCTGCAGGTTGCAGTTGACGACGAAGGTCAGGTTGTCGAGGCGCTCGCGGGCCGCGAGGGCAAGGGCGGCCGTCGACTCGGGCTCGTCCATCTCGCCGTCGCCGAGGAAGGCCCAGACGTGCGAGTTCGAGGTGTCCTTGATCCTGCGGTTCTCCAGGTAGCGGTTGAAGCGCGCCTGGTAGATCGCCGACAGGGGGCCGAGGCCCATGGAGACCGTCGGGAACTCCCACAGCCACGGCAGGCGCCGCGGGTGCGGGTAGGAGGGCAGGCCGTTGCCGCCGGCCTCCTGGCGGAAGTTGTCGAGCTGCTGCTCGGAGATGCGCCCGTCGAGGAAGGCGCGGGCGTAGATGCCGGGGGAGGCGTGGCCCTGGATGTAGAGCTGGTCGCCGGAGCCGTCGGCCTCCTTCCCGCGGAAGAAGTGCTGGAAGCCGGTCTCGTACAGCCAGGCGGCGGAGGCGAAGGTGGCGATGTGGCCGCCGACGCCGTACTTGGAGCCGCGGGTCACCATGGCGGCCGCGTTCCAGCGGTTCCAGGCCGTGATGCGGGCCTCCATCTCCTCGTCACCGGGGAAGTCCGGCTCGGCGGAGGTGGGGATGGTGTTGACGTAGTCCGTCTCCAGCAGCTTCGGCAGGGCGAGGCCGGCGCTCTCGGCGTGCTGGAGGGTGCGGCGGAGCAGGTATTCGGCGCGGCGCGTACCGGCGGCCTTGGCGACGGCGTCGAGGGAGGCCGCCCATTCGGCGGTCTCCTCGGTGTCGCGGTCCGGGAGCTGGTCGAGCTCGCTCGGAAGCTTTCCTACGGGGTCGGACATCGGTGTGCGCCGCCTTCCGGACAAAGGAGAGGTGGTGAAGAAGATCCCTGACGGGCAGGACAGGGGGGCGGACTCCGGTGGGGGTCCGCCCCGACTGTAAATCCCTGATCGATGATCGATCAAACGTTTGCGGTCGAGATGGCGGACATCAGGCAAAAGTCGGCACCGGGTGCCAGGGATTCAGGCACCCGGTGCCGGTCAAATGCGGTGGAAACGGACTCCTGTCGTTGTGTCAGGCGCGCGGCGCGCACCCCAGAACATGCCGCTTGACCAGCACGCCGATGTCGGGGTCCCGGGTGCGGAAGGCCTGCACGAGGGCCTCGTGCTCCTCCGCGTACGACTTCTGCACCGTCCCCAGCCAGCGGATCGACAGGGCCGTGAACACCTCGATGCCCAGGCTCTCCCAGGTGTGCAGCAGCACGCTGTTCCCGGCCGCCCGCACCATCTCCCGGTGAAAGCCGACCGTGTGCCGCACCTGCGCCGTGCCGTCCTCCAGCCGGTCCGCCTCCCACAGCGCCGCCACGTGCGGCTCCAGCGCCGAGCAGTCCGCAGCCAGCCGCGGCGCCGCCAGCTCGGCCGCGATCTGCTCCAGGCCGGCCCGCACCGGGTAGATCTCCTCCAGGTCCGCCGCCGACAGGTTCCGCACCCGTACGCCCTTGTTGGGCGCCGACTCGATCAGCCGGAGCGTCTCCAGCTCCCGCAGGGCCTCGCGCACCGGCGTCTGGCTGACCTCCAGCTCGACGGCGATCCGCCGCTCGACGATCCGCTCGCCGGGCTTCCAGCGCCCGCTGACGATCCCCTCCACGATGTGCTCGCGGATCTGCTCGCGCAGGGACTGCACGACGGGTGGGGTGATCATCGGGGCTTCATCTCCTGTGAAGTCGTGCACAGCTCTGATGCGTAGACAATACGGCGCAGTAGCCGCACGGGAAGGGTCCGCGGACGGGGTCGCCGGGTGAGGCTGGTTACAGCCGCGGAGAACGACGGCGCCCCCGCCCGGATCGGTTCCGGGCGGGGGCGCCGTGGTGCTGCGACGGGGGGCCGTCGGCTGGGGGCCTTACAGGCCGAGCTCGACCTCGAACTCGCCGGCCTCCAGGATCGCCTTGACCGCGGTGAGGTACCGGGCCGCGTCCGCGCCGTCCACCAGGCGGTGGTCGTAGGAGAGGGTCAGGTACGTCATGTCGCGGACGGCGATGACGGTGCCCTCGGCGGTCTCCTGGACCACCGGGCGCTTCACCGTGGCGCCGATGCCGAGGATCGCGACCTGGTTCGGCGGCACGATGACCGTGTCGAACAGGGCGCCGCGGGAACCGGTGTTGCTGATGGTGAAGGTCGCACCGGACAGCTCGTCCGGGGTGATCTTGTTGCCGCGGACCTTGCCGGCCAGGTCGGCGGTCGCCTTGGCGATGCCGGCCAGGTTGAGGTCGCCCGCACCCTTGATGACCGGGGTCATCAGGCCCTTCTCGGAGTCCACGGCGATGCCGATGTTCTCCGAGTCGAAGTAGGTGATGGTGCCCTCGTCGTCGTTGATCCGGGCGTTGACGACCGCGTGGGCCTTCAGCGCCTGGGCGGCGGCCTTGACGAAGAACGGCATCGGGGAGAGCTTGACGCCCTCGCGTGCCAGGAAGGAGGCCTTGGCCTTCTCCCGCAGCTTCATGATCTTGGTGACGTCCACCTCGACCACGGACGACAGCTGCGCCTGCGAGTGCAGGGCCTTCATCATGTTGTCGCCGATGACCTTGCGCATGCGGGTCATCTTGACCGTCTGGCCGCGCAGCTCCGAGACCGCGGCGGCCGGGGCCTGGGCGGCCGGGGCGGCAGCGGCGGCGGGAGCCGGGGCGGCAGCGGCCTTGGCGGCCTCGGCGGCGGCCAGGACGTCCTGCTTGCGGATACGGCCGCCGACGCCGGTGCCCGTGACGGTGTTCAGGTCGACGCCGGACTCCGAGGCGAGCTTGCGCACCAGCGGGGTCACGTACGCGCCCTCGTCACCGGCGGAAGCCGGAGCCGCGGGAGCGGCCGGAGCCGCCGGGGCGACCGGGGCCGGAGCCGGCGCGGCCGGCGCGGCCGGAGCCGGCGCGGCGACCGGGGCCGGAGCGGCCGGAGCCGCCGGGGCGGCAGCCGGAGCCGGAGCCGCCGGAGCCGCCGGAGCCGGAGCGGCCGGAGCCGGAGCGGCAGCCGGGGCCGGGGCGGCCGGGGCCGGGGCAGCGGCCGGAGCCGCGCCGGCGACGCCGATGACGGCGAGACGGGCGCCGACCTCGGCGGTCTCGTCCTCGCCGACCAGGATCTCCAGCAGCGTGCCGGACGTCGGCGCGGGGATCTCGGTGTCGACCTTGTCGGTGGACACCTCCAGCAGCGGCTCGTCGGCCTCGACCGTCTCGCCGACCGCCTTCAGCCAGCGGGTGACGGTGCCCTCGGTGACCGACTCGCCCAGCGCGGGCAGCACGACGTCGGTGCCGGACGCGGCGGGCGCGGCGGCAGCGGCGGGGGCCTCGGCGGCCGGAGCCGGGGCGGCAGGCGCCTCGGCCGCGGGGGCCTCGGCGGCCGGAGCCGCGGCCTCGGCGGCCGGGGCGGGGGCCGCGGCCGGAGCGCCGGAGCCGTCGTCGATGACGGCCAGCTCGGCGCCGACCTCGACGGTCTCGTCCTCGGCGACCTTGATCGAGGCCAGGACGCCGGCGACGGGCGAGGGGATCTCGGTGTCGACCTTGTCGGTCGACACCTCCAGCAGCGGCTCGTCGGCCTCGACGCGCTCGCCCTCGGCCTTCAGCCAGCGGGTGACAGTGCCCTCTGTGACGCTCTCGCCGAGCGCCGGAAGGGTTACGGAAACCGCCATGGTTTCAGTTGCTCCTTGTGAAAGTGCGGAAGTGGTCGTCGCGCCCGGGACGATCAGTCGTGGGAGTGCAGCGGCTTGCCGGCCAGGGCCAGGTGGGCCTCGCCGAGCGCCTCGTTCTGCGTCGGGTGCGCGTGGATGAGCTGCGCGACCTCGGCCGGCAGGGCCTCCCAGTTGTAGATCAGCTGGGCCTCGCCGACCTGCTCGCCCATCCGGTCACCGACCATGTGGACGCCGACCACGGCACCGTCCTTGACCTGGACGAGCTTGATCTCGCCCGCGGTCTTCAGGATCTTGCTCTTGCCGTTGCCCGCCAGGTTGTACTTCAGGGCGACGACCTTGTCCGCACCGTAGATCTCCTTGGCCTTGGCCTCGGTGATGCCGACGGAGGCGACCTCGGGGTGGCAGTACGTCACGCGCGGAACGCCGTCGTAGTCGATCGGGACGGTCTTCAGGCCCGCCAGGCGCTCCGCGACCAGGATGCCCTCCGCGAAGCCGACGTGCGCGAGCTGCAGGGTCGGGACCAGGTCGCCGACGGCCGAGATCGTCGGCACGTTCGTCTGCATGTACTCGTCGACCAGGACGTAGCCCCGGTCCATCGCGACGCCCTGCTCCTCGTAGCCCAGGCCCTGGGAGACCGGGCCGCGGCCGATGGCGACCAGCAGCACCTCGGCCTCGAAGGTCTTGCCGTCGGCGAGGGTGACCCGCACACCGTTCTCGGTGTACTCGGCCTTCTCGAAGAAGGTGCCCAGGTTGAACTTGATGCCGCGCTTGCGGAAGGCGCGCTCCAGCAGCTTGGAGCTGTTCTCGTCCTCGACCGGGACGAGGTGCTTCAGGCCCTCGATGACCGTGACGTCGGTGCCGAAGGACTTCCACGCCGAGGCGAACTCGACGCCGATGACGCCACCGCCGAGGATGATCGCGGACTGCGGCACGCGGTCCAGGACCAGCGCGTGGTCCGAGGAGATGATGCGGTTGCCGTCGATGTCCAGGCCCGGCAGGGAGCGCGGCACGGAACCGGTCGCCAGCAGGACGTGGCGGCCCTCGACGCGCTGCCCGTTCACGTCGACGGACGTCGGGGAGGACAGGCGGCCCTCACCCTCGATGTACGTCACCTTGCGGGAGGCGACCAGGCCCTGGAGGCCCTTGTACAGGCCCGCGATGACGTCGTCCTTGTACTTGTGCACGCCCGCGATGTCGATGCCCTCGAAGGAGGCCTTGACACCGAACTGCGCGGCCTCGCGCGCCTGGTCGGCGATCTCACCCGCGTGGAGCAGGGCCTTCGTCGGGATGCAGCCGTTGTGCAGGCAGGTGCCGCCGAGCTTGTTCTTCTCGATCAGGGCAACGTCCAGACCCAGCTGGGAAGCGCGCAGAGCCGCGGCGTAACCGCCACTGCCACCGCCGAGGATCACTAGGTCGAAAACGGTGCTGGCGTCGTTCGCCACGTCACGTCCTCCATGCATGTGCGCCGGGCACCGGTCCTCTGTGACCGGGCGGCGGCTGGTATTCGGCCGCTTGTTTCTTCGGCCCTGTGGTGGGGGCCCTGTCCTGCCGAGAACCCATCTTCGCATTTGTCGGGGGAACGCGGGACGCCGGGCCCGGACTGTGGCAGGTCGTTCTGCCGGAAGGGAGGGTTACCGAAGCGTAGAAACCTGCGGATTTCGTTGTGGGCGACCACCCCGGCCCCGCGGACCTGCGGTCCGGGGCCGGGGTGCGTCGTGCGTCACACCGCGGGGGCGGCGGGGCGGGGCGGTCAGCCCAGGTCGCCCGTGGCCGTCCGCTCCGCCAGCCGCACCAGGGTGCGCACGGCCGAGCCGGTGCCGCCCTTGGGGGTGTAGCCGTACGGGGCGCCCTCGTGGAAGGCGGGGCCGGCGATGTCGAGGTGGGCCCAGGTGATGCCCTCGCCGACGAACTCCTGCAGGAAGAGGCCGGCGACCAGGCCGCCGCCCATCCGGACGCCCATGTTGGCGATGTCGGCGGTGGGGGAGTCCATCGTCTTGCGCAGGTCCGCGGGGAGCGGCATCGGCCAGGACTGCTCGCCGACCTCCTCGGCGATCTCGTGGACCGCGGTGCGGAAGGCGTCGTCGTTGGCCATGATGCCGAAGGTGCGGTCGCCGAGCGCCAGCACCATCGCGCCCGTCAGGGTCGCCACGTCGATGATCGCGTCCGGGTTGTCCTCGGACGCCTTGGTCAGCGCGTCGCCCAGGACGAGGCGGCCCTCGGCGTCGGTGTTGAGGACCTCGACGGTCTTGCCGCTGTACATGCGCAGCACGTCGCCGGGGCGGGTGGCGGAGCCGGAGGGCATGTTCTCGGCGAGCGCGAGCCAGCCGGTGACGTTGACGGGCAGGCCCAGGCGGGCCACCGCGACGACGGAGGCGAACACGGCGGCGGCACCGGACATGTCGCACTTCATGGTCTCGTTGTGGCCGGCCGGCTTCAGGGAGATGCCGCCCGAGTCGTAGGTGATGCCCTTGCCGACGAAGGCGAGGTGCTTGACCGCCTCGGAGTGGGTGTAGGTGATCTTCACCAGGCGCGGCGGGTTCTCGGAGCCCTTGCCGACGCCCATGATGCCGCCGTAGCCGCCCTTGGTGAGGGCCTTCTCGTCGAGCACCTGCACCTTGAGGCCGTGCTCCTTGGCGGTGGCGGACGCGATCGACGCGAACGCGGCCGGGGTGAGGTCGTTCGGCGGGGTGTTGATGAGGTCGCGGGCGGTGTTGACCTCGGAGGCGACGACGATCGCGCGCTCGACCGCGGCCTTCTGCTCCTTGTCGCGCGGCTTGGCGCCGAGCAGGGCCACCTCGGCGAGGGGGCGCTTGGGGCCGCCGTTCTTCGCGGCCGCGCCCTTCTTCTCGCCGCCCTGGTAGGAGGTGAAGGCGTACGCGCCGAGCAGCGCGCCCTCGGCGACGGCGGTGACGGCGGAGGCGTCCTCCAGGGGGAGGGCGAACGCGGCCTTCTTGCTGCCGTGCAGCGCGCGGGCCGCGCAGCCGGCGGCGCGGCGCAGCGCCTCCTCGTCGAACGACTCGTCCTCGTCCGGCGCCGGGCCGAGGCCGACCGCCAGCACGACCGGGGCCTTGAGGCCGTCCGGGGACGGCAGCTTGGTCGTCTCGCCTTCGGCGCCGGTGGCGCCCAGCGCGTCGAGAACGGCGGCGAGCCTCCCGTCGTACGCCTTGTCCACGGCCTCGGCGCCCGCGGCGACGACGGGACCCTTCGGGCCCTTCGCCACGCCGACCACGAGGGCGTCGGCGCGCAGCGTCGCCGCGCCGGCAGTGCTGAGAGTCAGAGCAGTCACGGTGGTGAGGTCTCGCTTCCGTTTGTGTTGTGGGCCGAGTGGGTGGACGGCCTTCCGGCAGCGATCGTATTCCGGCCCGGCGGCCGCCAGAAATGAGCCTACGCGTACGGGTCGGCCCGTATGCCACTCGAAGGTTTGCCACGGCGTTCGAACAGGAAGCCCCCCGGTTCACCCGTCCGTGGTCTTCGCCCCGGGTTTGCCTCTTCGCCGCCCCGGGCTGCCGCGAGACTCGGGCCACACGAGCGCAAGGGGACGCGGGGTTCCTTTGCACGATTTCCACAGAGCCTCCCCGGCCCGGCCATCCGCCCGGTCCGCGGCCGGGGTGGTGCCTGCGGGGGGAAAGGCCGACATGGTCACAAGGAACCGGACGAGCAGGACCGCGGCAGCCCTGGCGGCCGCCGCGCTGATGTCCGTGGCACTGCCCGCCGCGTCCGCCGAGGCGGCGGCCGCCACACCGCGCATCGACCTGAAGGTGCTCGTCGTCGACGACGGCGGCAGCTCGGTCGAGGCGATCACCGCGGAACTCCGCGACACCGGGGTCCCCTACACGCGCGTCCTGCTGGGCGCGAGCGGCCGCCCGGTCATCGACGCCGCCTTCCTCAGCGACACCGTCGACGGCCGGCCGCGCGCGAAGTACCAGGGCGTGGTCCTGCCCAACGAGAACCCGTTCGGGGAGGGCTCGGCCGAGATGGCCGCGCTCGCCTCCTACGAGTCGGCGTTCGGCATCCGCCAGGTGGACGCCTACACCTGGGCCCACCCGGGGGTGGGACTGGAGTACACCGACAACGGCGGGTACAGCGGGCAGCTCGACGGGACGCGGGCCGCCGTCACCGCCGCCGGCAAGGCCGGCCCGTTCGGCTACCTCGGCGGCGAGGTCGCCTTCGAGGACAACTCCGCCCTCGTCCCCGAGAGCTACGGCTTCATGGGCCGGCCGAGGGAGGGCTACACCAGCTTCGTGGACGCGCCCGCCGGCGCCGGCCGCGCCTCGCTGGTCGGCGAGTACGCGCATGACGGGCGCACCGAACTCGTCGTCACCTTCGGCTACAACCAGCACCAGCGGCAGTTCCGGCTGCTGGCCCGCGGCATCGTCGACTGGCTCACCCAGGGCGTCCACCTCGGCCGCAGCCGCAACTACTTCGCGGTGCACGTCGACGACGTCTTCGCACCCGACGCCCGCTGGAACACCGAGCTGAACTGCACGCCCGGCGACTACGCCTGCGCGGGCGGCGAGGGCCGGGAGAGCACCATCCGGATGACCGCCGAGGACGCCCGGTACGCCGCCCAGTGGCAGCAGGCCAAGGGCTTCAAGCTCGACATGCTCTTCAACGCCGGCGCCGGCGAGGAGTGGAAGGCCGAGAACGGCGGCACCGACGCCCTCACCGCGCAGCTGCTCGCGGACAAGGCCCAGTACCGCTGGCTCAACCACACCTACACGCACCCCTACCTCGGCTGCGTCCAGGACACCGCCGCCACCCCGTGGACCTGCACGAAGGACGCGCAGGGCAACATCCGGTACATGAGCCGCGCGGAGATCTCGGCGCAGATCCGCGACAACGTCGCCTGGGCGGCCGCCAAGGGCGTCCCCCTCGACCGCACCGAACTCGTCACCGGCGAGCACTCCGGGCTCAAGACGCTGCCGCAGCAGCCCCAGGACAACCCCAACCTGGCCGGGGCGCTCGCCGACAACGGGGTCAAGTGGGTCGGCAGCGACAACTCCCGCGAGCCCGCCCAGCGGCCCGTAGGCGCCGCCCTGACCGTCCCCCGCCACCCGATGAACGTGTACTACAACACGGGCACCAACGAGGAGATGGCCGACGAGTACAACTGGATCTACACCAGCCGCGCCCACGGCGGCAGCGGCCTCTGCGAGGACGACCCGGCGACCTCGACCTGCCTGCCCGCCCCGCTCGACACCGCCACCGGCTACCTCGCCCACATCGTCCCGCAGGAGGCCCGCACCGCCCTGCGCCACGTGCTGGCGGGAGACCCGCGCCCGCACTACGTCCACCAGTCCAACCTCGCCGAGGACCGCACCCTCTACCCGGTCCTGGACCGGGTCCTGGACGAGTACCGGACCCTCTTCGCGCCCAGCACGCCGCTCGTCAACCAGAGCATGAAGGACACCGGCGTCGAACTCGGCCGCCGCGCCGCCTGGGACAAGGCGCTCGCCGCGGGCCGCGTCACCGCCTACCGCATCGGCACGACCGTCACCGTCAAGGCGCCCTCCGGCGTCCTCGCCCCGGTCACCGCGCCGAACGGCACCCGCAAGCAGCTCCTGCTGGGCACCGCCGAGTTCGGCACCGCGTACGCGGGGACCCGCTCCGCCTGGACCGGCCCCGAACCGCTGCAGAGCTCGGTGGTGCTCCGCCTGCCCGGCTGAGCCGGCCCTTCCGATCCATCCGGCCGAGCGGGCCGCGCAGCCCGCTCGGCCGCTGTCCTGCGCGAACCGACGCAACAGTCCTTGGGGGGACACACCGCATGAGCCATGGGCGCCATGTCACCATGCTCACCGAAGGCACCTACCCGCACGTCCACGGGGGCGTGAGCACCTGGTGCGACCAACTGGTCCGGGGCATGCCGGAAGTCGACTTCAACGTCACGGCCCTGACCGGCACCGGCCGCGAGCCCGTCGCCTGGGAGCTGCCGCGCAACGTCTACCGGCACACCGCCTTCCCGCTGTGGGGGCCGCCCCCCGGACGCGGCCGAAGGCTCCCGGGCGGCCGGGCGCGGCGCCGCTTCCACGAAACCTGTGAAACCTTCCTGCTGTCCCTGCTCGACCCCGCCGCCGGCGGATTCCGCGAGGCCCTGCGCGAGTTCGCCGTCCTCGCCCGCGCCGGCCGGCTCGCGCCGGCCCTGCGCTCCGAGTCCGTCCTGCGCCTGCTCATGTCCGTCTGGAATCGCCCCGGCCTGGCCACCGCCGCCGCGGCCCCGACCGTCCACGACGCGCTGGCCGCGACCGACCTGCTGGAGCACGCGCTGCGGCCGCTGTGCGTGCGGATCCCGCCCGACTGCGTCGCGCACGCCGTCAGCAGCGGCCTCGCCACCCTCCCCGCCCTCGCCGCGAAACACCTCGACGGCGTCCCGTTCCTCCTCACCGAGCACGGCATCTACCTGCGCGAGCGCTATCTCGGCTACCGCACCGCGGCCCAGCGCTGGCCCGTCAAGGCCCTCGTGCTCGGCTTCTACCGCGAGCTCAACACCGAGGGCTACCGGCAGGCCGACCTGATCACGCCCTGCAACCGGTACAACCGCCGCTGGGAGGAGCGCGGCGGCGCGCCAGCCGACCGGATCCGCACCGTCTACAACGGCGTCGACCCGCACGCCTTCCCCGACGCCGGGCCCGAGCCGGAGGTGCCCACCCTCAGCTGGTGCGGCCGCATCGACCCCATCAAGGACCTGGAGACGCTCCTGCGGGCCTACGCGTCCATACGCCGCGAACTGCCCGAGCTGCGGCTGCGCCTGTTCGGCCCGGTGCCCGCCGGCTGCGAGGACCACAAGGCCGGCCTGGAGAAGCTGGCCGCCGAACTCGGCATCGCCGACGGCGTGTCCTGGGAGGGCCGCATCGAGCGGGTCGCCGACGCGTACGCCGCCGGCAGCATCGTCATGCTCTCCAGCATCAGCGAGGGCTTCCCCTTCAGCATCATCGAGGCCATGTCCTGCGGCCGAACGACCGTCTCCACCGACGTCGGGGGCGTCCGCGAGGCGGTCGGCGACACAGGGCTCGTCGTCCCGCCCCGCGAGCCGGAGACCATGGCCCGCGCCGCCCTCGCCCTCCTGCGCGACGACGCCCGCCGCGCCGAACTCGGCCGGCTCGCCCGCCGGCGCGTCGTGGAGAAGTTCACCCTCCACCAGTCCGTCGACGGCTTCCGCCACATCTACCGCGAACTCGCCGGCCAGCCCCTCCTGCCCGTCCACGACGGCGACACCTGGACGCAGCGGCTGGCCGACCCCTGGTACCGCGAACTCGCCGCCGACGGGAGCCTGTGGTGAGCGGATCCCTCTGGCTGCACGCCCCCGGCGGCGACACCCTGCCCGCCGTCCCCCGCCCCCGCCCCGCCGGCCCCGGCGCGGCCGCCCGCGATCCCCTCGACGAACTCGCCGACCGCTTCGGAGGCGTCGCGGCCGCCGCCGTCCACCCCGACGAGATCGCCGCCGTCCTGGAGTCCGACGGGATGACCGACGAGCACATCCGGCTCGCCTACGGCCGCCCCGACTCCTTCTCCCTCGCCGAGGAGCTCTACGCCCGGGTGCCGCGCGCCCACCCCGAGCCCGACCGGCACCCCGACCCGTGGAGGGTCCCCCTCGGCCCCTGCCTGCTCCGCGGGATCGTCTTCGCGCTGCCCGGCCTCGCCTACGTCGTCGGCGCCCCCTTCCTGGAGGGCCCGCCCGACCGGCTCGGGCTGCCCGCCGGCACCCTCACCCTCGTCGCCGGCGCCCTCATCGGCTGGGTGTGGGACCAGGCCCTCTCCCACCGCGCCTACTCCTGGCTCGGCCTCGGCGACCGGGCCGCCGCCGGGCGGACCCTCCTCCTCGGCGCGCCCGCCGGCGCGCTCCTCGGCACCGCCGCCGCCTACGCCGTGCCCGGTGCGCCGCCCTTCAGCCACGCCTTCGCCGCCGGGCAGGCCGCCTACGTCGGCGCCGCCACCGTGCTGCTCGTCCTCGGCCGGGAGCGGCTGCTGTTCGCGGCGCTCTCCCCGATGGCCGCCGGAGCCGTCCTCGCCCTCGCCGTCGACCTGCCCGCGGCGCTCCGCGCGTCCCTGCTCGCCGCCTCCCTGCTCGCCGCCTGCACGCTCGCGGCGCGGGAGCTGCCGCTCGCCGCCGGCGTACGGGCCGCCCGGCGCCGGATCCGCCGGCGCGCGGCCGGACACCGCCGGCCCGGCCGCCGCCACCGCCGGGCCGCCGCGGCCGGCGCGTCGTGCCCGGTCCGCTGGCGCATGCTGCGCGGGCCGGATGAGCCGTACGGGCCGGGCGGGCCGCGCCTCGCGGACTCGGTGCCGTACGGGGTCTTCGGTCTCGGCACCGGCCTGCTCGTGCTGTACACCGCCCTCGGCGAGGTGCTCGCCGGGGGGCCCGCCGAAGCCGTCGCCGCGCCCTCCGCCGTCGCGCTCACCCTCAGCATGGGACCCGCCGAATGGCTGCTCCACCGCTTCCGCAGCGGCACCCTCGCCGGGCTGCGCGCGGCCCGCTCGCCACGGCGGTTCCGGCTGCGGATGCTCGGCGTGCTGGCCGGCTGCCTCGCCTCCTACCTGGCCGTGCTGCTGGCCCTCGGCCTCGCCGGCACCCTGTGCTGGCCGGGGGCGCCGCCGCTCGCCGGGGCCCGGGCGGCGACGCTGCTGCTGCTCGGCGCCGTGCTGTGGACCGGGCTGCTGCTCCAGTCCTTCGGGGCCGTCCGGGCCGCCGCCGCCGTCTGCGCCGGCGCGGCCGCCGCGCAGAGCCTGGCCCTGCTGCTGGAGTACGGTCAGCCCCGCACGGTGCAGTTCGCCGTGGCCGGCACCGCCGCGGCCGTCCTCGCCGTCCTCGCCTGCCTGCTCCTCGGCCGGGCGACGGCACACCGCTGACCGTGACCGCGTACGACACGTACGGCACGTACGAGAAGAAGGACGCCATGCTGCTGGTGCCGCTCTACGAGCATCCCGCCGACCGGCCCGACGACTGGGAGCTGCTGATCCGCTCCGCCGGGCGGCTGCACTCGGTGGTCCTCAACCCGGCCAGCGGGCCGGGCGAGGCCCCCGACGAGCGGTTCGAGGCCGTCGCCCGGCGGCTGCGCGCGGCCGGGGTGCCCGTCCTCGGGTACACCGACACCGACTACGGGCGGCGCCCGCACGCCGCGGTCGTCCGGGACCTGCTGCGCCACCGCGACTGGTACGGGGCCGACGGGGCCTTCCTCGACCAGGCCGCGCCCGACCCGGCGCTGCTGCCCCACTACGGGCGGCTCGCCGTCGCGGCCCGCGCGGCGGGCGCCCGCACCCTCGTCCTCAACCACGGCGTCCACCCGCACCCCGGCTACGCCGAACTCGCCGACCTGCTCGTCACCTTCGAGGGGCCCTGGGACGCCTACCGGGACGCGGCCGTGCCGCCCTGGACGGCCGACCACCCCGCCCAGCGGTTCTGCCACCTCGTCTACGCCGTCCCGCCCGGCGCGCCCGCCGCGGAACTGGCCGAGCAGCGCGGCGCCGCCGTCCACTGCGCCGTGCCCGGGACCGGCGCCCACCCCTGGGGCACCCTGCCCCACGCCCTGGAAGCCGCCCGGTGAACCGCCCGCGGATCCGGCCCCGCCGGCCCCTGCTGCTCCTGCTGCCGCTGCTGCTCCTGGCCGCGGCCTGCACCGGTCAGCCCGGCGACGACGCCGCCCCCGACAGGGCGGCCGACCCGGTGCCGGGGGAGCGGTGGCGGCCCGGGCCCGTCACCTCCTGGCAGTGGCAGCTCACCGGGAAGCTCGACACCTCGGTGGACGCGCCCGTCTACGACGTCGACGGATTCGACACCGACCGCGAGCAGGTCGCGACCCTGCACAAGGCCGGGCGCCGGGTCATCTGCTACCTGTCGACTGGCGCCTGGGAGGACTTCCGGCCCGACGCGGCCGCGTTCCCCGCCGAACTCCTGGGCCGGGGGAACGGCTGGGAGGGGGAGCGCTGGCTGGACATCCGGCGCACCGCCGAGCTGGAGCCGCTGATGGCCGCCCGCTTGGACATGTGCCGCGACAAGGGCTTCGACGCGGTCGAACCGGACAACATGGACGGGTACGCCAACGAGACGGGCTTCCCGCTGACCGCGGAGGACCAGCTGCGCTACAACCGGCTGATCGCCCGCCTCGCCCGCGACCGGGGCCTCGCGGTCGGGCTGAAGAACGACCTCGACCAGGTCCCCCAGCTGGTCGGCGACTTCGACTTCGCGGTCAACGAGCAGTGCGCCCAGTACGACGAGTGCGAGCGGCTGGCCCCGTTCACGGCGGCGGGCAAGGCCGTCTTCCACGTCGAGTACGAGCTGCCCGCGAGCCGGTTCTGCGCCCAGACCCGGAAGCTCGGATTCGCCTCGATGCAGAAGAAATACGACCTGGGGGCCTGGCGCAAGCCCTGCTGAGCGGGGGCGGCGGCCCGCCCCCGCCCGCGGTTCACTTCACCGGCAGGGTGACGTGGACCCGGTAGCCGCCGCCGAAGCGGGGCCCGGCGGAGCAGGAGCCGCCCAGTGCGCCGGCCCGCTCCCGCATCCCGAGGAGGCCGTGCCCGCCGCCCGGCCCGTCTCCCGGGGCGGGCTCCGCGCCCGCGCCGGCCGCGGCGGCGCCGCCGTCGTCGAGGACGGTCACCTCGGCCGAATCCCCGACCCGCACCACGCTGACCTCGGCGCGCGCCTGCGGCCCCGCGTGCTTGCGGACGTTCGTCAGCGCCTCCTGGATCACCCGGTACGCGGCGAGGTCGACGGCGGCCGGCAGCGGGTCGGCGTCCCGGCCGAGCTCCACCATCACCTTCACCGGCAGCCCCGCGTTGCGGAAGGTGTCGACCAGATCGTCCAGCCGGGCGAGGCCGGGGGCGGGCTCGGTCGGCGCCTCCGGGTCCCCGGACTGGCGCAGCAGGCCGACGGTGGCGCGCAGCTCGTTCAGCGCCGACCGGCTCGCGTCGCGGACGTGGGCGAGGGCCTCCTTGGCCTGGTCGGGTCGCCGGTCCATGACGTGCGCGGCCACCCCCGCCTGCACGTTGACGAGGGCGATGTGGTGGGCGACCACGTCGTGCAGGTCGCGGGCGATCCGCAGCCGCTCCTCGGCGACCCGCCGCCGCGCCTCCTCCTCGCGGGTCCGCTCGGCCCGCTCGGCGCGCTCGCGGATCGCGTCGACGAACGCCCGCCGGCTGCGGACGGCGTCGCCGGCGGCCGCGGCCATGCCCGTCCAGGCGAAGATGCCGATGTTCTCCTGCGCGTACCAGGGCAGCGGCCCGGCGAGCATGGCGATGCCGGTCATCCCCGCCATCGTGAGCAGCGCGATCCGCCAGGTGGTGGGCCGGTCGGTGCGGGAGGCCAGCGTGTACAGGGCGATGACGGCCGCCATGGCGACGGGGGCCCGCGGCTCGCCGGTGGTCAGCTCCAGCAGGGACAGCGCGATGGTCGCGGCGAGGACGGCGCGGACGTGGCGGCGCCGGAACACCAGCGCCGCCGAGGCCAGCACCATCAGCAGCAGGGACAGCGGATCGGGGGTGCGGGTGCCGAAGGTCGGGCCGTGCGGGCCGTGCGGATCGGCGAACGAGCCGACGACCATGGAGACGAGCGCCCCGAACGCGAGGACGGCATCGGTGGCGAGCGGGTGCGCGCGCATCCAGTGCCGGGTGGGGGCGAACGGCCCGAGGTCAGTCGTCATCCCGCCTACGGTACGGGGTGCGGGCCGGGGGCCCCGCCCGCCGGGGGCGGGGCCTTCGCAGGTCCGGTCAGCGGTTGGTCTCCAGGTGCCGGCGGTTCAGCCACTTCGGCAGCCCCGGAGCCTCCAGGAAGCCCTCGGCCCGGCCGGCCGCGATGCCGATCCGCAGCAGGTCGGAGCTCTTCTCGAACAGCATGAACCGCGGCTCCCAGATCGGCCGGTACTTGGCGTTGGCGCGGTAGAGCGACTCGATCTGCCACCAGCGGGAGAAGAAGCTCAGCAGCGAGCGCCACAGGCGCAGGACCGGGCCGGCGCCGAGCCGCGAGCCGCGCTCGAAGACCGAGCGGAACATCGCGAAGTTCAGCGAGACCTGGCTGACGCCGATCTCCTTCGAGCGCTCCAGCAGTTCGATGACCATGAACTCCATCAGGCCGTTCTCGGAGTCCCGGTCACGGCGCATCAGGTCGAGGGAGAGGCCCTTGGGGCCCCAGGGCACGAAGGACAGCAGCGCCCTCAGGTCGCCGTTGCCGTCGGTGCACTCCAGCATCACGCACTGGCCGTCGGCCGGGTCGCCGAGGCGCCCCAGCGCCATCGAGAAGCCGCGCTCGGTGGCGCCGTCGCGCCAGTCGTCGGCCCGGCGCACCAGTTCGGCCATCTCCTCGGCGGGGATGTCGGCGTGGCGGCGGATGCGGACGCTGTATCCGGCGCGCTTGACGCGGTTGAACGCCTGCCGGACGGTCCGCATGGCGCGGCCCTCCAGGGTGAACTCGGCGGTCTCGACGATGGCCTCGTCGCCCAGCTCCAGCGCGTCCAGGCCGTGCCGGGCGTAGATCTGGCCGGCCTCCTCGCTGGCGCCCATCACGGCCGGCACCCAGCCGTGCTCGCGGGCCTCGGCAAGCCACGGCTCGATCGCGCCGGGCCAGGCCTCGGGGTCGCCGATCGGGTCGCCGGAGGCGAGCGAGACCCCGCCCACGACGCGGTAGGTGACGGCCGCCTTGCCGGTCGGGGACCAGATGACGGACTTCTCGCGGCGCAGGGCGAAGTAGCCGAGGGAGTCGCGGTCGCCCTGCCGGGCGAGCAGCGCGCGCAGCTTCTCCTCGTCCTCCTCGGTCAGCGGGTCGACGGCGCGGCGGGAGCGGAACGCGGCGAGCAGCACGGCCAGCAGCAGCACCATCGACATCACGTTGATGACGACGTCGACCCAGGCGGGCGTGGTGATGGCGGCGTAGTCGCGGGCGTCGGGGTCGAGGGTGATCAGCCGCATCGCGCCGTAGCGCCAGCGGGCCAGGAACGATGCCTGGGAGGCGTCCGGGTCGGTGTTGGCGGCGCCGACGATCAGCGCGGCGAGCAGCGAGGTGACGAGCAGGCCGACCGCGGCGACGGCGGTGGCGAGCTTCGGGTTCGAGCGGTCGCCCTTGGCGTAGAACTCCCGGCGGCCCAGCAGCAGGGCGCCGACGAAGGCGGCGGTCAGGGCCAGCGAGACCCAGTTCTGCGCGTGGTCCCGGAACTCCGGGTAGCACAGGTCCGGCCCGCTGCCGGTGCACGGGGCGAAGGCGGCGGTCGCGAAGGCGAGCAGCAGCAGGCCGGCCAGGACCAGGTTCAGGATCCAGGCGGCCCGCTTGCGGCGGCCCATGGTCACCGCGAGGAGCAGGGAGAACAGGCCGGAGGCGAATCCGGCGGTCAGCAGGTACGGGGTGTAGAAGTCGGCGGTGTTGTGCCGGCGCAGGTCCTGCCCGAGCGACACCCACACCGCGCTCAGGAAGTTGACGAAGGTGACGGCGCGCAGGTACCAGACGGCGAAGGCGGCGCTGCGCCGGGAGCGGGCGGACCCGCGGCCGGAGCCGGGGCCCCCGTCGTCCTTGCGTCCGGCACCGTCCTTGCCGCTGCCGGACGGGGTGTTGGCGGAGGTGCCGGCGGTTCCCCCGCCGGCGGTCTGTGCTGGTTTCGCCTTCTGTGTCGCTTGTGTCTTCTGTGCGGCCTGTGCGGCGTTCCGGTCGATATCTGCGCTGGTCAAGCGGGCCTCTCCCATGAAAGCCGATCATATGGGGCGCCGCCGACCGCGAACGGCCGTCCCGCGGGGCCGCGGCCCGGTGCCACGGCCCGGCGGCTCAGCCCTGCTGCGCCGGCTCCTCCGGCTGCGGCTCCTGCGGCTGCGGCTCCTCCGCCCGCTCCGGCAGCTCCGCCGCGAGTGCGGCGGCCGCCTGGACGAGCGGGAGGGCCAGCAGCGCCCCGGTCCCTTCCCCCACGGTGACGCCGTGGGACAGCAGGGGGTTGAGTGCCATCCGGTCGAGGGCCTTGGCCTGCGCCGGCTCCCCGCTCGCCTGGCCGGCCAGCCACCAGTCCGGCGCGCGGAACGCCGCGCGCTGCGCGACCAGCCCGCAGGCCGCCGAGACGACGCCGTCGAGGACGACCGGGGTGCGGCGCACCGCGCACTGCAGCAGGAACCCGGTGATCGCGGCGACGTCCGCGCCCCCCACCGCGGAGAGCAGGGCCAGCTGGTCGCCCAGGACGGGCCGGGCCCGGCGCAGGGCGTCGCGGATCGCCGCGCACTTGCGCATCCAGGCCAGGTCGTCGATCGGCACCCCGCCCCGGCCGGTGACCACCGACGCGTCGGTGCCGCACAGGGCGGCCACCAGCACCGCGGCGACCGTGGTCCCGCCGACGCTGAGGTCGCCGAGGACGACCAGGTCCGTGCCGGAGTCGGCCTCCTCGTCGGCGATCCGGACACCGAGCCGCACCGCGGCCTCGGCCTCCTCCCGGGTGAGGGCGTCCTCGGTGTCGATGCGGCCGCTGCCGCGCCGCACCCGGTGGCGGACGACGTCCTCGGGCAGCAGGCCCGGCTCGCAGTCCAGACCCGCGTCCACCACCCGCACCGACGCGCCGAACCGGCCGGCGAGGACGGAGACCGGGCTCGCGCCGTCGAGGACCGAGCGCACCAGGGCGTGCGCGCCGCCGGCGGGCCGGGCGGACACCCCGGCGGCGGCGATGCCGTGGTCGGCGGCGAACAGGACGACCCGGGGCCGCTCGACCGGCCTGACCGGAACCCGGCCCTGCGCGGCTGCCAGCCACTCGGCGAGCTCGTCGAGCCGCCCGAGGGCCCCCGCCGGCACGGACAGCCGCTCGCGGCGCTCCTCGGCGTCCCGCCGGACTCCGTTGTCGGGGCGCTCGATCAGGTCGGAGAAGTCGTCGAGATTCAGCGTGGTCATCTGCCAGAGCGTACAGCCGGTGAGGCCCTGCCCAAGCCCGGCGGGACCGCCCCCGCGGGCGCCCCGGCGCACGCCCTGGAGCCGCCCCCGGGGCACGGCGGCGTCAGTCCTTCAGGACCAGCGCCTGACCCGCCACCACCAGCAGGACGTGCTCGCACTCGGCGGCCACCGCCGCGTTCAGGCGCCCGAGTTCGTCCCGGAACCGGCGCCCCGAAGCCGTCGCCGGGACGACGCCCGAGCCGACCTCGTTGCTGACGGCCACCACCGTGCGCCGGGTCGCCCGTACCGCCGCGACCAGCTCCGCGGTCCGCTTCCGCAGCTCCTCCCGGCCGCCGGCCTCCCACACCGCGTCGTCCCAGGCCCCCGCCCGGTCCATCGCGTCCGTCAGCCACAGCGCCAGGCAGTCGACGAGGAGCGGCGGGCCGCCCTCCGCCAGCAGCGGCACCAGGTCGCAGGTCTCCACCGTCCGCCAGCTCGCCGGCCGCCGGTCCCGGTGCAGTCCGACCCGCGCCGCCCACTCCGCGTCCCCCGCACGGGTGCCCGACGTGGCCGCGTACACGACCTCGGGGAAGCCCTCCAGCCGCCGCTCCGCCTCCACCGACTTCCCCGAGCGGGCGCCGCCCAGCACCAGCGTCCGCCGCGGCAGGTCCGGCACCGCGTGGTACTCGCCGACCGTCACCGTCGCCCCGTCCGGCACCGCCCGCGCCCCCGCCGCCGCGCACCGCCGCTGCAGCTCCCGGCCCGGCGGCACGTCGTGGTCGAGGTGCACGGCGATGACGTCGGTCGTCGGCCCCGCCGCCCCGCTCGCACGCAGCCGCGCCAGCGCCTCCGGCCGCCCCAGCACGTCGGCCAGCACCATGTCGAACGGGCGCTCGGCCATGGTGCCGTTCGTCCCCGCGGGCGCCCCGCCCGGCGGCAGGTACAGCAGCCGGCTCCCGTCCGGGCCGACGACCTCGTACCCGGTGCCCGGCGCGTCCATCGGCACCGCCCGCACCCGGTGCCCGCTGATCACGGCGAGCTCCCGCCCGTCCGGCACCCGCCCCGCCGTCGGCAGGCCCGGCGGCAGCTCCACGGGCGGCCCGTCGTGCGGATGGGTGAGCAGGACCTGCCGGACCCCGGCCAGCGAATGGCCGGCGCGGGCGCCCGCGAGGACCGCCCCGGGGGTCAGGTCCAGCAGCAGCGCCCCGTCGACGAGCAGGGAGGTCGCGGCGCGCGCCAGCGGGCCGACGGAGACCGCGCAGGCCGCGCAGGGACAGCCGGGGCGGGGCAGGCCCTCGGGGGTTCCGGTGCCGAGCAGAGTGAGTTCCACGAGAAGATCCTCCCGCGTACCCGGGAGTGGTGCGCGCCCGGCTACTCTGCGGGCAGACTCAAGGCGAGCAGCGGACGAGCAGCGGACGAGCAACGGAGGCGGACATGGCGTGGACGTGGCGTTTCGAGACGGCCGACGGCAGCCCGGCGGCGCCGGCGGTGGAGCCGGAGGAGTTCACCACGCAGGGCGACGCGGAGTCGTGGATCGGCGAGTACTGGAGGGACCTGCTGGAGGGCGGCACCGAGCGGGTCAAGCTGTCGGACGACAGCGGCGCCGAGGTGTACGCGATGAGCCTGCGCGAGGCCCTCGACGCCTGAGCGGCGGACACACGTGTGCCCCGGGACCCGTCCAGGGCCCGGGGCGCGGTCGTCCAGGGGGTGTTGCGAAAGTCCTGTGCGGTGCCCGGTGCGTGCTCTCGGCGTGCCGGGCGAAGGCCCTCGTACCGGGCGTACTCGGGGCTTCGGCCGGTGCGGCGGGAGTGCGTGCCGGGCGCCGCGGGCGCCGTGCGGGACCTTCGCAACATCCCTAGGGGGGCGGCGGTCCGGGTCAGCCCCGGACGCCGCACAGGTGGAGCAGCGCCGCCACGGCGCGGTACGGGTCGGTGCGGCCCGCGCGGTCCTCGGCGGCCAGGAGCCGGTCCAGCTCCTCCTCAGGCGGGAGCGCCGAGCCCGCCTCGGTGCCGTCGGTGAAGACGCGCACCCCGTACCAGGCCTGGAGCGGGGCGCCGATCCCGGACAGCGTGCCCGTCAGCTCGGACAGCCGGTCCGCGCGGACCTCCAGGCCGAGCCGGTTGGTGTAGTCGACGGACTCGAACGCGGCGAGCGCGCCCGGCCAGTCGCCGTCGAGCCCGGGGCGCATCGCGAGCGCGTCGCCGTTGCGGACGAGCAGGGACAGCAGCCCGCCCGGGGCCAGCATCCGGGCGAGCCCGGCGAGCATGGCGTCCGGCTCCGGCACGTACATCAGTACGCCGTGGCACAGCACGACGTCGAAGCTGCCCGGCGTGAAGTGCGCGCCGGTCTCCCGGCCGTCGCCCTCCAGGAGCCGAACCCGCTCCTGGATCCCGGCGGGCTCCGCGGAGAGCGCCTCGCGGGCGACCTCCAGCATGCCGGGGTCCTTCTCCAGACCCGTCACCCGGTGTCCGGCGCGGGCGAGACGCAGCGCCTGGGTGCCCTGGCCCATGCCGACGTCCAGAACGCGCAGCCGCTGCCCCACGGGGAAGCGCTGCGCGATCTGCTCGTCGATCTGCCGGCCGACGAGTTCTTGGCGGACGGCGTTGCGCAGTCCTCCCAGGCCCTCGAGCCACAGCCGGGCTCCCCCCGCGAAGCCGTCCCCCGACACTCCGGACGGCCGTCCGCTCAGGGCCGTTCCCCGCGCTTGACCTGCGGCTTCGGCAGCCGGAGGCGGCGCATCTGGAGGGTGCGCATCAGGCCGTAGGCGACGGCGCCGCGGCGCGGCTGGTCGGCGAAGCGCTCGTTCAGCGCCTTGCGCAGGCGGAACGCCAGGGCCGCGGAGTCGAAGATGATCAGGGCGATCACGGCGAGCCACAGCAGCAGTGCGGCGTTCTGGATCGACGGGACCCGCACCATGCTCAGCACGAGGATGATGACCGCGAGCGGCAGGAACATCTCGGCGACGGAGAAGCGGGAGTCGACGAAGTCGCGGACGAAGCGGCGCACCGGGCCCTTGTCGCGGGCGGGCAGGTAGCGCTCGTCACCGTTGGCCAGGGCCTCGCGCTGCCTCGCCAGCTCCACGCGGCGGCGCTCGCGGGCGCGCCGCATGTCCTCCTTGCGGTTGCCGGTCGAGGCCACCACGGCCTTGCGCTGCGACTGGGCGACGGCGCGCTTCGGCGTCGGGCGGCCCTTGGGGGCCTGCGGGTGACGGGGCTGCGAGGGCTCGGCGCTCACCTTGTCGGCGGCGGCGGCCTTCTCTTCCTTGGAGGAACGGCTACCAAACACAAAACCCAAGCCTACGTGGTCGGCGACTGCTGCCCCACCCTGCCGGGGAACGATCCGGCAACGGCGGGCGTCTGGACCGGTGCAGGGTTCGTGCGGCGGCCGGGGGCACCCGGAGGCGCGTCTCATCCTCACGCCCTACCGGGGCCGGGGCACAGTCGTCCTCGAGGAGGAGCGCATCCGCTCACGAACAGTGCGGTAATGGAGACAGGGCCCGTACTGTGGGTCTTGTTGGTCGTCTGGAGCGAAGTCCGTCAGAAGGGGGCGCGCGAAGCCCATGAGCGGTGTCATGAAGCGTATGGGGATGATCTTCCGCGCGAAGGCGAACAAGGCCCTTGACCGGGCCGAGGACCCGCGCGAGACCCTCGACTACTCCTACCAGAAGCAGCTGGAGCTGCTCCAGAAGGTCCGCCGCGGCGTCGCCGACGTCGCGACCTCCCGCAAGCGCCTGGAGCTCCAGCTGAACCAGCTGCAGACGCAGTCCGCCAAGCTGGAGGACCAGGGCCGCAAGGCGCTGGCCCTGGGCCGCGAGGACCTGGCCCGCGAGGCCCTCTCCCGCCGCGCCTCGCTCCAGCAGCAGGTGGGCGACCTCCAGGTGCAGCACGAGACCCTCCAGGGCGAGGAGGAGAAGCTGACGCTGGCCGCGCAGCGCCTCCAGGCCAAGGTGGACGCCTTCCGCACCAAGAAGGAGACCATCAAGGCCACCTACACCGCCGCCCAGGCGCAGACCCGGATCGCCGAGTCCTTCTCCGGCATCTCGGAGGAGATGAGCGACGTCGGGCTCGCCATCCAGCGCGCCGAGGACAAGACGGCCCAGCTCCAGGCCCGCGCCGGCGCCATCGACGAGCTGCTCGCCTCCGGCGCGCTCGACGACCAGAGCGGCCTCGGCTCCAAGGACGACATCCAGGCCGAGCTCGACCGCCTCTCCGGCGGTACCGACGTCGAGCTGGAGCTCCAGCGGATGAAGGCCGAGCTGGCGGGCGGCTCCTCCGCCCAGCAGCAGGCCATCGAGGGCGGCGCCCCGGGCTCCGCCCAGCAGCAGCAGACCCAGCACCGGTTCGACAAGCAGTAGGACAGGGGCCCGTCGTGATCGTCCGCATCATGGGGGAAGGCCAGGTCGAGATCGGGGACAGCCACTTCCCCGAGCTGAACAAGCTGGACGACGAGCTGCTCGCGGAGCTGGAGGGCGGTGACGAGCCGGGCTTCCGGCGCACCCTCGGCGCGCTCCTCGACGCCGTCCGCCGGCTCGGCGTACCGCTGCCGGACGACGCGCTGGAGCCGTCCGAGCTGATCCTGCCCGCTCCGGACGCCACGCTGGAGGAGGTCCGGGAGATGCTCGGCGACAACGGGCTGATCCCCGGCTGACCCCGGCCGGCCCCGGGCCCGTACCGGTCCGCCGGCGGCCCGCTCAGTGCGGCGGCGGCTCCTCGGGAGCGGCCGCCGCAGGGGTCTTCGCCGGGTCCGGGGCGCCCCCGATGAACTCCTCGAACCGGCGCCGCGGCGCCGCCCACCGCCGGTCGTGGTGGAAGGCCCGCAGCCCGGCGCGCGCCCGCGCCCGCGGCCGGTTCGCGTAGAACCGCCGCGCATACGGCGAGCCCGGGCGGGCCAGGCGGACCGCGCCGATCAGCGCCACGAAGGGGATCACCATCCCGAAGAGCGCGGTGCGGGCCTTGCCCTTCCACAGGGCGACCAGCGCCAGGAAGAAATTCGTGGCCATGTTCATGACCACGAGTCCGCGGTTCTGCAGCTCTTCCGTCGTCAGGTCGTTCACCCCGAAGGGCAGGAAGCCGGCCAGCACCAGCCCGACCACGGCGGCCGTCAGCACCACGATCTCCACGCTCTTGCGGCCCTGCTCGCTCCAGTACACGTCGTCCAGGTGCAGGATCAGCGCGAACTCGTCCAGGACCAGCCCCGCGCCCAGCCCGAAGACGACGGCCGACAGCAGCGACCCGAAGCCCTGCCCGCCGCTCGCGATCGCCCCGAACCCGCCGATGACCACCAGGATCACCCCCGGCACCACGTGGTGGACGTGCAGCCCGCCCGGCGCGATGTTCCCGAACGGCCCGCGCCCGGCCCGGATCAGGCGCGTGATGACCCGGGTGACCAGGAACGACAGGATGAACGCGAGCAGGGCGAGGAGCAGCGGGAGCTTCCCCGGCTCGATGATGTTCCGGTACCACCAAGAACCCATGACACCAGCTTCGCGGCTCGGGCCCCTCGGGCAAATCGCCGCCGCGGGCAGCAGGTACCGTTCCCGCCGATGACCGATCCCACGACAGACCCCGCCGGCGACCCGTCCCCGCCGTCCCGGCCCGCGCCCCCGCGGGAGCGCGCCGCGCTCGGCGACGGGCTCCGCTTCGCCTTCGGCACGCTGACCGTGCTGCCCGTCCGCGTCACCCGCTGGGACCGGCCCGCGGCCCGCACCGGCATGGCGTGCGCGCCGCTCGCCGGACTGGCCGTCGGCACGGCCGCCGCCGCCGCGGGAACCGCCCTGGCGGTGCTGGGCGGCGGCCCGCTCCTCGCCGCGGCCGCGGCCGTCACCGTCCCCGCCGCCCTGACCCGGGGACTGCACCTGGACGGCCTCGCCGACACCGCCGACGGCCTGGGCAGCGCCAAACCGGCCGCCGAGGCGCTGACCATCATGAAGCGGTCCGACATCGGCCCCTTCGGGGTCGTCGCGCTGCTGCTGCTCCTGCTCCTCCAGGCCGGGGCCCTCGCCGACGCCTTCGCCGACGGCTGGGCCCGCGGCGCCCTCGCCGCCGCCACGGCCGGCGTGGCCGCCCGCCTCGCCCTGACGCTGGCCTCCCGCGGGGGGATCCCGCCCGCACGCCCGGAGGGACTGGGG
Source organism: Streptomyces sp. NPDC031121 (assembly GCF_055570615.1). NCBI lineage: Bacteria > Bacillati > Actinomycetota > Actinomycetes > Kitasatosporales > Streptomycetaceae > Streptomyces > Streptomyces sp. NPDC031121. The sequence goes on from NZ_JBVIGV010000010.1 coordinate 27,273, forward strand.
GCCGCCGTCGCCGGGGTCGTGCCGCGGCACACGGCCGCCCTGGCCGCCGCAGCGGTCGCCGTTCTCGCCGCGGCGGCGGCCGCCCCCGGCGGAGCCCTGGCCGCCGTCCGCGCCGCCGCCGCCGTGGCCGCCGCCCTGGCCGTCGCGGAACTGCTGCTGCGCCGGTGCGTGCGCCGCTTCGGCGGGGTCACCGGCGACGTCTTCGGCGCCGTCGCCGAGACCGCAGCGACGACCGCGCTGGTCGTGCTCGCCCTCGGCTGACCGCCCCCGCCGCCGCCACCGGGCCCGTACCCCCCTCCCCGGCGGCCCCCGGGCGCGTACGGGCGCGTAGGGTCGGGCCGTGGAAGAGACGCCGACGCCCATCCGGGTGCTCCTCGCCGACGACCAGGCCCTGCTGCGCAGCGCGTTCCGCGTACTCGTCGACTCCGAACCCGACATGGTGGTCGTCGGCGAGGCCGGCGACGGCGCCCAGGCCTACGAGCGGGTTCGCGAGACCGCGCCCGACGTGGTGCTGATGGACATCCGCATGCCCGGCACCGACGGCCTCGCCGCCACCCGCCTGATCAGCGCGGACCCGGAACTCGCCGCCGTACGCGTCGTCATGCTCACCACGTTCGAGGTCGACGAGTACGTCGCCGCGGCCCTGCGGGCCGGGGCCTCCGGCTTCCTCGGCAAGGGCGCCGAACCGGAGGAGCTCCTCAACGCCATCCGCGTCGCCGCCGCAGGCGAGGCCCTGCTCTCCCCGGCCGCCACCAAGGGGCTCATCGCCACGTTCCTCGCGCAGGGCGGCGGAGCGGACCCCGCGGCCCCGGCCGGCGGGCACGCCGAGCGGCTCGCCGCGCTGACCGGCCGCGAGCGGGAGGTCCTCGTCCACGTCGCCGCGGGCCTGTCCAACGACGGGATCGCCGGGCGGCTCCAGGTCAGCCCGCTCACCGTCAAGACGCACGTCAACCGGGCCATGGCCAAACTCGGCGCCCGCGACCGCGCCCAGCTGGTCGTCGTCGCCTACGAGTCCGGACTGGTCCGGCCCCGCGGCGAGTAGGGTCTGTCCGGCGGATCAGGGCCGCCGTCCGCAGTAGGGGCCGCGTACTACAGGCGCGGTATGCGCCGCATAAAGCCGGGACCCAGGGGCGACGCGGCAGCGCCCCGGCCGCGGCAGGCTGGGGGGCAGCGCACGCCCGTGCGGCCTCGCTCCGACCGACTGCAGAGAGATACCGACGCCCATGTCCTGGCTGTCCCGCTTCAGCCTGTCCCAGAGAGCGCTGATCGGCCTCGTGTCGCTCACGGCGCTGCTCTTCGGCGCCATAGCCGTCCCCCAGCTCAAGCAGCAGCTGCTGCCCTCCATCGACCTGCCGATGGTGTCCGTCCTCGCCCCTTACCAGGGCGCCTCGCCCGACGTCGTGGAGAAGCAGGTCGTCGAGCCGATCGAGGCCACCCTCAAGGGCGTCGACGGCATCACCGGCATCACCTCCACCGCCAGCGAGGGCAACGCCCTCATCATGGCCACCTTCGACTACGGCGACGCCGGCACCAAGCAGCTCGTCGCCGACGTCCAGCAGGCCGTGAACCGGGCCCGCGTCCGGCTCCCCTCCGAGGTCGACCCGCAGGTCGTCGCCGGCTCCACCGACGACATCCCGACCGTCGTCCTCGCCGTCACCTCCGACAAGGACCAGCAGGCCCTCGCCGACCAGCTCGGCCGCACCGTCGTCCCCGTCCTGGAGGACATCAAGGGCGTCGGCCAGGTCACCGTCGACGGCGCCCAGGACGTCCAGGTCACCGTCACCCCCGACCCCGCGCGCCTCGCCGCGGCCGGCCTCGACGGAGCCTCCCTCGCCCAGGCCCTCCAGGCGGGCGGCGCGACCGTGCCCGCCGGCTCCTTCGACGAGCAGGGCAAGAACCGGACCGTCCGCGTCGGAGCCGGCTACACCTCCCTCGCCCAGCTGGAGGAGCTCCGCCTGACCGCCGGACCCGGCAGGCCGGCCGTCCGCCTCGGCGACGTCGCCGCCGTCCGGCAGGAGCCCGCCAAGCCCGTCTCCCTCACCCGCACCAACGGCAAGCCCAGCCTCGCCCTGGTGCTCACCATGGACAAGGACGGCAGCGCCGTCGCCATCTCCGACGCCGTCCGGGAGAAGCTGCCCGAGCTGCGCGCCGCCCTCGGCTCCGGCGCGGAGCTGACCGTCGTCGCCGACCAGGGCCCGCCGGTCGCCCAGTCCATCTCCAGCCTCACCACCGAAGGCCTGCTCGGCCTGCTCTTCGCCGTCGTGGTGATCCTGGTCTTCCTCGCCTCCCTGCGCTCGACGCTCGTCACGGCGGTCTCCATCCCGCTGTCCGTCGTCCTCGCGCTGATCGTGCTGTGGACCCGCGACCTGTCGCTGAACATGCTCACCCTGGGCGCCCTGACCATCGCGATCGGCCGCGTCGTCGACGACTCGATCGTCGTCCTGGAGAACATCAAGCGCCACCTCGGCTACGGCGAGGAGCGCGAGGCCGCCATCCTCACCGCCGTCAGGGAGGTCGCCGGAGCGGTCACCTCCTCCACCCTCACCACCGTCGCCGTCTTCGTGCCGATCGGCCTCGTCGGCGGCATGGTCGGCGAGTTCTTCGGCCCCTTCTCGCTCACCGTCGCCGCGGCCCTGCTGGCCTCGCTGCTGGTGTCGCTGACGGTCGTGCCCGTGCTCTCGTACTGGTTCCTGCGCGCGCCGGAGGGCGTGAGCGCCGGGGACGCCGCGAGCGCCGAGCGGGCCCGCCGCGAGGCCGAGGAGAAGGAGGCGAACAGCCGCCTCCAGCGCGGCTACGTCCGGGCCCTGGGCCTGGTCACCCGGCGCCGGGCGACCACCCTCGTGCTGGCCGCCGTCATCTTCGTCGCGACCCTCGGCATGACCCCGCTGCTGAAGACGAACTTCTTCGACCAGGGCGACCAGGCCGTCCTGACCGTCAAGCAGCAGCTGCCCGCCGGCACCTCCCTGGCCGCCTCCGACGAGGCGAGCCGCCGGGTGGAGAAGGCCCTCGACGGCGTCGAGGGCGTCAAGGACCACCAGGTCACCGTCGGCTCCTCCGGCTTCCTGGCCGCCTTCGGCGGCGGCACCGGCTCCAACCAGGCCACCTTCCAGGTCGTCCTGGACGACGCCGGCGAGAGCGACGACGTCAAGAAGCGGATCGAGGACGCCCTCGCGAAGCTCGACGGCATCGGCGACACGAGCATCTCCGCGGGCGGCGGCTTCGGCGGCCAGAACCTCAGCGTGGTCGTCAAGGCCGGCGACGCCGCCGTCCTGGCGCAGGCCGCGGAGCAGGTCCGGGCCGAGATGGCGGGCCTCGACGACGTCACCGACGTGCAGAGCGACCTCTCCCAGTCCGTGCCGCGGATCTCGGTGACCGCCACCCCGAAGACCGCCGAGGCCGGCCTGAACCAAGCCGCGCTGGGCGCCATCACCGCCCAGGCCGTACGGGGCACCCCGGCAGGCAAGGCCGTCCTCGACACCACCGAGCGGGACATCGTCATCAAGTCGGCGCAGCCCGCGTCCACCCTGGCCGAACTCCAGGCGCTGCCCGTCGGGCCCGGTCTCCGCCTCGGCGACGTCGCCGAGGTCAAGGAGGTGCCCGGACCGGTCTCCCTGACCCGTATCGACGGGGCCCGCGCCGCGACCGTCACCGGCAGGCCGGTCGGCGACAACACCGGCGCCATCGGCGCCGAACTCCAGACCAGGATCGCCGCGCTGAAGCTCCCCGAGGGCGCCACCGCCTCCATCGGCGGCGTCTCCGAGGACCAGAGCGAGGCCTTCGGCCAGCTCGGCCTCGCCATGCTCGCCGCCATCGCGATCGTGTTCATGCTCCTCGTGGCCACGTTCCGGTCGCTGGTGCAGCCGCTGATCCTGCTCGTCTCCATCCCGTTCGCGGCCACCGGCGCGCTCGGCCTGCTCCTCGTCACCGGCACCCCGCTCGGCGTCCCCGCCATGATCGGCATGCTGATGCTGATCGGCATCGTCGTCACCAACGCGATCGTCCTGATCGACCTGGTCAACCAGTACCGGGCCCAGGGACTCGGCGTCGTCGAGGCCGTCGTCGAGGGCGGCCGGCACCGCCTGCGCCCGATCCTCATGACGGCGCTGGCCACCGTGTTCGCGCTGCTGCCGATGGCGCTCGGCGTGACCGGCGAGGGCGGGTTCATCTCCCAGCCCCTCGCCGTCGTGGTGATCGGCGGGCTGGTCTCGTCGACGGTGCTGACGCTGCTCCTCGTCCCGACCCTGTACACCATGATCGAGCTGCGCAAGGAGCGCCGCAGGGACAAGCGCCGGTCGCGCCTGGCGGCCGTCCCGGCGCCGCAGGGCACCGAGGCCGGCGAGCACGCCCCGGCAGGGGTCTGACCGGCACGGAGCCGAAGGCGAAAGGGCCGCTCCCGTCCCCCGGTGGGGGAGGGGAGCGGCCCTTTCGGCAGGTGCTTCCGGCTCTCGGTGCGCGGGGCGGGACCCGCTACGGCAGCGCGAGCATCCGCTCCAGGGCCAGCTTGGCGAAGCTCTCGGTCTCCTTGTCGACCTGGATGCGGTTGACGAGGGTGCCCTCGGCGAGGGACTCCAGGGCCCAGACCAGGTGCGGCAGGTCGATGCGGTTCATCGTGGAGCAGAAGCAGACCGTCCGGTCGAGGAAGACGACCTCCTTGCCCTCCGGGGCGAAACGGTTCGCCAGGCGCTTCACGAGGTTCAGCTCGGTGCCGATGGCCCACTTCGAGCCGGCCGGGGCCGCCTCCAGCGCCTTGATGATGTACTCCGTCGACCCGACGTAGTCCGCCGCCGCCACGACCTCGTGCCGGCACTCGGGGTGCACCAGCACGTTCACCCCCGGGATGCGCTCGCGGACGTCGTTGACGGAGTCCAGCGAGAAGCGGCCGTGCACGGAGCAGTGGCCGCGCCACAGGATCATCTTCGCGTCGCGCAGCTGCTCGGCGGTCAGGCCGCCGTTCGGCTTGTGCGGGTTGTAGACCACGCAGTCGTCCAGGGACATGCCCATGTCGCGGACGGCGGTGTTGCGGCCCAGGTGCTGGTCCGGGAGGAAGAGCACCTTCTCGCCCTGCTCGAACGCCCAGTCCAGGGCCTTCTTCGCGTTGGACGAGGTGCAGATGGTGCCGCCGTGCTTGCCGGTGAAGGCCTTGATGTCGGCGGAGGAGTTCATGTACGAGACGGGCACCGTCACGTCGGCGATGCCGGCCTCGGACAGCACGTCCCAGCACTCCGCGACCTGCTCGGCGGTGGCCATGTCGGCCATGGAGCAGCCGGCGGCCAGGTCCGGCAGGACGACCTTCTGGTCGTCGCCGGTCAGGATGTCCGCGGACTCGGCCATGAAGTGGACGCCGCAGAAGACGATGTACTCGGCCTCCGGGCGGGCGGCGGCGTCGCGGGCCAGCTTGAAGGAGTCGCCGGTGACGTCGGCGAACTCGATGACCTCGTCACGCTGGTAATGGTGCCCGAGGATGAAGACCTTGTCGCCGAGCTTCTCCTTGGCGGCGCGGGCGCGCGCCACCAGGTCGGGGTCCGACGGCGAGGGGAGGTCGCCGGGGCACTCCACGCCGCGCTCGCTCTTGGGGTCGGCTTCGCGGCCGAGCAGCAGCAGGGCAAGGGGCGTCGGCTGGACGTCCAAGGGCTGGGCGGTGGTCACGACACGCACCCTTTCTGTTCTGCGACAAGGGACTTCTGGAAGCGTCTGCTTCGACTTTTCGTCTATTTGACGCTATCTATGATAGCCGGTTCACGTCACTTTGACGATGCCGATAGTGTCGATGTGACGCATTCGCCCGGTCGTGAACCCGTCCCCGCGTCCGGTCCACCGGTCCGCGCCGGTGTGCGAGCATGAATGTCTGGAACACGCGTCGGGTCCGGAATGAATCCGCGCCCCCGCTCGTTGCCACCGACGGCAAGAGTCCGACGTTTCCCTGCCTGCCGGCGGGGAGCCGCCCACTTCGGGAGTGAATGCAGATGTCCGTACAGGACGACAAGACCACTGTGAGCGACGGCATCCTCCTGTCCGACGCCGCCGCCGACAAGGTCAGGACCCTGCTGGAGCAGGAGGGCCGCGATGACCTGGCGCTCCGCGTCGCCGTCCAGCCCGGCGGCTGCTCCGGCCTGCGCTACCAGCTCTTCTTCGACGAGCGCTCCCTCGACGGCGACGTCGTCAAGGACTTCGGCGGCGTGAAGGTCGTCACGGACCGGATGAGCTCCCCCTACCTCCAGGGCGCCTCCATCGACTTCGTCGACACCATCGAGAAGCAGGGCTTCACGATCGACAACCCCAACGCCACCGGCTCCTGCGCCTGCGGCGACTCCTTCAGCTAAGCCCCCGCCAGGGCCCGCGGAAGCAGAGCGAAGGCCCCCGGCACCGTCCTCGGTGCCGGGGGCCTCGCCGTCCGGCGCCGCGGGACTACCCCTGGCGGGGGAGCGGCTTCCCCGAGGTCGCGTCCACCACCGCGCGCGTCCCCAGCGGCTGCTTCAGCGTCGCCGACACGCTCATCTCCTGCGCGATCATGATGCAGGCCCGGCCCGGATCGGTCGGGGTGTCCGTGATCCGCACCGTCACCGAGCCGGCCTCCTCCCGCGCCTCCAGCGCGTAGGTGCTGCACACCCCGCCCCAGAAGTTCACCGTCAGCTTCCGGTCGGCCTCCGCGTACGAGAACCCCGGCACCGTGCGCGCCCCCGACGGGGCGGGCGCCGCCTGGCCGCCCTCCGCTGCCGGCTGCACCACCGTGTGCGCCGGCGCACCGTCCTTTCCGGCCACCTCGAAGTGCCAGGCCGGCACCAGCCCGCGGGCCCCGTTCACCGTCCCCGCGGCCAGCCCCAGCACCGCCCCCGTCACCGTCTCCGTACGCGGCGGCTTCATCGGCCGCGGCTCCGGGTCGCACGGCGGCGTCTCGCCCGGCCCCACCGGGTCGTCCGTCGTCAGCGGCACCGCCGAGGCGCAGCCGCTCGGCCCCGTCCGGTCCGGGCCGCCCGAGGAGCGGTTCAGCCGGGCCAGCGCCTCCGCCGCCCCGACCACGCGCTGCTCGCCGGCGCGCACCGGCGCCTTCAGCTCGCCGCTGCCGGCCACCACCTGGCCGTCCGGGCCGACGCTGACCTGCGTGGTCCAGCCCTTGGTGGGCCGCCCGTCGACCACCGGGTCGGCGGCCACGACACGGATCGAGCCCTGCACCAGGCGTGCGTCCAGCGCCGCGCCGGACTGCCCGGCCGCCGCCAGCACCGGCGCCGCCGCGGCCTTCGCCGCCTCCTCCGACACAGGCTTTCCGGCGCCCGCCCCGCCGTCCCCGCCCTGGGGGAGCCTGGCCGGCCCGCAGGTGTCCTTGCCGCGCTCGCAGTCGTCGCCCGTGCCGCCCCCGCCGTGGAAGCGGGAGAAGCTCCACGTCCCGGGCGCCGTCCGGGTCACCGTCAGCCGCGGCCCCGAGCCGTCCGCGCCCTCCCCGGCCCGCCAGGTGTCGCCGACCCGCCGCGGATCGCCCGCCAGGCCGAGGGCCGCCGCGAGCCGGCCCGCCTCCTCGGCCGAGACCTCCCCGGACGCCGCGTACGACGGCGCGGTGGCCGGCGCCTCCGGCAGCCTCCCCGCAGCCCGGTAGGTGACCCCGCCGCCCTGCGGATCCGGCTCGCCCGGGGCGATGCCCGGCCCGGACGGGCTCGGCGCCACCCGCGGCGCCGAGGCCGCCGGCTCGCCGCCCGCGCGGCCGCCGCCCTGCGCGGCCGACGCCCAGTACGCCGTCCCGCCGCCGGCGAGCAGCACGGCGGCGGCGATGGAGCCGATGGCCCAGGCCGGCCGCCGCCGTGTGCCGCGTGATGTCTCGGGTTGTTCGCTCGTCACCGCTTGCTCCTTACGCCCGTATCGCCGTGGCTGATGCGGGTGTGACGGAACAGACGCGAAACCGGTTCCGCCGGACTACCCGCCGTCGCCGTACTGCGCCGTGGAGGCGATCAGGCGGGCCGAGGCCGCAGGGACGCGCACCCCGTGGATCCGGGACGGCGCCACCCTGTCCGGCCGGGGGTCCGCCGGGACCGCCCAGTGCGGGGCCATCCTGGCGCAGTCGCGCAGCAGTCGCGCGAAACCCGGCCGCGTGTCGACCGCGTACTCTCCGTAGCCGAATCCCTCGGTGTAGGTCATGGGGGCACCGTAGGCTCGCACCACCGCGCGGAGAAAGACCTACTACGGGGTAGTTTCACAGGGTCGGCGGCAGGTCCGCGACGGGGTAGCGTTGACTGTCAACGCTCGCCTTCCCGCAGGAGCATCCACGCCGTGCGCATCGCAGTCACCGGCTCCATCGCCACCGACCACCTCATGACCTTTCCCGGCCGCTTCGCCGACCAGCTGGTCGCGGACCAGCTGCACACGGTCTCCCTCTCCTTCCTCGTCGACAACCTCGACGTCCGGCGGGGCGGTGTCGGCCCGAACATCTGCTTCGGCATGGGCCAGCTGGGCCTGCGCCCGGTCCTCGTCGGCGCGGCCGGCTCCGACTTCGACGAGTACCGCGCCTGGCTGGACCGGCACGGCGTCGACACCTCCTCGGTGCGGATCTCCGAGGTCCTGCACACCGCGCGCTTCGTCTGCACCACCGACGCCGACCACAACCAGATCGGCTCCTTCTACACGGGCGCGATGAGCGAGGCCCGCCTGATCGAGCTCAAGGCCGTCGCCGACCGCGTCGGCGGCCTCGACCTGGTCCTCATCGGCGCCGACGACCCCGAGGCGATGCTCCGCCACACCGAGGAGTGCCGCACCCGCGGCATCCCCTTCGCCGCGGACTTCTCCCAGCAGATCGCCCGCATGGACGGCGAGAACATCCGCACCCTGATGGAGGGCGCGACGTACCTCTTCTCGAACGAGTACGAGAAGGGCCTGATCGAGTCGAAGTCCGGCTGGAGCGACGAGGAGATCCTCGGCAAGGTCGGCACTCGCGTCACCACCCTCGGCTCCCGCGGCGTCCGCATCGAGCGGGCAGGCGAGGAGACCATCACGGTCGGCTGCCCGGAGGAGACCGCGAAGGTCGACCCGACCGGCGTCGGCGACGCCTTCCGCGCCGGCTTCCTGGCCGGCCTCGGCTGGGGCGTCGGCCTGGAGCGCGCCGCGCAGGTCGGCTGCATGCTCGCCACCCTCGTGATCGAGACGCTCGGCACCCAGGAGTACACCCTGGCGCGCGCCCACTTCATGGAGCGCTTCACCAAGGCGTACGGCGAGGACGCCGCGGCCGAGGTGCGCGCCCACCTCGCCGCCTGATCCGGTAATGCCGCCGGCCGGCGCCCGCGGGGGCGCCGGCCCGGTTCAGCTCCGGCGGCGCACCGTGTACGCCGTCCCCCGCGGCCGCGGCTCCTCGCCCAGGTAGTCGTGGCCGCGCAGGGAGCACCACGCCGGGACGTCCAGCCGGGCGACCTCGTCGTCCGACACCACGGTGACGGTCCCTCCGACGGGGACCGTGCGGACGGCCCTGGCCAGCTCGATCACCGGCTGCGGGCAGCGCAGCCCCAGCGCGTCGACCTCCACCGAGTCCGCGACCGGCTCCGACGGCTCCGCCTCCGGCGACCCGAGGGCCGCCCGGACCCGGGCCACCGCGCCGGGCAGCACCTCCAGGAAGCCGTTGACGTCCTCCGCCGTCGTCCCCGGCGGCAGGGAGACCCGTACGTTCCCCTCCGACAGCACCCCCATCGCGCGCAGCACGTGACTCGGCGTCAGGGTGGAGCTGGTGCAGGAGGAGCCGGAGGAGACCGAGTAGCCCGCCCTGTCCAGCTCGTGCAGCAGGGTCTCCCCGTCGACGTACAGGCAGGAGAAGGTCACCAGGTGCGGCAGCCTCCGGTCCGGGTGGCCGACCACCTCGACGTCCGGCACGAGCCGGGCCACGCGCCGCCGGATCCGGTCCACCAGCACCCGCAGCCGGGCCGCCTCCGCCTCCGCCTCGGCCCGCACCGCCCGCAGCGAGGCGGCGGCCGCGACGGCGGCCGGGAGGTTCACGAAGCCGGGGGAGCGGCCCGACTCCCGCTCGTCCGCCGGGTGCTGCGGCGAGAACCGGACACCTTTGCGGACCGCCAGCAGGCCGACCCCGGGCGGCCCGCCCCACTTGTGGGCGCTCGCCGCCAGCACCGACCAGGCGCCCTCCACCGGCCCCCAGCCCAGCGACTGCGCGGCGTCCACCAGCAGCGGGACCCCGGCCTCCGCGCAGACGTCCGCGACCTCCGCCACCGGCTGCACCGTGCCCACCTCGTGGTTGGCGGACTGCAGGCAGGCCAGCGCGGTGGACGCGGTCAGCGCTTCCGCGTACCCCCCGGCGGTGACGGCGCCCGTGCGGTCCACCGGCACCTGGGCCACCGAGCCGCCCGCGGCGGCGTGCACGTCGGCGGCGTGGAGCACCGAGCTGTGCTCGACCGCGGACACCACCAGGTGCCGGCCGGTGCGCCGGCGCCCGGCGAGGGCGCCCGCGATCCCCGAGTGGACCGCCTGGGTCCCCGAAGGAGTGAACACGAGCTCGTCGGCCCGGCAGCCGACGGCCTCCGCCGCCGCCTCGCGCGCCGCGTCCAGCAGGAGCGCCGCACGCCGGCCCTCCCGGTACAGCCGCGCGGGGTCCGCCCAGCCCTCGTCGAGGGCGGCCGCCAGCGCCTGCCGGGCCACGGGGTGCAGCGGTGCGGTGGACGCGGTGTCGAAGTACGGCATCCCGCCACCGTAAGGCAGCGGTCCCCGGGCGCGGCGCCGACCCGGTGCGCGGCGCCGTCCGGCCCGCCGGGAGCCGCCCGCGGCGCCGGAGCGCAGGGCCCGTCAGAAGCCGCCCCCACACGGCCGTTCGGCCGGTGCCGGCCCGTCCCCCGTACGGCGGATCCATCCCTTCGGGGGCAGTAGCGGCGCGTTGGGCACCCTCCCCGCGCGACCCCAAATAGCGTCCAGTAGGGTTTGGTCCGCATAAACATCCAAACCCCTGCCTGCGTCAGGGCCGGCGACCGACCCGAACACGGCCGCGGCCGGCCGCGCGGGCCGAGACTCTCGGGAAGGCGCTACGTGAGTCCCTACGGCTCCGACCGCTCGCCGCGGCGCCCGATGCGGCGGAAGCTGCTGCAGGCGCTGACTGCGGGCGTGGTCCTGGCGACCGCCACTGGTTGCTCGTACACATGGAAAGACTTCCCCCGCCTCGGGATGCCCTACCCGGTCACGGAGGAGGCGCCTCGCATCCTCTCCCTGTGGCAGGGGTCCTGGGCGGCCGCTCTGGTCACCGGCATCCTGGTCTGGGGCCTGATCCTGTGGAGCGTCATCTTCCACCGGCGCAGCCGGACGAAGGTGGAGGTCCCCCCGCAGACCCGGTACAACATGCCCATCGAGGCGCTGTACACCGTGGTCCCGCTCATCATCGTCTCGGTGCTGTTCTACTTCACCGCGCGTGACGAGTCCAAGCTCCTCGCCCTCTCGAAGCCGGCGCACACCATCAACGTGGTCGGCTTCCAGTGGAGCTGGGGCTTCAACTACATCGAGAACGTCGACGGCGACGCGGCCACCCCGAAGGCCGGCGCGGTTCCCAAGGAACTCGCCAGCATCCCGGACCGCTACACCAAGGCCTTCCCGGCGGGCGCCGAAGGCGTCTACGACAAGGGCATCCCGGGCGACCGGAACCCGGAGACCGGCAACCCCGGCCCGACCCTCTACCTGCCCAAGGGCGAGAAGGTCCGCTTCATCCTGTCGTCGAACGACGTCATCCACTCCTTCTGGGTGGTGCCGTTCCTCTTCAAGCAGGACGTCATCCCGGGCCACACCAACGTCTTCGAGGTCACGCCCAACCAGGAGGGCGTCTTCATGGGCAAGTGCGCCGAGCTGTGCGGCGTCGACCACTCCCGGATGCTCTTCAACGTCAAGGTCGTCTCGCCCGAGGAGTACCGGGCGCACCTGAAGGAACTGGCCGAGAAGGGGCAGACCGGCTTCCTGCCGGCCGGCATCAAGCAGACTGACCCGGCCCGGAACGCGGAGACGAACACACTGTGAGCATCCTCAACGAATCCCAGGGTGCCGCCGCAGACTCGTACGAGAACGAGCTGCCGGTACGGCGCAAGCAGCCTGGCAGCGTGGTGGTCAAATGGCTGACCACGACCGACCACAAGACCATCGGTACCCTGTACCTGGTCACGTCGTTCGTGTTCTTCCTGATCGGTGGCGTGATGGCGCTCTTCATGCGCGCCGAGCTGGCCCGTCCGGGCACGCAGATCATGTCGAACGAGCAGTTCAACCAGGCGTTCACCATGCATGGCACGATCATGCTGCTGATGTTCGCCACGCCGCTGTTCGCCGGCTTCGCGAACTGGATCATGCCGCTGCAGATCGGCGCGCCCGACGTGGCGTTCCCGCGGCTGAACATGTTCGCGTACTGGCTGTACCTCTTCGGCTCGACCATCGCGGTGGCCGGCTTCCTCACCCCGCAGGGTGCCGCCGACTTCGGCTGGTTCGCCTACTCCCCGCTGTCCGACGCGGTCCGCTCGCCGGGCATCGGCGCCGACATGTGGATCATGGGTCTGGCCTTCTCCGGCTTCGGCACCATCCTCGGCTCGGTCAACTTCATCACCACGATCATCTGCATGCGCGCCCCGGGCATGACGATGTTCCGCATGCCGATCTTCACCTGGAACGTGCTGCTGACCGGTGTCCTGGTCCTGCTCGCCTTCCCGGTCCTCGCGGCGGCGCTGTTCGCGCTGGAGTCCGACCGCAAGTTCGGCAGCCACGTCTTCGACGCGGCCAACGGCGGCGCCCTGCTGTGGCAGCACCTCTTCTGGTTCTTCGGACACCCTGAGGTGTACATCATCGCCCTGCCGTTCTTCGGCATCATCTCCGAGGTCATCCCGGTCTTCTCGCGCAAGCCGATGTTCGGCTACATCGGCCTGATCGCCGCGACGATCGCCATCGCCGGCCTCTCCGTGACCGTGTGGGCGCACCACATGTACGTCACCGGCGGCGTACTGCTGCCGTTCTTCTCCTTCATGACCTTCCTGATCGCGGTACCGACCGGTGTGAAGTTCTTCAACTGGATCGGCACCATGTGGAAGGGCTCGCTGTCCTTCGAGACCCCGATGCTCTGGGCCGTCGGCTTCCTGATCACCTTCACCTTCGGTGGTCTGACCGGCGTCATCCTGGCCTCGCCCCCGCTGGACTTCCACGTCTCCGACTCGTACTTCGTCGTCGCGCACTTCCACTACGTCATCTTCGGCACCGTGGTCTTCGCGATGTTCTCCGGCTTCCACTTCTGGTGGCCGAAGTTCACGGGCAAGATGCTGGACGAGCGCCTCGGCAAGATCACCTTCTGGACGCTCTTCGTGGGCTTCCACGGCACCTTCCTGGTGCAGCACTGGCTGGGCGCCGAGGGCATGCCGCGCCGCTACGCGGACTACCTCGCCGCCGACGGCTTCACCGCGCTGAACACCATCTCGACCGTCAGCTCGTTCCTGCTCGGCCTGTCGATGCTGCCGTTCATGTACAACGTCTGGAAGACGGCCAAGTACGGCAAGAAGATCGAGGTCGACGACCCGTGGGGCTACGGCCGTTCGCTCGAGTGGGCGACGTCCTGCCCGCCGCCGCGGCACAACTTCGTCACCCTGCCGCGCATCCGCAGTGAGTCGCCGGCCTTCGACCTCCACCACCCGGAGATCGCGGCCCTCGACCACCTCGAGGACCACGGCGCCAAGGCCGTCACCGGTGGCAAGGAGGCCGGCAAGTGAAGATCCAGGGCAAGATGTTCCTCTGGCTCTCCGCCTTCATTCTGATCATGGCCGTCGTGTACGGCGTGTGGTCGAAGGAGCCCGTGGGGACCACCGCGCTCTTCCTGGCCTTCGGCCTGAGCGTGATGATCGGCTACTACCTGGCCTTCACGGCCAAGCGCGTCGACGAGATGGCCCAGGACAACCTGGAGGCCGAGGTCGCCGACGAGGCGGGCGAGCTGGGGTTCTTCTCCCCGCACAGCTGGCAGCCGCTCTCGCTGGCGATCGGCGGTGCGCTCGCCTTCATGGGCGTCGTCTTCGGCTGGTGGCTGATGTACTTCTCGGCCCCGATCATCCTGATCGGCCTGTGGGGCTGGGTGTACGAGTACTACCGCGGTGAGAACCAGAACCAGTAGCCGCACTCGGCTCGGTCGAACGCCTGGGGCCCGGACTCCTCGAACAGAGGAGCCCGGGCCCCTCGTTTGCAGTCATCCCGCGCGCCGGGATTGTCGTATTTCCCTAGCGTTGGCCCCATGAACCACTCACCGCGTCTCTGGACGGTCATCAGCTGCTCCCTGCTGGTCGCGTCCCTCGGTGCCGGCACCACCGCATGCGGGTCGCACGAGAACCCGCTGTCAGCCCGCCCGCACGACGCGGGCGAGCAGATCGCCTTCAACCAGGTCCAGGGCGGTCGCCCGGTCGACCACAACCGCCCCCTGGAGGTCACCGCGAAGGGCGCGGGCAGCAGCCGCATCACCGACGTCACCGCCGTGGACGTGCACGGCCGCCACCTCGCCGGCGAGCTCACCGCCAAGGGCGACCGCTGGCACAGCACCGGCCCCCTCGCCGCCGGCGTCCGCTACACGGTCACCGTCAGCACCGAGGACGAGCGGGGCGCCCCCGGGCAGCGCACGCTGACGTTCCACACCACTCCGGCCAAGAAGGTCCTGAACGTCGAATTCGGCCCGGAAAAGGGCAAGTACGGCGTCGGACAGCCCCTCACGGCCGAGCTCAGCGAGCCCGTCAAGGACAAGGCCGCCCGCGCCGTCGTCGAACGGGGCCTGGTCGTCGACGCCCCGCCCGGGGTCGAGGGCGCCTGGCACTGGGTCGACGACAAGCGGCTGCATTTCAGGCCCAAGGAGTACTGGCCCGCCAACAGCACCGTCTCCGTACGGAGCAACCTGGAGGGCATCAGGATCGACGGCGAGCTCCACGGCGCCGCCGGCACCCCGCTCACGCTGGAGTTCGGCGACCGCGTCGAGGCCATCACCGACGCCGCCGCGCACCACCTCACCTTCAAGCGCAACGGCGAGGTGGTGACCACCCTCCCCGTGACCACCGGGAAGCCCGGCTTCTCCACCCGCAACGGCGTCAAGGTCGTGCTCGGCAAGCAGTACTACGTCCGTATGCGCGGGGACACCGTCGGCATCGGCGGCAGCGAGAACTACGACCTGCCCGTCTACTACGCCACCCGTGTCACCTGGAGTGGTGAATACGTGCACGCCGCCCCGTGGTCCGTCGGGTCCCACGGCTACGCGAACGTCAGCCACGGCTGCACCGGCATGAGCACCGCCAACGCCGCCTGGTTCTACGAGAACATCACCGAAGGGGACATCGTCCAGGTCGTCAACAGCATCGGCGAGGACATGGACACCTTCGGGAACGGCTTCGGCGACTGGAACATGGACTGGAAGGACTGGCGCGAGGGCAGCGCCCTCCTCTCGGGCACCCGCGACGGCCGCACCCCGGCCGACCACGCCCGCCTGCGCCCGCAGGTCTGAACCCGGCGGCCCCGCGCCGCCCCCGCGGCCCGCGACCGGTGCGGGGGGGGGGGGGGGGGGGGGGGGGGGGGGGGAGGAGGGGGGGGGGGGGATGCGGTGGGGGGGGGGGGGGGACACAACAACCACATCCTACCCCCGACCACCCTAACAA
>NZ_JBVIGV010000010.1:42883-84831 GCF_055570615.1 Streptomyces sp. NPDC031121
TCCCCTCCCCACCCCCCCCCCCCCCCTCTCCCCCCCCCCCCCCCCCCCCCCCCCCCCCCCCCCCCCCCCCCCTCCTCCCCCCCCCCCCCCCCCCCCCCCCCCCCCCCCCCCACCGCCCGGACGCCCCTACGCGTCCAGGGACAGCCGGGCGCGCAGCAGGCGCGCCAGTGCGTCCGCGAACTCCACCGGATCGACCGGAAGGGTCACCGCCGCGTCCGCGCGGCTCCAGGTGGCCAGCCAGGCGTCCTGCGGACGGCCCATCAGCAGCAGGACGGGCGGGCAGCGGAAGACCTCGTCCTTGATCTGCCGGCACACCCCCATACCCCCCGCCGGGACCGCCTCGCCGTCCAGCACGCAGGCGTCGATCCCGCCCGCGTCCAACTCGCCCAGGACCGCGGGCAGCGTGGCGCACTCCACGAACTCCACCGGCGGCAGGTCCGCGGCCGGCCTGCGCCCGGAGGCCAGGAGCACCTGCTGCCGGGTGTTCGCATCGTCGCTGTAGACCAGAACCCGTGCAGTCGACCGCATTTCGTTCCTCCACGGTTGCCGTGAACCACGTTGATGTTGCGCGGGATGCTACTCCTCGGAACCGCCCGCCCACACCGGTTCGGGCACGCCCGCCGACCGCCCGGCGATGGGCCGTTCGGGCCTTGCACACGGCCCTGACACTCCGAACGGCACCCCCCGGGGTGAGGGCGGGATAAGCGACCGACATAATGTCGGTCGTGGCGACAGCAACGACAGTAGATACCGGGCACGCGCACCCGACGGTCAACAGGCCGAACCTCGTCAGCGTGGGAACCATCATCTGGTTGAGTTCCGAGCTGATGTTCTTCGCGGCCCTCTTCGCGATGTACTTCACCCTGCGATCGGTGACGGGCGCCGAGTACTGGACAGAGCAGGCTTCGGCCCTGAATCTGCCCTTCTCGGCGACGAACACCACGATCCTGGTGCTCTCCTCCCTCACCTGCCAGCTCGGCGTCTTCGCCGCCGAGCGCGGTGACGTGAAGAAGCTCCGGACGTGGTTCATCGTCACGTTCGTGATGGGTGCGATCTTCATTGGCGGCCAGGTGTTCGAGTACACCGAGCTGGTCAAGCACGAGGGCATGAGCCTCTCGTCCGGTCCGTACGGCTCGGTGTTCTACCTGACCACCGGCTTCCACGGTCTGCACGTGACGGGCGGTCTCATCGCCTTCCTGCTGGTCCTCGGCCGGACGTACGCGGCCAAGAGGTTCACCCACGAACAGGCCACCTCGGCCATCGTCGTGTCCTACTACTGGCACTTCGTCGATGTCGTCTGGATCGGCCTCTTCGCCACGATCTACCTGATCAAGTAGCGAACACGTGGCCGGGCCCGCACCCGGCAACCATCCAGAAACACCGACGCAGAAGATCCTGACACCGGGGTAATCCGTGAAAAAGCTCTCCGCACGACGACGCCATCCGCTGGCGGCGGTCGTCGTTCTACTCCTCGCGCTGGCGGCCACTGGGGGGCTGTACGCCGCCTTCGCCCCTGCGGGCAAGGCGCAGGCCGAAGAAACCGCCCAGTCCCTCGCCATCGAGGAGGGCAAGAAGCTCTACGCCGTGGGTTGCGCAAGCTGCCACGGAACCGGTGGCGAGGGAACCACTGACGGCCCCAGCCTGGTCGGCGTCGGCTCCGCGGCCGTCGACTTCCAGGTGAGCACCGGCCGCATGCCCGCCCAGCAGCCCGGCGCCCAGGTGCCGAAGAAGCCGGTCATCTACTCCCAGGCGCAGATCGACCAGCTGGCCGCGTACATCGCGTCCCTCGGCGCCGGCCCGATCACGCCGACCAAGAAGCAGTACGACCCGGCGGGCGCCGACGTCGCCAAGGGTGGCGAGCTGTTCCGCAACAACTGCGCGCAGTGCCACAACTTCACCGGCGAGGGCGGCGCGCTGACGAACGGCAAGTACGCCCCGAACCTCGAGGACGTCTCGCCGAAGCACATCTACGAGGCCATGCTCACCGGCCCGCAGAACATGCCCTCCTTCCCGGACAGCACCATGCCGGAGAAGGAGAAGAAGGACATCATCGCGTACCTCCAGAACGTGAACGGCGAGAAGTCGGTCAACCCCGGCGGTCTGAAGCTCGGCGGCCTCGGCCCCGTCTCGGAAGGCCTGTTCGGCTGGATCTTCGGTCTGGGTGCGCTGATCGCTGTCGCCGTCTGGGTCGCGGCCCACACCGCTAAGGCCAAGAAGTCATGAGTAGCCAAGAGATTCCCGAAGACAAGCACCTGCCGAGCGAGCAGGGCGAAGCCCACCACGGCGGTGTGGCGGTCGCGGACGACCCGTTCGCCGACCCCGGCCTGCCGGTCCACAAGCCGCGCATCCAGGACATCGACGACCGCGCCGCCAAGCGCTCCGAGCGCACCGTGGCGATGCTGTTCACGGTGTCGATGCTGGCCACCATCGCCTTCATCGCCGCGTACGTGGTCATCCCGGTCGACAAGATCGTCTACATCTTCCCGCTCGGGAAGGTGAGCGCGCTCAACTTCGCGCTGGGCATGACCCTCGGCACCGCCCTCTTCTGCATCGGCGCCGGCGCGGTCCACTGGGCCCGCACGCTGATGTCCGACGTCGAGGTCGCCGACGACCGCCACCCGATCGCGGCCCCGGCCGAGGTCAAGGCGAAGGTCATGTCGGACTTCGCCGCCGGTGCCGAGGAGTCGGCCATCGGCCGCCGCCCGCTGATCCGCAACACCCTGCTGGGCGCGCTGGCCATGGTGCCGCTGTCCGGCCTGGTCCTGCTGCGCGACCTGGGCCCGCTGCCCGAGGAGAAGCTCCGCAAGACCGTCTGGGCCAAGGGCAAGCTGCTCATCAACCAGAACACGGGTGAGCCGCTGCGTCCCGAGGACGTCCAGGTCGGCTCGCTGACCTTCGTCCAGCCCGAGGGGCTGGAGGAGGGCTCGCACGAGTTCCTGACCGAGATCGCCAAGGCCGCCGTGATGATCGTCCGCATCCAGCCGGAGGACATCAAGGACAAGCGCGAGCTCGAGTGGTCCCACGACGGCATCGTGGCCTACTCGAAGATCTGCACCCACGTCGGCTGCCCGATCAGCCTGTACGAGCAGCAGACGCACCACGTGCTCTGCCCGTGCCACCAGTCCACCTTCGACCTCTCCGACGGCGCGCGTGTCATCTTCGGCCCCGCCGGCCACGCGCTTCCGCAGCTGCGGATCGGCGTGAACGGCGAAGGCTTCCTCGAAGCGCTCGGCGACTTCGAAGAGCCCGTCGGTCCTGCATTCTGGGAGCGCGGATGAGTACCGCCACTGACAAGCGGAAGGCGCCCGCCGGCGAGCGCGTGGCCGACTGGGCGGACGGCCGCCTGGGCATCTACAGCCTCGCCAAGGCGAACATGCGCAAGATCTTCCCGGACCACTGGTCCTTCATGCTGGGTGAGATCTGCCTCTACAGCTTCATCATCATCATCCTCACGGGTGTGTACCTGACGCTGTTCTTCCACCCGAGCATGAACGAGGTGGAGTACCACGGCTCGTACGTCCCGATGCAGGGCGTCATGATGTCCGAGGCCTTCGCCTCGACCCTGGACATCAGCTTCGACGTCCGCGGGGGCCTGCTCATCCGGCAGATCCACCACTGGGCCGCGCTGATCTTCGTCGCCGCGATGATCGTGCACATGATGCGCGTCTTCTTCACGGGCGCGTTCCGCAAGCCGCGCGAGATCAACTGGGTCTTCGGCTTCCTGCTGCTGGTCCTCGGCATGTTCACCGGCTTCACGGGCTACTCCCTGCCGGACGACCTGCTCTCGGGCACCGGTGTCCGCTTCATGCAGGGCGCGATCCTGTCCGTGCCGGTCGTCGGCACGTACCTGTCGTTCTTCCTCTTCGGCGGCGAGTTCCCCGGCGGCGACTTCGTGGCCCGGTTCTACTCGATCCACATCCTGCTGCTGCCCGGCATCATGATGGGCCTGCTGGTGGCCCACCTGATCCTGGTCTTCTACCACAAGCACACCCAGTTCCCCGGCCCCGGCCGGACGAACAACAACGTGGTCGGCATGCCGCTGCTGCCGGTCTACATGGCCAAGGCCGGAGGCTTCTTCTTCCTGGTCTTCGGTGTCATCGCGGCCATCGCGGCGATCGCCTCGATCAACCCGATCTGGAACCTCGGCCCGTACCGCCCGGACCACGTGTCCACCGGTGCGCAGCCCGACTGGTACATGGGCATGCCCGAAGGCCTGATCCGCGCCATGCCGGGCTGGGAGATCAACCTGTGGGGCCACACGCTCGTCCTGGGCGTGTTCATCCCGCTGGTCCTCTTCCCGCTGGTCCTCGGATCGATCGCGGTGTGGCCGTTCATCGAGTCCTGGATCACCGGTGACAAGCGCGAGCACCACCTGCTCGACCGCCCGCGCAACGCCCCGACCCGCACGGCCATCGGCGTCGCGTGGATCTCGGAGTACATCGTCCTGCTCATCGGCGGTGGAAACGACATGTTCGCGCAGTACTTCCACCTGTCGATCAACGCGATCACGTGGTTCGTCCGGATCGGCTTCTTCGCCGTCCCGGTCCTGGCCTTCATCGTCACCAAGCGCATCTGCCTCGGCCTGCAGCGCCGGGACCACGACAAGGTGCTGCACGGCCGCGAGACCGGCGTCATCAAGCGCCTGCCGCACGGTGAGTTCGTCGAGGTCCACGAGCCGCTGTCGCAGGACAAGCTGCACACGCTCACCTCGCACCACCAGTACCGGCCCGCCGAGATCGGCCCGACGGTCGACGAGAACGGCGTGCAGCGCAAGGTCGGTGCCATGGAGAAGCTGCGCGTCAAGCTCAGCAAGGGCCTGTACGGCGAGGGCAACCAGATTCCGAAGCCCACGGTGGAGGAGTACCAGGAGATCCAGAGCGGCCACGGCCACCACTGATCCCGAGCGGGGCTGACTTCCCACGGCCCCCGCGTCGCCACGGCGAGAGCCCCGTCCAGGGTCTGGACGGGGCTCTTTGCCGTCCCCGCGGCTGGATAGGCTGATTCCCTCCCCTTTCGACTGTGGACCACCAGGAGCGGACCATGAACGTGGCGACCCCGGCAGGCGGCGACAGCGTGGCGGCCCGCGGCTGGCCGGCCGTCCTCGACGCCCTGCTCACCGGCCGCGACCTGCACTCCGACGACACGGCGTGGGCCATGGACCGGATCATGCGGGGCGAGGCCAGCGACGCCCAGATCGCCGGCTTCATGGTGGCCCTGCGGGCCAAGGGGGAGACCGTCGAGGAGATCAACGGCCTCGTCCGGACGATGTACGCGCACGCCAACCTGATCGAGGTGCCCGGCCGGACGGTGGACATCGTCGGCACCGGCGGCGACGGCGCGAAGACCGTCAACATCTCGACGATGTCGTCGGTGGTGGTGGCCGGCACCGGCGCCAAGGTCGTCAAGCACGGCAACCGGGCCGCATCCTCCGCGAGCGGCGCCTCGGACGTCCTGGAGAAGCTCGGCGTCAACCTGGACCTCACCCCCGCCCGGGTGGTCGAGGTGGCCGAGGAGGCCGGGATCACCTTCTGCTTCGCGGTGAAGTTCCACCCGGCGCTGCGGCACGTCGCCGCCGCCCGGCGCGAGCTCGGCATCCGGACCACCTTCAACTTCCTCGGCCCGCTCACCAACCCGGCGCGGGTGCGGGCCCAGGCCACCGGCGTGGCCGACGCCCGGGTCGCGCCCATCGTGGCGGGCGTCCTCGCCGAGCGCGGCTCCTCGGCGCTGGTCTTCCGCGGCGACGACGGCCTCGACGAGCTGACGACGACGGCGACCTCCCGCGTGTGGTGGGTCCGCGACGGCCGGGTGCAGGAGCAGGCCTTCGACCCGCGCGACGTCGGCATCGACCTGGTCGACGTGGCGGAGCTGCGGGGCGCGGACGCCTCGTACAACGCCGACGTCGCCCGCCGGCTGCTGGCCGGCGAGACCGGCCCCGTGCGCGACGCGGTGCTGCTGAACTCCGCGGCCGCGCTGGTCGCCCTGGAGCCCGGCACGGGCACCCTGGAGGAGCAGATCGGGGCGGGCATCGCGCGCGCGGCCGAGTCCGTCGACTCCGGGGCGGCGCGGGCCGTGCTGGAGCGGTGGGTGGCCGCCACCAACGCCTGACAGCCGCCCGCCCCCTCGGCACGGCTCCCGGCCCGGCCCCGGTCCGCATGGCGGACCGGGGCCTTGTGCGTGCCGGATCTTGTGGCAGGATGGCTGACCAGGTCACGAGTGACAGCGTCTTGGCCCCGGCCTGCTGTCCGGCAACCCTCCTTCCGTGGCGGGGTGCCCCGGGTGATGACCAGGCCGCGGGCAGCGAGGTCCGCGGCAAGCGCGGATCCCTCGACACCAGGGGTCCTGGTCTCTCGAGGAGCCTTTTCCGTGAGCAAGCGAATGCGATAGGGCGAACCGCCCCTTCTCCACCACCTCGGACCGGCCCCCTTCCGCGTACCCGCGTGCGTGCGCCGCGGCCGTCCCCCGAGGCCTTCCCCGTACCCCGGACGGCGCAGCGCCGTACCCGCGTACGGGTGGTTTCCGAAGCCATTCAGCCCTGCAGCCGGGAGATACCGCCATGTCCGCAACCCTGAACGCCGCCCCCGCCGCCCCCGCCTCCGCAGCCTGCGGCGGCGCCTGTGACGAGCCGCTGCCCGTCCTCGGCCGCGACGTCACCGTCCCGCTCGTCACCGGCGGCGAGACCACGTACGCGGCCCTCGACTACGCCGCCAGTGCCCCCGCCCTCCAGCGCGTCTGGGACGACGTCGCCGCCTACGCCCCCTACTACGGCAGCGTGCACCGCGGCGCCGGATACCTCTCCCAGCTGTCCACCGACCTCTTCGAGCAGAGCCGGGCCGCCGTCGCCGCGTTCCTCGACTGCCGCCCCTCCGACCAGGTCGTCTTCACCCGCTCCACCACCGACTCCCTGAACCTCCTCGCCGCCGCCCTCCCCGCCGGCTGCCGCGTCTTCGTCTTCGAGACCGAGCACCACGCCTCGCTGCTGCCCTGGGGCGACGAGCAGGTCACCTACCTCGACGCGCCCCGCACCCCCGCCGAGGCCGTCGCCACCCTGGAGCGGGCACTCGCCGACCGCGACCCTTCCCCGAGCTCTCGGCTTCGCTCGAGCAGGGGAGGCCCCCACGGCCCCGCGCTCGTCTGCGTCACCGGCGCCTCCAACGTCACCGGCGAGCTGTGGCCCGTACGGGAGCTCGCGGCCGCCGCCCACGCCCACGGCGCCCGGATCGTCCTCGACGCCGCCCAGCTCGCCCCGCACCACCCGGTCTCCGTGCGCGACCTCGACGTCGACTGGGTCGCCTTCTCCGGGCACAAGCTGTACGCCCCCTTCGGCTCCGGCGTGCTGGCCGGCCGGGCCGACTGGCTGCAGCAGGCCCGCCCCTACCTGGCCGGCGGCGGCGCCTCCCGCACCGTGGCCCGGCGCGAGGACGGCGGCGTCGACGTCGCCTGGCACACGACCGCCGCCCGCCACGAGGCCGGCTCGCCCAACGTCATCGGCGCCTACGCGATCGCGTCCGCCTGCCGCGCCCTGGCCGAGGCCGGCTTCGACGGCCTCGTCGCCCGCGAGCACCGGCTCGTCGAGCGGATCCGTGAGGGCCTGGCCGCCGTCCCCGAGGTGCGGGTGCTGTCCCTCTTCGGGGACGACGCCCCCCGCGTCGGCGTCATCTCGTTCACCGTGGACGGCTGGAACAGCTCCCACTTCGCCGCCGCACTGTCCGCCGAGTACGGCATCGGCGTCCGCGACGGCCTCTTCTGCGCCCACCCGCTCGTGCGCACCCTGCTGGGCAGCGCCCCCCGGGAGCCCGGCGCCTGCGACGCCCCCGAGGCCCGGCAGCCGGGCGAGCGGTCGCTGAACGCGATCCGCGTCAGCTTCGGGGCGGGCACCCCCGACGAGCACATCGAGCGGTTCCTGCGGGCCGTCGAGGAACTCGTCACCGACGGGGCGAAGTGGCAGTACCGCACGGAGGACGGCCGCTGCGTCCCGGCGGTCTGACGTGCGCCCGGCGGGCCGACCTGCGGCGGCGGGGGCGCGGTGGCGTCCGGCTAGGCGTCCAGGCCGATGGCGAAGGCGGCTTCCAGGTCGTGCTGGGAGTACGTGCGGAACGCCACGTGCGTGTCGGTCGCCTCGACGCCGGGGATCTTGCTGATGCGGCCCGGGATGATGTCCGCGAGGTCGTCGTGGCGGGCCACGCGGACCAGCGCGATCAGGTCGTACGTCCCGGTGACGGAGTAGACCTCGCTGACGTTCTCCAGCGCGGCGATCGACTCGGCGATCTCGGGGATGCGGTCCACGCTGGTCTTGATGAGCACGATCGCGGTGATCACGGCTGGCTGTCTCCCTCGGTGGCCGTCGCTGATCGCCTCACTCTAGCCGCCCGGCCGTACCGCACCCACGCGAGGAGGAAGCCCAGCGAGAAGCCCACCAGGTGCGCCAGGTACGCCACCCCGGGCCCGCTGCCCGCCCGGTGCGCCGCCAGCCACTGCAGGGCGAACCAGAACAGCAGCACCAGCCACGCCGGGAGCCGCAGCGGCAGGAAGTACAGGAACGGGAACAGGCTGGTCACCCGCGCCCTGGGGAAGAGGAACAGGAACGCCCCCAGGACCGCCGAGATGGCCCCCGAAGCGCCGACCAGCGTCTGCTCCGAGGAGGCGTTGGCGGCCGCGTACCCGGCGAGGGCCAGGTAGCCCGTGCACACGTAGAAGCACAGGAACGCCGGCCGCCCCATCCGCTCCTCCGCCATCGCGCCGAAGACGCGCAGGAACAGCATGTTGCCGAGCAGGTGCAGCCAGCTGCCGTGCAGGAACAGCGCGGTCAGCGGCGTCAGCAGCGCACGCGGCGCGCCCTGCGCCAGCTCGGTCGGGACGACGCCCCACCGCCGGAAGTAGGCGGTGCCCGCCTCCAGCAGCCGCTCGCCCGTGCCGTACGACGGATTGAGCCCCGACGCGGGGCCGAGCAGGAACACCGCGCAGCAGCCCGCGATCAGTGCGTGCGTGGCCACCGGGCCCCCGGCCGCTGCCCGCACGGCCCGCCACTTTGCGATCATGCGGTCGAGCATGGCCCGACCGGCCCTCCCCGCCGCACCGGCAGGCCGTAGGGTTACGTGCTGCGGGCCGCCGATTCGCGCGGACGGCGGCTTTAATCGAAAGAGCTATGAAGGAGAGTGCGGCCTGATGACGGTTCCCCTGCCGACCGCGACCACCCGGTGGCGCTGCACGCTGTGCGGCAACCTGACGCGCTTCGACGTCACCCGTTCGTCGAAGGTCGTCGAGTACGTCCACCTGGACCTTGCCGGGGAGCCCAAGGTCGAGGAGCGCGAGGTGGTCAGTGAGACCATCGAGTCGGTCCGCTGCCGCTGGTGCAACGCGGTGGACCAGATCGAACTCGTGGACAGGCCGGGCGCGGACTCCTGAGGGAGCCGCGCCCGCCGGGATGGACGGTAGGGGTGACGGATTGTGGAGCCAGCAAGCGGCGCTGAGCCGGCCGATGCGGCCGGCGACGCCGCCGAGGTGCTCGACCGCCCGCTGCCGGAGGGCGTGCGGCGCCGGGTCGTCGCGCTCGTCTCGGACGCCTTCGGGGCGCTGACGGTAGCGGACCTCCCGGCGCAGCTGCGCCAGTACGCCCGCTTCACCCCGACCCGGCGGGCGAAGTTCGCGGGCAACGCCATGGCCGCGGCCGTCGAGAGCGACCCCGTCTTCCGGGGGCGCGTCGCGGGGAAGGTGCGCGAGGCCCACGCGGAGCTGGCCGGGGCCCTGGACTCCGGTGCCCCGCCGGCTGCCGCCGACCCGCTCGACGTGGCCGCGGCGGCGTACGTCCTGCGGCCCGCCGGCTGGGTGAAGCTGGTCGCCGCCGCGGGGGAGGAGGCGCAGCGCGCCGACGCCGAGCGGGCGGACGAGGAGGCCCGGCGCGAACTCGACCGGCTGCGCGCGGAGCTGGCCCACGTACGGGAACTGCAGCGGGCGGGCGGCGAGCAGGTGCGCGGCGAGCTGGAGGCGGCTCGGAAGGAAGCCGAATCGCTTCAGCGGAAACTGCGCAGCGCCCTCAGCGACGTCAAGCGCGGTGAGGCCGCCCTGCGGAAGGCGACCGCGGAGATCGACGCGGTCCGCGCCGAGGCCGCCGCCCAGGTGGCCGCCGCCGAGAGCGAGAGCCGCCGGCTCAAGTCGCGGCTGGCCGAGGCGGAGGCGGCGCTGGAGACCTCGCGCCGCGCGACCCGCGAGGGGCGCAGCATCGAGGACATGCGTTTGCGGCTGCTGCTGGACACGGTGCTGGACGCCGCCCAGGGGCTGCGCCGGGAGCTGGCGCTGCCGCCGGTCTCGACGCGGCCGGCCGACCTGGCGGACGCGGTGGAGCCGGGCCGGATGTCGCCGAAGGACATCGCGGCGCGGGCGCTGTCGGAGACCGATCCGGCGCTGCTCGACCAGCTGCTGGCGCTGCCGCAGGCGCATCTGGTCGTGGACGGCTACAACGTCACCAAGACCGGTTATCCGACGATGCCGCTGGAGAAGCAGCGGCTGCGGCTGCTGGGCGGGCTGTCGATGCTGGCCGCGCAGACGGGTGCCGAGATGACGTGCGTCTTCGACGGCGCCGAGCTGGCCGCGCCGGTGCTGCTCGCGCCGCCGCGCGGGGTGCGGGTGCTGTTCTCCAAGCCCGGGGTGACGGCGGACGAGCTGATCCGGCAGCTGGTGCGGGCGGAGCCGCCCGGCCGGCCGGTGGTCGTGGTCTCCACGGACCGCGAGGTGGCCGACGGGGTGGCGAAGGCGGGGGCGCGGCCCGTGGCGTCCGTTCTGCTACTGAAGCGCCTTTCGCGCGTTTCGTAACCCCTCGGCTGTATGCCCGATTTGGTGGTGCCGTCGGGGGACGGACCGTCAACTCCCCGGCACGCAGCGTGGCCTGCGGTGAAGAACCTGTTCGCAGGAGCGGAATTTTTCCTTCAGGGGTTTGAAGTGATCACAGCGGGCTCACTAGGGTCTGCTCAAACCTTCGTGCGGTAGATCACTCATTCGGGGTGTCGGCGGAGGTTCCGCCGCGGTGCGCCGACGAACTCGGCAGCGGCGGCCCCGACAAGAAGGAGCTCGGCTTCGTGGCGTCCCACCGTCGTCCCAAGCAGCCGAACCGCGCGCGCGTCACCGTGCTGACCGCCACGGCCGCCGCAGCCGTCGCGCTCTCCGCGCACAGCGCCTCCGCCGCGCCTGCCCAGCCCGGCAAGGACGAGGTCAAGGCCAAGGTCGACGCCCTCTACGAGGAGGCGGAGCAGGCCACCGAGAAGTTCAACGGGGCCAAGGAGCGCCAGGAGAAGCTCGAAAAGGAGATCGGGCGGATCCAGGACCAGGTCGCCCGCGGCCAGGAAGAGCTCAACCAGCTCCGCGCCACCCTCGGTTCGATGGCCAGCGCCCAGTACCGGGGCGCCGGCCTGGACCAGTCCGTCGCCCTGTTCCTCTCCGGCGACCCCGACACCTACCTCGACAAGGCCTCCACCCTCCAGCAGTTGACGGGCCGCCAGCTCGACGCCGTCCAGAAGATCCAGGCCAAGCAGCGCAGCCTCGCCCAGCAGCGCCAGGAGGCCGCCGGCAAGCTCGCCGACCTCGACGCCACCCGCAAGGAGCTCGGCGCGAAGAAGAAGGCCTCCCAGGACAAGCTCGCCGAGGCCCAGGCCCTCCTCAACACCCTCACCGCCCAGCAGCGCGCCCAGCTCAAGGACGAGGAGGCCCGCGCCAGCCGCGCCGACAGCGACCGCGCCGACCTCGGCAGCGTCAAGACCTCCGGCCGCGCCGGAGCCGCCCTCGCCGCCGCCAAGACCAAACTCGGCAGCGCCTACGTCTCCGGAGCCACCGGCCCCAGCGCCTTCGACTGCTCCGGACTGACGCAGTGGGCGTACAAGCAGGCCGGCGTCAGCATCACCCGCACCACCTGGACCCAGGCCAACGACGGCACCCGCATCGGCCGCAGCGCACTCCAGCCGGGCGACCTGGTGTTCTTCTACTCGGACCTGCACCACGTCGGCCTGTACGCAGGCAACGGCATGGTCCTGCACGCCTCCAACCCGCGCGGCGGCGTCAAGTACGAGTCCATCAACAACATGCCCTTCCAGTTCGGCGTCCGCGTCTGACAGCCGCGCCCCACACCGCCCATCCGGGCGAATTCCGCACCGCCGCCCCAACCCCCGCGCCCCGCCCATGACCTGCGTCTCAGCGGGGCGCAGCCCTGCCCACCCCCGCTCCGGCCGTTGGCCGCCCCGCGGCCGCGCGGCTACTGTCTGCCCGCGCGGAGCCCGGAACACGGCCGTCCACCCGGGGCGGACCCGGTCCCGCACTGCGGAAGGGAGCGGTTGCACGTGGCGTCCCCTCGCCGGGCCGGGCTCGTCAGCCCCGACCGGAACATCAGAATCACCGCCTTCACCGCCGCAGCAGCCGCGGCCACGGCCGCCGCCCTCACCGCGGCACCCGCCATCGCCGCCCCCGGCCACCCCCGGGAGCCCGCGGCAGGCGCCCGCGCCCAGGTCGACCGCCTCTTCCGGGAAGCCGAACAGGCCACCGAGCGCTACAACCGGGCCGGCGAGCGCGCCGACGCCCTCCGCGCCGACATCGGCCGCGCCCAGGACCAGCTCGCCCGCGGCCAGGAACGCATCAACACCATGCGCGGCGTCCTCGGCGCCTTCGCCGGAGCCCAGTACCGCTCCGGCGGCATCGACCCCGCCGTCGAGCTGATGCTCTCCGAAGACCCCGACGAATACCTCGACAAGGCCGCCACCCTGGAGCAGCTGACCGGCCGCCAGGCCCGCCAACTCGACGACCTGCGCAAGGAGCAGCGCCGACTGGCCCAGCAGCGCCGCGAAGCCTCCCTCAAGCTCGCCGAACTCGACGCCGCCCGCGCCGACGTGGCCCGGCAGAAGCGCATCGTCACCGCCAAGCTCGCCGACGCCCGGCGCCTGCTCAACGAGATGCCCGCCCCCGAGCGCGCCGACTACGAGCGGTCCTCCCGCACCGGCGGCCGCGCCGACGCCGCCACCGACCCGGGCGCCGTTCCCGCCGGAGCCTCCGGCCGGGCCATGGCCGCCGTACGGGCCGCCCGCTCCGCGCTCGGCCGCCCGTACATCTGGGGCTCCACCGGCCCCACCGGCTTCGACTGCTCCGGGCTGATGGTGTGGTCCTACCGCCAGGCCGGCGTCTCCCTCCCGCGCACCTCCCAGGCCCAGCGGCACGCCGGCCGGCAGGTCCCCCTCTCCCAGGCGCAGCCAGGAGACCTCGTGACCTACCGCTCCGACGCCAGCCACGTCGGCATGTACGTCGGCAACGGCCAGGTCATCCACGCCCCCTACCCCGGCGCCCGCGTCCGCTACGACCCCGTCAGGATGATGCCCATCGCATCCGTGACGCGGCCCTGACAGCGCGGCTGCGGCCGCCACACCCTCCCGGTCAGAGCACTAGGATCGGCGGATGCCCCCCGTCCGCCGCGCCGCCGCACCGCTCGCCCTCTGCGTGCTCGCCGCCGGCTGCTCCGCGGGCCCCGCACCCGACCCCGCCGACCGCGACATCCGCACCGCCGTCGCCGCCTGGTCCCGGCAGCCCTCCGCCCGCCCCGCCGGACTCCCGCTCGCGCAGTGGGCGTACGAGGTCACCGGCGTCCGGCGGAACGGCCACCGGGCCACCGCCGCCGCCGAACTGCGCTACCGCATCGACGGCCACGACACCGCCCCCGCCGGATCCGCCCGCGAAATCCGGCTCACCCGCACCGGCGGGCGCTGGACCGTCACCGGGGACACCGCCGCACCAGGGGCGCCGCCGCAACCCTGGGACCAGGGGCCCCTCGACGTCGTCCGCGGCACCCACGCGCTCGTCCTGCGCGCCGGCCGCGGCGGGCCCGACCCGGCGGAGGTCGCCGCCGCCGCCGCCCGCGCCGTCCCCGCCGCGGCCGCCGCCTGGCCCCGCCCCTGGGCCGGGCGGATCGTCGTCATCGTCCCCCCGACACAGGAGGCGATGGCCGAACTGCTCGGCCGGCCCGCCGCCGCCTACACCGGCATGGCCGCCGTCACCACCGGCAGCACCGGCGGCGCACCCGCCCCCGCCGACCGGATCATCGTCAACCCCGCCGCATACGGCCGGCTCAGCGCCGCCGGACGGGACATCGTCCTCACCCACGAAACCACCCACGCCGCCACCCGCCGCGCCACCACCGACCGCACCCCGCTCTGGCTCTCCGAAGGCCTCGCCGACTGGGCCGCCTACCGCGGCACCGGCACCGCCCCCGCCGACGGAGCACCCGCCCTCGCCCGGGCCGTACGCCGCGGCGACCCCCCGGCCGCCCTCCCCGCCGACCGGGACTTCGCCTTCGGCACCGACACCGACGCGCTCGCCCGCGCCTACGAAGGCGCCTGGCTCGCCTGCCGGCTCATCGCCGACCGGTGGGGGGACGCGGCCCTCATCCGGCTCTACGAGCGGGCCGGACGCGAACCGCTCGACACCGCCCTGGGCGAGGAGCTCGGCCTCGACGCAGCCGAACTCGCACGGGCCTGGCAGGAGCAGCTCCGCACCCAGCTCGCGGCGGCCCCCTGAGCGCCCGGCGGGACGTCCGGTACTGTCGGCAGGCGATGCACAAGACGCTGATCGTGACCAACGACTTCCCGCCGCGCCCCGGCGGCATCCAGGCCTTCCTGCACAACATGGCACTGAGGCTGGACCCCGACCGGATCGTCGTCTACGCCTCCACCTGGAAGCACAGCGCCGAAGGCCGCGAAGCCACCGCCGCCTTCGACGCCGAACAGCCCTTCCCGGTCGTACGCGACCGCACCACCATGCTGCTGCCGACGCCGCGCGTCACCCGGCGGGCCGTGGAACTGCTGCGCGAACACGACTGCCGGTCCGTGTGGTTCGGGGCCGCCGCGCCCCTCGGGCTCATGGCGCCCGCCCTGCGGCGGGCCGGCGCCCAGCGGATCGTCGCCACCACCCACGGACACGAAGCCGGCTGGGCACAGCTCCCCGCCGCCCGGCAACTGCTGCGGCGGATCGGCGAAGGCACCGACACCCTCACCTACCTCGGCGAGTACACCCGCACCCGGATCGCCTCCGCACTGACCCCGCAGGCCGCCGCCCGCATGGCGCAACTGCCCCCCGGGGTCGACGAGAAGACCTTCCACCCCGGAAGCGGCGGCGACGACATCCGGGCCAGGCTCGGGCTCACCGACCGGCCCGTCGTCGTGTGCGTCTCCCGGCTCGTCCCCCGCAAGGGGCAGGACACCCTGATCGAGGCCATGCCGCGGATCCTCGCCGCCGAGCCCGACGCGGTGCTGCTCGTCGTCGGCGGCGGGCCCTACGAAGCGGACCTGCGGGCGCTCGCCGCCGCCACCGGAGTCGCCCGGTCGGTGGTGTTCACCGGAGCCGTGCCGTGGGAGGAACTACCCGCCCACTACGGGGCCGGAGACGTCTTCGCCATGCCGTGCCGGACGCGGCGGGGCGGGCTCGACGTCGAAGGCCTCGGCATCGTCTACCTGGAGGCTTCCGCGACCGGGCTGCCGGTCGTCGCCGGAGACTCCGGGGGCGCGCCGGACGCCGTGCTCGACGGGGAGACCGGGTGGGTCGTGCGGGGTGGCGACCCCGGCGACGCCGCGGAGCGCATCGTGGCCCTGCTGGGCGATGCGGAGCTTCGGCGCCGGATGGGGGAGCGCGGCCGCGCCTGGGTCGAGGAGAGGTGGCGCTGGGACCACCTCGCGACCCACCTCCGCGCCCTCCTCTAGCCGCGGCGGCGCGGCCCGCCCCTCTGCCGCTGCGCGGAGCGAGCCCCCACCCCGCCCCTTCCCGAAACCGGGGCAATGCCCCGGCCCCCTCCGCGCAGTTCCCCGCGCCCCTCATCCGGGGCGGAGCGGCCCGTTTGCGTCCGCGGGCCGTCGCGGGCTGGTCGCGCGGTTCCCCGCGCCCCTGGTGCGGGGGCGGAGCGGTCCGTTTGTGTCTGCGGGTCGTCGCGGCCCCGGGGCCGGCTGTGGGGCCGGGGGCCGTCCGGATGTTCCCGTCGCGGAGCCGGATACGCGGAGCCCCGCGCCCCCTCGGCTCGGGAGCCGGGGATCAGGGGCGCGGGGAACTGCGCGAGGCGGTTACGCGCGGTACAGCGCGTCGATCTCGTCGGCGAAGTCTTTCGCCACAACGTTCCGCTTCAGCTTCAGCGACGGCGTGATGTGGCCCGACTCCTCCGTGAACTGCGCCGGCAGGATGCGGAACTTGCGGACCGACTCCGCCTTGGAGACGGCCGCGTTGCCGTCGTCGACGGCCTTCTGGACGGCCGCGATCAGGTCCGCGTCCTCGCGCAGGTCGGCCGCCGTGCACCCGGCCGGCTTGCCGTTCTCCGCCGCCCAGCGGGCGAGGAACTCCTCGTCGATGGTGACCAGCGCGGCCACGAACGGCCGGGCGTCGCCGACCACCATGCACTCGGCGACGAGCGCGTGCGCCCGGATGCGGTCCTCGATCACCGCGGGGGCGACGTTCTTGCCGCCGGCCGTGACGATCAGTTCCTTCTTCCGGCCGGTGATCGCGAGGTAGCCGTCCTCGTCGAGGGTGCCGACGTCACCGGTGTGGAACCAGCCGTCGGTCAGCGCCTCGGCCGTCGCGGCCTCGTTCTGCCAGTAGCCGGAGAAGACGTGCTCGCCGTGCAGCAGCACCTCGCCGTCGTCGGCGATGCGGACCACCGAGCCGGGCAGCGGCTGGCCGACCGTGCCGATCTTCGGCCGGTCCCACGGGTTGAAGGCGGTCGCCGCGCAGGACTCCGTCAGGCCGTAGCCCTCCAGGACGGTGAAGCCGATGCCGCGGAAGAAGTGGCCGAGGCGCTCGCCGAGGGGCGCGCCGCCGGAGATGGCGTACTCGCCGCGGCCGCCGAGCACCGCGTGCAGCTTGCTGTAGACCAGCTTGGAGAAGAGCTTGTGCTTGAGCTTCAGGCCGAGGGACGGGCCCTTCGGGGTGTCCAGTGCGCGGCTGTACGCGATGGCCGTCTCCGCGGCGGCGTCGAAGACCTTCCCCTTGCCTTCGGCCTGCGCCTTGGCGCGCGCCGAGTTGTAGACCTTCTCGAAGACGCGCGGGACGCCGAGGATCAGCGTCGGCCGGAACGACTGGAGTTCGTCCGTCAGGTTCTTGATGTCCGGCACGCAGCCCAGGCGGATCGGCGCCAGCACGGCCGCCACCTCCACCAGTCGGCCGAAGACGTGCGCGGCCGGGAGGAAGAGCAGCACGGAGCACTCGCCGGTACGGAACAGCGGGCTCAGCCGCTCCACGACGTTCCCGCACTCGGCGAAGAAGTTCCGGTGGGTCAGCACGCAGCCCTTGGGGCGGCCGGTGGTGCCGGAGGTGTAGACGATGGTGGCGGGGTCGTCCGCGTTGGCGATCGCGCTGCGCTCGTCGACCTCCGCGTCAGTGATCTCCGCGCCGAGCGCGGTCAGCGCCTCCACGGCGCCCTGCTCGATCTGCCAGACCTCGCGCAGCTCGGGGAGCCGGTCGCGCAGCGACGCGACGGCCTCGGCGTGCCCGGGGCCCTCCACGATCGCCGCGACGGCGCCGGAGTCGCCGAGGATCCACTGGATCTGCTCGGGCGAGCTGGTCTCGTACACGGGGACGGTGACACCGCCCGCGGACCAGATCGCGAAGTCGGCCAGCACCCACTCGTAGCGGGTGCGGGAGATCAGCGCGACGCGGTCGCCCGGCCGGACGCCGGCGGCGATCAGGCCCTTGGCCGCGGCCCGGACCTCGGCGAGGAACTCGCGCGCGGTCACGTCCTGCCACCGGCCGCCGGCCTTGCGGCCCATGACGGCGGTGTCGGGATGCTGCGCGGCATTGCGGCGGATGAGATCCGTGAGGTTCCCGTCCGACGGGACCTCGTACAGGGCCGGAAGGCTGAACTCGCGCAAGACTGCTGCTCCTCTGGGCGCCATCGCCACCGTGTGGACCGACCGGACGTTACCCACCGGTAGTGGGTTCCGGATAGAGGGAACCGGCCAGATGTTCCGTGCGTCACATGGCGCGGCACTGCCGGGTCGACCTTAGTCGACCCAAGCAACGACTAGGAAGTAACCGCAGGTAGGGCCCCTGCGGTCGGCGCCTCTACCCGCGTCGCGCCCACCCCTCTAGGGTGGCCCCATGACGGGCAGCGCCGGTGGCAGGAAAAGCAGCACGCGGGTCCACGTCGTCAGCGACGTGCACGGCAACGCGGAGGCCCTCGCCCGCGCCGGGGACGGCGCCGACGCGCTGATCTGCCTCGGCGACCTCGTGCTCTTCCTCGACTACGCCGACCACTCCCGCGGCATCTTCCCCGACCTCTTCGGCGTCGAGAACGCCCACCGCATCGTCGAGCTGCGCACCGCGCGCCGCTTCGAGGAGGCCCGCGAGTTCGGCCGACGGCTGTGGGCCGGCCTGGACCGCGAACGGCTGATCGAGGAGGCCGTGC
The DNA here is from genome assembly GCF_055570615.1 of Streptomyces sp. NPDC031121. NCBI lineage: Bacteria > Bacillati > Actinomycetota > Actinomycetes > Kitasatosporales > Streptomycetaceae > Streptomyces > Streptomyces sp. NPDC031121. The sequence continues at coordinate 61,287 of NZ_JBVIGV010000010.1, forward strand.
GCCGCCAGTACGCCGAGATGTTCGCCGCGTTCCCGCATCCCACGTACGCCACCTACGGCAACGTCGACATCCCCGCCCTGTGGCCCGAGTACGCCGCCCCCACCACCACGGTCCTCGACGGGCAGCGCGTCGAGATCGCCGGCCGTGTCTTCGGCTTCGTCGGCGGCGGCCTGCCCTCCCCGATGCGCACCCCCTACGAGGTCGCCGAGGAGGAGTACGCCGCCAAGGTCGAGGCGCTCGGCGACGTCGACGTACTGTGCTCGCACATCCCCCCGGAGGTCCCCGAGCTCTGCTACGACACCGTCGCCCGCCGCTTCGAGCGCGGCAGCGAGGCCCTCCTGGCCGCCATCCGGCGGACCCGCCCCCGCTACGCCCTCTTCGGTCACGTCCACCAGCCCCTGGCCCGCCGCATGCGGATCGGGTCCACGGAGTGCGTGAACGTCGGCCACTTCGCCTCCACCGGAAGGCCCTGGGCCCTGGAGTGGTGACCTCCGCACGCACGGTAGCCTGCACGCGGCGGCCGCAGGCCGCACACATCCTCGAACACTCCACGTCAGGAGCGACCGCGATGGCGGAACACACCAGCTCGAGCATCACCATCGATGCGGCGCCGGCCGACGTCATGGCCGTGATCGCCGACTTCGCCCGCTACCCCGAGTGGACCGGCGAGGTCAAGGAGGCCGAGGTGCTCGCCGCCGACGCCCAGGGCCGCGCGCAGAAGGTCCGCCTCCTGCTCGACGCCGGCGCGATCCGCGACGACCACACCCTCGCCTACACCTGGAACGGCACCGACGAGGTCAGCTGGACCCTCGACAAGTCCCAGATGCTCCGCCAGCTCGACGGCTCCTACCGGCTGGCCCCCCTCGACGGCGGCAAGCGCACCGAGGTCACCTACCAGCTCACCGTCGACGTCAAGATCCCCATGCTCGGCATGATCAAGCGGAAGGCCGAGAAGGTCATCATCGACCGCGCCCTCGCCGGCCTGAAGAAGCGCGTCGAGACCACCGCGGCCTGACCGGCGTGCACACCCTGCTCGTCACCGGCCCCGGCGGGGCCGGGCGGACCACCGTCGCCGTGGCCGCTGCAGCCGCCGCGGCCCGCACCGGGCGGCGCGTCCTGCTGCTCCGCGCGGACGCGGCGGCCCCCGCCGGCCCGGCGGACCCGGCCCGCGCCCTCCTCGGCGAGCCCGAGGCAGGCCCCGTCGAGGTCGTCCCCGGCCTGACCGCCGAGCCCGCCGCGGGGGTGCTCACCGCCCGCGTCGACTCCGGCGCCGAGTTCCGCGCCGAACTCGCCGCCCTCCAGGAGCGCGGATCCGCCCTCCTCGGCGTGCTCGGCTCCCGCCCCCTGGGCGCCGAGGAGCTCACCGACCTCCCCGGCGCCGAGCAGTTCGCCCTCCTGCGGGCCCTGCGCCGGGCCGCGTCCGCACCCGGCGTCGACCTCGTCGTCGCCGACATGCCGCCGCTGCACCAGGCCCTCGCCGCCCTCGCGCTCCCCGCCCAGCTGCGCCGCTACCTGGCCCGGCTGCTGCCCGCCGAGCGGCAGGCCGCCCGCGCCCTGCGGCCCGTACTGGCCCAGCTCGCCGGCGTGCCGATGCCCGCGCAGTGGCTGTACGAGGCCGCCGCCCGCTGGGACGAGGAGCTGGCCGCCGCCCAGCGGGCCGTCGAGGCCGACACCACCTCCCTGCTGCTCGTCGCCGAGCCCGGCCCGGCCGCCGACGCCGCCCTGCGCAGCGGCCTGCTCGGCGCCTCCCTCATGGAGCTGGGCGTCACCGGGATCGCCGCCAACCGCATGGTCCCGCAGGACTCGCCCGACCCCTGGCTCGCCGGACTCGCCGCCGAGCAGGAGCAGCACGCCGCCCGGTGGGCCTCCCGCACGCCCGTCACCGCCCTGCCCCACCTCGGCCGCACCCCCCGCGGCCCGCAGGACCTGGACCGCCTCGCCGCGGCGGCCGCCCGGCTGCTCCCGCACGCCCCCGCCGCCCGCCGCCCCTGGACCGTCGAGGACCGGCTCGCCGAGGACGGCGTCCTCGTCTGGGCCGTGCCGCTGCCCGGCGCCGAGAAGCGCGACCTCGACCTCGTACGGCGCGGTGACGAGCTGCTCGTCGCCGCCGGACCGCACCGGCGGATCGTTCCGCTGCCCGCCGCCCTGCGCCGCTGCACCGTCTCCGGCGCCGCCCTCGCCGACGGCGAACTCCGCATCCGCTTCACCCCCGACCCCGCGCTGTGGCCGCGCAGGCCCTGAACCGCGTACCTCCGTTCGGGTAACGTCGAAGGCAGCACGCACACCCCGAAGCCGCCCAGGAGAGTCCGCCATGAGCGAGGCCACCGACCGTCCCGACGACGAGGCCTGGGCCGACGCCTGCGCCGAGGACCTCGCCGCGGAGAAGGAGCGCCGCCGCTCCCGGCACGGCGGCCCGGCCGACCCCGGCGGGCAGGCCGGCACCGCCGCCGAGGAGCTCCTCAAGCTGTTCGAGGCCGTCGCCGACAAGATGACCGCCCTGAACAACCCGCTGCTCGGGGCCGCCGCCCAGGGCGCCGTCCGGCAGTTCGTCGACCAGGCCAGGGCCGCCGCCCGGCCCGTCGTCGAGCGCAATCCCGAGGTCTTCGACCACCTGGCCGCCGCCGGCTCCGAGCTGGTGGCCGCCTACCGCTCCGCCGTCGAGGGGCACGAGCGCCGCTGGACCCGCGGCGCCGCCGACCCCGCGCCCGGCACCGGCGGCAAGCCCGCCGGAAACGCCTCCGACCCCCGCGACGACGGCGGCCCCGGCCCCACCCAGCACATCGACCTCGACTGAGACTCCGCCACCCTCGGGTACCTTTGGCCGTGGCGGGGTTTGACCGGAAACCGAGGGACTAATGGGACTCACCATCGGCGTCGACATCGGCGGCACGAAGATCGCGGCCGGCGTGGTCGACGAAGAGGGCACCATCCTTGAGACGTACAAGGTGCCCACCCCGCCGACCGCGGACGGAGTGACGGACGCGATCTGCTCCGCCGTCTCCGCGGTAAGCAGCCAGCACACCATCGAGGCCGTCGGCATCGGCGCCGCCGGATACGTCGACGACAAGCGCGCGACCGTCCTGTTCGCGCCCAACATCAACTGGCGCCACGAGCCGCTCAAGGACAAGGTCGAGCAGCGCATCGGCCTGCCCGTCGTCGTCGAGAACGACGCCAACTGCGCCGCCTGGGGCGAATACCGCTTCGGCGCAGGCCAGGGCCACGAGGACGTCATCTGCATCACCCTGGGCACCGGCCTCGGCGGCGGCATCATCATCGGCAACAAGCTGCGCCGCGGCCGCTTCGGCGTGGCCGCCGAGTTCGGCCACATCCGCGTCGTCCCCGACGGCCTGCTGTGCGGCTGCGGCAGCCAGGGCTGCTGGGAGCAGTACGCCTCCGGCCGCGCCCTGGTCCGCTACGCCAGGCAGCGCGCCAAGGCCACCCCGGAGAACGCCGCACTGCTCCTCGCCCTGGGCGACGGCACCCCCGAGGGCATCGAGGGCAAGCACATCAGCCAGGCCGCCCGCCAGGGCGACCCGGTGGCCGTGGACTCCTTCCGCGAGCTGGCCCGCTGGGCCGGCGCCGGCCTCGCCGACCTGGCCTCGCTGTTCGACCCCTCGGCGTTCATCGTCGGCGGAGGCGTCTCCGACGAGGGCGACCTCGTCCTCGACCCGATCCGCAAGTCCTTCAAGCGCTGGCTGATCGGCGGCGCCTGGCGCCCGCACGCCCAGGTGCTGGCCGCACAGCTCGGCGGCAAGGCCGGCCTGGTCGGCGCGGCAGACCTCGCCCGCCAGGGCTGACTCCGGACCGGGCGCGGCCCGGCCCGCTCCGCACACGGCAGCACCCCGCCCGCCGCGCCCCCTGGGGCACGGCGGGCGGGGTGGCTATGTTGCCGTGTATGGACCTGACCTCGCGCCTGCCCGCGCTGCCGCAGTCCCGGACGGAGGCCGACGGCTCCGCCGTCGTCCGCGCCCTCAGCTACAACGTCCGCTCGCTGCGCGACGACGAGGACGCCCTGGCCCGCGTCATCCGCGCCTGCGCCCCCGACCTGGTCTTCGTCCAGGAGGCCCCGCGGTTCTTCCGCTGGCGCAAGCACGCCGCCCGCCTCGCCGCCAAGTGCGACCTCGTCGTGCTCTCCGGCGGGGCTACCGCCGCCGGACCGCTCCTGCTGTGCTCCCTGCGCGCCACCGTCGAGCGCACCGAGGACGTCCTGCTCCCGCTGACGCCCGGCCTGCACCGGCGCGGCTTCGCCACCGCCGTCGTCCGCTTCGGGGCCGCCCGCACCGCCGTGTTCAGCGCCCACCTGTCGCTGGACCCCGCCGAGAGGCGGGCCCAGGCCGGGGAGCTGCTGTCCCGTGTCGACCGGGCCGGAACCCCGTACGCGATCGCCGCCGGAGACGTCAACGAGACGCCCGACGGCCCCGCCTTCCGCATGCTGGCCGGCACCCTCCAGGACTGCCGTACGGCCGCCCCGTGGGGCGGCGAGCACACCTTCACCCGCTCCGGGCGCCCCCGGCGCATCGACGCGGTCTTCGCGAGCCGCGGGGTGGAGGTCCTCGGCTGCGGCGTTCCCGAGGGCCTCGACGGGGTCAGCGGCGCGGACCTCGCCGCGGCCAGCGACCACCTCCCGGTCCTCGCCGCCCTGCGCCTGCCCGCCGCCGGCTGAGCGGCCCGGCCCGTCAGACGACGGCGCCGCGGCCCGGGTCGTCGTCCTCGTCGTCGCCGTGCGCCATACGGGCCACCAGGGTGGCGAAGCCGCCCAGGAAGCCGCCGATGCCCAGAGTGGTCAGCCACCACGTCATGTCCCACCGGAACAGCACCGCGAGCAGCAGCAGCACCGGCCCGCCCACCACCGCCAGCCACGCGAACTTCGCCGTGGTGTCGGCCTCCGGCAGCTCCGGCTCCGGCTGGACGAAGTGCCCCTCGTCCCCGTCGTCCGGCTCGGTCGGCGAGTAGTCCCGCGGCCCGGCCCCGCCCACGCCGACGCCCGGGGCGAACACCACCGAGCTGCCCAGCGGCTTCGCCGGGCCGGCGTCCTGCGGCGGCTCCTCCCCGGACGCCTCGGGCGACCCCGGCGACGCCTCGGGCGCCGAGGTTCCAGGCGCCCCGGTCGCGCCGCCCGAGGGCCGCCCCGGCTTCCGCGGCAGCGGCTTGACGTCCTCCTCGGGCAGCATCAGGTTCTCGATCGGCCGGAACGGCCGCGACCCCGGCGGGTCCGGCGGCTCCTGCCCGTACCCGGCGACGATCGCCGCCCACGCCGCTTCCTCGTCCAGCGGGGGCACGCCCCCCGGGGACTCCTCGTGTTCAGCCACCGCTGGCCGCCTCCTTGCTGCCGACGCCCTCCGCGAGCCGCGCGACGAACGCGTGGCTGTCCTCGAAGATCCGCTCCGCATCATGGTCCAACGTCGCGACGTGGTAGCTGTGTTCCAGCAGGGTCTCGGTCACGTCCGTCGAGGAGATCCGCGCCAGGATCCGCGCCGAGTCCACCGGCGGGACCACGTGGTCCTGCGGGCTGTGCAGCAGCAGCACCGGCTGCGTCACCTGCGGCAGGTCGCCGTCCACCAGCCGCAGGAAGTCCCGCAGGGACTGCGCGGCCCGCGTCGGCACCCGGTCGTAGCCGATCTCCGACGCGCCCGGCTTCGCGATGTCGCTCGCGATGCCCGGCGTCGAGCGGATGAAGTGCTTGGCCACCGGAAGGGCGAACGCCCGCGGGTCGTGCAGCTTGTTGGCCGGGTTGACGAGGACGATGCCGCTGATGGCATCACCGTGCTTCGCCGCCAGCCGCAGGGTCAGCGCCCCGCCCATCGACAGGCCGAAGACGAACACCCGGGCGCACCGGTCGAGCAGCTCGCGCAGCGCCCGGTCGACCTCCGCGTACCAGTCCTGCCACCCCGTGAGCTGCATGTCCTCCCAGCGCGTGCCGTGCCCCGGAAGCAGCGGCACCGACACCGTCAGGCCCCGCCCGGCGAGGTACTCGGCCCACGGCCGCATCGACTGCGGCGTGCTCGTGAAGCCGTGGCACAGGAGGACGCCGACCTCCCCGCCCTCGTGGCGGAACGGCTCGGCTCCAGGGAGGACGGGCACCGGGTTCTCCTTCGTGACAAGGGGCGTGGGCGGGTGCGTAGCGCTGTGTGACTTCACCGTACGCGACCGGCACGGCACCGACCAGGGCCGTCGGGGCACCTCGGCGCGGGGCAGGGGTTAAGGTCTGTTCGACAGGACACAGGAAGGCTTTCGAGTTGATCTACGGCGCAATGAAGTTCTCCATCGGGGGTTCCCTGAAGCTCGCCTTCAGGCCGTGGGTGGAGGGCCTCGAGAACATCCCCGCCGAGGGGCCGGCGATCCTGGCGAGCAACCACCTGTCCTTCTCGGACTCGTTCTTCCTGCCGGCCGTGCTCGACCGGAAGGTCACCTTCATCGCGAAGGCCGAGTACTTCACCTCCCCGGGCGTGAAGGGCAAGCTGACCGCCGCCTTCTTCAAGGGCGTCGGCCAGCTCCCGGTGGACCGCTCCGGAGCGCGCGGCGCCGGCGAGGCCGCCATCAGGAGCGGCATCGAGGTCATCGAGCGCGGGGAGCTGTTCGGTATCTACCCCGAGGGGACGCGTTCACCCGACGGCCGCCTCTACCGCGGCAAGCCCGGCGGCCTGGCCCGCGTGGCGCTCGCCACCGGCGCCCCCGTCATCCCCGTCGCCATGATCGACACCGAGAAGATCCAGCCGCCCGGCAAGATCGTCCCGAAGCTGATGCGGCCGGGCATCCGCATCGGCAAGCCGCTCGACTTCAGCCGCTACCAGGGCATGGACGGCGACCGCTTCATCCTGCGCTCGGTGACCGACGAGGTCATGTACGAGATCATGAAGCTGTCCGGCCAGGAGTACGTCGACATCTACGCGACGGCCGCCAAGCGGCAGATCGCGGACGCCGAGAAGGCGGAGAAGGCCGCCAAGGCCGCCGAAAAGGCCGCGGACAAGGCGGCCGAGAAGGCGGAGAAGGCAGCGGAGGCCGAGAAGGCGGCGGAAGCCGGCAAGACCGCCTGACAGGCGCGGCAGCAGGGCGGTACCGCCCGCAAGGGGTGGGGCAATGGCGAAACGCGAACGTGTCGTGCGCATGTCGGTCGAGCAGCCGCTGTGGCGGGCGCTGACCGCCTACCGGCTGATCACCATGGTCTACGCGGCGGGCCTGTTCGCCTCCGCCTACCGCTACTTCGACCGGCCGTGGATCGCCGTCTGGTACCTGGCGTTCCTCGCCGTGTGGACCCTGGCCACGCTCCGCAAGGTCGCTAACGCGGCCAGCTGCACCAAGCGCTTCCTCGTCGCGGACCTCACCGTCGCCCTCGTGGGCATCCTGCTGACCCCGCTCGCGGACACCCACGAGCGGATCACCGCCGGCGGCCCCACCCTGCCCACCATCTGGACGGCCGGCTCCGTCCTCGCCTTCGCCATCAAGGGCGGCTGGCGCTGGGCCTGCGCCGCCTCCAGCCTCGTCGCCGCCGCCAACATCGTCCAGCGCGGCGAGCCCACCCGGGACACCGTCCACAACGTGCTGCTGGTGTGGGTGGCGTCCGTCGCCATCGGGTACGTCGTCGAGGTCGCCCGCGCCAGCGAGGCCACCCTCGCCCGCGCCCTGGAGATCGAGGCCGCCACCCGCGAGCGGGAGCGCCTCGCCCGCGACATCCACGACGGCGTCCTCCAGGTCCTCGCCATGGTCCAGCGCCGCGGCACCGAGCTGGGCGGCGAGGCCGCCGAACTCGGGAGGCTGGCCGGCGAGCAGGAGGTCGCGCTGCGCACCCTCGTCTCCAGCGGGCTCGTCCGCCCCTCCCGGGTCTCCCGCGACGAGTCGCGGGGGGCTCTGGTCGACGCGTACGACGAGGACGATGCGGACGGCGCCGAGGCCGGCCCGGACGGCGGCGCGGTGGACCTGCGGTCCCTGCTCGCCCCGCACGCCGGGTCGAGGGTGAGCTTCGCCGAACCGGGCACCCCGGTGCCGCTGCCCGCGCCCGCCGCCCGCGAGCTGGCCGCCGCCGTCGGCGCGGCCCTGGACAATGTGCGCAAGCACGCCGGGGACGGTGCCCGCGCCTGGATCCTCGTCGAGGACTGGGGCGACGAGGTGATCGTGACCGTCCGCGACGACGGCCCCGGCATCCCGGCGGGCCGCCTGGCCCAGGCCGAGGGCGAGGGCCGCATGGGCGTCGCCCTGTCCATCCGCGGCAGGCTGCGCGACCTCGGCGGAACCGCCGAGCTGGTGTCCGTCCCCGGGCAGGGCACCGAAGTGGAACTGAAAGTACCCAGGGGGAGGACCCAGTGACCGAGCCGAACGAGCAGACCGCGCGGACCGCGCAGGCGACCGGGCGGGACGGCGCCGATGCGCTCGGCGCCGTCAAGGTGATGGTCGTCGACGACCACCCGATGTGGCGCGACGCGGTGGCGCGCGACCTCGCCGAGGCCGGCTTCGACGTCGTCGCCACCGCCGGCGACGGCCCCGAGGCGGTGCGCCGGGCCCGCGCCGTCTCCCCGCACGTGCTGGTCCTCGACCTCAACCTGCCCGGCATGCCCGGCGTCCAGGTCTGCAAGGAGCTCGTCGGGGCCGACCCCGCCCTGCGCGTCCTCGTCCTGTCGGCCAGCGGCGAGCACGCCGACGTCCTGGAGGCCGTCAAGTCCGGCGCCACCGGCTACCTGATGAAGTCCGCCGGCGCCCAGGAGCTCATCGACGCGGTGCGCCGCACCGCCGCCGGCGACGCCGTGTTCACCCCGGGCCTCGCCGGGCTCGTCCTCGGCGAGTACCGCAGGCTGGCCGCGGACCCGGCGCCCGCCGCCCCCGACGAGCCGACGGCTCCCCAGCTGACCGACCGCGAGACCGAGGTGCTGCGGCTCGTGGCCAAGGGGCTGTCGTACAAGCAGATCGCGGAACGGCTCGTCATCTCCCACCGCACCGTCCAGAACCACGTCCAGAACACCCTGGGCAAGCTCCAGCTGCACAACCGGGTGGAACTCGTCCGGTACGCGATAGAGCGCGGCCTCGACGGGGCCTGACACTGGCGTACGTCGTACTTACGTCCCCATCCGAGTGAACCGGCGTACCCAACGCCCCGCAATTCCACCGGAATTGCACCTTCCGCTGCCGTTGGTGTGACCTGCGTCACCACTAGCGTGGCCGTCATGCGGGCCCGAGCGGCCCTGTGGCGAAAGGGAGATCCCATGAAGGTCGGAGTGCTGACCGGCGGCGGCGACTGCCCCGGGCTCAACGCGGTCATCCGGGGCGCCGTCCGCAAGGGCGTCCAGGAGTACGGCTACGAGTTCACCGGCTTCAAGGACGGCTGGCGCGGCGCGGTCGAGGGCGACACCGTCCCCCTCGGCATCGCCGCCGTCCGCGGCATCCTGCCGCGCGGCGGGACCATCCTCGGCTCCTCGCGCACCAACCCGTTCACGCTGGACGACGGCGTACGCCGGATCAAGGACACCCTCGCCAAGCACGAGGTCGACGCGCTGATCGCGATCGGCGGCGAGGACACCCTCGGCGTGGCCGCCCGCCTCCACGCGGAATACGGCATCCCCTGCGTCGGCGTCCCCAAGACCATCGACAACGACCTGTCCGCCACCGACTACACCTTCGGCTTCGACACCGCCGTCGGCATCGCCACCGAGGCCATCGACCGGCTGCACACCACCGCCGAATCCCACATGCGGGTCCTCGTCGTCGAGGTGATGGGCCGCCACGCCGGCTGGATCGCCCTGCACTCCGGCCTCGCCGGCGGCGCCAACGCCATCCTCATCCCCGAGCAGCGCTTCGACCTGGACGAGGTGTGCGCCTGGGTCGCCTCCCGGTTCAAGGCGAGCTACGCCCCGATCGTCGTCGTCGCCGAGGGCGCCATGCCCAAGGACGGCGACATGGTGCTCAAGGACGCCACCACCGACTCCTTCGGGCACGTCCGGCTGTCGGGCGTCGGCGAATGGCTGGCCAAGGAGATCGAGGCCCGCACCGGCAAGGAGGCCCGCACCACCGTCCTCGGGCACGTCCAGCGCGGCGGCACCCCCAGCGCCTTCGACCGCTGGCTCGCGACCCGCTTCGGGCTGCACGCCGTCGACGCCGTCCGCGACGGGGACTTCGGGACGATGGTCGCGCTCCGCGGCACCGACATCGTGCGGGTCCCGCTCGCCGAGGCGACGGCCAAGCTGAAGACGGTCGACCCGGCCCTGTACCGGGAGGCCGGGGTCTTCTTCGGCTGACCCCCGCCGACCCCGGGCCGGGGCGGGCGGCGGCCCGGACCGAAGCGGCACCCCGGCCCGGCATCCGGGCCCGCCCGGCCCTGCCGCACGGGGCGGCTGTACGGACGCCCGGGCTGGGAGCTGTCGGGGGTGGGGTTGGCGGGAGCCGAGGGGCCGCCGTGCGCATGTCCCGGCCGGGGCTGCCGGGGAGGCGAGGCGCCCGGTAGAGCCCGCCCTCGGCGTCCGGGCCAGGCCTGGGCCTGCTGCGTGGGGCGGCCGTGCGGACGTCCCGGCCGTGAGCCGTCGGGGACGGCGAAGGCGTCCCGGTACGGCCCATCGGCGTCCGGGTCCGGGCCGGGCTTGCCGTGTGGGGCGGCCGTGCGGGCGGCCGGGCCGGAGCTGCCGGGGGAGGGCCGAGGCGGCGCCCCGGTACGGTCCGCCTTCGGCGTCCGGGGCCGGGCCGGGCCCGTTCCGCCGGGGCGCCCGACGGACGTCTCCCCGGCCGGGGCGGCAGCCCCGGGGACGCCGGGCCCCGCCGGGCCTGCGGTGTCGTGGCCTGCCGCGTGTGCCGACGCGCCCCGCCGCTGCCGGGGCGACGGCCTGTGTTACGCCGGGGCGCCCGTGCGCACGCCCGCCAGCAGGCCGTGCAGCAGGTCCGCGCCGCGCAGGGTGAGGACGGACTCGGGGTGGAACTGGACGCCGGCGAAGCCGCCGGAGGCGGACCGCAGGGCGTGGACCTCGCCCGTCGCCGGATCCCGCGCCACCTCGACGCCCCGCGCGGCCAGCCGGGCCGCGGCCGCGCCGTCGCAGGCGGCCGCGAACGCGTTGTAGAAGCCGACCACCTCGGGCCGGCCGAACAGGTCGACCTCCACCTGCGCCCCCTGCGCCGGCTCGGCCTTGCGGACCAGCGGCAGCCCCAGCTCGGCGGCGATCAGCTCGTGCCCCAGGCACACCCCGAGCAGCCCGCCCGCGTGCCCGGCCAGCAGCTCCCCCGCCAGACCGCGCAGCAGCCGCATCTTCGGGTCCGCCGGGTCGGACGGGTCGCCGGGCCCCGGGCCGAGCACGACCGGTCCCGTGTGCGCGAGGGCGGCCTCCCGCAGCCCCGGCTCGTCGTAGCGGCGTACCGACACCGACAGCCCGCCGGCCCGCAGCACGTGCGCCAGCATCGCGGTGAACGTGTCCTCGCCGTCCACCACCAGGCAGTCCCCGGCCGCGGCCGGCGGCCGCTCCTGCATCCGCAGCCAGAACGGCGCCAGATCCCGGCGCCGCGCGGCCAGCGCCCGCACCACCCGAGGGTCCTCCGCCAGCCGGGCCCCCTCGAAGGCCGGCCGCGGCGCCCCCGGCCGGACCCCCAGCGCCGCCAGCACCCCGGCCGCCTTCGCGTGCGTCTCGGCGACCTCGCCCGCCGGGTCCGAGTGGCGCACCAGCGTCGCCCCGACGGGCACGCGCAGGGCCCCGTCCACGCCGATGTCCGCGGTGCGGATCAGGATGGGGGAGTCCAGCACCTGCCCGCCCGCGGCGTCCACACCCAGCAGGGCCAGCGCCCCCGCGTAGTAGCCGCGGCCCACCCCGTCCGGGCCGACCGGCTCGTGCCGCCCGATCACCCGGCAGGCGTTCTCCACCGGCGAGCCCGTCACCGTCGCCGCGAACATCGTCTCCCGCAGCACCTCCCGCACGTCCAGCGAGGAACGGCCCCGCAGCTCGTACTCGGTGTGCGCCAGGTGCGCCATCTCCTTCAGCCGCGGCCCGACCACCACACCGCCGCGGTCGCCGACCGTGCACATCATCTTGAGCTCCTCGTCGACCACCATCGACAGCTCCTCGGTCTCCTTGCGGTCGCCCAGGAACGCCAGCAGCGACTCGGCGGTCGGCCCCCCGGCCGGATACCGGTAGGTCCCGCTGATCGGGTTCATCACGACGGTCCCGCCGGACATCCGCACGTGCACCTCCGGACTCGCCCCGACCAGCGTCCGCGCACCGGTGTGGACCACGTACGTCCAGTACGCGCCCCGCTCGCCCAGCAGCAGCCGCCGGAACAGCGCCAGCGCGTCCGCCCGCCCGAAGCCGTCGATGCGGCCGCCGTACGTGCGCCGGATGACGAAGTTCGCGCCCTCGCCGCGGCCGATCTCCTCCTCCACGACCCGCCGGACGATCCGCGCGTACTCCTCGTCGGGCACGTCGAAGCCGCCGCCCTCCACCCGCACCGCGTGCGCCGGCAGCACGGCCAGCGCCTCGGCGAGCGGGACCTCGTACGCCTCCTCCGCGGCCAGCACGCTCAGCGGCGTGCCGTCGTCGGGGACGTCGAACCCGCGCTCGCGGATCTGCCGGAACGGCACCAGGGCGAGCGTCGGCAGCCCGCGGACGGGCAGGTCGGCGAGGCGCTCCGCCTCGTGGACGGGCCCCACGAGCACCTCGACGGTGTCGTGGGCGCGGCCGGGGGTGCGCCGGCGCAGCAGCGCGAACGGGGGGCTGTCGTCGCCGAGCAGGTCGAGCAGTCGGCTGGCGGTGGTCTCCATGCGGGGCGGTGGTCCTTCCGGGTGGGAGGGACGGCCGGCCGCATCGCACACGCGGAAGGCCGCCCCTCGGGGCGGCCTTCGCGTCGGTCGTGTCAGTGGGTACGCGCGAGGAGTGGGCCGCCGGGAGCGGTCCACCACCAGGAGCGGCAGGAGTGCGCGTACATGCCGGCCACCCTAGCCCACCCGGACGGACGGCGTGCGGGGGAAACACGGTGAGAGACGTCCGTCTCAACTGATGGGCATCAGGCAGGGCACGAGGTGGGACGCCTTAATGTGTAGGGGTGACCGTGAACGCTGAAACCCACGCCCCCGCCGCCAAGGCGACCTGGCGAGACCTGCCCGCGGCGCAGCAGCCTTCGTACCCCGATGCCGAGGCCCTGCGCGCAGTCGTCGCGGACCTCGAGTCGTATCCTCCGCTCGTTTTCGCGGGCGAATGCGACCAGCTGCGCGCCCGTCTGGGAGCCGTCGCCCGTGGTGAGGCGTTCCTCCTCCAGGGCGGCGACTGCGCCGAGGCCTTCGACGCCGTGTCCGCCGACCACATCCGCGCCAAGCTGAAGACGCTGCTCCAGATGAGCGCCGTCCTGACCTACGCGGCCTCCGTGCCCGTCGTGAAGGTCGGGCGCATCGCCGGCCAGTACAGCAAGCCCCGCTCCAAGGACACCGAGACCCGCGACGGGGTGACCCTGCCGACCTACCGCGGCGACTCCGTCAACGGCTTCGAGTTCACCTCCGAGGCCCGCGTCCCGGACCCCGAGCGGCTCAAGCGCATGTACCACGCCTCCGCGTCGACGCTGAACCTGGTGCGCGCCTTCACCACCGGCGGCTACGCCGACCTGCGCCAGGTGCACGCCTGGAACCAGGACTTCGTGAAGTCCTCCCCGTCCGGGCAGCGCTACGAGCAGCTCGCCCGGGAGATCGACAACGCCCTGAGCTTCATGAAGGCCTGCGGCACCGACCCGGCCGAGTTCAAGGCGGTGGAGTTCTACTCCTCGCACGAGGCGCTGCTCCTCGACTACGAGGGCGCCCTCACCCGTACGGACTCCCGGACCGGGAAGCTGTACGACACCTCCGGCCACATGGTGTGGATCGGCGAGCGCACCCGGCAGCTGGACCACGCGCACATCGAGTTCTGCTCGCAGATCGCCAACCCGATCGGCATCAAGCTCGGCCCCACGACCACCGTGGACGAGGCGCTGACCTACATCGACCGCCTCGACCCCGAGCGCGACCCGGGCCGGCTCACCTTCGTCGTCCGCATGGGCGCCGACAAGGTGCGCGACAAGCTGCCCGAGCTCGTGGAGAAGGTCACCGCCTCCGGCGCGGTCGTCGGCTGGGTCACCGACCCGATGCACGGCAACACCTTCGAGGCCGCCTCCGGCCACAAGACGCGCCGCTTCGACGACGTCCTCGACGAGGTCAAGGGCTTCTTCGAGGTCCACAAGGCGCTGGGCACCCACCCTGGCGGCATCCACGTCGAGCTCACCGGCGACGACGTCACCGAGTGCGTGGGCGGCGGCGACGAGATCTTCGTCGACGACCTGCACCAGCGCTACGAGACGGCCTGCGACCCGCGGCTGAACCGCAGCCAGTCCCTCGACCTGGCCTTCCTCGTCGCGGAGATGTACCGCGACCAGTAGCGGCCGCACCCGCCGCCGCCCGCGGCGGCGGGTGAGCGCGCGATGACAGGCGATGACAGTGGGGCGCGGATCCGTGTGATCCGCGCCCCACTGGCGTACCCGGGGCTTTCAGGCCACCCCTGATTTGGGTACGGTTAGGTAAGCCTCACCGAACAGGGGTGGCTGCAAGACCACCCAGGAGGTGAACCGCGTGTACGTCTGCTCTTGCTTCGGCATCACCGACAAGCAGGTCCAAGAGCACGCGGCCGCCGGGGCCTGCACCCCCCGGCAGATAGCCTCCGTGACCAAGGCCGGCACCGACTGCGGCTCCTGCGTCCGCACCATCCAGGGCCTCCTCGGCCGCGGGGCCTGCCCCCGCCGCGAGCTGCTGGAGAAGGGCCGCACCGCCGCTGACGCGCTCGCCGCGGACACAGCCACCGCCGAGAAGGAACTCGCCGAGGCCGCCTGAGGCCCGTACGCGGAACAGCCGCCCGTCAGCTCTCCGGCTGCTCGATCAGCTGGGCGATGTACAGCTGCTCCCCGAGCGTCTCGATCAGCTCCAGCTGCGTGTCCAGGTAGTCGATGTGGTGCTCCTCGTCCTCCAGGATGTCCTCGAAGAGCCGCGCCGAGGTGGTGTCGCCCTTGCCGCGCATGACCTCGATGCCGCGCTTGAGCCGGTCGATCGCCTCGACCTCCACCTGGCGGTCCGCCTGGAACATCTCCGTCAGCGTCTGGCCCACCCGCACGTGGAAGAGGCGCTGGTAGTTCGGAAGCCCGTCGAGCATCAGGATCCGCTCGGTGAGCTTGTCCGCGTGCTTCATCTCGTCGATGGATTCGGCACGGGTGTAGTTCGCGAGCTTGGTCCAACCCTTGTTGTCCTGGATCCGGTAGTGGAGCCAGTACTGGTTGATCGCCGTGAGCTCGCCGGTCAGCTGCTCGTTCAGAAACTCGAGGACCTCGGGGTCGCCCTGCATCGCAGAGGCTCCTTCCAGGCAATGTCAGCTAGTGACGGGTCTGTGCGCGCATCCTTGCACCGTGACCATGAACCGTCCAGTAAGTGCCTCCTTAGTGGGAGTTGCCATGACATGCCCGAATCAGCTCGCGCCTGGTCATGACCACCCCGCCACGTCTGTCACCATGGAGACATGGGTCAGCCGGACAGCCGGGAATCTCCGGGAGCAGAACAGCTGGAGCTTCCCCCGGGACAGCGGCTCCAGCGGGGCTGGCCCGTCACCCACTACGGGCCCGTGCCCCGGTTCAAGCCCGACCGCTGGGAGTTCCGCGTCTTCGGCGCCACCGCCGACGGGCAGAAGCACTGCTGGAACCACGAGCAGTTCACCGCGCTGCCCTTCGAGACCGTCGTCGCCGATCTGCACTGCGTGACCAAGTTCAGCATGGTCGGCGCCGAGTGGGGCGGCGTCCTCGCCCGCGAGATCCTCGCCCTCGCACCCCCGTCGCCGCAGGCCACGCACGTGATGGTGTGGGCCGAGTACGGGTTCAGCTCCAACCTGCGGATGGCCGACTTCGCCTCCGAGCGGACCGTCTTCGCCACCCACCAGGGCGGCGAGCCCCTCACCGCCGAACACGGCTTCCCGCTCCGGCTCGTGGTGCCCCACCTGTACGCCTGGAAGGGCCCGAAATGGGTCCGCGGCATCGAGTACATGACCGCCGACCGGCGCGGCTTCTGGGAAGAGCGCGGCTACCACAACATCGGCGACCCCTGGCGGGAGCAGCGCTACTCGTACCAGGAGGAACCGGGCGACGGGCCCGAGCTGTAGAAGCTCCCCGCGGCCGGCTCCCCGGCCGGGCCGGGCCGGGCCGACACGGGCGCAGGACGCGGCCGCCCCCGGCTCAGTGCCGGTCCCGCAGCTCCTTCAACAGGGCCACGTCCGCCGCATGCCCCTCCTTGCCGCCCGGCGTCTCGATCACCAGGGGCACCCCCTCCATGGCCGGATGCGCGAACAGCTCCGCGAACGCCTCCCGGCCGATGCGTCCCCCGCCGATGTTCGCGTGCCGGTCCCGGTGCGCGCCCACACCCTCCTTCGAGTCGTTGGCGTGCACCAGCTTCAGCCGCCCCTCGCCCACCGTGTCCACCAGCAGGTCCAGCGCCGCCTTCACACCGCCCGGCTCCGCCAGGTCGTGCCCCGCGGCGAACACATGGCAGGTGTCCAGGCAGACCCCCAGCCGCGGATGGCGGTCCAGGGCCTCGACGTACGGGCCGAAGTCCTCCATCCGCGAACACAGCGACGACCCCTGCCCCGCCGTCGACTCCAGCAGCAGGAACGGGTCGTCCTCGTGTACCAGCTCGTCCAGCAGCGGCAGCACATACTCCCTGACCTGCGCCAATGCCGCCTCGCGCGGCCGCCCGCCCGTCGCCGACCCCGTGTGGACGACCACCCCGCGCGCCCCGATCCGCCGACCGCGGCGCAGCGAGTGCCGCAGCGACTCCACCGAGCGCTCCACCGTCGCCGCCGTGTGCGAGCCGAAGTTGATCAGATACGGGGCGTGCACGAACGCCGGGATCCCCGCCTCCGCGCAGCCCGCGACGAACAACTCGTCCTGCGCGGGGCTGCCCGACGGAGTCGCCCAGCCCCGCGGATTCGCCACGAACACCTGCACCGCCTCGGCGGCCAGCTCCCGCGCGTACGACAACCCCACCGAGGCGAGCCCGCCCGCCACCGGAACGTGCCCGCCGACCGGATTCCGCGCACGCCGCCCGGCCGCGACGACATCCGCCGCCCCTGCCTCCGCGGCCGCCGCCACCGACACGGCTAGAGCCCCTTGATCCGCAGGACGACCGTGCTGCCCTCCGGGGCGTTCTGGCCAGCCGGCACCGACTGCGCGTCCACCGTGTTCGAGAACGAGATCAGCGGCTTCTCCACGCGCACCTTGAACCCGGCACCCTCCAGCGTCCGGCGCGCCGCATCCGCGTCCTGCCCCGTCACGTTCGGCACCGGAACCAGACGCGGCCCCTTCGACACCGTCAACACCACCGTGTCACCCGCCGCAGCCTGAGCACCGGCACTCAGCGACTGGTTCGCCACCGTCCCCGCCGGCACCGGCGAGTTGACCTGCTCCGCAGCCACCTCCACCTTCAAGCCCAGATCCTGCAACGCCGTACGGGCCTGCTCCACCGGCCGCGCCGCCACGTTCGGCACCTGCACCGGCCGGCCCTTGCTCACCGTGATCGCCACCGCCGTGTCCGGCGCGCGCTTCTGCCCGTCCACCGGGTCCGTGCCGATCACCGAGCCCTGCGGGACGTCCTGGCTGAACGCCTCGTTCACGATCCCCGGCGCCAAGCCGCTCCGCGTCAGCTCCGCCTTCGCCTCATCCAGCGGCCGGCCCTTCACCTTCGGGACCACCACCACCTGCGGGCCCCGCGAAACGGTCAGCACCACCGCACCGTTGCCGCGGATCCGCTTGCCGCCCCCCGGGTCCGAAGCCATCACCGTGCCCCGCTCGAAAGCCTCGCTGAACTTCCGCTCCACCCGCTTCACACCCAGGCCGGCCTCCGACAGCTCCGAACGCGCCTGCGCCTCCGACTTCCCCAGCAGATTCGGGACCTTCGTGAACTGGCCCGCGCTGATGTACCACACACCCGTGCCCAGACCCAGCACCAGCAGCACCGCCGCCACCACCAGCAGCGGACCCCGCCGCACCCGGCCCGCCAGCGCCCGCGAAGCCCGGCCCGCCGGAGCCGGGCCCGCCTGAGCGGGACCGCTCTCCGGCAGCGGCGCCAGCACCGACGTGTGCTCCACATCGCCGGCGCCGCCGCCCTGCCGAGCCCCCACCGGGCGCGGAATCACACTCGTACGGTCCTCCGCCGCCGACCGCTCACCCGCCAGCGCCTGCGGCGGTACCGCATCCAACTCCGCATCCGACAACTCCGCCCGCACCCCGAGCACCACACCCAGCAGCGCCGCCGCATCGAACGGACGCAGCTCCGGCATCCGGGCCGTCGCCTGTGCCACGATCCCGTCCAGCGAAACCGGCAGACCCGGCACCACCGCCGACGGAGGCGGCACATCCTCGTGCAAGTGCCGGTACAGCACCTGCGCCGGCGTACCACCCGTATGCGGCTTCCCACCCGTCAGCATCTCGTACAGGACGACCCCGCACGCATACACATCGGCACGGGTGTCCGCGACACCGCTCTCCACCTGCTCCGGAGCCAGATACGACACCGTGCCCAGCACGGCACCCGTCGTACTCGTCACCGAATCCACCGACCGCACCAGGCCGAAATCAGCCACCTTCACCCGGCCGTCGTCACCGATCAGCACGTTCTCCGGCTTCATGTCCCGATGCACGAAACCCGCCCGATGAGCCGCACCCAGCGCCGCCAGCACCGGCTCCAGAATGTCCAACGCCGCCCGCGGCTGCAGCGCACCCCGCTCACGCAGCACATCCCGCAACGTGCAGCCCGACACGTACTCCATCGCCAGATACGTGTACGGGCCGTCCGTACCCTGGTCGAACACCGCCACCACATTCGGGTGCGCCAGCCGCGCCACCGACTTCGCCTCACGGATGAAACGCTCCACGAACGCGCCGTCCGCGGCCAGCGCCGGATGCATCACCTTCAACGCGAGAACCCGGTCCAGCCGGGTGTCCAAAGCCCGGTAGACCGTCGCCATCCCGCCGGCCGCGATACGGGCATCGATGCGGTAGCGGCCGTCGAGCGTCTGCCCGACCAGAGGGTCATCCAGGGTCGTGTCCACCCGGCGATTCTACGATCGGCACCTGTGGGCTCCGCCGGGAGAGCCAGGCTGGTGCGCACTTGTGACGCGCCCCACGCGCGGCTGCCGGCCCCCGCCACCGCTGCCGCTGCGCGGAGCCGTGCCCCACCCCGCCCCTTCCCGAAACCGGGGCTCCGCCCCGGACCCCGCGCCTCAAACGCCGGCGGGGCTGAAAACGCGGCGATTGAGCGCGACGGGCGCGGAGCGCACGGATGCCGCGGAGTCGGTGCGGAAGCCCGCGCGGCGATCCGGCGGGGTGGTCAGAACGCCGGGCGTTCCGGGTCCAGGGCGGGGCGGCCCTCCGTGGGGGAGGAGGGGGACGCGAAGCGGCGTTGGGGGATGCGGCCGGCGCGGTGGGCGAGCCGGCCCGCGGACACCGCGTCCCGCATGGCGGCAGCCATCAGCACCGGGGACTGCGCCCGCGTCACGGCGGAGGCGAGCATCACTCCCGCGCACCCCAGCTCCATTGCGAGGGCGGCGTCGGAGGCCGTGCCGGCGCCCGCGTCCAGGATCACCGGCACGCCGGCCCGTTCGACGATCAGCTCGAAGTTGTGCGGGTTCCGGATGCCCATCCCGGACCCGATGGGCGAGCCGAGCGGCATGACGGCCGCGCATCCGGCGTCTTCCAGCTTGCGTGCGAGGACCGGGTCGTCACTCGTGTACGGCAGCACCGTGAAGCCGTCGTCGACGAGGGTTTCGGCGGCTTGGAGCAGCTCCTCCCCGTCGGGGAGCAGCGTCCGTTCGTCGGCGACGACCTCCAGCTTGATCCAGTCGGTGCCCAGCGCCTCCCGTGCGAGCCGCGCGGTGAGGACGGCCTCGCCGGCGGTGAAGCAGCCCGCCGTGTTCGGGAGGACCGCGATCCCGAGCCGGTCGAGGACGGAGAGGACGGAGCCCTGGACGGTGGGGTCGAGGCGGCGCATCGCCACGGTCGTCAGCTCGGTGCCGGAGGCGGTCAGCGCCCGCTCCAGGATGTCGAGGCTGGGCGCCCCGCCCGTGCCCATGATCAGGCGGGAGGTGAAGGTGCGCCCGCCGAGGGTGAACACGTCGTCGGCCATCGTGCTCAGCCTCCCTGGACCGCGGTGAGGATTTCGATCCGGTCGCCGTCGCCGACCGGGGTCCGCGGCCACTGGCCGCGCGGTACGACCGCCTCGTTGAGGGCGGCGGCGACGCCCGACGGCGCGGTGGTGAGGGTGGCGACCACCGCGTCGAGGGTGGTGCCGGCCGCGAACTCGCGCGGCTCGCCGTTGACGGAGATGGTCATGCGTACGCCTCCTGACGTGCGGCGGTGAAGCGGCTCGGGGTGAACGGCAGTGCCACGTCCGGCAGCGTGCCGGTCGCGAGCAGCTCGGCCATCGCGTCGCCGGTGAGCGGGGTCAGCAGGACCCCGTTGCGGTAGTGCCCGGTGGCGAGGTGCAGGCCGGGCAGGGCGGTCGGGCCGAGGAGCGGGGCGTTGTCGGGGGAGCCGGGCCGCAGCCCGGCCAGGGTCTCGGTCAGCGGGAGTTCGGTGATGCCGGGTACGAGTTCGTGGGCGTCGCGGAGGAGTTCGTACACGCCGCCGGCGGTGACGGTGGTGTCCCAGCCGAGTTCCTCGCTGGTGGCGCCGACGACGAGTTCGCCGTTCTCCCGCGGCACCAGGTAGACGTGGCTGCCGCGGACGACGGCCCGCACCGTCCGCGACAGGAACGGCCCGTACGCCGCCGGCACCGCGAGCCGCAGCACCTGCCCCTTGACGGGCCGTACCGGCGGCAGGACCTCCCGCGGTACGCCGGCGAGGCGGCCGCTGAGCGATCCGGCGGCCAGGACGACCTGCCCGGCGCGCAGCTCGGTGCCGTCGTCGAGGAGGGCCCCGGCCGCCCGGTCGGCGGAGACGAGGAGGCGTTCGGCGCGCGCCCGGCGGATCTCCACCCCGGCGCGTTCGCAGGCGGCGAGGAGGGCGGCCGCGAGCCGGCGCGGGTCCACCTGGTGGTCGCCGTCGACGCGCAGGCCGCCGCGGACGCCGGGGGCCAGCATCGGCTCCAGCCGGCGGCACTCGCGGCCGGTGAGCCATTCCGGCTCCAGGCCGCAGCGGCGCTGGAGGGCGTGCAGTTCCCGCAGGTGGAGCCGGTCGTCGGCGTCGAGGGCGACGGCGAGGGTGCCGCAGGCCCGGTAGCCGATGTCCATGCCGCCGCTGGCATCGGCCAGCTCGGCGGCGAACTCCGGGTAGCGGGCGGCGGAGGCGAGGTTGAGGCCCAGCAGGGTCTCCTCGCCGTAGTGGAGTTCCGTGACCGCGGCGAGCATGCCGGCCGCGACCCGGGCCGCGCCGCCGCCGGGCGCGGGGTCGGCGAGCGCGGTGCGCAGCCCGCGCCGGGCGGCCCGCCAGGCGGTGGCCAGACCGATGATCCCGCCCCCGATGACGAGGACGTCGGATCCCTTCCGAGATGAGTGCATGGGCGTCCAGCCCCTCCCTTCGCCGGCATGACCCGGATCAGGTTCGTACGGTCGGAGGCCGCTTCAGCCTCCCTCTCAGCCCGGTGCGCCCGGACTCCCGCGACAGGTACGGTGGCCACAGTAGCCGCTCCCCTTCCGGGAGCGGGAGGAGGCCGGAGGGCGCCCCGCCGGGCCCCCCGCGGCAACTTCACTGACTGATCGTCAGGTCGCTAGGGTGGGTTTCGTGAGCGAGCAGACGGAAAACCACGAGCGCGGCGTCGTCATCGTCGGCGCCGGGATGGCCGGGGTCCAGACCGCGGTCGCCCTGCGCGAGCAGGGCTGGAACGGCCCCGTCACCCTGCTGGGCGCCGAGCCCCACCAGCCGTACGACCGGCCCCCGCTGTCCAAGGCGGTGCTGCTCGGCAAGGCCGAGGACTCCGCCTTCGACGTCGACTTCGAGGGCCTCGGGATCACGCTCCGGCTGGGAGTCGAGGTCACCGGTCTGCGGCCCGCCGACCGCGAGCTGGACACCGAGGCCGGACCGGTCCCGTACGGGGTCCTCGTGCTGGCGACCGGCGCCGAGCCGCTGACCCTGCCGGGCGCCGAGGGCGTGCCGGGCGTCCACCTGCTGCGCACCCTCGACGACGCGGCCCGGCTGCGGCCGGTCATCGCGCGCGCCCCGGCGACCGTCGTCGTCGGTGCCGGCTGGATCGGCGCCGAGTTCGCGACCGCCGCCCGCGAGGCCGGCTGCGCGGTCACCGTCGTCGAGGCCGCGGACCGGGTCCTGGCCGGGGCGCTGCCCGCCGAGGTCGCCGCCGCGATGGGCGGCTGGTACGGGGAGATCGGCGCCGACCTGCTCACCTCCGCCCGGGTGGCGTCCGTGGAGGCCGGGCGGGTCCTGCTGGCCGACGGCCGCGAGCTGCCCGCCGGCGCGGTCGTCGTCGGCATCGGGGCCCGGCCCGCGACCCGCTGGCTCGCCGGGTCGGGCGTCGAGCTCGGCCCCGACGGATCGGTCACCGCCGACGCCCACCTGCGGACCTCCGTCCCCGGGGTGTACGCGGTCGGCGACTGCGCCTCGTTCCCCTCGGCCCGGTACGGGGCCCGGCTGCTGGTGCACCACTGGGACAACGCCCTCCAGGGGCCGCGCGTCGTCGCGGCGAACATCCTGGCGGGAGAGCCCGTGGAGGCGTACGACCCGGTGCCGTACTTCTGGTCGGAGCAGTTCGGCCGGTTCGTCCAGTACGCCGGCCACCATGCGGACGCGGACACCCTGCTGTGGCGCGGCGACCCCGCCGGGCGGGACTGGTCGGTGTGCTGGCTGCGCGCCGGGGCCATGGTCGCGATCCTGGCCGTGGGCCGCCCCCGGGACCTCGCCCAGGGCCGGCGGCTCATCGAGGCGGGCACCCCCGTCGACCCGGCCCGCGTCGCGGACCCGGAGATCCCGCTCAAGGCCGCGGCCGCGTAGCCGCCGCCCGGCCGGGCGCCCGGGCGGCCCCGTACGGGTCGGCTCGGGTACCGGCGGCCCGTGGGAGGTGGCAGGCTTGTGCCGTGACCGAGATTGACGCAAAGATCGATGCCCTTGTCCCCGCCTGGCTCCACCTCCCCGACATCGCCGAGATGATGGGCGTCGAAGTGACCCGGGTCCGCCAGCTGGTCAAGGAAGGTCAGCTGATCGCGGTGCGCCGCGGGGAGAACCGCGCCCTCCAGGTCCCCGCCGACTTCATCGACGGCGACAAGCTGGTCAAGGGCCTCACCGGCCTGCTGACCGTGCTGAAGGACGACGGCTTCTCCGACGAGGAGATGCTGGAGTGGCTCTTCACCGCCGACCCGACCCTGCCCGGCACCCCCGTGCAGGCGTTGCGCGAGAATCGCGGCACGGAGGTCAAGCGCCGCGCCCAGGCGCTCGCCCTCTGAGCCGAGCCCGACAGATCCGACCTGGCGGGGGGGGGGACCGGCCAATGGGGTGGGGGGGGGAGGGACAAACCACCCTTTTTTCCGCGCAACCCCCCCCACCAGCCCCCCCGTCCCCAAAGCTCAAACACCCTCCACCCGAGTATAAGGGGACAGGA
>NZ_JBVIGV010000010.1:84841-120108 GCF_055570615.1 Streptomyces sp. NPDC031121
GAAGGAAAAAGAGGGGAGCCCACCCTAACCCCCAGTTCACCCTCCCCAAAAACAACCCAACCCCCCCCCACTGGGGAGGGCCACCCCCCACGGGGGGGGGGGGCCCCCCCCCCGCCGCACCACCAGGGGGTACCCATGTCCGCGAACGTGCGGCAGCAGCTGTCCGACGCCCGGCTCTACCTGTGCACGGACGCCCGCAAGCGGCAGGGGGACCTCCCCGAGTTCCTCGACGCGGTCCTCGCCGGCGGCGTGGACATCGTCCAGCTCCGCGACAAGGGCATGGAGGCCGGCGAGGAACTGGAGCACCTGGAGGTGTTCGCCGAGGCGGCCCGCCGCCACGGAAAGCTCCTCGCCGTGAACGACCGCGCCGACGTCGCGCACGCCATCGGCTCCGACGTCCTCCACCTCGGCCAGGGTGACATCCCCGTCCCGGCCGCCCGCGCGATCCTCGGCGACGGCGTCCGCATCGGCCGCTCCTGCCACGCGGAGGCCGAGGCCGCCGCGGCCGCCGCCGAACCCGGCGTGGACTACTTCTGCACCGGCCCCTGCTGGCCCACCCCCACCAAGCCCGGCCGGCACGCCCCCGGCCTGGACCTCGTCCGGTACGCGGCCTCCCTGCGCCCGGACCGCCCCTGGTTCGCCATCGGCGGGATCGACGCCGGCAACCTCGACGAGGTCCTCGACGCCGGCGCCACCCGCGTCGTCGTCGTCCGCGCCCTCACGGAGGCCTCCGACCCGGGGGCCGCGGCCGCCGGCCTGGCCGCACGCGTCCGGGCCCGCACCGCCTGAGGGTGTCCAAAAGGCTGTCCAGCAGGCGGACACGGCTTCGGAGTCCGCGAGCGCCCGTCTAACCTGCCGGTATGGCCCTTGGAACAGCTTCCACCCGAACGGACCGCGCCCGCACGGTCCGCGACCTGCTGGCGTCCGGGGACCCCTCGTACTCCTTCGAGTTCTGGGCACCCAAGACGGAGAAGGGCGAACGCAACCTCTGGGACGCGCTGCGCCGCATCGAGGCGGTCGCCCCCAGCTTCGTCTCCGTCACGTACGGCGCCGGCGGCTCCACCCGCGGCGGCACCGTCAAGGCGACCCAGCAGATCGCCTCCGACACCACCCTCACGCCCGTCGCGCACCTCACCGCGGTCGACCACTCGATCGCCGAGCTGCGCAACGTCATCGGCCGGTTCGCCGACGCGGGCATCCGCAACATGCTGGCCGTGCGCGGCGATCCGCCGGGCGACCCCATGGGCCCGTGGGTGCCGCACCCCGAGGGCGTCCACTACGCCGCCGACCTCGTCCGGCTGCTGAAGGAGTCCGGCGACTTCTGCGTGGGCGTCGCCGCGTTCCCCGAGATGCACCCCCGGTCCACCGACTGGGATACGGACATCCGGCACTTCGTGGACAAGTGCCGTGCAGGCGCCGACTACGCGATCACCCAGATGTTCTTCGATCCGGAGAATTATCTGCGGCTCCGCGACAGCGCCGAGAAGGCGGGCTGCGACACCCCGATCATCCCTGAGGTCATGCCTGTTGTGGCCGTCAAGCAGCTCGACCGGCTGCCCCAGCTCAGCAACGCGGTCTTCCCGGACGCCGTGAAAGAGCGCATGCTCGCCGTCAAGGACGATCCGGCCGCTGTACGCTCCATGGGGATCGAGTTCGCCACGGAGTTCTGCGCGCGGCTGCTGTCCGAGGGTGTCCCGGGGCTGCACTTCATCACGCTGAACAACTCCACGGCGACTCTCGAGATCTACGAGAACCTGGGCCTGCACAAGCGGGCCTGATCGGCCGTTCCCAGGGCGGCCGTACCGAGGGGTGCCACGCATGGGAATGACGGTCCTCTACATCGCGTTCGGCTTCGTCGCGCTGTGGCTGCTCGCCGAGGTCCTGATGCAGTACAAGGCCCGGCTGCGCTGGCGGCTGCTCGCGTTCGCCGGGTTCCTCGGCGTCGTCGCCGGGGTGATCCTGCCGTCGGTCCTCGTCATCGCCGCCGGCGCGGCCGCGTTCGCCGTGGGCCAGACGCTGGTGACGCTCTCCTTCCGCAAGGGCTTCGAGGCCGGCTGGGCGCTGCGCCGCGGCAAGGCGGACGCGGCGCCCGGCCGGCCCGCCCGGCGCCGCCGCGGCGGCGCCGCACGCACCGAGCCCGCGCTGGAGGTGACCTCGCTGCAGTACGGCTCCGACGGGGCCGGCCCGGCGGGCGGGGACGGCGACGGGGAGTCGGCGGAGCGGGAGCCCCGCCCGCGCTTCCGGGCCGCGACCGAGGAGTTCTACAGCCCGGAGCCGCTGCCCGACGAGACCGGCACGTACGGGATACAGAGTTTCGCCTCCGGCGGGGCCGAGCAGGACGCGCACGGCTACGCCGCCTACCAGGACCCGCAGTCCCAGGGCGGCTTCGACTACTCCGCCGGCTACCAGGACGGCGGACAGCAGGTGTACGCCGCCTACTCGGACCCGTACATCGGCACCGGCGGCGGCGTCATCCCGCAGCAGCCGTACGACTACACCCCGTACGCGGGCCAGGCGCAGGACCCGTACGGCGGGGGCGGCGCCCAGGACCCGTACGCGATGGACACCCCGCCCGGCGGGGTGTGGGTGCCGCAGCAGCGGGACGTCGCGCAGCCCTACCCGGAGGACGACCAGGCGGGCGGGCCGTACCAGCAGCCGCAGCAGTACCCGTACCAGGGCACCGGCGAGTACGAGCAGTACCGCTACTGAGGCCCGCCCGGCCGCCCCGCACTCACCGGGAGCCGCGGAAGCCGGCCCCCTCCACGATCAGCCCGGCCACCAGGGCCCCGGTCATCCCGGCGTGCGGGAGCCCGCCGCCGGGGTGCGCCCAGCCGCCCGCCAGGTACAGCCCCGGCAGGCCGGTGGTGTTCGCCGGGTAGAGCAGCCGGCCGTCCGCTCCGGCGAGCGCGGGCGGGGGCACCGCACCGCCCGCGGCCCCCGTGGCGGCCGCGATGTCGGCGGGCGCGTGCACCTCGTGCCACAGCAGCCGCTCGCGGAGATCGGGCACGGCCCGCGCGGCCAGCTCCAGCAGCACCTCCGGGTCGGGCGCCGGCCCCCTCCCGGCGGCGGGGCACACGGCCGTCACGGTGACCGCCTCGTGGCCCGCGTCGGGGACGGCGGCCGGGTCGTCGGGGCGCAGCACGGTGAGCAGCGCGCCGGGGGAGTGGACGAGGGTCCGGTGCACGGTGCCCGGGGGCCGCTCGCCGCGCAGCGCGAGGAACAGCGTGAGCCGGCTCGCCTCGCCGGAGCCGCGGGCGGGCACCCCGCCGGCCGGCAGCGGCACCCCGCCGAGGCCGCGCGGGTCGGCCGCGCACACCACGGAGTCGGCGGCGGCCTCCGTCCCGTCGGCCAGGACCAGCCCGGCGGCCCGGCCGCCGCGGGCGAGCACCTCCCGGACGGGGGCGTCGAAGACGAAGGAGACCTTCCGCTCCAGGCAGCGCTCGTACACGGCGGCGGCCAGCTCCCGCATGCCGCCGCGGACGTACCAGCTGCCGAAGGTCTGCTCCATGTACGGCAGCACGGCCGCGGAGGCGGGCACGGCCGCCGGGTCGAGGCCGTACGCCCGGACCCGGGCCGCCAGCAGCTCCCCGGCGGGCCCGCCGAGTTCGCGGGCGGCGGTCTCGGCGAGGGTGGGCGGGCGGCGGCGCAGCAGCCCGCTCTTGCGGACGGCCGGGTACGGGTCGCGGCCCAGCACCTGCCAGTCGGGCCGCAGCGGCTCCTCCAGCAGGGGGCGGCGGGTGGCGTCCCAGGCGTCGCGGGCCCGGTTCAGGACCTCGTTCCAGCGCTCCCCCGTGCCGGAGCCGAAGGCCCGGTCGAGGGCGGCGGCGGCGCCGCCGCGGGAGACGGCGGGGAGGACGGCCTCCGTGCCGTCGGCGAGGAGGTGCCGGACGGCGGGGTCGACCTGCACCATGTCGACGCAGTCGTCGAGCGGGCGCTTGCCGGTCTTGACGAACAGGTCCCGGTAGACGGCGGGCAGGTGCAGCAGCCCCGGCCCCGTGTCGAAGGCGAAGCCTTCGCGGGTGCGGCGGCCGACGGCGCCGCCGTACGTCGGACCCTGCTCGTACACCGTCACCTGCTGCCCTGCGACGGCCAGCCGGGCCGCCGTGGCCATCGCGCCCATGCCGGCGCCGATCACCGCAATTCGTGCCATGCGCCCGACCCTATCGAGCGGCGGCCGGGGTCAGCGGGGTGGGCCCGCCGCCGGGCCGGAGGGCTCCCGGACGTGCCCGGCCAGCCGTTTCTCCTCGCGGCGCTGCGCCCGGCGGCGCAGGAAGCGGCGGATCCGGGTCCACAGCAGGACGAGGACGGCCAGGCCGAGGGCGAGGAGGACGGCCGCGACGGCGGCGGCGGCGACGGGGTGGAACACGGCGAGGGCGACCACGGCGGCGACGCCGATGTCCTCGGCGGTGCTGAGCGCGATGTTGCTGACCGGCTCCGGGGAGGTGTTGACGGCCATGCGGGTGCCGGCCTTGACGGCGTGGCTGGCGAGGGCGGTGGAGCCGCCGATCGCACCGGCGGCGAGATCGGAGAGGGAGCCGCTCTGCCCGGCCAGCAGCGCCCCGACGACGGCTCCGGCGACGGGGCGGACGACAGTGTGGACGGCGTCCCAGGCGGAGTCCACGTACGGGATCTTGTCGGCGACGGCCTCGCACAGGAAGAGGACGCCGGCCGCGACGAGGACGTCGGTGCGCTGGAGGGCCGCGGGGACGTCGTCGCTGAGGCCGGTCGCACCGAAGACGCCCAGCAGGAGGACCACGGCGTACGCGTTGATGCCGCTGGCCCAGCCGCTGGTGAAGACCAGGGGGAGGACGCTCACCGGATCATGGTGCCGCACCGCGCGGCATCAGCCGGACCCGGGGTCCGGGGCAGGGCGTGTGCGGGAACGGCTGCCGCGGGGGCGCCGTCCCCGTCATCCGCGCCCGGGGACGTCAGTGCCCCTGCTCGTCACGGCGGCGCTGCCACCGATCCTCGATGCGGTTCATCATCGACCGACGCTGCCGGTTCCGGCCACGGGCCGAACCGCCTGCACTGCCGGAGACGGGCTGCTCGCCAGGCTTGGGCGCCTTGCGCCAACCGGTGACCGCGAGGAGCGTACAGCCGAGCATGACGAGGAAACCCACCACGCTGACCCAGAGTACGTTCGGGACGATCACACCGGTCATGAGGAGCGCGATACCCACCACAATGCCTGCGACTGCCTGGTAGACCCGTCGCCGGGTGTACGTGCGCAGTCCGCTTCCCTCAAGCGCTGTCGCGAACTTGGGGTCTTCGGCGTACAGCGCTCGCTCCATCTGCTCGAGCATTCGCTGCTCGTGCTCCGAGAGCGGCACGGGAGTCCTCCTCATCCTTCGGTCGCGGGGGGTAGCGACCAGGGTCCCCTTCAGGATAGGCGGGGAATCGCCCCCGTGACACCCGCCCTCCGCGCCGGGTTGAAAAATGCGCCGCCCGGAGAGGCACTGCCCATCGCCGGTACGGCGCGGGGCCGTACAGCCGGGGGCCGGGCAGTGAGGTCGTTATTCCCCGCTGATCCGTCCGCCATGCCGGGTGGTGCCCCGATCATACGGCGAGCCCGCCCGGAGCGGAGGGAGTCCGCGGAACAGCCCGGGGCGGGCCGGCGCCGCAGGCCGGCCGGGGGGTCAGGCGGGCTTCTCGCCGAGGACGTGCAGCTGGGTGGCGATGGCGTGGAAGGCGGGCAGCTCGGCGGCGGCCTCCTCCAGGCGCATCAGCGCCTCCACGGCGCCGGGCTCGGTGTCCACGAGGACGCCGGGGACCAGGTCGGCGAAGACGCGGACGCCGTGGACCGCGCCGACCTCCAGGCCGGCCCCGCCGACGAGCTCGGCAAGCTGGTCGGCGGTGAAGCGCCGCGGGACCGGGTCGCCCGCGCCCCAGCGGCCGGCCGGGTCGCCGAGGGCCGCGCGGGCCTCGGTGAAGTGGCCGGCGAGGGCGCGGGCCAGCACGGCGCCGCCGAGGCCGGCTGCGAGCAGGCTGAGCGTGCCGCCGGGGCGCAGGGCGGCGACGGCGTTGGCGGCGCCTTCGGCCGGGTCGTCGACGTACTCCAGGACGCCGTGGCAGAGCACCACGTCGTAGGCCTCCCGCTCGACGACGTCGAGCAGGCCCTGGGCGTCGCCCTGGACGCCGCGGACCCGGTCGGCGACGCCGGCCTCGGCGACCCGGCGCTCCAGCCCGAACAGCGCGTTCGGGCTGGGGTCGACCACGGTGACGCGGTGGCCGAGGCGGGCCAGCGGGACCGCGAACATGCCGGTGCCGCCGCCGGTGTCCAGCACGTCGAGCACGTCCCGCCCGGTCGCCTTCACCCGGCGGTCGAGGGCCTCCTTGAGGACCTCCCACACCACGGCGGTGCGGAGGGAGGCACGGGGGCGGGAAGTGTCCGACACGGCTGATGACTCCTCGGCGCGGAAGGGGCGGGCTGGTCGTGCGATGCGTGCCCCACCCTATTGCCTCCGGCAGCGGTGCAGCTCACCCCGCGTCCGGACGCTCCGGGCGCGGCTCGGGGCGGGGCTGCGGCAGGGCCTGCTGCGGCACCGGCTGCGCCACCGGCCGGAGCGCGAGCATCCGCTCCACCAGCCGCAGGAACATCTCCGCGGCGCGCAGCAGGTACGCGGCGTCCTCCTCGCTCGCCGCGTCGGGTATGCCGGCCTCGGCGCGGGCGCGGCGGGCCGCTCCGGACGCGAAGAGCGCGCTCCACTCGGCCAGTTCGGGCGCGAGCTCCGGCAGGACCTCCCAGGCGCTGCGTATGCGGGGGCGGCGCCGCGGGTGGGCGGGCTCGGGCCGGGCGCGGGCCGCGAGCACGGCGGCCGCGGTGCGGAGCGCGGCGAGGTGGGCGGTGGCGTAGCGCTCGTTGGGGCGGCTCAGGGCGGAGGCCTCGGCCAGGCCGCTGCGGGCCTTGGCGAGCAGGTCGAGCGCGGCCGGCGGCGCGGCCGACCTGCGCGGGACGGGGTGGACAGGGGACGGGGACGGTGTGGCCATGACGAACCTCCTGTCGTTGCGTACTGCTCTTCGCGGCGCCTGGTGATGCCTGGTCCATCGTCGCGGGCCCCACTGACAATCGCGCCGACCTGCGGTTTTCCCGCCCGGATCGGGGCAATCGGCCCCGGGGCGCGCGAACGGGCGATGAGGGTGCTAGTTTTTGAACTGACTGGTCAGTTCAAAAGGGAGGGGGCGGTGTGGACAGCCCGCACGGCGCGGCCGTCAAAGCCGAGGACTTCGGACTCAAGGGCCCGCGCGGCTGGGCGTTCCGCGGAGTGGACATCGACGCCGCGCCCGGCACGCTCCTCGCGATCGAAGGCCCTTCGGGCAGCGGCCGGACCTGCCTGCTGCTCGCCCTCACCGGGCGCATGAAGCCCACCGCGGGCCGCGCCGAGGTGGCCGGGCTCCCGCTGCCCAGGCGGATGGGCGCGGTCCGCCGCATCGCGGGCCTCGGCCCGGTGCCCGGAGTCAACGACCTCGACCAGGCCCTGACCGTGGGCGAGCAGCTGCGCGAGGGGGCCCTGCTACAGCGCCGCTACGAGGGCCCCCTGCGCGCCCTGCTGCGCCCGCGCGGCAGCCGCGGACAGGCGGCCGCGGCCCGGATCGACGCGGCGCTGGCCGCAGTCGGCCTCGACCCGGTCGCCCTGCCGAAGGGGCTGCGGACCTCCGTCCGGGACCTGGAGCGCCTGGAGGCCGTCCGGCTCTCCCTGGCCCTCGCCCTGCTGGGCTCGCCCCGGCTGCTGGCCCTCGACGACGTCGGCCTCAAGCTCTCGGACACCGAGCGTGAGGAGGCCTGGGACCTGCTCCGCTCGATCGCCGCGTCCGGGACCACCGTCCTCGCGGTGTGCAGCCAGGCCCCCGAGGGCGTGCGGGTCGTGCGCACGGGCCCGGACGGGGAGCCCGCCCCGGACGCAGAGCCCGCCGAGGATGGCGAGCCCGCCGACACCGCCGGCCCGGCCGGCACCGAAGACCGCACCGAAGACCGCACCGAAGACCGCACCGACGACGACACGAAGGGGGCTGGCGATGCGCTCGCCGAAGCTGGCCGCGCTTGAGCTGAAGCGGTTCGGGCGGGGGAAGCTGCCGCGGGCCGCCCTGGTCGCGCTGCTCCTGCTGCCGCTGCTCTATGGAGCCCTGTACCTGTGGTCCTTCTGGGACCCGTACAGCCGGCTCGACAAGGTGCCCGTCGCCCTCGTCAACGCCGACAAGGGCGCCACCGTCGAAGGCGAGCGGATCGCCGCCGGCGACGAGATCACGAAGAAGCTCCACGACAGCAAGACCTTCGAGTGGCACGAGGTCGGCGCCGAGCAGGCCGCCAAGGGCCTGGAGAACGGGACGTACTACCTGTCCCTGACCATGCCGGCCGACTTCAGCGAGAAGATCGCCTCCAGCTCCGGCGACGACCCGGCGACCGGCGCACTCCAGGTCCGCACCAACGACGCGAACAACTACATCGTCGGCTCGATCTCCCGCACCGTGTTCGCCGAGGTCCGCTCCGCCGCCTCGACCAATACGTCGCGGAAGTTCCTCGACAAGATCTTCGTCTCCTTCTCCGACCTGCACGGCAAGACCGCGGAGGCCGCCGAGGGCGCCGACAAGCTCAAGGACGGCGCGACCAAGGCCAAGGAGGGCGCCAAGGAGATCGCCGAGGGCCTCGACACCGTCGAGGAGAAGAACGGCGAGCTGACCGGCGGGCTGCAGAAGCTCGACACGGCCGCCGGCAAGCTGGAGACCGGCACCAGGGACATCGCCGGCGGCACCCGCAAGCTCGCCGACAAGTTCAACGGCATCGCCTCCCAGGCCCGCCCCCACCTCGACAACCCGCAGCAGGTGGCCGACGCCGCGATCCTCGTCGCCGACACCGCGAAGGTCGTGCAGAACCACCTCGACACCTTCACCAAGAAGGCGCCGGCCGCCGCCAGTGCCAGCAAGAAGGTGGCCGCCCTGGCCTCCGAGACGTACACGGGCACCTGCACCGGCAGCGCGCCCAAGCCGCTGCCCGCCGCCTGCCCCCAGATGAAGAAGCTGAAGGAGGCCAGCGCCGAGGCCGCCCTGCTCACCGGCGACGTCGAGGCCCTCGCCAAGGACTCGAACGGCGACCTGGCCGCCCTCCGCAGGCAGCTCGCCGACCTGGAGAAGAAGGCCCGCAAGCTCGCCGCGGACGCCCCCAGCCTGGCCTCCCGCCTCGATGCGGCAGCCGCCGAGATCAACGCCCTGAACAACGGCGCCCAGAAGGTCGCCACCGGCATGGCCCAGCTCCACGCGGGCATCGGCAAGGCCACCGCGGGGTCCGCCGCCATCGGCAACGGCGTCGGCAAGCTCGGCGACGGCGCGCACAGCCTCGACGGCGGCCTGTTCAAGCTCGCCGACGGCAACGCCGACCTCGCCGACGGCCTGCACCAGGGCGCCGACAAGATCCCGAACTACGACCGGGAGCAGCGCGACACGCGCACCGAGGTCATGGCCGACCCGGTCAGGCTCGCCAACGAGTCCCTGCACAAGGCGCCCAACTACGGCACCGGCTTCGCCCCGTACTTCATCCCGCTGTCCCTCTGGGTCGGCGCGATGGTCGCCTACATGCTGATCGCCCCCATGAACAAGCGGGCCCTGGCCGCCGGCGCCTCGCCCTGGCGGATCGCCCTCGCCGGCTGGCTGCCCGTGGCCGGGCTGGGCGCCCTGCAGGTCGCCATGCTGATGTCCGTGCTGCACTGGGGCCTCGGCCTGGAACTCGCCCGCCCCGCCCTGGCCATCGGCTTCCTCGTCCTGGTCACCGGCTGCTTCGCGGCCATCGTGCAGTGGCTGAACGCCAAGTTCGGCGCGGCCGGGCGCATCCTGGTCCTGGCCGTGCTGATGCTCCAGCTGACCTCGGCCGGCGGCACCTACCCCGTCCAGACCAGCCCCGGGTTCTTCAACGCCGTCCACCCGTACCTGCCGATGTCGTACGTCGTCGAGAGCCTGCGCCGCCTGATCACCGGCGGCGACCTCGGCCCCGTCTGGCAGGGCTGCGCCGTGCTGGCGGCCTTCACCGCCGGCGCCCTCGCCCTGACCGCACTGGCCGCCCGCGGCAAGCAGGTGTGGACGATGGACCGGCTCCACCCCGAACTGAGCCTGTAAGGAGCCGGTGACCTGTGAGAATCAGCGCCATGGAAAGCAGCAGCACCGGCGCGTCCGCCGGCGGCGGACGCCGGCAGGCGACACGCCAGAAGCTCTACGAAGCGGCCGTCACGCTCATCGCCGAGCAGGGGTTCTCCGCGACCACGGTCGACGAGATCGCCGAACGGGCCGGCGTCGCGAAGGGCACGGTCTACTACAACTTCGCGAGCAAGAACGACCTCTTCGAGGAGTTGCTGCGGCACGGCGTCGGCCTGCTCACCGCCTCCCTGCGGGAGGCGGCCGAGTCCACGGAGGCGAACGGCGGCAGCCGCGTCGAGGCGCTGGACGCGATGATCCGCGCCGGCCTCGTCTTCATCGACCGCTACCCCGCCTTCACCCAGCTGTACGTCGCCGAGCTGTGGCGGACCAACCGCACCTGGCAGTCCACCCTGATGGTGGTCCGGCAGGAGGCGGTGGCCGTCGTCGAGACGGTCCTCGCCGAGGGCGTGGAGCGCGCCGAGCTCAGCCCGGAGATCGACGTCCCGCTGACGGCCGCGGCCCTCGTCGGGATGGTCCTGGTGGCCGCGCTGGACTGGCAGTCCTTCCAGCGGGAGCGGTCCCTGGACGACGTCCACTCCGCGCTGTCGCTGCTGCTGCGGGGCCGGGTCAGCGGCAACCGCTGAGGGGCGACCCCCGATCGGCGGTGCCGCGCGGGGGGCCCGGCCGCGTACTACTGGTGGGGCCCGCCCCGGTCCGCCGCCGAGCCTGAGTACCCGTACCCAGGAGCGGAATGAGTACGTGCGCGGATGGGCTGCCCTCTGCGCAGACGCCAGACTCGGGGCATCGGACGGGGGACCGGTCCGGACCGCCGACACGGGGCGGCCGGTGCGGACCGGGACCCTGCCGCCACCGGGCCGGATCCTGACGGCCTGCGCCCGGTGCACCGCGGACGCCGGTGCGGCGCGGCTCGGGGGGATCGAGCCACGCCGCACCGGCGCCTTCGTCTTTCCGGGGCGCGGAATCAGCCGCGGCCCCGCAGCGGCAGCCGCACCCGGGCCCGCAGCGCCACCGCCCGGCGGGCGGCCGCGGCCGCCGCGGCGTCGCGCCGCGCCCGTACCGCCCACCGCACCCGCGCCGCCGAGCGCGGCGCCAGCAGCGCCCGCAGCCGGCCCCGCCGGCCGGCAGCGGCCAGCAGCGCCGCCCGGACCGCCAGCACGTCCTGCGCCACCTCGGCCCGCGGCTCCGCCTCCGGGGCGCCCGGCGGGGCGTACAGCGCCCGCTCCACCGCGTCGGAGAGCCGGCGGACCGCCGCCGCGGCCTCCCCGTCGAGCCGACCCGCCGCGACGAGCCGGTCGGCGGCCGCCCGCGGGGACAGCGCCCTGTCCGGGACGATGCCGGTGTCCCAGGCCGCGTCGTGCAGCTCCTCCCAGGCCGGCAGCACGCCGCCCCCGGCCAGCCGCCGCGCCCGCAGCCGGGACCGCCACAGCAGCGGCAGCATCGGCACGCCGACGACGACCGCCGCCGCGGCCGCCCAGCCGAGGACCGCCCCGACGGACGGGCCGCCGCCCTTGCCGCCGGCCGCCTCCTGCGGGGCAGGGCCGCCGCACTCGCCGAGCCGCCGCAGCTCCGGCGGGCAGGCGTCGGCCTGCGACGGCGCCGCCGACGGCTCCGCCGCGCTCTGCGAGGGGAGCGGCGCCGGCGCCGACGGCTGGGCCGCCGGGCCCTCGGACCGCGCGTAGTCCGGCAGGGTGAGCCCCTGGCGCGGGGTCGGCTCGAAGCGGGTCCAGCCGACGCCCTCGAAGTACAGCTCCGGCCAGGCGTGGGCGTCCCGCATGGAGACGTTCACACTGCCGTCGGCCTGCTTCTCACCGGGGGTGAACCCGACCGCCACCCGGGCCGGGATGCCGAGAGAGCGCGACATCGCGGCCATCGAGAAGGCGAAGTGGATGCAGAAGCCCTCCTTGTCCGCCAGGAACCGGGCGATGGCCTGCGGGCCCGTGCCCGACGCCACCTTCGTGTCGTAGCGGAAGCCGCCGTTCACGGCGAAGAAGTCCTGGAGCCGCACCGCGCGCGTGTAGTCGTCCCTCGCGCCCTTGACGACCTGCCGGGCCGTTTCCGCCACCACCGGCGGAAGGTTGTCGGGCAGCTTCGTGTACTCGGCCCGGACCGCGGGGTCGGGCTCGGGGGCCGACTGCAGCTGGGCCGCCGTCGGCCGCAGCAGCAGGCTCCGCACCGTGTACATCGCGCCCTGCACGTTCTGGTAGCGGTCCTTGGCCAGCTGGTCGCCTACGAGGGTCCGGCCCACCGGCTCGAACCGCCACCGGCCCGGGATGTCCACGCCCGTCGCCGGGTACGGCATGGGCAGGTAGCGCTGCGCGTACGTGTCCGCTGCCGACACGCTCGTACGGACCTCGGCCGCGCCCTGGCGGACCCGCTCGCCCAGCCCCGGCGGGTTCGGCAGCCGCTCCGGGACGTCGGTCAGGGCCCGGCCGGACGCCTCCCACTTCACGCCGTTGAACTCGTCCAGCGCCAGGATCCGCAGGTAGTGGTCGCCCAGGGCGGGCGTGTCCGTCCGGTACTTCAGCACCACCCGGTTGTCCTGCGCGTTCAGGCTGCTCTGCAGGGACACCAGCGGGTTGACCGCGGAGATCGTCCCGCCGACCCCGCTGCCGCCGCCGTCGGCCTCGGTGCGCCCGCCGAGGACGCCGCCGCCCAGCGAGGGCAGCGCCGCCGGCGCCACCAGCGCCAGGCCCAGCGCGGCCGCGCCGATCCGCCGCCCGGTGCGCACGGGGGAGAGCGGCCGGCCGGAGCCCGCGCCGCCCGACCCGTACCCGGAGGCCGCGGCCACCGGGCCGGACTGGGCCCCGCCGAAGACGCGGCCCCACTGGGCCAGCCGGTCGCGGCCCTCGGCGAGGAGCAGCAGCAGGTAGCCGGCGCCGGCCAGCAGGAAGGAGAACCAGGGCGTGCCGGCGCCGCCGGAGAGCCCCGAGGCCACCGAGTACAGGGCGAGCAGCGGCAGCCCGGCCGCGGCGGCGCTGCGCATCGTCACCGCCAGCAGGTCCACCAGCAGCCCGATCACCAGGACCCCGGTCAGCAGCAGCAGCCGGATGCCGTCGGTCAGCGGGGCCGGTATCGCGAACTCGGCGACGTCCTGCACACCACGGCGGAACAGCGCGCCGATGTCCGTCACCAGATAGGCCATCGGCCCGGTCCCGGTCGACTCGCCCTTCCCCGCGAAGAGGAAGACCACCACCAGGGAGGAGACCAGCACCTGCGAGGCCGCCGTCAGCGGCCGGGCGAGCGGCACCCGCCGGGCCGCCGCGCCCACCCCGCTCTGCAGGCACAGCAGGGCCGCGGCCTGGAGCAGCCAGCCCGAGGACTCGACCAGCGAGGCCAGCGACCAGGAGGCCAGCATCGTCGCCAGGACCGCGAACACCGTCAGCCGTGCACGTCCGCTCATGACCAGCCCCCCGGGGAGTCCGTGCCGAGCGGCGCGCTCCCGGCCTGCCGCCACAGGTCGCCGTACGCGGCACCCGGCTGGACGGCCAGCGCCGTCCAGCCCGTCTCGCGCAGCCGGTCCAGCCGCTCCTCCACGCGCGAGGGCCGCCCGTCCCACTGCGCCGGGTCCAGCAGGAACGCCACCGCGGCGCCGCAGCGGCCGCGCATCTTCGCCGCCAGCTCCGTCTGTGCGCCGTCCAGCTCGCCGAGGAAGGCGACCAGCAGTCCGTCGCCGCCCGACCCGCCGAAGCCCGGGCCGTCGCCGGCCTGCAGGGCGTCGTACGCGCGGGAGAGCCCGGCCCCGTCGGAGTGCCCGACGACGGCCAGCATGTCCATGATCACTCCGACGGTCTCGACGGAGTCCTGGCCGCCCTGCGAGAAGCCCCCGCCCCCGCCGGACGACGCGGCGCCCCGGTCGGTCAGCAGCCGCACCGCGTAGCCCCGCTCCAGCAGGTGGACCAGGGTCGAGGCGGCCCCCGACACGGCCCACTCGAACGCGGAGTCCGGCCCGGCGCCCTCGAAGGCGATGCCGCGCGTGTCCAGCAGGACCGTGGCCCGGCTGCGCTGCGGCTGCTCCTCCCGGCGGACCATCAGCTCGCCGTAGCGGGCCGTCGAGCGCCAGTGCACCCGGCGCAGGTCGTCGCCGCGCCGGTAGCCGCGCGGGATGACATCGTCCTCGCCGGCCAGGGCCAGCGCGCGGCCGCTGCCGTCGCCGTAGCCGGAGCTCTGCCCGCCCAGCCGGACCGGGGCCAGCTCCTCGGTGCGGGGGACCACGGTGAGGACGTCGTACGTGCTGAACGAGCGGGTCAGCTCGACCAGCCCGAACGGGTCGGTCAGCCGCAGCTGGAGCGGGCCCAGCGGGTAGCGGCCGCGCAGGTCCGAGCGGACCCGGTAGGACACCTCGCGGCGGCCGCCCGGCTCGACCCGGTCCAGCACGAACCGCGGCCGCGGACCGAGCACGTACGGCACCCGGTCCTGGAGCATCAGCATCCCCGTGGGCACCCGGGAGACGTTCTCGACGCGCAGCTGCACCCGCGCCTCGTCCCCGGCGGGCACGCGCTGCGGGCTCAGCCGGCGGCTGCCGGCGACCCGGTGGCGGGTGCGGTGCAGGACGGCGACGCACAGCAGCGGCAGGAGGGCCAGCAGCAGCCCGACGCGCAGCAGCTCCGCCTGGCCGAGCACGTACGAGCAGAGGGCCGCCGCGACCCCCGCGGCCAGGAACGACCGGCCGCGGGTGGTCAGGCCGGCCAGCGACGCGCGCAGCCCGCCGGAGCTCCGGCCCTCGCCGCCGGCGCCGCTCGGGGCACCGGCGCCCATCAGAAGCCCCGGACGCCGGCGCCGGGCACCTCGCCGCGCGGGTGCGCGCTCGGGACGGGGGTGCGCTGCACGATGTCCTGGACGACCTGCTCGGCGGTGCGGCGGTTCAGGGAGGCCTGCGCCGTCGGGAGCAGGCGGTGCGCCAGCACGGGCCCGGCCAGCGCCTGCGCGTCGTCCGGCAGGACGAAGTCGCGGCCGGCCATGGCGGCCGCGGCCTTCGCCGCGCGCAGCAGGTGCAGGGTGGCGCGGGGCGAGGCGCCCAGGC
Organism: Streptomyces sp. NPDC031121; assembly: GCF_055570615.1. Taxonomy (NCBI): domain Bacteria; kingdom Bacillati; phylum Actinomycetota; class Actinomycetes; order Kitasatosporales; family Streptomycetaceae; genus Streptomyces; species Streptomyces sp. NPDC031121. The sequence continues at coordinate 100,002 of NZ_JBVIGV010000010.1, forward strand.
GCAGGTCCGGGTGGCTGCGCGTGGCGGAGACCAGGTCGACGACGTAGCGGCGGACCGGCTCGGCGACGTACACGTCCCGGACGGCCTCCACCAGCTTGACGATGTCGTGGGCGTGCGCGACGGCCTGGAGGTCGTCCAGGGGCGACAGCCCGCCGTGGACGTCGAGCATCCGCAGCTCGGCGTCCGGGCCGGGGTAGCCGACGGAGACCCGGGCCATGAAGCGGTCGCGCTGCGCCTCGGGGAGGGGGTAGGTGCCCTCCATCTCGACCGGGTTCTGCGTGGCGACCACCATGAACGGGCTGGGCAGCGCGTATGTGGTGCCGTCGATGGTGACCTGGCGCTCCTCCATCGACTCCAGCAGCGCCGACTGGGTCTTCGGCGAGGCGCGGTTGATCTCGTCGCCGATGACGATCTGCGCGAAGATCGCGCCGGGCTTGAACTCGAACTCGCGGCGCTGCTGGTCGTAGATGCTGACGCCGGTGATGTCGGAGGGCAGCAGGTCCGGGGTGAACTGGATGCGCTGCACCGAGCAGTCGATCGACTTCGCGAGGGTCTTCGCCAGCATCGTCTTGCCGACGCCGGGCACGTCCTCGATCAGCAGGTGGCCCTCGGCCAGAAGCACGGTCAGGGCGATGCGCACGACCTCGGGCTTGCCCTCGATCACGCTCTCGACGGACCGGCGCACGCGCTCGGCCGTGCTCGTCAGATCCGCGAGACCCGCTCTGTCGTCATAGGTCGTCACCTGGTACTCCTCGGCCCTTTCCGGTGGGGCCGGCGCCCCTTGCGCACGGCCGGCCCACCCCGACACGGACGCCGGACCCGGAGGGGTTCCGGGCGGCGTCGTCCCCGCATTGTCGACGGCTCCACGGGTCGTGTCACTCACGAGGCGGGATCTATCTCCCGCAGGAGCCCGGTGTGCACGTCGAAGACGAAGCCTCGCACATCGCCGCGGTGGGGCAGGAAGGGGCTGGTCCGCACGCGCTGCATGGACTGGCGGACGTCCTGGTCGACGTCCCGGAACGCCTCGACGGCCCACGGCGGCCGCTGGCCCACCTCGTCCTCCAGCTCGTGCCGGAAGTCCTCGGTCAGGTTCTCCAGGCCGCAGCCGGTGTGGTGGATGAGGATGACCGAGCGGGTGCCCAGGGCGCGCTGGCTGATGGTGAGCGACCGTATGGCGTCGTCGGTCACGACGCCGCCGGCGTTGCGGATGGTGTGGCAGTCGCCGAGCTCCAGCCCCAGCGCGGCGTGCAGGTCGAGGCGGGCGTCCATGCAGGCCACGACCGCCACCCTGAGGACCGGTCGGGCGTCCATGCCGGGGTCGCGGAAGCCGGCGGCGTACGCGCGGTTGGCCTCGACCAGCCGGTCGGTGACGGAGCCGCCGGACGGGCCGGAGGCCCCGGCGGAGCCGGCGGGCGGGGGAGCGGAAGTCGTCATGCCTCCGACGGTAGTGGCCGCCCTGGGCCCCGGCTCGGGACGCTGCGGGAGGAAACGGGTCAACGCAACACGGTGTGAGCTGACCCACAGGGGTGGGCGGGAGGCCGCCATCCGGGTGATTCGCGCCTTTTGCGGGTTCCGGGCGAGGCAGGCGCACGGCGCGCGGGCCGGTTCGTTGACCCGGCGTGCCGTTGCACTAAAGTGGCGCGAACCGGCCGGAGCCCGGCCCTGACCGGCTGCCCGGCCCCCTGGTAACACTCCGCGTGCGCGGCGCGGCGTATGCCTGCCGCGCCGTTATCTGAGAGGGCGCTTTGACCAGCGAGTCCCGACACGTCCCGGTGATGCTCCAGCGGTGCCTGGACCTGTTGGCCCCGGCCCTCCAGAGGCCGGGGGCCGTCGTCGTCGACTGCACCCTCGGCCTCGGAGGCCACAGCGAGGCCCTGCTGACCCGATTCCCCGAGGCCCGCCTGATCGGCCTCGACCGCGACAAGGAGGCCCTGAGGCTCTCCGGCGAGCGCCTCGCCCCCTTCGGCGACCGCGCCACCCTCGTCCACGCCGTCTACGACGAGCTCCCCGAGGTGCTCGACCGCCTCGGCACCCCCACCGTCCAGGGCATCCTGTTCGACCTCGGCGTCTCCTCCATGCAGCTCGACGAGGCCGACCGCGGGTTCGCGTACGCCCAGGACGCCCCCCTCGACATGCGCATGGACCAGACGGCCGGGATCAGCGCGGCGGAGGTGCTCAACACCTACCCGGCCGGCGAGCTCGTCCGCATCCTGCGCCAGTACGGCGAGGAGAAGCAGGCGAAGCGGATCGTCTCCGCGATCGTCCGCGAACGGGAGAAGGAGCCCTTCTCCCACAGCGCCCGGCTCGTCGAGCTGATCCGCGAGTCCCTGCCGCAGGCCGCGAAGCGGACCGGCGGCAACCCGGCCAAGCGGACCTTCCAGGCCCTGCGCATCGAGGTCAACGGCGAGCTGTCGGTCCTGGAGCGGGCCATCCCGGCCGCCGTGGACCGCATCGCGGTCGGCGGCCGCATCGCCGTGCTGTCCTACCACTCCCTGGAGGACCGCCTCGTCAAGCAGGTCTTCGCCGCCGGGGCCGCCTCCACGGCCCCGCCGGGGCTGCCCGTCGTCCCCGAGAAGTACCAGCCCCGGCTGAAGCTCCTCACACGCGGCGCCGAGCTGCCCACCGAGGAGGAGATCGCCGAGAACCGGCGAGCCGCACCGGCCCGCTTCCGAGGCGTCGAACGCATCCGGGAGGCGAACCCGTGACCAAGGGCGGCGGGGGCGGGGCCGGGCAGCGCGGCCCCGCCGGGCAGGCGGCGCGCACACCGTTCGTCGTCCTGGTGGTCGCCCTGCTCGCCGGCGGCCTGATCAGCCTGCTGCTGCTGAACTCCGCCCTGAACGAGGGCTCCTTCCGGCTGGCCAAGCTGAAGAAGGAGACCACCGCGCTGACCGACGAGGAGCAGGCCCTCCAGCGGGACGTGGACGCCCACTCGGCCCCCGACGCCCTCCAGCGCCGGGCCGTCGAGCTCGGCATGGTCCCCGGCGGCAGCCCCGCGTTCATCGGCGGGGACGGCAAGGTCACCGGCACCGCCGCGGCCGCGGAGGCGCCCCCGCCGTCCCCCTCCCCCTCCCCCTCCTCCTCCCCGTCCGCGGCAGCGCCGGGAGCCGCCCCGGGCGCGCCCCCGCCGGGCGCCGCCGCCCCCGGCCCGGCAGCACCGCCGGCCGCGGCCACCGCCCAGCCGTCCGCCCCCGCCCCGGCACCGGCGCCCGCCGGCGGCGCCTCGCAGCCGGCACCCGGCGCTGGCCGGCCCAGCCCCACCCCCGGAAGGTGACGTCGTGAAACGGATCCCCGCGGGGCGCCCGACCGCCCCGTCCCCCCGCCGTTTCCCGGGGCCCCGCCCCGGCCGCCTCCGCCGAGCCCGCGCCGCCCGGCACCGCGGGGTGGCCGGGTGAGCCCGCAGGACACCCCCCGGCGCCGGGTCCCCGGCCCCGGCAGGCCCCGGCCCGGCAGCGCCGACCGGCCCCGCGTCAACCCCCGCCCCGCGGCCCGCAGGCCCGCCGCCCGCACCCCCCACACCATTCGGCTCGGCAGCCCCCGGCCCCGGCTGCGCCTGGTCGGCATCGGCCTCGCCCTGGTCATGCTCGCCTTCGTCGTACGCCTCCTCCAGGTGCAGGCCGTCGACGCCTCCACGTACTCGGCCAAGGCCTCCGCGAACCGCTTCACGACCGTGACCCTCGCCGCCGAGCGCGGCGAGATCACCGACCGCAAGGGCGTCGCCCTCGCCATCAGCGTCGACGCCTACGACATCACCGCCGACCCGCAGATGTTCACCCCGCAGATGAGCAAGGCGCCCGACGCCCCCGAGCAGGCCGCCGCCCTCCTCGCCCCCATCCTCGGCGCGGACTCGGGGGAGCTCGCCGCCAAGCTGAAGACGAAGAAGAGCCGGTACGTCGTCCTCGCCCGCCGCCAGACCCCCCAGGTCTGGAACCAGATCAAGGACCTCAAGCGGGTCTTCGCCGACAAGGCCGCCGCCGACAAGCGCAACAACGGCCCCGGCGCCAACGTCCTCGCCGGCGTGTTCAGCGAGGACAGCAGCAAGCGCGTCTACCCCAACGGCGACCTCGCCGCCGGGATACTGGGCTACGTCAACGCCGAGGGCCGCGGCGGCGGCGGCCTGGAGTCCTCCCTCGACCGCAAGCTCGCCGGCCGGGACGGCACCATCACCTACGCCCAGTCCGGCGGCCGGCGCGTCCCCACGGCCGGGTCCAACGAGAAGCCCGCCGTCCCCGGCGAGGACATCGAGCTGACCATCGACCGCGACATCCAGTGGGCCGCGCAGAGCGCCATCGCCGAACAGGTCCGCGCCTCCGAGGCCGACCGCGGCTACGTCATCGTCCAGGACACCCGCACCGGCGAGGTCCTGGCCATGGCCAACGCCCCGGGCTTCGACCCCAACGACCTCTCCCGCGCCAGCTCGGCCGCCATGGGCAACGCCGCCCTCCAGGACGTCTACGAGCCCGGCTCCACCGCCAAGGTCATCTCCATGGCGGCCGTGCTGGAGGAGAAGAAGGCCACCCCCGAGACGCGCGTCGAGGTCCCCAACCGGCTCCACCGCGGCGACAGGCTCTTCAAGGACGACATCGACCACCCGACCTGGTACCTCACCCTCAACGGGGTCCTCGCCAAGTCCTCCAACATCGGCACGATCCTCGCCACCGGCCAGCTCGGCCCGACCCAGCCCGACGCCAACCGCGTCCTGCACTCCTACCTCGACAAGTTCGGCATCGGCCGGCCCACCGGCCTGGACTACCCCGGCGAGTCCCGCGGCATCCTCGCCGGCCCCGAGGCCTGGTCGACCTCCCAGCAGTACACGATCCCCTTCGGCCAGGGCCTGTCCGTCAACGCCATGCAGGCCGCCTCCGTCTACTCCACCATCGCCAACGGCGGCGTAAGGATCGAGCCGACCCTCGTCCGCGGCACCAAGGGCCCCGACGGCCGCTTCACCCCGGCCCCCGCCCCCGAGCAGACCCGCGTCATCAGCGAGGAGACCGCCAGGACCCTGGCGCAGATGCTGGAATCCGTCGTCGACGACCAGGAGGGCACCGGCACCAAGGCCCGCATCCCCGGCTACCGCGTCGGCGGCAAGACCGGCACGTCCAACCGGGTGGATCCGGCCACCGGCCGCTACAAGGGCTACACCGCCTCCTTCGCCGGGTTCGCGCCCGCCGACGACCCCCGCATCACCGTCTACTGCGCCATCCAGAACCCCACCAAGGGCAGCTACTTCGGCGGCCAGATCTGCGGCCCCATCTACAAGAAGGTCATGGAGTTCGCCCTCAAGACCCTCCGGGTCGCCCCCACCGGCACCGCCCCCGCAGGCCTGCCGGTCACCTACGAGCCCGGCCCGCAGGCCGCCCCCCAGACCGCCCCCCGGCCCGGCACGACGCCCGGCCGGTGACCCCCGGGCCGCCGCGTCGGCCCCCCAGGAACCGTGAGGCACCACCAGTGACCACGATCACTCCCGAACCCGGGAACCAGCCGGCCGGGGCCGCCCCCGGCGGGCCCTCGCTTCGCGGGCGGCCCGCCGCGCCCGGTACGCTCACCGCCGTGTCCCACGCTGATCAGCCCAGAACCACCCCGCAGGACGCCCCGGCAACGCCGCCGGGCGCGCCCCGGCCCGCGTCCGTCCGCCCGACTGCGCTCGGTGCGCTCGCGCACCTGCTGGACCCCGGCGCCCCCGCGGAGCCCTCGGGCCCGCAGATCACCGGGATCACGCACGACTCCCGTGCGGTGCGCCCCGGCGACCTGTACGCGGCCCTGCCCGGCGCCCGGATGCACGGCGCCGACTTCGCGGCCCAGGCGGCGTCCCTCGGCGCCGCGGCGATCCTGACCGACCCCGCGGGAGCGGAGCGCGCGGCCGCCACCGGCCTGCCCGTGCTCACCGCCGACGACCCGCGCGGCCGCATGGGCGCCCTCGCCGCCGAGATCTACGGCCGCCCCGGCGAGGACCTGCTCCGCATCGGCATCACCGGCACCTCCGGCAAGACCACGACGGCGTACCTCGTCGACGGCGGCCTGCGCGGCGCCGGCCGCACCACCGGGCTCATCGGCACCGTCGAGATGCGCATCGGCGGCGAGCGCATCAAGTCCGAGCGGACCACCCCCGAGGCCACCGACCTCCAGGCCCTGTTCGCCGTCATGCGCGAACGCGGCGTCGAGGCCGTCGCCATGGAGGTCTCCAGCCACGCCCTGGTGCTCGGCCGGGTCGACGGCTGCGTCTTCGACGTCGCCGTCTTCAACAACCTGAGCCCGGAGCACATGGAGTTCCACTCCGACATGGAGGACTACTTCCAGGCCAAGGCGCAGCTCTTCACCGAGCGCCGCGCCCGCCTCGGCGTGGTCAACACCGACGACGAGTACGGCCGGCGCCTCGCCAAGGAGTCGCCGATCCCCGTCACCACCTTCTCCGCCCAGGGCGACCCGGCCGCCGACTGGCGCGCCGAGGACGTCGTCTTCGGGCACATGGACTCCACCCTCACCGTGGTCGGCCCGGACGGGCAGCGCATCGCCGCGCGGGCCCCGCTGCCCGGCCCGTTCAACGTCGCCAACACCGTCGCCGCGATCGCCGCGCTCGCCGCCGCCGGCCTCGACCCGCAGACCGCCGCCGACGGCATCGCCGCCGTCCCCGGCGTTCCCGGCCGCCTGGAGCGGGTGGACGCGGGCCAGCCCTACCTCGCCGTCGTCGACTACGCGCACAAGACCGACGCCGTCGAGTCCGTGCTCCGCGCGCTGCGCGAGGTCACCGCCGGCCGGCTGCACATCGTGCTCGGCTGCGGCGGCGACCGCGACTCCACCAAGCGCGGCCCGATGGGCGCAGCCGCCGCCCGGTTCGCCGACACCGCCGTGCTGACCTCCGACAACCCGCGCTCCGAGGACCCGCTGAAGATCCTCGCCGCGATGTTCGAGGGGGCCGTCTCCGTGCCCGCCGCCGAGCGCGGCACCGTCCTCGTCGACGCCGACCGGGCCGCGGCCATCGCCGCCGCCGTCGCGCGCGCCGAGCCCGGCGACACCGTGCTGGTGGCCGGCAAGGGCCACGAGCAGGGCCAGGACACCGCAGGTGTCGTACGCCCCTTCGACGACCGCGCGGTGCTCCGCGCCGCGATCGAGGCACAGGCCGCGCACGCCGCGCGGCCGAACCAACCGCACGTCCCCGAGGCCGAGGTGAACCAGTGATCGCCCTTTCCCTCGCCGAGATCGCCGACATCACCGGCGGGCGGCCCCACGACATACCGGACCCCTCGGTGCGGATCACCGGGCCCGTCGTCATCGACTCCCGCCAGGTCGAGCCCGGCAGCCTGTTCGCCGCGTTCGCCGGAGAGCGCGTCGACGGTCACGGGTTCGCCGAGGGCGCCGTCGCCGCCGGCGCCGCGGCCGTGCTCGCCACGCGCCCCGTCGGCGTGCCCGCGATCGTCGTCCCCGACGTCGAGAAGGCCCTCGGCGCGCTCGCCCGCGCCGTCGTCCGCCGCCTCGGCACGGACGTGGTGGCCCTGACCGGCTCCGCCGGCAAGACCTCCACCAAGGACCTCATCGCGCAGGTGCTCCAGGCCCACGCCCCCACCGTGTGGACGCCCGGCTCCCTCAACAACGAGATCGGCCTGCCGCTCACCGCGCTGCGGGCCACCGAGGAGACCCGGCACCTGGTCCTGGAGATGGGCGCCCGCGGCATCGGCCACATCGCCTACCTCACCGGCCTGACCCCGCCCCGCATCGGCGTCGTCCTGAACGTCGGCACCGCCCACATCGGCGAGTTCGGCGGCCGCGAGCAGATCGCCCTCGCCAAGGGCGAACTCGTCGAGGCGCTGCCCGCGGAGGCCGACGGCGGTATCGCCGTCCTCAACGCCGACGACCCCCTCGTGCGCGCCATGTCCGCCCGCACCAAGGCCCGTACGCTGCTCTTCGGCGAGGCCGACGACGCCGACGTCCGGGCCGCCGATGTCCGGATGACGCCGTCCGGACAGCCCTCCTTCACACTTCACACACCCACCGGGTGCGGCGAAGTGACCTTGCGCCTGTACGGTGAGCACCACGTGTCGAACGCGCTCGCCGCGGCCGCCGTCGCCCACGCGCTGGGCATGTCCGTCGAGGAGACCGCCACCGCGCTCTCCGGGGCGGGCACGTTGTCCCGGTGGCGGATGGAGGTCACCGAGCGGGCGGACGGCGTCACGGTCGTCAACGACGCCTACAACGCGAACCCCGAGTCCATGCGGGCCGCACTGCGCGCGCTGGCCGCGATGGGCGGCGCCGCCAGGGCGAACGGGGGGCGCACGTGGGCGGTGCTCGGTCCCATGGCCGAGCTCGGTGACGCCTCGCTGGCCGAGCACGACGCGGTGGGACGGCTTGCCGTCCGGCTCAACGTGAGCAAGCTCGTCGCAGTCGGGGGCAGGGAAGCGTCCTGGCTGCAACTGGGCGCCTACAACGAGGGTTCGTGGGGTGAGGAGTCGGTGCTCGTGTCCGACGCGCAGGCGGCGATCGACCTGTTGCGCAGTGAACTGCGCCCGGGTGACGTCGTGCTGGTGAAGGCTTCCAGGTCGATCGGGCTGGAGCGGGTGGCAGAGGCGCTGCTGGCCGGCGAGGGCGAGGTCGCCGGCCGATGAGGCAGATCCTGTTCGCCGGTGTCATCGGCATGTTCCTCACCGTCGTCGGCACCCCGCTGCTGATCAAGCTGCTGGCCCGCAAGGGCTACGGCCAGTTCATCCGCGACGACGGCCCGCGCGGCCACCTGGGGAAGAAGGGCACGCCCACCATGGGCGGCATCTCCTTCATCCTGGCCACGCTCATCGCGTACGCCCTGACGAAGGTGCTCACCGGCCAGTCGCCGTCGCTGTCGGGCGTGCTGGTGCTGTTCCTGATGGCCGGCATGGGCCTCGTCGGCTACCTCGACGACTACATCAAGATCGTCAAGCGGCGGTCGCTCGGCCTGCGGGCCAAGGCCAAGATGGCCGGCCAGCTGATCGTCGGCATCGCCTTCGCCGTCCTCGCGCTCCAGTTCAAGGACGCCCGCGGGCTGGCGCCGGCCTCGACCAAGCTGTCGTTCGTCACCGACTTCGGCTGGTCGATCGGACCCGTCCTGTTCGTGGTCTGGGCGCTGTTCATGATCCTGGCCATGTCGAACGGCGTGAACCTGACGGACGGTCTGGACGGCCTGGCCACGGGTGCCGCGGTGATGGTCTTCGGCGCCTACACCTTCATCGGGGTGTGGCAGTTCCAGGAGTCCTGCGCCAACGCGCAGACCCTGACCAACCCCAACGCCTGCTTCGAGGTGCGCGATCCGCTCGACCTCGCGGTCGTCGCCTCCGCCCTGATGGGCGCCTGCTTCGGCTTCCTGTGGTGGAACACCTCGCCGGCCAAGATCTTCATGGGCGACACCGGCTCGCTGGCCCTCGGCGGCGCGCTCGCCGGCCTCGCGATCTGCTCCCGCACGGAGTTCCTGATCGCCCTCCTCGGCGGCCTGTTCGTCCTCATCACGCTGTCGGTCGTCATCCAGGTCGGCTCCTTCCGGCTCACCGGGAAGCGCGTCTTCCGCATGGCGCCGCTCCAGCACCACTTCGAACTCAAGGGCTGGTCCGAGGTCCTCGTCGTGGTCCGCTTCTGGATCATCCAGGGCATGTGCGTCATCGTCGGCCTCGGCATCTTCTACGCGGGATGGGCAGCGGACAAGTGACCTCCTGGCAGGGCAAGAACATCACCGTCGCCGGCCTCGGCGTGAGCGGCATCAGCGCCGCCCGCGCCCTGGCCGGCCTCGGCGCCTCCGTCACCGTCGTGGACGGCGGGGACTCCGAGGGCCACCGCGCGAAGGCCGCCGAACTCGCCGCACTGGGCGTCTCCGTGCGCCTCGGCGACGCCGCGACGCTCCCCGAGGGCACCGGCCTCGTCGTCACCTCGCCCGGCTGGAAGCCCGACAGCCCGCTGTTCCGGGCCGCCGCCGAGGCCGGCGTCGACGTCGTCGGCGACGTGGAGATCGCCTGGCTGCTGCGCGACTCCCGCCCGGACCGCAGGCCCGCCCCCTGGCTCGCCGTCACCGGCACCAACGGCAAGACCACCACCACCCAGATGCTCGCCTCGATCCTGCGGGCCGCCGGCCTGCGGACCGCGGCCGTCGGGAACATCGGCACCCCGATCATCGACGTGGTGCTGGGCGACGAGGAGTACGACGTCCTCGCCGTGGAGCTCTCCAGCTACCAGCTGCACTGGGCGCCCTCGGTGCGCGCCCACTCGGCCGCCGTGCTCAACCTGGCGCCCGACCACCTCGACTGGCACGGCTCCATGGAGGCGTACGCCGCCGACAAGGGCCGCATCTACGAGGGCAACACGGTCGCCTGCGTCTACAACGCCGCCGACCCGGCCACCGAGCGCCTCGTGGAGGAGGCCGACGTCGAGGAGGGCTGCCGCGCCATCGGCTTCACCCTCGGCGCCCCCGGTCCCTCCATGCTCGGCGTCGTGGACGGCATCCTCGTCGACCGGGCGTTCGTCGAGAACCGGCAGCGCAACGCGCAGGAACTGGCCGAGGTCGGCGACGTCGACCCGCCCGCCCCGCACAACATCGCCAACGCCCTCGCCGCGGCCGCCCTGGCCCGCGCCTTCGGCGTCCCGGCCCGCGCCGTCCGCGACGGCCTGCGCGACTTCCGGCCCGACGCGCACCGCGTCGCCCGCGTGGACGAGGTCGACGGCGTGGTGTACGTCGACGACTCCAAGGCGACCAACACGCACGCGGCGGAGGCCTCGCTGGCCGCGTTCGAGCCGGTCGTGTGGATCGCGGGCGGCCTCGCCAAGGGCGCGACCTTCGACGAACTCGTGCAGAAGTCCGGCAAGCGGCTGCGCGGCGCGGTGCTGATCGGCGCCGACCGGGCGCTCATCGCCGAGGCGCTGGCGCGACACGCCCCCGAGGTCCCGGTCGTCGACCTCGACCGGACCGACACTGGGGCGATGCCCGCAGCGGTCAGGGAAGCGGCCCGGCTCGCCGAACCCGGCGACACGGTCCTGCTGGCGCCCGCCTGCGCATCGATGGACATGTTCGCGAACTACAACGAGCGCGGGGACGCGTTCGCGGCCGCGGTGCGCGAACTGGCCGGCGGGAGCGCCTAGACCGGGCAGGGAGGTCCGCTCGGACCGGCCGCCCGCCCCGTACGAGTGGAGGGGAAGGTCACGAGATGCCGGCCAGACAGGTGCTGCCCGGGCGGCGGCCGTCCGCCGCGAAACCGGCGCGGGGCGGCCCAGCCCTCAGACCGCAGGGCCGCCGCCGCCCGCCGGGCCTGCGGCGCCCCGCGGGCGGCGGGCCGCTGACTCGGATCCGGCGCACCCAGCAGCAGGTGCGCCGGGCCTGGGACCGGCCGCTGACCGCCTATTACCTGATCTTCGGCAGCTCGCTGCTGATCACCGTGCTCGGCCTGGTGATGGTCTACTCGGCCTCGATGATCAAGGCGCTCCAGCTGGGGCTGGGGGACGCGTACTTCTTCAAGAAGCAGTTCCTGGCCGCCCTGATCGGCGCGCTGCTGCTGTTCGCCGCCTCGCGCATGCCGGTGAAGCTGCACCGGGCGCTGTCCTACCCCGTCCTGGCCGGCACGCTCTTCCTGATGGTCCTGGTGCAGGTCCCCGGGATAGGGGTCGCGGTCAACGGCAACCAGAACTGGATCTCGCTCGGCGGCCCGTTCATGCTCCAGCCCAGCGAGTTCGGGAAGCTGGCGCTGATCCTGTGGGGCGCCGACCTGCTGGCCCGCAAGGGCGACCGGGAGCTGCTGGCCCAGTGGAAGCACCTGCTGGTGCCGCTGGTCCCGGTGGCGTTCCTGCTGCTCGGCCTGATCATGCTCGGCGGCGACATGGGCACCGCGGTGATCCTCGGGGCCATCCTGCTCGGGCTGCTGTGGCTGGCCGGGGCGCCCACGAGGCTGTTCGCAGGGGTCCTCGCCTTCGCGGGTGTGATCATCGCACTGCTGATCAAGACCAGCCCGCACCGGATGTCCCGGCTGTCCTGCATCGGCGCGACGGAACCGGGCAAGGACGACCTGTGCTGGCAGGCCGTGCACGGCATCTACGCCCTCGCCTCCGGCGGATGGTTCGGTTCCGGGCTGGGTGCCAGTGTGGAAAAATGGGGACAACTGCCCGAAGCCCACACCGACTTCATCTTCGCCATCACCGGGGAGGAACTGGGACTGGCGGGGACGCTGTCGGTACTCGCCCTGTTCGCGGCTCTAGGCTATGCGGGTATCCGCGTGGCCGGACGCACGGAGGACTCCTTCGTACGGTATGCCGCGGGAGGCGTGACCACCTGGATCACGGCCCAGGCCGTGATCAACATCGGTGCGGTGCTCGGTCTGCTGCCGATCGCCGGGGTCCCGCTCCCGCTGTTCTCGTACGGCGGTTCCGCTCTGCTGCCGACCATGTTCGCGGTCGGACTGCTCATCGCCTTCGCGCGGGAGGAGCCCGCCGCACGCGCGGCGCTCGCGATGCGCCGGCCGAAGAGCGGCCGGCTGCGGACCGGGCAGAGATGGAAGACGATGAGACGGCGCGTCACGAGGCGTCCGTCCGGAGAGCGGTGAAATTCGGTGCATGTCGTACTCGCCGGTGGGGGGACCGCCGGCCACATCGAGCCGGCGCTCGCCCTCGCGGACGCCCTGCGCAGGCAGGACCCTTCCGTGGGCATCACCGCGCTCGGCACGGAGCGCGGGCTCGAAACCCGCCTGGTGCCCGAGCGCGGCTACGAGCTGGGCCTGATCCCGGCCGTCCCGCTGCCCCGCAAGCCCACCCCCGAGCTGATCACCGTCCCGGGGCGGCTGCGCGGCACCATCAAGGCGGCCGAGGAGATCCTGGAACGGACCAAGGCCGACGTCGTCGTCGGCTTCGGAGGCTACGTGGCCCTGCCCGGCTACCTCGCCGCCAAGCGGCTCGGCGTGCCGATCATCGTCCACGAGGCGAACGCCCGGCCCGGCCTGGCCAACAAGATCGGCTCCCGGTACGCGCACGCCGTCGCGGTCTCCACGCCCGACAGCAAGCTCCGCGGCGCCCGCTACGTCGGCATCCCGCTGCGCCGGACCATCTCCACCCTGGACCGCGCCGCGGTCCGCCCCGAGGCGCGTGCGGCCTTCGGCCTGGACCCCAACCTGCCGACCCTGCTGGTCTCGGGCGGCTCCCAGGGCGCCCGCCGCCTCAACGAGACGATGCAGCAGGTCGCGCCGACCCTCCAGCGCTCCGGGATCCAGATCCTGCACGCGGTCGGCCCGAAGAACGAACTGCCGCACGTCGACAACATGCCCGGGATGCCGCCCTATGTCCCGGTACCGTACGTGGACCGGATGGACCTCGCGTACGCCGCCGCCGACATGATGCTGTGCCGCGCGGGCGCGATGACCGTCGCCGAACTCTCCGCCGTCGGGCTCCCCGCCGCCTACGTCCCGCTGCCGATCGGCAACGGCGAACAGCGGCTCAACGCCCAGCCGGTGGTCAAGGCCGGCGGCGGCCTGCTCGTCGACGACGCGGAGCTGACGCCCGACTGGGTGCTCGGAAACGTCCTGCCGGTGCTCTCCGACCCGCACCGCCTGTACGAGATGTCCCGCGCAGCCTCCGAGTTCGGCCGCCGGGACGCCGACGAGCTGCTGGTCGCGATGGTGTACGAGGCGGTCGCAGCCCACAGGAACCGCTGAGGCGGGACAGCGCAGACGCAGGAGGCACAGCAGTGGCCGGAGCCAGGAGCACGCAGGGCGGGACGCCGTTCCCCGACCGGTCCGACCGGTCGGCCCGCAAGGCCCCCGGCTCCGGCCCGGGTCCCGGCCCCGCCGGGGCGGCCGAGGCGCCGAAGCGGCCCGTGCGGCCGAAGGTTCCGAAGCCGTCCGAGCAGTCGGAGCAGCCCGGCCGGCCGAAGCAGCCCAAGCCCGCGAAGGCCCCCAAGGGCCCCAAGGCCCCCAAGGCCTCCAGGGCGCCCAAGGGCCCCAAGGCCTCCAAGGCATCCGGGCCGGGCGGCCCCGGGCCCCGGGTGCGCGGCCTCGTCCGGAAGCTGCGCGGCCGGGGTCGGCTGCTGGCCTTCGGCTCCGCGGCGGCGCTGCTCGCCGGCGGCGCCTGCTGGGTCCTGTACGGCTCCTCCTGGTTCCGCGTCGAGGACGTGACCGCGGCCGGCACCCGCGTGCTGACGGCCGAGCAGGTCCTCGCCGCGGCGGCCGTCCCCGTCGGCGCCCCGCTCGTGAGCGTGGACACCCGCGAGATCGAACGCCGCGTACGGGCCCGGCTGCCCCGCGTCGATTCGGTCGAAGTCGAGCGGTCGTGGCCGCGCGGAATCGGTCTGGAAGTGACGGAGCGCAAACCCGTCCTGCTCATCAAAAAGGACGCCAACTTCGTCGAAGTGGACGCTTCGGGTGTCCGCTTCGACACGGTTGCGAAAGCACCGGCCGGCGTCCCCCTCCTCGCCCTCGACGCCTCCCGCTCGCCGAGCGGCCGCCGCTTCGACGAGGAGCGGCTGCTGCGCGAGGCGGTGGGGGTCGCCGGGGACCTGCCGGCCTCCGTCGCCAAGGAGACCGTGCAGGTCAAGGTCGCCTCGTACGACTCGGTCGTGCTGGAGCTGACCGGCGGGCGCAAGGTGGTGTGGGGAAGCGGTGAGCAGGGGGCGGCGAAGGGCCGTGCGCTGACCGCCCTCCTCAAGGCGGCACCGAAGGCAGGTCACTTCGACGTCAGCGTCCCCACGGCCCCTGCCGTGTCCGGGAGTTGACGTCCGGTCGAACAGCGGCGCACCCTGGTTGGCCACCGATACGGGTGATCACATAGGGTGAAAAGAAAAACGGGAGGTTCGGCGTGTTCGTTGAACACGCGCTACTTGTCGACTTAGTGTCCTGTTCGGAAGAGTCCAGGGAACAGGCACATACTTAACCCTAAACTTCAGGGTTAGGGTTCGGGTCGGCGCGTTCGGACCGTCCCACATTTCGGCATCAGTCGTCGCACCGCAGGCACGCGAGGCGGCGACACGTAACTCGAGGCGAGAGGCCTTCGACGTGGCAGCACCGCAGAACTACCTCGCAGTCATCAAGGTCATCGGTGTCGGCGGCGGTGGTGTCAATGCCATCAACCGAATGATCGAGGTCGGTCTCAAGGGCGTCGAGTTCATCGCCATCAACACGGACGCACAGGCCCTGTTGATGAGCGACGCCGACGTCAAGCTCGACGTCGGCCGCGAACTCACCCGGGGGCTCGGCGCCGGAGCCAACCCGGCAGTCGGTCGCAAGGCGGCAGAGGACCACCGCGAGGAGATCGAGGAGGTCCTCAAGGGGGCCGACATGGTCTTCGTCACCGCCGGCGAGGGCGGCGGCACCGGCACCGGCGGCGCCCCCGTCGTCGCCAACATCGCGCGCTCGCTCGGCGCCCTGACCATCGGCGTCGTCACCCGTCCGTTCACCTTCGAGGGGCGGCGCCGCGCGAACCAGGCGGAGGACGGCATCGCCGAGCTCCGCGAAGAGGTCGACACCCTCATCGTCATCCCGAACGACCGGCTGCTGTCCATTTCGGACCGCCAGGTCTCGGTGCTCGACGCCTTCAAGTCGGCCGACCAGGTCCTGCTCTCCGGTGTCCAGGGCATCACCGACCTCATCACCACCCCCGGCCTCATCAACCTCGACTTCGCCGACGTCAAGTCCGTGATGTCCGAGGCCGGCTCCGCCCTCATGGGCATCGGCTCGGCCCGCGGCGACGACCGCGCCGTGGCGGCCGCCGAGATGGCGATCTCCTCGCCGCTGCTGGAGGCGTCCATCGACGGCGCCCGCGGCGTCCTCCTGTCCATCTCCGGCGGCTCGGACCTCGGCCTGTTCGAGATCAACGAGGCCGCCCAGCTGGTCAGCGAGGCCGCCCACCCCGAGGCGAACATCATCTTCGGTGCCGTCATCGACGACGCCCTCGGCGACGAGGTGCGCGTCACCGTCATCGCCGCCGGCTTCGACGGCGGACAGCCGCCGGCCCGCCGCGACAACGTCATCGGCGCCGCGTCCACCAAGCGCGAGGAGCCCGCGCCGGTCCCCGTCCGCGCCCCCGAGCCGGTCCGCCCGGCCTTCGGCGGACTCGGCACGGTCACCCCGCGCGAGGAGCCCCCGGCCCCGGCGGAGCCGGCCCCCGCGCCCGAGCCGCCGGCCCCCGCACCGCAGGTCCCGACGGCCCGCCCCTACCAGGACAGCCCGGCCGAGGAGCTGGACGTCCCGGACTTCTTGAAGTGACACCGGAGCAGCACACCGAGAACGGCGCCCACTTCGCCTTCACCGACCGGTGGGGCGGGGTGAGCGCCGTTCCGTACGAGGAGCTCAATCTCGGCGGCGCGGTCGGAGACGACCCGGCCGCCGTTCTCGCGAACCGGGCGATCGCGGCGGAGTCCCTCGGCCTCGCACCGGAATCCGTGGTCTGGATGAACCAGGTCCACGGCCGGGACGTGGCCGCGGTCACCGGCCCCTGGGCCGCCGGCGCCGAGGTCCCGCAGGTCGACGCCGTCGTCACCGGCCGCCGGGGCCTCGCCCTCGCGGTGCTGACCGCGGACTGCACCCCCGTCCTGCTCGCCGACCCCGTCGCCGGGGTCGCCGCCGCCGCCCACGCCGGGCGCCCCGGCCTGGTCGCCGGGGTGGTGCCCGCGGCGCTGGAGGCGATGGCCGCGCTGGGGGCGGAGCCCGGGCGGATCATCGCCCGCACCGGCCCCGCGGTCTGCGGCCGCTGCTACGAGGTGCCGGCCGCGATGCGCGACGAGGTCGCCGCCGCAGTCCCGGCCGCCCGGTCCGAGACGAGCTGGGGCACGCCCGCCGTCGACGTGGCCGCCGGCGTGCACGCCCAGCTCGCGGAGGCGGGGGTGGTGAACCGCCACCGCTCCCCGGTCTGCACACTGGAGTCGCGGGACCACTTCTCGTACCGCCGCGACCGGGTGACCGGGCGGCTTGCCGGATATGTCTGGTTGGACTAGGTGATGACGGATCGTAAGGCGGAACTCGCGGCGAACCTCGCGCGCGTGGAGGAGCGGATCTCCTCCGCGTGCGCGGCCGCGGGCCGCGAGCGCGGGGAGGTGACCCTGATCGTGGTCACCAAGACGTACCCCGCGAGCGACGTACGACTGCTGGCGGAGCTGGGGGTCCGCCATGTGGCGGAGAACCGGGACCAGGATGCCGCGCCCAAGGCGGCGGCCTGTGCGGATCTGCCCCTCACCTGGCACTTCGTGGGCCAGCTGCAGACGAACAAAGTCCGTTCCGTTGCCGGTTACGCCCATGTCGTGCAGTCCGTCGACCGTTCGAAGCTCGTGACGGCCCTGTCGGCGGCGGCCGTGCAGGCCGGGCGGGAGCTGGGCTGCCTCGTCCAGGTCGCCCTCGACGCGGAGTCCGGCGAGCGCGGCGGCCGCGGCGGCGCGGCGCCCGAGCAGCTCGCCGGGCTGGCGGACCTCGTGGCCGCGGCGCCCGGACTGCGGATCGACGGCCTGATGACCGTCGCGCCGCTGGCAGGGCCCTACGCGGGACGCGAACGCGCCGCTTTCGAGCGGCTGGTGGAATTGTCATCCCGCCTGCGCGCGGACCATCCGGCTGCCACGATGGTGTCGGCCGGGATGAGCGCGGACCTGGAAGAGGCCGTGGCGGCCGGTGCGACACATGTACGCGTCGGCACCGCGGTACTCGGCGCGAGACCCCGGCTCGGGTAACGTCGCGAAGAAAGTCGGACCACAGCAGAAAATATGGTCATTCCCGCTGGTGAGCGGGCAGGCCACGTGGATCGCGGGCAGTTGGTGACTTCGGTGGGACAGCGACACACCTGCGACAGGGCGATCCACCACAGAGCGGAGGACTCGGAGAATGGCCGGCGCGATGCGCAAGATGGCGGTCTACCTCGGCCTCGTGGAGGACGACCGGTACGACAACCCGGGGTACGACCCCGATGACGAGTTCGAACCCGAGCCGGAACCGGAGCGGGACCGCCGGCGCCAGCAGCCCGCGCACCAAACGCCCGTAACGGACGAACCGGTACGGGTCGTGCAGCCCCCGGCGCAACGGGAACCCGTCCCGTCCCCGGTGGAAAGCGGACGTCCTGCGCGAATCGCCCCCGTGGCATCCATCACACCTGAACGCACGAACCTGGAGAAGAACGCCCCCGTGATCATGCCCAAGGTCGTCTCCGAGCGGGAGCCGTACCGCATCACGACGCTGCACCCCCGGACCTACAACGAGGCCCGTACCATCGGGGAACACTTCCGTGAGGGCACCCCGGTGATCATGAACCTCACGGAGATGGACGACACCGACGCGAAGCGACTTGTCGACTTTGCCGCCGGTCTCGTGTTCGGATTGCACGGCAGCATTGAACGAGTGACACAGAAGGTGTTCCTGCTCTCGCCTGCTAACGTCGATGTCACGGCGGAGGACAAGGCCCGCATCGCGGAGGGCGGGTTCTTCAACCAAAGCTAGACCGATCCGTCAGACACGGGGCCGGGAACAGAGCGGAAGCAGGGGAGAGGGAAGCGCGGGATGGGTGTCGCACTACAGGTGGTCTACATCGCGCTGATGTGCTTCCTCATCGTGCTGATCTTCCGGCTGGTGATGGACTACGTCTTCCAGTTCGCACGTTCATGGACACCCGGCAAGGCGATGGTGGTCGTCCTGGAGGCGACCTACACTGTGACCGATCCGCCGCTCAAGCTTCTCCGGCGGTTCATTCCGCCGTTGCGTCTCGGGGGCGTGGCACTGGACCTGTCCTTCTTCGTTCTGATGATCATCGTTTACATCCTCATCAGCTTCGTGAGCACCGCTGCGAGAAGCGTGTGAACGATGAGCTTTCCCGCGAGCGCGGGGACAGTCCCGATACGGTCCTGCCGACTGCCGACGACTACGTAGAGGTGAAGAAGACATGCCGCTGACTCCCGAGGACGTGCGGAACAAGCAGTTCACGACCGTCCGCCTCCGAGAAGGCTATGACGAGGACGAGGTCGATGCCTTCCTCGACGAGGTCGAAGCCGAGCTGACGCGCCTGCTGCGCGAGAACGAGGACCTGCGCGCCAAGCTGGCCGCGGCCACGCGCGCCGCCGCGCAGAACCAGCAGCAGCAGGGCATGCGCAAGCCGGAGCCCCAGGACCAGCGCGGACCCGGCGCCCCGGTGCCCGCCGCCATATCCGGCCCGCCGGCGCAGCAGGGCCCGCCGCAGATGGGCCCGCCGCAGCTCCCGGGCGGCCAGCCGCAGCTTCCCGCCGGTCCCGGCGGCCCCGGCCCGCAGGGCCCCGGCGGCCCCGGCCCGATGGGCGGCCCCATGCAGCCGATGGGCCAGCCGATGCAGCAGATGGGCCAGCAGTCCATGGGCGGCCAGAACCCGCTCGGCCAGCAGATGCAGCCCATGGGCCAGCAGATGCAGCCGATGGGCCAGCCGATGCAGCAGATGGGCCAGCAGATGCAGCCCATGGGCCAGCAGCCGCAGCTCCCGCAGCAGGGCCCCGGCGGCGACAGCGCCGCGCGCGTCCTGTCGCTGGCGCAGCAGACCGCCGACCAGGCGATCGCGGAGGCCCGCTCCGAGGCCAACAAGATCGTCGGCGAGGCGCGCAGCCGCGCCGAGGGCCTGGAGCGCGACGCCCGCGCCAAGGCCGACGCGCTGGAGCGGGACGCCCAGGAGAAGCACCGCGTCGCGATGGGCTCCCTGGAGTCCGCCCGCGCCACGCTGGAGCGCAAGGTCGAGGACCTGCGGGGCTTCGAGCGCGAGTACCGCACGCGCCTGAAGTCCTACCTGGAGTCCCAGCTGCGCCAGCTGGAGACCCAGGCCGACGACTCCCTGGCCCCGCCGCGGAACCCTGCGGGCCCCGCGCTGCCGGCCTCGCCGTCCCCGTCGATGGCCCCGGCCGGTGCCATGGGCATGGGCGGACCGTCCCCGATGGGAGGCCCCTCCCCGATGGGCGGCCCGTCGTACGGCGGACAGCAGCAGATGTCCCCCGCCATGACGCAGCCGATGGCTCCGGTGCGGCCGGCAGGGCCCTCGCCCATGCAGGCGCCGTCCCCGATGCGCGGCTTCCTCATCGACGAGGACGACAACTGACGTAGGCCGCCGCTCAGCGGCCGGCAGGCAGTCACCACGGGCCGGGGGGGGGGGGGGGGGGGGGGGGGGGGGGGGGGGGGGGGTGTCATTCGCTTGCATCTACCGGTGT
>NZ_JBVIGV010000010.1:120118-354228 GCF_055570615.1 Streptomyces sp. NPDC031121
TCAAAACCCCCCCCCCCCCGCTCCCCCCCCCCCCCCCCTCCCCCCCCCCCCCCCCCCCCCCCCCCCCCCCCCCCCCCCCCCCCCCCTCCCCCCCCCCCGTTCGGTGCGCCCGCCCGCCCCTACAGTGGGGTGCGCGCAGCGGCGCGGTAGCGCAGAGGTCGTCGCGCCTTCTCGGCAGGAGGGAGGACGCCGGTTCGAATCCGGTCCGCTCCGCTGCGCACCCGGCGACAACGGCGAACGGCGCCCTCCCCGAGCGGGGAGGGCGCCGTTCTCCTGTCCGGTGCGGTTACGCCTTGCGGAGGCGGAAGGAGAGCGTCAGCGACTCGTCGGTGAACGCCTCCCCGTACGTGCCGTCGGCCTCGCCCTCGGCGAAGTCCGAGGCCAGCACCTCCTCGGCGATGAGGCCCGCGTGGCCGGTCAGCGCGGTGGCGACCTCCGGGTCGGCGGCGGTCCAGCGCAGCGCGATCCGGTCCGCGACGTCCAGGCCGGAGTTCTTGCGCGCCTCCTGGATCAGGCGGATCGCGTCACGGGCGAGGCCCGCGAGCCGCAGCTCCGGGGTGATCTCCAGGTCCAGGGCGACCGTCGCCCCCGAGTCCGAGGCGACCGACCAGCCCTCGCGCGGGGTCTCCGTGATGATGACCTCCTCCGGGGTGAGGACGACCGTCTCGCCGTTGACCTCGACCGTGGCCTCGCCGGAGCGGAGCGCCAGCGACAGCGCGGCCGCGTCCGCCGCGGCGACCGCCTTGGCGACGTCCTGGACGCCCTTGCCGAAGCGCTTGCCGAGGGCCCGGAAGTTGGCCTTCGCGGTCGTGTCCACCAGCGAGCCGCCGACCTCGGACAGCGAGGCGAGGGAGGAGACGTTCAGCTCCTCCGTGATCTGGGCCTGGAGTTCGGGCGACAGCGCGTCGAAGCCGGCCGCGGCCACCAGGGCCCGCGAGAGAGGCTGGCGGGTCTTGACGCCGGACTCGGCGCGCGTGGCGCGGCCCAGCTCGACCAGGCGGCGCACCAGCTGCATCTGCCGGGAGAGCACCGGGTCGATCGCGGAGGCGTCGGCGACCGGCCAGGCCGACAGGTGGACGGACTCCGGGGCGTCCGGGGCGACGGGGACGACCATGTCCTGCCAGACCCGCTCCGTGATGAACGGCGTCAGCGGGGCCATGAGGCGCGTGACCGTCTCCACGACCTCGTGGAGGGTGCGCAGCGCCGCCGCGTCGCCCTGCCAGAACCGGCGGCGCGAGCGGCGCACGTACCAGTTCGACAGGTCGTCCACGAAGGCCGACAGCAGCTTGCCGGCGCGCTGCGTGTCGTAGGCCTCCATCGCCTCGGTGGTCTCGGCCACCAGCGCGTTCAGCTCGGACAGCAGCCAGCGGTCCAGGACCGTGCGGTCGGCCGGCGCCGGGTCGGCGGCCGAGGGCGCCCAGTTCGAGGTGCGGGCGTACAGGGCCTGGAAGGCGACGGTGTTCCAGTACGTCAGGAGCGTCTTGCGGACGACCTCCTGGATCGTGCCGTGGCCGACGCGGCGGGCCGCCCACGGGGAGCCGCCGGCCGCCATGAACCAGCGGACCGCGTCGGCGCCGTGCTGGTCCATGAGCGGGATCGGCTGGAGGATGTTGCCCAGGTGCTTGGACATCTTCCGGCCGTCCTCGGCGAGGATGTGGCCCAGGCAGACGACGTTCTCGTACGAGGACTTGTCGAACACCAGGGTGCCGACCGCCATCAGCGTGTAGAACCAGCCGCGGGTCTGGTCGATGGCCTCCGAGATGAACTGCGCCGGGTAGCGCTTCTCGAAGACCTCCTTGTTCTTGTAGGGGTAGCCCCACTGCGCGAACGGCATCGAGCCCGAGTCGTACCAGGCGTCGATGACCTCCGGCACGCGGACCGCGGTGTGCGCGCAGCCCTCGGCGGTGCAGTCGAAGGTGACGTCGTCGATGTAGGGGCGGTGGGGGTCCAGGCCGGAGTGGTCGGCGCCCGTCAGCTCGGACAGCTCGGCGCGCGAGCCGACGCACGTCAGGTGGCCGTCCTCGCAGCGCCAGATCGGCAGCGGGGTGCCCCAGTAGCGGTTGCGGGACAGCGCCCAGTCGATGTTGTTGTTCAGCCAGTCGCCGAAGCGGCCCTGCTTGACCGACTCGGGGAACCAGTTGGTCCGGGCGTTCTCCCGCAGCATCGCGTCCTTGACGGCGGTGGTGCGGATGTACCAGGACGGCTGCGCGTAGTAGAGCAGCGCCGTGTGGCACCGCCAGCAGTGCGGGTAGCTGTGCTCGTAGGCGATGTGCTTGAAGAGCAGGCCGCGGGCGTCGAGGTCGGCGGTCAGCTTCTCGTCGGCCTTCTTGAAGAAGACGCCGCCGACCAGCGGGACGTCCTCCTCGAAGGTGCCGTCGGGGCGGACCGGGTTCACGACGGGCAGCCCGTACGCGCGGCAGACCGCGAGGTCGTCGGCGCCGAAGGCGGGGGACTGGTGGACCAGACCGGTGCCGTCCTCGGTGGTGACGTACTCGGCGTTCACGACGTAGTGCGCCGGCTCGGGGAACTCCACGAGGGAGAAGGGGCGCTCGTACGTCCAGCGCTCCATCTCGCGGCCGGTGAAGGACTGCCCGGTCGGCTCCCAGCCCTCGCCGAGGGCCTTCTCCAGCAGCGGGCGGGCGACGACCAGCTTCTCGGTGCCGTCGGTCGCGACGACGTACTCCACGTCCGGGTGGGCGGCCACCGCGGTGTTGGACACCAGGGTCCACGGGGTGGTCGTCCACACGAGGAGGGCGGCCTCGCCGGCGAGGGGGCCGGAGGTCAGGGGGAAGCGGACGAAGACGGACGGGTCGACGACCGTCTCGTAGCCCTGGGCCAGCTCGTGGTCGGAGAGGCCGGTGCCGCAGCGCGGGCACCACGGGGCGACGCGGTGGTCCTGGACCAGCAGCCCCTTCTTGAAGATCTCCTTCAGCGACCACCACACGGACTCCACGTACTCGGGGTCCATCGTCCGGTACGCCTCGTCCAGGTCGACCCAGTAGCCCATGCGGGTCGTCAGCTCGGCGAAGGCATCGGTGTGCCGGGTCACGGACTCGCGGCACTTGGCGTTGAACTCGGCGATGCCGTACGCCTCGATGTCCTGCTTGCCGTTGAAGCCGAGCTCCTTCTCCACGGCGAGCTCGACGGGCAGGCCGTGGCAGTCCCAGCCGGCCTTGCGGGCGACGTGGTAGCCGCGCATGGTGCGGAAGCGGGGGAAGACGTCCTTGAAGACGCGGGCCTCGATGTGGTGCGCGCCGGGCATGCCGTTCGCGGTCGGCGGGCCCTCGTAGAAGACCCACTCCGGGCGGCCCTCGGACTGCTCCAGGGTCTTGGCGAAGGTCTTGTTCTCGCGCCAGAAGTCGAGGACGGCGTGTTCGAGGGCGGGCAGGTCGACCTGGGCGGGTACCGGGCGGTACTGGGGCGGTGTCGTCATGGGGCTGGGCTCTTCCTCCGGCGGTCTGCTACTTCCGTCCGGAGGGACGAGAGCCTGCCGCCCCCGCGGCGGGGACGGGCTCCCGCGGTACCACCCTCCTTGGCCTCCGGACGGGTCCGGCGGCCCCCTCATTGGGGTGCGAAGCCGGTTCTACTTGCCGTACGGGACTCCGCGCGCGGAGCCGTGGCGGCTTTCTTCCGGCGGCTCAGGGGTGATCCTTCACATCGCGCTCGCCCCCGGGCTCTCACCGTCCCCGGGTCGCTCACGGCTGCGTCCGACGCTACTCGTCCCCGTCCATGCCTTTCGCTGGGGCCAGTGTACGGGGCGGGGCGCCGCGGGACGGACCGGTTTTGCGTGTCCCCGCGGGCCGGCCGCCCGGGGCGGGTGCGTGACCCGAACGGACCGGTGCGCCGGCGGGGCGCATTACCGGGCCCCCGGCTGGGCACAACGGATGCAGGTCGGCCTCGACGGACGCGTGCCCCGTTGCCGCGGGACAGGAGCCGATTTATCGTTCCGGCACGAATCGCGAGCAAGGTCACAGTATGTGAAGGGGCCGCGGCCATGGTGGCGAAGAAGACCGCCGGGAGTCCTCCCGAGCAGGCTGTCGGCAGGGCCGCCCGGAAGGCTCCGGCAGCCGGAGCCGCGGCCCCGCCGCGGCGGGCGTCCGCCGCCGCGGGCCGCAAGGACGGTGCCGCGGCCCCGAAGGCGCCCGCCCGCACGGCCGTGAAGACGGCCGCGGGCAAGGCTCCTGCCAAGGCCGGGGCCGAGGGCGCAGGGAAGGCCGCCGGCAAGCCGGCCGCGGCCCGCAGGACGGCCGCGACCGCGAGGAAGGCCGCGGCCGCCCCGGCCGTGGCCGAGGGGGCGGCCCAGGCCGCGCAACAGACGGGAGCCCGGAAAGTGGTTGCCAAGAAGAGCACCGGCACGGCCAGGAAGACGGCCGACGCCGTCGGCGGCGGGATGCGGGCGGGGGCCACCGCGGCCCCGGCCGCCCCCGGCGAGCTCGCCGTACGGCCCGGCGAGGACCCGTGGACGCAGGCCGAGGTCGCCGAGGCCCGCACCGGGCTGACCGACGAGGTGGCACGGCTCCGCGACGAGCTGCACGCCTCGGACGAGGCGATCACCGGCCTCATGCGGGACTCCGGGGACGGCGCCGGCGACGACCAGGCCGACACCGGCACGAAGAACATCACCCGGGAGTCCGAGCTGGCCCTCGCGGCCAACGCCCGCGAGATGCTGGAGCAGACCGAGCGCGCCCTGGAGCGCCTCGACGCGGGCACCTACGGCCTGTGCGAGAACTGCGGCAGCCCCATCGGCAAGGCCCGCATGCAGGCCTTCCCCCGGGCCACCCTGTGCGTGGACTGCAAGCAGAAGCAGGAGCGGCGGCACTGACGCCGTGAACGGGAGCCGTCCCGGGCGGCGCGGGCGGCGGACCCTGACGTACCCTCGTGTCTCGTCAGGGTCCCCGGAACCTGGCGGGAACCGGTTCGAGCTAGTTCGAGGGACTCACGTGGCAGAGGCGGAGCGCATCATCGGTACGCCGGAGGTCGGGGACGAAGCCCAGCCCGAGCCCGAGGCGCCCAGGGGGCGCCGGAGGATCGCGGCGCTGCTCGTCGTCGCGGTCGTCGCCTACCTGCTCGACCTGGGCACCAAGATGGTCGTCGTCGCGGAGCTGGAGCACCAGCCGCCGATCCGGATCATCGGCGACCTGCTGCGGTTCGAGGCCGTCCGCAACCCCGGCGCGGCCTTCGGCTTCGGCGAGGCCTTCACGATCCTCTTCACGGTGATCGCCGCCTCCGTGATCGTCGTCATCGTCCGGCTGGCCCGCAAGCTGTACAGCCTGCCGTGGGCGATCGCCCTCGGCCTGCTGCTCGGCGGGGCGCTGGGCAACCTCACCGACCGGGTCTTCCGCTCGCCGGGCGTGTTCCGCGGCGCCGTCGTCGACTTCATCGCACCCGCCCACTTCGCCGTCTTCAACCTCGCCGACACGGCGATCGTCTGCGGCGGCATCCTCATCGTCCTGCTGTCCTTCCGGGGGCTCGACCCGGACGGCACGGTCCACAAGGACTGACAGGCCCGGATCCGGGGCGCCGCCGAGTCCGGCATACTCGACGGGTGAGTACGATTCCCGAGATCCGCACCCTGCCCGTACCCGACGGCCTCGAAGGCGAGCGCGTCGACGCCGCCATCTCCCGTATGTTCGGCTTCTCCCGGACGAAGGCCGCCGAGCTCGCCGCCGCGGGGAAGGTCTCGGTCGACGGCAGCGTCGTCGGGAAGTCCGAGCGCGTCCACGGCGGCGCCTGGCTCGAAGTCGAGATGCCCGCCCCGCCGCGCCCGGTCGAGGTCGTGGCCGAGCCCGTCCCCGGCATGGAGATCATCCACGACGACGACGACGTCGTGGTCGTCATGAAGCCGGTCGGCGTCGCCGCCCACCCCAGCCCCGGCTGGACCGGTACCACCGTCATCGGCGGCCTCGCCGCCGCCGGCTACCGCATCTCCACCTCCGGCGCCGCCGAGCGCCAGGGCATCGTGCACCGCCTCGACGTCGGCACCTCCGGCCTGATGGCCGTCGCCAAGTCCGAGCGCGCCTACACCTCGCTGAAGAACCAGTTCCGCGAGCGCGTCGTCGACAAGCGCTACCACGCCCTCGTCCAGGGCCACCCCGACCCGATGAGCGGCACCATCGACGCCCCGATCGGCCGGCACCCCAGCGCCGACTACAAGTGGGCCGTGACCCAGGACGGCAAGCCGTCGGTCACCCACTACGACCTCATCGAGGCCTTCCGCGCCGCCTCGCTGCTCGACATCAAGCTGGAGACCGGGCGCACCCACCAGATCCGCGTCCACATGTCCGCGCACCGGCACCCCTGCGTCGGCGACCTCACCTACGGGGCCGACCCGACCATCGCCAAGCGTCTGAAGCTGACCCGCCAGTGGCTGCACGCCGTGCGCCTCGGCTTCGAGCACCCCGCAGACGGGCAGTGGGTGGAGTTCGAGAGCGGCTACCCGGAGGACCTCCGGCACGCCCTGGACGTGATCCGCGCCGAGAGCGAGTGACGCACGTGCCGGACCCCGCCGCGGCGCCCGCCCCGTACACCGTCCGGCGTGCCGCCTCGCCCGAGGACCTGAAGGCCTGCTTCGCGCTGCGGACCGAGGTGTTCGTCGTCGAGCAGTCCGTACCGGAGTCCGTCGAGTACGACGCCCATGACGCCGACGCGGTCCACGTCCTGGCCGTGGCGGCCGACGGGACCCCCCTCGGCACCGGCCGGCTGCTGCACGGCCCGGCCGCCCTCGCCAAGACCGGCGACCCGGCCGCCGGCTCGCTCGGCCGGCTCGCCGTCGCGGCGCCCGCCCGCGGGCTGGGCGTCGGCGCGGCCCTGGTCCGGGCGATCGAGGCCGAGGCCGCCCGGCTCGGGCTGCGCACCGTCACCCTCGGCGCGCAGGTCCAGGCCCTCGGCTTCTACGAGCGGCTCGGCTACGAGGCGTACGGGCCCGCGTACGAGGAGGCGGGCATCACCCACCGCGCGATGCGGCGCACGCTGGACGCCGGGGCCGCCTGAATCCCCGTCCGGCGGGCGGCGTCCTGGCAGGGTGGGGGAGTGGCTGTCCGCCGCCCGGCACGAGGTGCCGGCGGCGCGCAGCGAGCCGGGCGCGGACCGGAGGTTGTCGACCGGGTGCTGCTCCACCTCGACGTCCGCAGCCTGCGGGCGCCGTAGGGGCCAGGGTCAGGCGCGCGTGCGGGCGGTGGCGCGCACCGCGGCGGCGGTGCCGTCGGCGCGGTCGGCGGGCGGCGGTACGGCGGCGGCGGTCGCGATGCGGGGCAGGGCGTACGGGTGGTGCTCCACCAGCCAGGCCAGCATGCGCTCGCGGACCGCGCAGCGGGCCGTCCACAGGTCGCCGGCGTCCTTCGCGGTGAGGACGGCGCGGACCTCGATCGTGTGCGGTGCGGTGTCGGTCACGGAGAGGTCGGACGCCCGGCCGTCCCAGGCGGGGACCTCGGCGAGGATCCGGCGGAGCTGCCCGCGCATGGCGTCGAGGGGGGCCCGGTGGTCCAGGTGCCAGAAGACGGTGCCGGTCATCTCGGCGCCGCCGCGCGACCAGTTCTCGTACGGCTTGCTTGTGAAGTACGACACGGGCATGGTGATGCGCCGCTCGTCCCAGGTGCGGACCACCAGGAAGGTCAGGGTGATCTCCTCGACGGTGCCCCACTCGCTGTCCACGACGACGGTGTCGCCGATGCGGACGGTGTCGCCGAAGGCGATCTGGAGGCCGGCGAAGAGGTTGCCCAGCGACGACTGGGCGGCGATGCCGGCGACGATGCCGATGAGGCCCGCGGAAGCGAGGACGGAGGTGCCGACGGTCCGCATGGCCGGGAAGGTCAGCAGCATGGCGGCCGCCGCGACCACCACGACGGCGGCCGTCACCACCCGCTGGATCAGCGTGACCTGGGTGCGGACCCGGCGGACCCGGGCCTGGTCGGAGGTGCGGCCGGCGTAGCGGGCGTAGGCGGCGTCCACGACGGCGGTGGCGATGCCGGTGAGCAGCCAGGCCGTCGAGGCGATCAGGACGAGGGTCAGGGCGCGGCCCACGGCGAGGGAGTGGTCGGGCAGGATCCCGGCCTGCCGGTAGGAGCCGCGCAGCAGCAGCGCGCACAGCGCTAGCCGGAACGGCCGGCGGCAGCGGCGCAGCATCACCCACAGCGGGGTGTCGCCGGGCCGGGCGGCGGCGCGGCGCAGCAGCACGTCGAGCAGCCACCCGGCGGCCAGGGTGGCTGCGAGTGCGCCGCAGGCGTACAGGAGGGGCCGGAGAAGGGTGTCCGTGTCCATGGCCTTCCGCGTAACCGGAACACGCGCTCGGAAACTGGCACGATATGTGGCATGGACATCATGCTCTTCCATTCGACGTACGGGCTGCGGCCCGCGGTGCACGAGGCGGCCGGGCGGCTGCGCGCGGCCGGCCACGAGGTGCAGGTGCCCGACCTGTTCGAGGGGCGCACCTTCGAGACCGTCGAGGAGGGCGTGGCGCACCGGGACGAGGTGGGCCGGGACGAGCTGCTGCGGCGCGCGGTGGCGGCGGCCGCCCCGTACTCCGACCGCGGCCTGGTCTACGCGGGGTTCTCCTTCGGCGGGTCCGTCGCCCAGCACCTGGCGCTGGCCGACGAGAAGGCGCGCGGGCTGCTGCTCCTGCACGGCACGGCCGACCTGGGTGAGGACGCGTCCGTGGACGGGCTGCCGGTGCAGCTGCACGTCGCCGACCCGGATCCGTTCGAGCCGCACGACTGGCTGACGGCCTGGTACCTGCGGATGCAGCGGGCCGGGGCGGACGTCGAGGTGCACCGCTACCCGGGCGCCGGGCACCTGTTCACGGACCCGGGGCTGGAGGACTGGGACGCGGAGGCCGCGGAGCAGGCGTGGAAGGCGGCGATCGGCTTCCTGGACACCCTGTAGGGCTGCGGCGGAAGACGGCGAGGGGCGGGGCACCGGGGGAACCGGTGCCCCGCCCCTCGCGCGTCGGCGGATCCGTCAGGCGCGGTAGGCGGTCCACATGCTGTTCATGCGGGCCACCTGGCCGGCGGTGAACTGGTACATGCAGGAGTCGTACGTGTAGTCCATGAAGTTGTGGATCGGGTCGGCGCCGGCCTTGCTGGCGCAGCTGTCGCGGCCGGTCGGGCACTCGTACGCGGCGCTCTTCTCGGCCGGGGTGTCGGCCACGGAGTCACCGCTTCCGTTGCAGCCGCCCTGGAAGGTGTGGTAAAGGCCCATCCAGTGGCCGACCTCGTGGGTCGCGGTGTCGCCCTCGTTGTAGTTGGCGGCGGAGCCGCCCGGCAGCGAGGAGTTGAGGAGGACCACGCCGTCCATCTTCGGCTGGGAGGCGTAGGAGCTCGGGAAGGTCGCCCAGCCGAGCAGGCCGCCGCCGAGGTTGGCGGTGTAGACGTTGAGCGCGTTCGAGCCGCCCTGGCGCAGGGCGTTCTTCATGTCCTTCTCGGCCTGGGAGCCGTGGGAGACGCCGTACCAGGAGGCGTTGTCGGTGTAGTCGGTGGAGACCAGCTGGAACTGGTAGCCGGCGTTGACGTTCCCGGTGCCCTGGCCGCCGAAGGCGGAGTTGAGGACGGCCATCTGGTTGTTGATGTCCGTGGCGGACAGCTTGCCCTGGGTGCCGCTGTGGATGACGTGGAAGTAGACCGGAATGGTCGTGGCGGCGGTCGCCTCGGCGGCGCGCATCTGGCGCTGCGGGCCCATCTGGGAGAGCTTCTTGGCCAGGTCGGCGTCCATGGACTTGACCTGGGCCTCCGTCACCTCGTTGGGCTCGGCGGCGTGCTTGTCGTGCGGCCGGGCGACACGGGCGTCGGCGGGGGCGCCGGCGCCCTCCTCGGCACACTGCTCGGCGCCGGTGGGGGCGGCGGCCAGCGTGGCGGGGGCGGAGACGGGGGCGAACGCCAGGGCTCCGGCCAGGGCGGCCGGAACCAGCAGGCGGCGGCGGAGCTTGGGGGATATGCGGGCGTAGGCGCGCACGTGTACTCCTCGCGAGCGTGGTGGGGGGTGAGGGATTTCCTCACGCTGGCGCGAAGCTTATGTGTCCATGTCATGCCTGTGACAAGACCTGTGTGTAAAAGATTTGTTGCTTCTGATGCGCGAGGGGTGCCTGGTCTGCACCAGACACCCCCCTCGCGCCGCAGATTTGACGGTCCGTCAGTAGATGATCAACGCACCGGACTCCAGGCCCGCTCCACCTTCTGCGTGCCGCTCAGCGTCCGGTACGAGCGGGTCCAGGACGCCCCCGCGTCCTGCCGCCGCTTGTCGGACACGACGTAGTAGTCCATCTGCGAGCGCTCGGCGGTCACGTCCAGCACGCCGTACCCGTGCGAGTCCATGTCCAGCCACTTCACGTGCCAGTTCGCGGCCTTGACGGCGGTCTCCGCCGCCAGGGAGACCGTGTGCGCCGGCACGTGCAGGATGTCGTCGATGTTGTCCGAGGTCACCGAGGTCACCACGAACTCCGTCGCGGCCGTCCCCGAGCCCGGGTACGTCGCCATGTTCACCGGGACCTCGTTGGCGAAGGCCATGTGGATGTCGCCCGTCAGGAACACCGTGTTCCGGATATTCCGGTCGCGGAGGTGGGCCAGCAGCTCCTTGCGGTCGTCGGTGTACCCGTCCCACTGGTCCGTGCTGATCGCGATGCCGCCCTGCGGCAGCCCGAGGAGCTTCGCCAGCGGCGCCAGCAGGTGCGCGGGCAGCGAGCCGAACGCCAGCGGCGAGATCATGACCGAGGTGCCGACGAGCTTCCAGGCGGCGTCCGAGGCCGCCAGGCCCGACTTCAGCCAGTCCAGCTGGGCCCGCCCGGTGATGGTGCGCTCGGGGTCGTCCACCGCGCCGCTGCCCACCTTGACCGGCTGGGAGCGGAAACTGCGCAGGTCGAGCAGGTGCAGGTCCGCCAGGGAGCCGAAGCGCAGGCGGCGGTAGACGGTGCCCGCGACGGACGGCCGCACCGGCATCCACTCGAAGTAGGCCTGCCTGGCGGCGGCCGCGCGGACCGCCCAGTCCCCCTCGGTGCCCGGCGTGTGGTTCTCCGCGCCGCCCGACCAGGCGTCGTTGGCGATCTCGTGGTCGTCCCAGATCGCGATGACCGGGTGTGCCGCGTGCAGGGCCTGGAGGTCGGCGTCCGTCTTGTACCGGCCGTGCCGGATGCGGTAGTCGGCGAGCGTGGTGATCTCGTGCCGCGGCTCGTGGGGGCGGACGGTGTACTTGGCCTCGGGGTAGCCGCCGCTCGCGTACTCGTAGACGTAGTCGCCCAGGTGCAGGACCGCGTGCAGGTCGGTGCGGGCGGCCAGGTGGCGGTAGGCGGAGAACCAGCCGGACTCCCAGTTGGCGCAGGAGGCCACGCCGAAGCGGACCCCGTCCGTGCGGGCGTCGTGGCGGGGTGCGGTCAGCGTGCGTCCGGTGGCGGAGACCGCGGAGCCGGCCGTGAACCGGTAGAAGTAGGCCGTCTGCGGCGCCAGTCCGCGGACGTCGGCCTTGACGGTGTGGTCCGCGGTCGCCGTCGCGGTGACGGTGCCGCTCGCCACGACGCGGGAGAACGCCCTGTCCTCCGCGACCTCCCAGGCCACCGGGGTGGCCGGGCCGAGGCCGGAGCCGGGCACCGCCTCGGGGACGGGGGTGACGCGGGTCCACAGCAGGACGCCGTCGGGGAGCGGGTCGCCGGAGGCGACGCCGTGGAGGAAGGCGGGGCCGGCGGATGCGGCCGAGGCGGGCGCGGCGCCCAGGGCGGCCGCCGCGAGCGGCGTGAGCGCGGCCGTGGCCGCCGCCGCCTTGACGACCGTACGGCGGCGGGGAGTTGCCGCGGCGTGGGAGGTGAGATGACTGGTCACGGATCATCATATTACTGGCGGGTATACCGCCGGTACACACTCCGGACGGCAACGGGCGGGCGAACTCCAGGAGTTCGCCCGCCCGTTGGACGAGAGGGTCCGGCGCCCCCGCGGCCGGCCGCGGGGACGCCCCGTATCAGCCCGCGATCGCCTTGTCCACGGCGGCCGTGAACTCCTCCGCCGTCATCTTCAGGCCGATCTCCTTGCCGTCCATCTTCAGCGCGGGGGTGCCCTTCACACCGGCCTTGTCGAACTCCTTGGACAGCTCGACCGCCCAGCGGTTGAAGGTGCCCTCCTCGACGGCCTTCTTGAACTCTGCGTTCCCCTTGAGCGCCGGCACCTGGTCGGCGATCTTCAGCAGGTAGGCGTCGTCGCTGAACTTGTCGTCCCGCTCCTCCGGGTGGTTCTCCTTGGCGTACAGGGCGGTCTTGTACTCCAGGAACGCCTCGGGGCCGACGTTCAGGGCGGCGCCGAGCGCGCTCAGCGCGTTCTTCGAGCCGCTGCCGCCCAGGCCCTTGTCCAGGAACGTCGCGCCGACGAACTGCAGCTTGTACTTGCCGGCGTCGAGGTCCTTCTTTATCTGCGGGCCGACGCCCTGCTCGAACTGCGAGCAGACCGGGCAGCGGGCGTCCTCGTACAGCTCCAGGGTCTTCTTCGCGTCGGCCTTGCCGAGGACGACGGTCGTGCCGTTCTCGCCCGAGGTGTTCTTCGGGGCGGTCAGCGGCGCCGTCGCCGCCTTCTCCCACTCGTCGGGCTGGTTGGCCTGGACGACCATGTAGCCGATCCCGCCGGCCAGCGCGAGGGCGGCGACGACCGCGCCCGCGACCGTCGCCTGGCGGCGGACCTTCGCCTTCTTCGCCTGCTTCTCGCGCTCGGCGCGCAGCCGCTCGCGGGCCGCCGCCTTGTTCGCCTGGCTGTTGCGTGCGCTCATGGTGTTCTCCGTGGGGTGTGGTGCGTGTAGGTGAAGGGACGTGCCGTACGGGGTCAGGCGCGCGTGAGCGCGCCGCGCACGGGAGGCCCCCTGAGCCCCACGGAATGGACGGGGAAGCGGGTGCGGGCGCCGCGGCCGGCCCGGTCGGGCCGCGGCCCGCGCCCGGGCCGGGCGGCCCGCACCGACGCCGCCGACGCCGCGGCCAGCAGCAGCGGCCGGAACGCCGAGGCGGCCGCCGCCCGCAGCAGCTGCGCCAGGGCCCGCTCGCCGTGCCGCAGCCAGGCCGCGGCCAGCAGGCCGACGCAGACGTGGGCGCCGAGCAGCAGCCACGGGGTCCACGGGCCGGGCGAGGCCAGCAGGGCGGCCGGGTCGGCGGCGTCGGAGACTTCGGCCAGCGGTCCGCCGAGCGGCTCGCCCCCGCACAGCTCGTGCAGGCCGAGCGCGCGCAGCGGGCCGGAGACGGGCCCGCCGGCCGGGCCGTAGCAGACGTGCTGGCCGGCGGTGAAGACGGTGTCGGCGGCCAGTTCCAGCGGCACGAGCAGGGCGGCGATGGGGCCGAGGCCCCGCTCGCGGCCCGCCAGCGGCCAGGCGATCACGAAGACGGCCGCGAAGGCCCCGGCCGCGAGCACCGGCGGCAGCGGCACCCGGGACATCAGCACGTGCGAGCCGGCCGAGAGCAGCACGACGAGCGCGCTGAACAGCGCGACGCGCAGCGCCCTCGGTCCTGCCCCTGACATCTCCATCGCGGCGAGTCTGCCACGACTCCCTGTGAAACCGTGCCCCGGGCTTCGCGCGGGGAGAGCCCCTACGGCCGGATCCGGCCGTTGCGGAAGAGGTCGACGAAGATCTGGTGGTCGGCGCGGGCCCGGGCCCCGTAGGCGTGCGCGAAGTCCACGAGCAGCTCCGGGAAGCCCTCCTCGTCGGCGGCGATCGCCGCGTCGATGGCCCGCTCGGTGGAGAACGGCACCAGGGTGTGCCCGCTGCCGGCCTCGTCCGCCGAGGCGTGCATCGTCGCCGTCGCGCGGCCCAGGTCGGCGACCACCGCCGCGATCTCCTCCGGGTCGTCCAGGTCGGACCAGTCCAGGTCCACCGCGTACGGCGAGACCTCGGCCACCAGCTGCCCGGCCCCGTCCAGCTCGGTCCAGCCAAGCCACGGGTCCGCGTGCGCCTGGAGGGCACGCTGGGAGATCACCGTGCGGTGCCCCTCGTGCCGGAAGGAGTCACGGACCGCCCGGTCCGTGACGTGCCGGGAGACGGCCGGGGTCTGCGCCTGCTTGAGGTAGATCACGACGTCGTTCTCCAGGGCGTCGCTGTGCCCCTCCAGCAGGATGTTGTAGGAGGGCAGGCCGGCCGAGCCGATGCCCACGCCCCGCCGGCCCACGACGTCCTTGACGCGGTAGGAGTCCGGGCGCACCAGCGATTCGTCGGGCAGCGTCTCCAGGTAGGCGTCGAACGCGGACAGCACCTTGTACCGGGTCGCCGCGTCCAGCTCCACGGTGCCGCCGCCCGGGGCGAAGCACCGCTCGTGGTCGCGGATCTCCGTCATCGACTCCAGCAGGCCGAAGCGGGTCCGGGAGCGGGCCGCGCGCAGGGCCGCCAGCAGCGGGCCCCGCGAGGTGTCCAGGGTGAAGGAGGGGGCCTCGTCGTCGGCGGGGCCGGCGGCCAGCACGCCGATCCGCTCCCGGTAGGCGGCCGCGTACACCCGCACCAGGTCGCTGATCTGGGTGTCGCTGAGGGCCTTGGTGTAGCCGATCAGGGCGACGGAGGCCGCGAACCGCTTCAGGTCCCAGGTGAACGGGCCCACGTAGGCCTCGTCGAAGTCGTTGACGTTGAAGACCAGGCGGCCGTTGGCGTCCATGTACGTGCCGAAGTTCTCGGCGTGGAGGTCGCCGTGGATCCAGACGCGGCCCGTCCGGTCGTCCAGGTAGGGGCGCCGGCCCCCGCCGGCCCGCCCGGCCCACTCGTGCTCCAGGTCGGCGTAGAAGAGGCAGGCCGTGCCGCGGTAGAAGGCGAAGGCGGAGGCGGCCATCCTGCGGAACTTGACCTGGAAGGCCGCGGGGTCCGCGGCGAGGAGCTCACCGAAGGCGGTGCCGAAGACGTCGAGTATCTGCTCGGCGCGCTGTTCGTTCGTCGTCTCGGGGACCGCCATGGCGGGTTCCTCCTGGTGCACGGGCTGGTACGGGTTCCGACCGACTGGACGCGGGAGCGGAGCCCCCGGTTCTGCAACGCCCGACCGTACCGCCCGCCGCCCGGAATGTGTCCCCCGCGGGACGTAGGATTCGAAGCTGCCCCCCTCTGTCCCGAGCCCCACCCCAGGAGTACAGCGCCGTGGCCAAGACGCCGTTCACGCACCTGCACGTCCACACCCAGTACTCGCTGCTGGACGGTGCCGCGCGGCTCAAGGACATGTTCAACGCCTGCAATGAAATGGGCATGACGCACATCGCCATGTCCGACCACGGCAACCTGCACGGCGCCTACGACTTCTTCCACTCCGCGCAGAAGGCCGGGGTCACCCCGATCATCGGCATCGAGGCGTACGTCGCCCCCGAGTCCCGGCGCAACAAGCGCCGCATCACCTGGGGCCAGCCGCACCAGAAGCGGGACGACGTCTCCGGCTCCGGCGGCTACACCCACAAGACGATCTGGGCGGCGAACAACACCGGCCTCCACAACCTCTTCCGGCTCTCCTCCGACGCCTACGCCGAGGGCTGGCTGACCAAGTGGCCCCGTATGGACAAGGAGACCATCTCCCAGTGGTCCGAGGGCCTGATCGCCTCCACCGGCTGCCCCTCGGGCGAGGTGCAGACCCGGCTCCGGCTCGGCCAGTTCGACGAGGCGATCAAGGCGGCGTCCGACTACAAGGACATCTTCGGCGAGGGCCGCTACTTCCTGGAGCTGATGGACCACGGCATCGAGATCGAGCGCCGGGTCCGCGACGGCCTGCTGGAGATCGGCAGGAAGCTCGGCATCCCGCCACTGGTGACGAACGACTCCCACTACACGTACGCGCACGAGGCCGGCGCCCACGACGCCCTGCTCTGCATCCAGACCGGCAAGAACCTCTCCGACCCCGACCGCTTCAAGTTCGACGGCACGGGCTACTACCTGAAGTCCACCGAGGAGATGTACGCCATCGACTCCTCGGACGCCTGGCAGGAGGGCTGCGCCAACACGCTGCTGGTCGCCGAGCAGGTCGACACCGAGGGCATGTTCCAGTTCCGGAACCTCATGCCCAAGTTCGACATCCCCGAGGGCTACACCGAGGTCACCTGGTTCCGCGAGGAGACCATGCGCGGGATGCACCGCCGCTTCCCCGGCGGCATCCCCGAGGACCGCATGAAGCAGGTCGAGTACGAGATGGACACGATCATCTCGATGGGCTTCCCCGGCTACTTCCTCGTGGTCGCCGACTTCATCATGTGGGCCAAGAACCAGGGCATCGCGGTCGGCCCCGGCCGAGGCTCCGCGGCCGGCTCGATCGTCGCGTACGCGCTCGGCATCACCGACCTCGACCCCATCCCCCACGGCCTGATCTTCGAGCGCTTCCTCAACCCCGAGCGCATCTCCATGCCCGACGTCGACATCGACTTCGACGAGCGCAGGCGCGTCGAGGTGATC
Organism: Streptomyces sp. NPDC031121; assembly: GCF_055570615.1. Classification (NCBI taxonomy): domain Bacteria; kingdom Bacillati; phylum Actinomycetota; class Actinomycetes; order Kitasatosporales; family Streptomycetaceae; genus Streptomyces; species Streptomyces sp. NPDC031121. The sequence goes on from NZ_JBVIGV010000010.1 coordinate 136,466, forward strand.
CGGTACGTCACGGAGAAGTACGGCCAGGACAAGGTCGCCATGATCGGCACCTACGGCACGATCAAGGCCAAGAACGCGATCAAGGACTCCGCGCGCGTCCTCGGCTACCCCTACGCCATGGGCGACCGCATCACCAAGGCCATGCCCGCCGACGTCCTCGGCAAGGGCATCCCGCTCTCCGGCATCACCGACCCCGCCCACCCCCGGTACTCCGAGGCCGGCGAGGTCCGCGCGATGTACGAGAACGAGCCGGACGTGAAGAAGGTCATCGACACCGCGCGCGGCGTCGAGGGCCTGGTCCGCCAGATGGGCGTGCACGCCGCCGGCGTGATCATGTCCAGCGAGAGGATCACCGACCACGTCCCCGTCTGGGTGCGGCACACGGACGGCGTCACCATCACCCAGTGGGACTACCCGAGCTGCGAGGCGCTCGGCCTGCTGAAGATGGACTTCCTCGGCCTGCGCAACCTCACGATCATGGACGACGCCGTCAAGATGGTGAAGGCCAACAAGGGGATCGACATCGACCTCCTGGCCCTCCCGCTCGACGACCCCAAGACCTTCGAGCTCCTCCAGCGCGGCGACACCCTCGGCGTCTTCCAGTTCGACGGCGGCCCCATGCGCTCGCTGCTGCGCCTGATGAAGCCCGACAACTTCGAAGACATCTCCGCCGTGTCCGCGCTCTACCGGCCGGGCCCGATGGGCATGAACTCGCATACCAACTACGCCCTGCGCAAGAACGGCCAGCAGGAGATCACCCCGATCCACCCCGAGCTGGAGAAGCCGCTCGAAGAGGTCCTCGCGGTCACCTACGGCCTGATCGTCTACCAGGAGCAGGTGCAGAAGGCCGCGCAGATCATCGCCGGCTACTCGCTCGGCGAGGCCGACATCCTCCGCCGCGTCATGGGCAAGAAGAAGCCCGAGGAGCTGGCCAAGAACTTCACGATCTTCCAGGCCGGCGCCCGGAAGAACGGCTACAGCGACGAGGCGATCCAGGCCCTCTGGGACGTCCTGGTCCCCTTCGCCGGCTACGCCTTCAACAAGGCCCACTCGGCCGCGTACGGCCTCGTCTCCTACTGGACCGCCTACCTCAAGGCCAACCACCCTGCCGAGTACATGGCGGGCCTGCTCACCTCGGTCAAGGACGACAAGGACAAGTCCGCCGTCTACCTGAACGAGTGCCGCCGCATGGGCATCAAGGTGCTCCCGCCGAACGTGAACGAGTCCGAGTCGAACTTCGCCGCCCAGGGCGACGACGTGATCCTCTTCGGCCTCACCGCCGTCCGCAACGTCGGCCAGAACGTCGTCGACTCGATCATCAAGACCCGCAAGTCGAAGGGGAAGTTCTCCTCCTTCCCCGACTTCCTCGACAAGGTCGAAGCCGTCGTCTGCAACAAGCGCACCATCGAGTCGCTGATCAAGGCCGGCGCCTTCGACGAGATGGGCCACACCCGCAAGGGCCTCGTCGCCCAGCACGAACCCATGATCGACAACGTGGTGGCGGTCAAGCGCAAGGAGGCCGAGGGCCAGTTCGACCTCTTCGGCGGCATGGGCGACGAGGACAGCGGCCAGCCCGGCTTCGGCCTCGACGTCGAGTTCTCCGACGTCGAGTGGGAGAAGTCCTACCTGCTCGCCCAGGAGCGCGAGATGCTCGGCCTCTACGTCTCCGACCACCCGCTCTTCGGCCTGGAGCACGTCCTGTCCGACAAGACGGACGCCGGGATCTCCCAGCTCACCGGCGGCGAGCACTCCGACGGCGCCGTCGTCACCATCGGCGGCATCATCTCGGGCCTCCAGCGCAAGATGACCAAGCAGGGCAACGCCTGGGCCATCGCCACCGTCGAGGACCTGGCCGGCTCCATCGAGTGCATGTTCTTCCCCGCCACCTACCAGCTCGTCTCCACCCAGCTCGTCGAGGACGCCGTCGTCTTCGTCAAGGGCCGCCTCGACAAGCGCGAGGACGTGCCCCGGCTCGTCGCCATGGAGCTGATGGTCCCCGACCTGTCCTCCGCCGGGACCAACGCCCCCGTCGTCCTGACCATCCCCACCGTCAAGGTCACCCCTCCGATGGTCACCCGGCTGGGCGAGATCCTCCGGCACCACAAGGGCAACACCGAGGTGCGGATCAAGCTCCAGGGCCCCCGCAGCACCACCGTGCTGCGCCTGGACCGGCACCGGGTCCAGCCCGACCCCGCCCTCTTCGGCGACCTGAAGGTCCTCCTCGGGCCGTCCTGCCTCGCCGGATAGCCCGCAGGGCCGATGCAGCGCCGCGAAGGGCGCGCCCGGAAGTCCGGGCGCGCCCTTCGCGCGTACGCGTCGCCGCGCGGCGTCAGTTGTGGCCGAAGCGCCTCTGCTTGCCCTTGCGCGCCAAGTCCATCGGGCTGGGCGCCGGGGAGTGCGCCTCGGCCGGCGAATCCGCCGTGCTGCGCGAGGCCTCCGGACCGGACGACCGCGACGGCTGCTTGGCGGGGGTCTTCTGGTTCTTGTTCTTGGCCATGGTGGAACCTCCGTGAGGGTCTAGGGGCCAGGACCGCATTCACACTCACACAGCGCCACAGACCCCGCATTGTGGATCTTTCGCCGCACAACCGGACAGAGGTACCCCTTCCGCCACGCCGATGATCGAGTTCCGGCCGTCAAGCCCCGTGCTGTCGGGCAGACTCGGGGAAACCCGAGAAAGCCCGAGGACCCCCCACGGAAGAGGTGGAACGCGTGGACCGCTGCGTCGTCCTGGTGGACGCCGGCTACCTGCTGGGCGCCGCCGCCAGCCTTCTCGCGGGCGAGCCCTCCCGCTCCCGCATCACCGTCGACCACGCCGCCCTCATCCAGGCGCTGCGCGAACGCGCCGAAGCCGACACCCGGCAGCCCCTGCTGCGCATCTACTGGTTCGACGGCGCACCCGACCGGGTGCCGCAGCCCGAGCACCGGCGGCTGCGCGTCATGCCCCGCGTCACCGTCCGCCTGGGCGCCCTGACCCGCAGCGACGGCCGCTGGGCCCAGAAGGGCGTCGACGCCGCCATGCACGCGGAGCTCACCGAACTGGCCCGCAACCGCGCCTGCTCCGACATCGTCCTCGTCACCGGCGACGGCGACCTGCTGCCCGGCCTGATGTCCGCCAAGGAGCACGGCGTCGCCGTCCACCTGTGGGCCGTCCAGGCCGCCGACGGCGACTACAACCAGTCCGAGGACCTCGTCGCCGAGGCCGACGAGCGGCGCGTCCTCGACCGGGCCTGGATCACCCGGGCCGTCCGCGCCAAGGACCTCGCCGGGCTGTGCCCCCCGCCGCCCGCTCCCCGGCCCGAGATCGCCGCCATCCTCTCCGCCCCGCTACCGGAGGCCGCCCTCGCCGAGGCGGCCCGCAGCTCCGGCGCCGCCGGCACCGCCGATACGCCCGCCGAACCCCGGGGCGCCGCGGCCCCCGTACCCGCACCCGCCGCCGGCGGGAAGCCCGTACCCACCCCCAAGGACCTCGCCGGCGCCCTGCGCGCCACCGGCCACCAGAGCCCCTCCGGCGCCCCCGCACCCTCCCCGGCCAGCGCCCTGCGCTGGTCCTCCGACCGGGGCTGGATCGACCGGGCCGGGCCCCTCGGCGAGCCCGCCGAGACCGCCTCCCTGCCCACCCTCGCCCAGCTCACCAGCGCCGAGCAGCGCTGGGCCGACCGGGAGGAGGACATCACCACCGTCGGCGGCGACCCCTTCGAGGTCGGCCAGGTCTTCGCCCGGCGCTGGATGGAGCGCCTCCCCGAGGCCGTCCACCTCCACAAGCTCGCCACCATGTACCCGCGGATCCCGCACCGCATCGACGGCGAGCTCCTGCGCTACGCCGCCCGCTTCGGACTGCTCGCCCACAAGGACGACCAGATCGACGAGCACGACCGCTACGCCATCCGGGCGGGCTTCTGGAGGGAGATCGACGTACGCGCCGCGGCCGACCGCGTCGCCGCCCCGCCGGCCGCCGTGCCGGGCCACCCGGCGACCCCGGCGCCCGAGTAGGGCCCGGAGCCGCGTAGGCTGCTCCCTCGTGAGTACGGGCACAGCACCAGCGAGACCGCAGGGCGGCAGCGGCACGGCAGCGGCCGACGGCGTGGTCTGCGCGGTGCGTGACCTTGTCAAGACGTATCCCGCGGTCCGCGGCCGGCGCGGCGCACCCGCCCTGCCCGAGACCCGCGCCACCGACGGCGTCTGCCTCGACGTGCGGCGCGGCGAGGTCTTCGGGCTGCTCGGCCCCAACGGCGCCGGCAAGTCCACCCTGGTCCGCCAGCTGACCGGGCTGCTGCGGCCGGACGCCGGCTCCGTGACCCTGCTCGGCCACGACATCGTCCGCCGCCCCGAGCTCGCCTCCCGCCTCCTCGCCTACCTCGGCCAGGAGTCCACCGCCCTCGACGAGCTCACCGTCTCCCTGGCCGCCGAGACCACCGCCCGGCTGCGCGGCCTCGACCTGCGCTCCGCGCGCGCCGCCCGCGACGCCGTCCTGGACGAGCTCGGGCTGGCCCCGATCGCCGGACGCCCCCTGAAGAAGCTCTCCGGCGGCCAGCGGCGGCTCGCCTGCTTCGCCGCCGCCCTCGTCGGCGAACGGCCGGTGCTCGTCCTGGACGAGCCCACGACCGGCATGGACCCCGTCGCCCGGCGCGCCGTCTGGGCCGCCGTGGACCGGCGGCGCGCCGAGCACGGCGCCACCGTCGTCCTGGTCACCCACAACGTCATCGAGGCCGAGACCGTCCTCGACCGGGTCGCCGTCATCGACCAGGGCAGGGTCATCGCCTGCGACACGCCCGCAGCGCTCAAGGCCCGCGTCTCCGACGAGGTCCGCCTCGAACTCGTGTGGCGCACCGCGCCGCCCCTCGACGTCCCCGCCGTCGCCGCCCTGGCCGGCGCCGCGGCCGAGTCCGGCCGCCGGTGGGTGCTGCGGCTCACCCCGGACGAGGCGCGCGCCGCGGTCGCGGCCGTCACCGGCGGGCCGGCGTTCGCCGCCCTCGACGACTTCACCCTGGCGACCCCGAGCCTGGAGGACGTCTACCTCGCGCTGGGCGGGCGTACCGCGAAGGGTCTGGTGAAGTCGTGAGCGCCGCCGCTTCCGTCCTCCTCGGCACGCCCGCCCCGCGGGCCCGGTTCCTGCCGTCGCTGGCCGCCGTGTACCGGGCGCAGCTGTCGCGGGCCCGCGTCGCGCGGATCCCGCTGCTGTTCGTCGCCACCTTCCAGTCCGTCGGCATCATGGTCCTGATGCGGGGCGTCGTCGACGGCGGGTCGGAGGCGCGGGCCGTCGTGGCCGGCTCGTCCGTCCTGGTCGTCGCGTTCGTCGCGCTCAACCTGCTGGCCCAGTACTTCGGCCAGCTGCGGGCCGGCGGCGGGCTCGACCACTACGCCACGCTGCCCGTCCCGCCCGCCTCGGTGGTGCTGGGCGCGGCCGCCGCGTACGCCTCCTTCACCCTCCCCGGCACCCTCGTGACCGCCGTCATCGGGTGCCTGCTGTTCGGGCTGCCGATGGGCGGCCTGTGGATCCTCGCCGCGGTCGTCCCCCTGGCCGGGGCGGCGCTCGCCGGACTGGGCGCGGCCCTCGGGCTGCTCGCCCCGCGGCAGGAGCTCGCCACGCTGGCCGGGCAGCTCGGCATGTCGGCGGCGCTGCTGCTGGGGGTGCTGCCGCCGGAGCGGATGCCCGCCGTGATCGTGTGGGCGCGGGACCTGCTGCCGTCCACGTACGGGGTGGAGGCGTTCGCCCGGACCTTCTCCCCCCACCCGGACTGGGCGGCCGTCTGCCTCGACCTCGGGGTGTGCGCGGCCGTGGGCGTCCTGTCCCTGTCCGCCGCGACATGGGCGTACCGGCGGGCCGCCGTCCGGTGACTCCGGTTCCGGTTCCGCCTCCGGCCGCCGCACCTGGCACGATGTGGGGGTGACCGAAGCCGTGACCACGCCGCCCCCCGTCGAACCGCCGTCGCCGCCCCGCGCGCCGGGCGGCTCCGCGGGCACCGCTCTCGCGGACATCCGGGACGCGGCCGCCATCGCGCTGGCCACCGGTGCGGCCGGCGCCCTCCTCGCCGTGCTCTGGGCCTGGCTCGCGCCGCGCACGCAGTACGTTTCCAACGGCGAGGCCGTCTTCCTGCGGAACACCGAGAGCGAAGCCCGGGTGGGCGCCGACGGCACGTTCCTGCTGCTCGGCGTCGGGCTCGGGGTGCTGAGCGCGGTCCTGGTGTTCCTGTGGCGGCGCCGCGGCGGCGTCGCCCAGGCCATCGGCCTCGGGATCGGCTCCTGCTTCGCCTCCCTGCTGGGCTGGCGGGCCGGGCTCCGGCTGGGACCCCCGGCCGACATCGCCGCCTCCGCCGCGCAGGCGGGCAAGGGCGTCCCCTTCGACGCGCCGCTCCAGCTCCTCGCCCACGGGGCGCTGCTGGCCTGGCCGATGGCCGCGCTCGCCGCCTACCTGGGGCTCATCGCCGTATGGGGGCCGCAGGACCCGGACCCGCACGAGGCGGGCGCCGAGCCCGCCGGGGCGGCCGTGTACCCGCCGCCGTACGCCCACGCCGAACCGCACGGCGGCCAGGCGCCCCGCAGCCCCGAGGGCCGCGGCGGGCCGCAGCCGCCGTCCGGGCCGGCCGCCGCGGGACCCCCGCACGCCTGACCGGGCCGCCGGGCCGCCCGCGGGGCGGTCAGGCGCGGGCGATCGGCGCCAGCACCGCCCCCGTCAGCCCGGCCAGCGTGCCGGGCGCCAGCTCGACCTCCAGGCCGCGCCGCCCCGCCGACACGCAGATGGTGGGGTGCGCGTCCGCCGAGGCGTCCACCACCGTCCGCAGCCGCCTGCGCTGCCCGAGCGGTGAGATGCCGCCCCGCACGTAGCCGGTCGTGCGCTCCGCCAGCGCCGGGTCCGCCATCGCCGCCCGCTTGCCGCCGACCGCCGCGGCCAGCGCCTTCAGGTCCAGGCTCCCGGACACCGGGACCACCGCCACCGTCAGAGCGCCGTCCACGTCCGCCACGAGCGTCTTGAACACCCGGTCCGGACTCACGCCCATCGCCTCTGCGGCCTCCTGCCCGTAGGACGGGTGCGCCGGATCGTGCTCGTAGGCGTGCACGGTGTAGGGCGCGTCCGCCGCCGCCAGAGCGGCGATCGCCGGTGTCGCCGCGGCCGCGGCCTTCTTCCTCGCCATCGGAAAAACGTCTCCCCCGGTCGGTACGGTGCGCCGCCGAGCGGCGGCGCGGTCAGTTCTGGCTGGTCGGCGCGCGGGTCAGGTCCACCGCCGGCAGCGACGGCAGGTGCCGGATGAGCGCCGACTCCGAGCGCAGCAGCCGCAGCTCCTCCGCGAGCCGCGTCGCCGTGTCCGGGGCCTGGAGCAGCCGCTGCTTCGACGGCACGTCCAGGACCACGGCCGCGGCGACCAGGTACGACACCACCGACGGCTCGTCGGGCAGCTCCGCCGCGGTCGCCAGGGTCCGCTCGCGGGCCCCCGCCAGCCGCTTCTGGTAGTTCCGGAACGCCCGCAGCACCCCGTCGGCCAGCGCGCCCGCGCCGTCGCCCTGGTCCTCCGCGAGCTCCTCCAGCTCTGCCACCAGGAACGGCCCGGAGGAGTCCACCGACAGCAGGCGGACCCGGGTCGTGCCCGTCGCGAGGACCTCGAAGCCGCCGTCCTCCCGCTCCCGGATCGTCGCGGCGTCCGCGATGCAGCCCACCCGGTGGAACGCCTGGAGCGGGTCCGGACCGAAGCCCGCGGCCGGGCCCCGCTCGGGCAGGGACGTCGGAGCCGGCAGGCCCGGAGCGGACGGCGCCACCTCCCGGCCGTCGCGGATCGCGACGACGGCGAAGCGGCGCGGCTCGTCCTCGCCCGTCTTCAGCAGCTCCCGCATCATGGCGCGATAACGCTCCTCGAAGACGTTCAGCGGAAGCACCAGTCCGGGGAACAGCACCGTGTTCAGGGGGAAGAGGGGGAGGCGAACGGTGGTCACGACCGACAAGGGTAGTGGGGGCGGGGCGGACCCTGTCACCTCGGTTGTTTGCCCGCCCCGGTTCCCCGCCCCGGTTCCCCGCCCCGGCCGGCGTCAGCCGCGCCGCAGCAGCCGCGACGCCCCCGCCGCCACCGTCGTCGCCAGGATCCAGCCCAGCAGCACCATCGCCGCCGCCCCCCACTGCCAGGCCCCGGCCATCTTCCAGTGCCCCTCCTGGCCCAGGTCGATGACCGGCAGCAGCAGGTCCAGGGCGTAGAGCGCGGGGTTCCACTCCGGGTGCTCGTCCGCCTTGATCGCCTGCGGGGTGTGCCCCGCGAACAGCACCGCCCCCGCCGCCCACAGCAGCGCCATCCACAGCGCCGCCCGCCCCGGCCGGTACCCGTACGCCACCGCCCAGTCCTGGAGGTGCCCCCACGCCCTCGCCGCGGGCGGCAGCGTCGCCCGCCGCCTGCGCTGCTTGGCCAGCAGCACCTCCCGCGCGTCCGCGTCCTCGCCGCTCGCCCGCAGCACCGCCGCCAGCCGCTCGTACGGCTCCGGCGAGTACTCGGGGGTCGCCGCCGCCACCCAGGCCAGCCGGCGCGCCGGCGGGAAGTGCCCGCGCGGCGCCAGCGCCTCGTACGCGAACCCCTCGATCGACACCCCGCCCTCGCCCGGCCAGCTCGTCCAGGCGTCCACCAGCTTCACCACCTTCGCCCCCGACAGCACCACCCGCACTCCCTCCGGCCGCTCGCCCACGAACCGCAGCTCCGGCGTCTGGATCCGGCGCAGCGACACCTCCCCGCCCTCGTCCCGGCCCTCGACCGGCGCGAACCGCGCCCCGTAGAAGTCCACCGCGTCGCCGAACCGGCCGTCGTCCAGGCGTAGCCCGCCCAGGCACTCGAAGGGCCGGGAGCGCCGCCCCCGCGCCGGCGTCTGCCCCAGGCCGTACGGGGGAGTGGAGGACCCGGGCCCGCCCGGGACCCAGCCCAGCGCGATCGAGGTCAGGTACAGCGTCCGCTCCACCGTCAGCTGCGGCGCGTTCAGCGCCCACCGCCCGTACGGGTTGGCCAGCCGGGCCCCGCGGAGGTTCATCGACACCCCGACCTTCGCCCCGCGCAGGCTCACCTCCCCGTACGCCTCCAGCAGCTCGCCCTGGAAGTCCTGCCCGACGGACAGCCCGTCCGCCGCGAAGGCCCGGCCCCGCCCGTCGCGCCGCACGACGGCCTGGCTGACCAGCAGGTCCGTGCCGATCTGCGCGTCGGTCAGCCGGATCCCGCGCGCCACCCGGCAGCGCGGCAGGTGCAGATCGCCCTCGGTGTGCAGGCGGGAGGCGTCCAGCCGGGGGACCGCGCAGTCCACCAGCCGCAGCGTCCCGAACCGGGTCTCGGACAGCTGCACCTCGCTGTCGAAGCGGCAGGATCGCAGCTCCACGTACGGATCCACCGTCCCGCCCGACAGGTCCAGGCGGCCCGTGACCCGCACCCCCCGCAGCTTCAGCGACGCCACGCGGCCCGGCTCCGGCGGCGGCCCGTGGAGCAGCAGCAGCGCCACCACGGCGGCGCGGACACTGCGCTCCGGCCCCCACAGCCGGTCGCCGTGCGGATCGTCCTCGACGGCCGCGCGGGCGCTCAGGTCGCACATGGCGCCCGTGCGGAAGGCCCGCCACATCCGGCGCTCGGGCTCCGTGAGGTCCGCCGGCTCCTCGCCGGCGGCCTGCGCATCGGTCATGGCGGCCCCCTCCGCTGATCGTGCACTCTCCGGCGAACGCTAAGGGCAGCCAGTGACAGCCGGGACGCGTATCAGCCAGTGATACGGGCGAACGGTGCACGGAAGCGGTCTGAGAGAATTGGGGGGTGATCTCTCGTATCGACCTGCGCGGCGACGCCCTCCCCGAGGGCGCGGCCCTGCGCGACCTGCTGCCCCGTGCCGAGTTCGACGTGGAAGCCGCCCTGGAGAAGGTGCGGCCCATCTGCGAGGACGTCCATCATCGCGGCACGGCGGCGCTGATCGAGTACGCGCAGAAGTTCGACGGAGTCCGGCTGGAGCAGGTCAGGGTCCCCGCCGAGGCGCTCACCGAGGCGCTCGCCGGCCTCGACCCGAAGGTCCGCGCCGCGCTGGAGGAGTCGATCCGCCGCGCCCGGACCGTGCACCGCAGCCAGCGGCGCACCGAGCACACCACGCAGGTCGTGCCCGGCGGCACCGTGACCGAGAAGTGGGTTCCGGTCGAGCGCGTCGGCCTGTACGCGCCGGGCGGCCGCTCGGTCTACCCGTCGTCCGTCGTCATGAACGTCGTCCCCGCGCAGGAGGCCGGCGTCGGCTCGATCGCGCTGGCCTCCCCGCCGCAGGCCGAGTTCGGCGGCCTGCCCCACCCGACCATCCTCGCCGCCTGCGCCCTGCTCGGCGTGGACGAGGTGTACGCGGCGGGCGGCGCCGTCGCCGTCGCGATGTTCGCGTACGGCACCGAGGACTGCCTGCCGGTCAACATGGTCACCGGCCCGGGCAACATCTGGGTCGCCGCGGCCAAGCGCTACTTCACCGGGAAGATCGGCATCGACACCGAGGCCGGCCCGACCGAGATCGCCGTCCTCGCCGACGCCACCGCCGACCCGGTGCACGTCGCCGCCGACCTGATCAGCCAGGCCGAGCACGACCCGCTGGCCGCCGCCGTCCTCGTCACCGACTCCGAGGACCTCGCGGCCGCCGTCGAGAAGGAGCTCGCCCCGCAGGTCGCCGCCACCAAGCACGTCGAGGACCGGATCCGCCCGGCCCTCGCGGGCAGGCAGTCCGCGATCGTCCTCGTCGACAGCCTGGAGGACGGCCTGAAGGTCGTCGACGCGTACGGCGCCGAGCACCTGGAGATCCAGACGGCCGACGCCGCCGCCTGGGCGGCCCGCGTCCGCAACGCCGGCGCGATCTTCGTCGGCCCCTGGGCGCCGGTCTCCCTCGGCGACTACTGCGCCGGCTCCAACCACGTCCTGCCCACCGGCGGCTGCGCCTGCCACTCCTCCGGCCTGTCCGTGCAGTCCTTCCTGCGCGGCATCCACATCGTCGACTACACGCGCGACGCCCTCGCCGAGGTCGCCCACCACGTGGTCACCCTCGCCGAGGCCGAGGACCTGCCCGCGCACGGCGCCGCCCTCAAGGCCCGCTTCGGATGGAAGGTGCCCGGCCAGTGACCGACAGAGCCATCGGCATCGACGACCTGCCCATCCGGGACGAGCTGCGCGGCAAGAGCCCCTACGGTGCGCCCCAGCTGGACGTCCCCGTACAGCTCAACACCAACGAGAACCCGTACGAGCTCCCCGAGGAGCTGGTACGGCGCATCGCCGAACGCGTCGCCGACGCGGCCCGCACACTCAACCGCTACCCCGACCGGGACGCCGTCGAGCTGCGGACCGCCCTGGCCGCCTACCTCACCCGTACGGCCGGGCACCCGGTCGGCAGGGAGAACGTGTGGGCCGCCAACGGCTCCAACGAGGTCATCCAGCAGCTCCTGCAGACCTTCGGCGGGCCCGGCCGCACCGCGATCGGCTTCGAGCCCTCGTACTCCATGCACGCCCTGATCGCCCGCGGCACCGGGACCGGCTGGATCTCCGGGCCGCGCCGGGACGACTTCACGATCGACCCGGACGCCGCGGCCAGGGCCATCGCGGAGAATGCACCCGATGTCGTCTTCATCACCTCCCCCAACAACCCCACCGGCACCGCGGTGGAGGCGGAGACCGTCCTCGCCCTCCACGACGCGGCCCAGGCGGCCAAGCCGTCCCTGGTCGTCGTGGACGAGGCGTACGTCGAGTTCAGCCACCGCCCCTCCCTCCTGCCGCTGATCGAGGGCCGCCCGAACCTGGTGGTCTCCCGGACCATGTCCAAGGCCTTCGGCGCCGCCGGACTGCGCCTGGGCTACCTCGCCGCGCACCCGGCCGTCGTCGACGCCGTCCAGCTGGTGCGCCTGCCGTACCACCTCTCGGCCGTCACCCAGGCCACCGCCCTGGCGGCCCTGGAGCACACCGACACCCTGCTCGGCTACGTCGAGCAGCTCAAGGCCGAGCGGGACCGGCTGGTCGCCGAACTGCGGGCCATCGGCTACGAGGTCACCGAGTCCGACGCGAACTTCATCCAGTTCGGCAGGTTCCCGGACTCCCACACCGCCTGGCAGCAGATCCTCGACCGGGGCGTCCTGGTCCGGGACAACGGCGTACCGGGATGGCTGCGGGTCACCGCGGGCACCCCGGCCGAGAACGACGCGTTCCTGGAAGCGGTTCGCGCACTCAAGAAGGAGCAGCACGCATGAGCCGCATCGGACGGGTCGAGCGCACCACGAAGGAGACCTCCGTCGTCGTCGAGATAAACCTCGACGGAACGGGCCAGGTCGACGTGTCCACCGGCGTCGGCTTCTACGACCACATGCTCGACCAGCTCGGCCGCCACGGCATGTTCGACCTCACGGTCAAGACCGACGGCGACCTGCACATCGACAGCCACCACACCATCGAGGACACCGCCCTCGCCCTCGGCGCCGCCTTCAGGCAGGCCCTCGGCGACAAGGTCGGCATCTACCGCTTCGGCAACTGCACCGTCCCCCTGGACGAGTCCCTCGCCCAGGTGACCGTGGACCTGTCGGGCCGCCCCTACCTCGTGCACACCGAGCCCGAGAACATGGCCCCGATGATCGGCGCGTACGACACGACGATGACCCGGCACATCCTGGAGTCCTTCGTCGCGCAGGCCCAGATCGCCCTGCACGTCCACGTCCCGTACGGCCGCAACGCCCACCACATCGTGGAGTGCCAGTTCAAGGCGCTCGCGCGCGCCCTGCGGTACGCCTCCGAACTCGACCCGCGTGCGGCCGCCGCCGGCATCCTGCCCTCGACGAAGGGCGCCCTCTAGCCGTGAACGGCCTCAGCACCGTACTGATCGTCGTCGGCCTGTTCCTGGCCGGCGGCGTGTACTCCTTCCAGAAGCAGCAGATGCCCAGGTCGGTCGTCCTGCTACTCGCCATCGGCTCCGCGATGTGCCTCGCCGCCGGAGTCCTGCGGATCCAGGGAGTCTGGGAATGAGCTCTGCCCGACCCACCAAGACGGTCGCCGTCCTCGACTACGGCTTCGGCAACGTCCGCTCCGCCGAGCGTGCCCTCGCGCGCGTCGGCGCGGACGTCGAGATCACCCGCGACTACGACAAGGCCATGGACGCCGACGGCCTGCTCGTCCCCGGCGTCGGCGCCTTCTCCGCCTGCATGCAGGGCCTGAAGTCCGTCCGCGGCGACTGGATCATCGGCCGCCGCCTCTCCGGCGGCCGCCCCGTCATGGGCATCTGCGTCGGCATGCAGATCCTCTTCGAGCGCGGCATCGAGCACGGCGTCGAGACCGAGGGACTCGACGAGTGGCCCGGCACCGTCGGCCCGCTCCGCGCCCCGGTCGTCCCCCACATGGGCTGGAACACCGTCGAGGCGCCCGCCGACAGCCGGGCCTTCGCCGGGCTCGACGCCGACGCCCGCTTCTACTTCGTCCACTCCTACGCGGCCCACGACTGGAGCCTGGAGGTCACCAACCCGGCGATCCGCGCCCCCAAGGTCACCTGGGCCACCCACGGCGAGCGCTTCGTCGCGGCCGTCGAGAACGGCGCCCTGTGGGCCACCCAGTTCCACCCCGAGAAGTCCGGCGACGCCGGAGCCCAGCTCCTCACCAACTGGATCGAGACCCTGTGATGACCGAGCCCCGCGCGACGCTGGAACTCCTCCCGGCGGTCGACGTCCGCGACGGCCAGGCCGTACGCCTGGTGCACGGCGTGTCCGGCACCGAGACCTCCTACGGCTCCCCGCTGGAGGCGGCCCTCGCCTGGCAGGGCGCCGGAGCCGAATGGCTCCACCTCGTCGACCTGGACGCCGCCTTCGGCACCGGCGACAACCGCGCCCTCGTCGCCGAGATCACCGGCGCCCTCGACATCAAGGTCGAGCTGTCCGGCGGCATCCGCGACGACGCCACCCTCGCCGCCGCGCTCGCCACCGGCTGCACCCGCGTCAACCTCGGCACCGCCGCCCTCGAAGCCCCCGAGTGGACCGCCAAGGCCATCGCCGAGCACGGCGACCGCATCGCGGTCGGCCTCGACGTCCGCGGCACCACCCTCAAGGGCCGCGGCTGGACCAGCGAGGGCGGCGACCTGTACGAGACCCTGGCCCGCCTGGACTCCGAGGGCTGCGCCCGGTACGTCGTCACCGACATCGGCAAGGACGGCACCCTGACCGGCCCCAACCTGGAGCTGCTGCGGAACGTGTGCGCCGCCACCGACCGGCCGGTCGTCGCCTCCGGGGGCATCGCCGGCCTGGACGACCTGCGGGCGCTCGCCGAGCTGGTGCCGCTGGGCGTCGAGGGCGCGATCGTCGGCAAGGCCCTGTACGCCAAGAACTTCACCCTGGAGGAGGCGCTGCGGGTGGTGGCCGGCGCATGACCGCCACCGGCGGCGTCCGCCGCATCTCCGCGGGCGGCCCCTGGGAGGAGGCCGTGGGCTGCTCCCGGGCCGTCGAGCTGCCGAACGGGCTGGTGCTCGTCTCCGGCTGCACCTCCGTCGTCGACGGCAAGGTCGTCGCCGGCGGGCCGTACGAGCAGGCGGTCAACGCCTTCCGCGCCGCCTTCGACGCGCTCGCGCAGGCCGGCCTGGGCGCCGAGCACGTCGTCCGCACCCGGATGTACCTCACCCACGCGCGGGACGTCGACGAGGTGGGCCGGGCCCACAAGGAGCTCTTCGACTCCGTCCGCCCCGCCACCTCCATGATCATCGTTTCCGGCTTCACCGATCCGGGCCTCGTCGTCGAGGTCGAGGTCGAAGCCCACCGAGGGGAGTCCTGATGTCACTCGCCGTACGGGTGATCCCCTGCCTGGACGTGGACAGCGGCCGCGTCGTCAAGGGTGTCAACTTCCAGAACCTGCGCGACGCGGGCGACCCCGTCGAGATGGCCAGGCTGTACGACGCCGAGGGCGCCGACGAGCTGACCTTCCTCGACATCACCGCCTCGTCCGGCAACCGGGAGACCACCTACGACGTGGTGCGCCGCACCGCCGAGCAGGTCTTCATCCCGCTCACCGTGGGCGGCGGCGTCCGCACCGCGCAGGACGTGGACCGGCTGCTGCGGGCCGGCGCCGACAAGGTCGGCGTCAACACGGCCGCCATCGAGCGGCCCGACCTGATCCGGGAGATCGCCGAGCGGTTCGGCCGGCAGGTCCTCGTCCTGTCCGTCGACGCCCGCCGCACGGACACCGGGTCCTTCGAGGTCACCACCCACGGCGGCCGCCGCGGCACCGGCATCGACGCCGTCGAGTGGGCCCACCGGGCGGCCGAGCTGGGCGCCGGCGAGATCCTGCTGAACTCGATGGACGCCGACGGCACCAAGGACGGCTACGACACCGAGATGATCGCCGCCGTCCGCAAGCACGTCACCGTCCCGGTGATCGCCTCCGGCGGCGCCGGCCGCCTGGAGCACTTCCCGCCGGCCATCGAGGCCGGCGCCGACGCGGTCCTCGCCGCCTCGGTGTTCCACTTCGGGGACCTGCGGATCTCCCAGGTCAAGGACACCCTCCGCGCGGCGGGCCACCCCGTCCGCTGACCCCGGCGCCCCTCCTGCCCCCGCCCACGCGGGGGCAGGAGGCGGCGGTTCAGATGCCCAGGCGGGCCTTCGTCAGGCGGGCGACCGCCTGCTGCTCGCCGTCCAGCTCCACGGACGCCGAGGCCTGCCGGCCGAAGCAGAACAGCACCAGCTCGCCCGGCTCGCCCGTCACCGTCACCACCGGCGTCCCCTTGTGCGCCACCACCGTGCGCCCGTCCGGCCGCCGCAGCACCAGCCCCACCGGCGAGCGGCGCCCCGTCAGCCGGGCCAGCTTCTCCAGCCGGAACCACAGCGCGTCCGAGAACACCGGGTCCAGCTGCCGCGGCGTCCAGTCGGGCTGCGCCCGCCGCACGTCCTCCGTGTGCACGTAGAACTCCACCGCGTTCGCCGCCTCGTCGACCTGCTTCAGCGAGTACACCGACAGCTTCGGCGGGCCCGTCCGGATCAGCTGGAGCAACTCCTCGTACGGCTTCGCCGCGTACTCGGCCATCGCCTTGTCCAGCCGGTCCTTCAGCACGTTCAGCAGCAGGCCGCCCGCAGCGTCCGGGCGGCGCTCCCGCACGACGACGTGCGCCGCCAGGTCCCGGGTCAGCCAGCCCTCGCACAGGGTGGGCGCATGCGGGCCCGCCGACTCCAACAGGTCAGCCAGCAGCAGGCGTTCGCGCTTCGCATGGGTAGACATGCGGGCAAGCCTACGGCGGCGGCGCGCCGCGTGCCCGCCCATCAGGCGGACGGTGATCCGCCACCCCCCGCCCCGCGCGGCACAATGGCCCGCATGACCAGCTCCTCCCTCGACCCCGCCATCGCGGCCCGGCTCAAGCGCTCCGCGGACGGCCTCGTCCCGGCCATCGCCCAGCAGTACGACACCGGTGAGGTGCTCATGCTCGGCTGGATGGACGACGAGGCGCTCCACCGCACCCTGACCACCGGCCGCTGCACCTACTGGTCCCGCAGCCGCCGGGAGTACTGGGTCAAGGGGGACACCTCCGGGCACGTCCAGCACGTGAAGTCCGTCGCCCTCGACTGCGACGCCGACACCCTCCTCGTCAAGGTCGACCAGGTCGGCGCCGCCTGCCACACCGGCGCCCGCACGTGCTTCGACGCCGACGTCCTCCCGCTCGCCGCCGACCAGGCAGGTTAGGTAACCCCACGCATGGACCTCGAACAGTTCCGCAAGCTCGCCGCCGACCGCCGCGTCATCCCGGTGAGCCGCAAGCTGCTCGCCGACGGCGACACCCCCGTCGGCCTCTACCGCAAGCTCGCCGCCGAGCGCCCGGGCACCTTCCTGCTGGAGTCCGCCGAGAACGGCCGCTCCTGGTCCCGCTACTCCTTCGTCGGCGTCCGCAGCCACGCCACCCTCACCGTCCGCGACGGCGAGGCCCACTGGATCGGCACCCCGCCCGTCGGCGTCCCCACCGGCGGCGACCCGCTGCAGGCGCTGCGCGCCACCGTGGAGGCCCTGCACACCCCGCGCGACCTCGCCGCCGGGATGCCGCCCTTCACCGGCGGCATGGTCGGCTACCTCGGCTACGACATCGTGCGCCGCCTGGAGCGCATCGGCGACCACGGCACCGACGACCTCCGGCTGCCCGAGCTGACCATGCTGCTCACCTCCGACCTCGCGGTCCTCGACCACTGGGACGGCAGCGTCCAGCTCATCGCCAACGCCATCAACCACAACGACCTCGACACCGGCGTCGACGAGGCCTACGCGGACGCCGTCGCCCGCCTCGACGCCATGGAGGCCGACCTCGCCCGGCCCGCCCCCTACACGCCCGCCCCGCTGCCCTCCCCCGAGCTGCCCGCCTTCTCCGCCCTGTGGGGCGGCGCCGACTACCAGGCCGCCGTCGAGGACGTCAAGGAGCGGATCAGGGCCGGCGAGGCCTTCCAGGTCGTGCCCTCGCAGCGGTTCGAGACGCCCTGCCACGCCTCCGCCCTGGACGTCTACCGGGTGCTGCGGGCCACCAACCCGTCCCCGTACATGTACCTCTTCCGCTTCGAGAACGGCTTCGACGTCGTCGGCTCCAGCCCCGAGGCCCTCGTCAAGGTCGAGGACGGCCGGGCCATGGTGCACCCGATCGCGGGCACCCGCCACCGCGGTGCCACCCCGCAGCGCGACCACGAACTCGCCGAGGAGCTGCTCGCCGACCCCAAGGAGCGGGCCGAGCACCTGATGCTCGTCGACCTGGGCCGCAACGACCTGGGCCGGGTGTGCGAGCCCGGCTCGGTCGAGGTCGTCGACTTCATGAGCATCGAGCGGTACTCGCACGTCATGCACATCGTGTCCACCGTCACCGGCCGCGTCGCCGAGGGCAGGACCGCCTTCGACGTGCTCACCGCCTGCTTCCCCGCCGGCACCCTCTCCGGGGCGCCCAAGCCGCGCGCCATGCAGATCATCGAGGAGCTGGAGCCCACCCGCCGCGGCCTGTACGGCGGCTGCGTCGGCTACCTCGACTTCGCCGGCGACTCCGACACCGCCATCGCCATCCGCACCGCCCTGCTCCGCGACGGAACCGCGTACGTGCAGGCCGGCGCGGGCGTGGTCGCCGACTCGGTGGCCGAGCTGGAGGACCTGGAGTGCCGCAACAAGGCCTCCGCGGTGCTCCGCGCGGTCGCCGCGGCGAACCGGATGGCCGACGCCTCGGGGCGGTAGGGGATAGTGGGGGGCGTGAGTGCCGCACCCCCCTCCCGAAACGACACCGGCAGCCGCCGCAGCGTGGCCGCCGCCCTGCTGCTCGGCGCGCTCGGCGCCTGCGTGGTCCTCCTCGGCTCCGGCCGGGTGTGGGCCCGCGGCACCGCGGCCGTCGGCGGCGGCACCGTTCCCCTGACCGCGGAGGGCGGCGACGTCACCGGGCTGCCCGCCGCCCTGGCCGTCGTCGGCCTCGCCGCGCTCGTCGCCGTCTTCGCCGTACGCGGCCGGGGCCGGCAGCTGGTCGCGGCGCTGCTGGCGCTCAGCGGCCTCGGCGCGGCCCTCGCCGCGCTCCTCGCCGGCGACGGACGCCGGGCGCTGGACGAGCAGGCCGCCCGGACGGCCGCGGACTCCGCCGCGCACGTCGCGACGTCCGCGCAGACCGCCTGGCCGTACGCCACGGCCGCCGGGGCCGCCCTGATCCTGGCCGCCGGGCTGCTCGCCCTGCGGTTCGGCGGCGCCTGGCCCGCCATGGGAGGCCGCTACGAGCGGGACGGCGGCCCCCGGGCCGCCCGGCCCGCCGCGGCGGACCCCGACCGGCCCGAGGACCTGTGGAAGGCCCTGGACCGCGGCGAGGACCCCACCCGCTGAGCACCGCCCGCCGACCGTGCGGGACAATGGCAACCGAGCGTGCGGCACCGCACGTGCGACAGAGCAAAACGAGGAGCAACTCATGGCGGGCAGCAGCCACGGTCACACCCCGGCCGCCTGGACCGGTGTCATCATCGCCTTCATCGGTTTCTGCGTCTCCGGCGCCTTCATGGTGCTGGCGAACCCGGTCGGGTTCTGGGCGGGCCTCGTCGTCGTCGCGCTCGGAGGCGTCGTCGGCCTCGGCATGAGGGCCGCCGGCATGGGCGCGCCGAAGCCCGCCCACGACGACCTCGCCAAGGCCATCGCCGCGGCCAAGGCCTGAGCGCCGCCGGACGCGGACCCAGAGCCGTGACCAGGAAGGCGCGGCCCGGTCGGGCTGCGCCTTTCGCCGTCACCGGGGAGAATCAGCGCGTGGACGCCTCCAGCACCCCCCGGCCCCCGGCCGGACAGGCCCCGCCGCCCGCCGCGGCGGCCGGCGCCGCCGCCCCGCCCGCGCACCTCGCGCCGGGCACCTCCGGGGCCCCGGGCGCCGTACCGGCCCCGCGGGCGCGCAGGCTCGCCGCCCCGGCCCTCACCGTGCTGGCGGCGGCCGCCGCATTTGCGTACGTGGGCGCCGTGGACCCCAACGAACCCGGTCACTATCCGGTCTGCCCGCTTTTCCGGCTGACCGGAATCCTGTGCCCGGGATGCGGCGGCCTGCGCAGCGCCCACGCGTTCGCCCACGGCGATCTCGCGGCCGCATTCGGGGCGAATGCGATGGCCGTGATCGGCTACTTCGCCTTCGCCGGATTCGCCGCCCTGTGGCTGCTGCGGGCCTGGCGCGGCGCTCCCACCCCGCGTTTCGCCCTCAGCGGCCCTTACTGGTGGGCTCTCGGCGGGGCGGCCCTGGTGTTCTCCGTCGTCCGGAACCTGCCCTTCGGCGCCGCACTGGCCCCTTGAGGCACATATGAATCGCGTATTCCGAATGTCCAGCCAATGGGACGCCCGCAGCCGCGGGCGGAGCGGCGCGCCGTGGCCGGATACCATTTGATTGCCGACCTTGCAGTCGTACGTGTCTGCACGGCGGCCGACCGTCATCGACCCGGAAGGGGGCCGCTCGCGTGAGTGTGCTCGACGAGATCATCGAAGGGGTCCGCGAAGACCTTGCCGAACGGCAGGCCCTCGTGAGCCTCGACGAACTCAAGGAGCGTGCCGCCAAGGCGCCCCAGGCGAAGGACGGCGTCGCGGCCCTGCGCGGCGACGGCGTCAAGGTGATCTGCGAGGTCAAGCGGTCCAGCCCGTCCAAGGGCGCGCTGGCCGCGATCGCCGACCCGGCCGGACTCGCCGCCGACTACGAGGCGGGCGGTGCGGCGGTCATCTCCGTCCTCACCGAGCAGCGCCGCTTCGGCGGCTCGCTGGCCGACCTGGAGGCAGTCCGCGCCCGCGTGGACATCCCGATCCTCCGCAAGGACTTCATCGTCACGGCGTACCAGCTGTGGGAGGCCCGCGCCTACGGCGCCGACCTCGCCCTGCTGATCGTCGCGGCCCTGGAGCAGGAGGCCCTCGTCTCCCTCATCGAGCGGGCCGAGTCCATCGGCCTCACCCCGCTCGTCGAGGTCCACGACGAGGAGGAGATCGAGCGCGCGGTCGCCGCCGGCGCGAAGATCATCGGCGTGAACGCCCGCAACCTCAAGGACCTCAGCGTCGACCGCTCCACCTTCGAGCGCGTCGTCGGCGAGATCCCGGCGCACATCGTCAAGGTCGCCGAGTCCGGCATCCGCGGACCGCACGACCTGATCGCCTACGCCAACGAGGG
Source organism: Streptomyces sp. NPDC031121 (assembly GCF_055570615.1). NCBI lineage: Bacteria > Bacillati > Actinomycetota > Actinomycetes > Kitasatosporales > Streptomycetaceae > Streptomyces > Streptomyces sp. NPDC031121. The sequence goes on from NZ_JBVIGV010000010.1 coordinate 157,043, forward strand.
CGCCGACGCCGTCCTCGTGGGGGAGTCCCTGGTGACCGGACGCGACCCGAAGTCGGCCGTGGCCGACCTCGTCGCCGCCGGCGCCCACCCCGCCCTGCGCCACGGGCGGAGCTGACCGCAGCCGTGACCCCCGACCGCACCCCCGTCAGCACCCGCCCGGGCCGCCGCCCGGCAGCCGGCGTGCCGACGGCCCACGCGCCCCTGGCGCGCGGCTGCCGCCCCCGCGGCTGCCGCGCCCCGGCCCGGCGCGTCCACGGGCGGCGGGTCCGCTACGTCATCGGCTCCGAGCCCGGACAGGTCAACGGCATGCGATGGCGCCGCGGAGAAGCGCCGTAGGACGGACGGGACGACCCGTGCGGCAGCCCCGCACGGCCCCCTCCGCACAGCCCTGCGCCCCGACGGCCCCCACGGCCCTCCGCGCGCACGGGCCCCGCACCGCACGCACCCGCACCCCCGAAGGGTGTGGTGTGCCCGTCGCGGGCGGGCGGCGCCATACGGTGAAAACCATCCGCCGCACCGCACACCCCAGGAGTTGCCGGCATGTCCAGCGCCACTGACTTCTTCGTACCGGACCCGGAAGGCCGCGTCCCCAACGCCGAGGGCTACTTCGGCGACTTCGGCGGCAAGTTCATCCCGGAGGCCCTCGTCGCCGCCGTGGACGAGGTCGCCGTCGAGTACGAGAAGGCCAAGCACGACCCCGCCTTCGCGGCCGAGCTCAACGACCTCATGGTCAACTACACCGGCCGCCCCAGCGCCCTGACCGAGGTGCCCCGCTTCGCCGGGCACGCCGGCGGCGCCCGGATCTTCCTCAAGCGCGAGGACCTCAACCACACCGGCTCGCACAAGATCAACAACGTGCTGGGCCAGGCCCTCCTCACCAAGCGCATGGGCAAGACCCGCGTCATCGCCGAGACCGGCGCCGGCCAGCACGGCGTGGCCACCGCCACCGCCTGCGCCCTCTTCGGCCTCGACTGCACCGTCTACATGGGCGAGGTCGACACGCAGCGCCAGGCCCTGAACGTGGCCCGCATGCGGATGCTGGGCGCCGAGGTCATCGCCGTGAAGTCCGGCTCCCGCACCCTCAAGGACGCCATCAACGAGGCGTTCCGCGACTGGGTCGCCAACGTCGACCGCACCCACTACCTCTTCGGCACCGTCGCCGGCCCCCACCCCTTCCCCGCCATGGTCCGCGACTTCCACCGCGTCATCGGCGTCGAGGCCCGCCGCCAGATCCTGGAGCGCACCGGCCGCCTGCCCGACGCCGTCGCCGCCTGCGTCGGCGGCGGCTCCAACGCCATCGGCCTCTTCCACGCCTTCCTCCCCGACACCGGCGTGCGCCTCGTCGGCTTCGAGCCCGCCGGGCACGGCGTCGAGACCGGCGAGCACGCGGCCACCCTCACCGCCGGCGAGCCCGGCATCCTGCACGGCTCCCGCTCCTACGTCCTCCAGGACGACGAGGGCCAGATCACCGAGCCGTACTCGATCTCCGCCGGCCTGGACTACCCGGGCATCGGCCCGGAGCACTCCTTCCTCAAGGACAGCGGCCGCGGCGAGTACCGCGCCGTCACCGACGACGCCGCCATGCAGGCCCTGCGCCTGCTCTCCCGCACCGAGGGCATCATCCCGGCCATCGAGTCGGCGCACGCCCTCGCCGGCGCCCTCGACCTGGGCCGCGAACTCGGCCCGGACGGGCTCGTCGTGGTCAACCTGTCCGGCCGCGGCGACAAGGACATGGACACCGCCGCCCGCTACTTCGGGCTGTACGACACCGAGGGGGAGTCGAAGTGAGCAAGGGCAACATCCGGCTGCTGGGCGACACCCTCGCCAAGGCCAGGGCCGAGGACCGCGCCGCCCTGGTCGCCTACCTCCCGGCCGGCTTCCCGACCGTCGACGGCGGCATCGAGGCCGTCAAGGCCGTCCTCGCCGGCGGCGCCGACATCGTCGAGGTCGGCCTCCCGCACAGCGACCCCGTCCTCGACGGCGCCGTCATCCAGACCGCCGACGACATCGCCCTGCGCGGCGGCGTCAGGATCGCCGACGTGCTGCGCACGGTCCGCGAGGCGCACGAGGCGACCGGCGCCCCGGTGCTGGTGATGACGTACTGGAACCCGATCGACCGCTACGGCCCGGAGCGGTTCGCCGCCGAGCTGGCCGAGGCGGGCGGCGCCGGCTGCATCCTGCCCGACCTGCCGGTGCAGGAGTCCGCCCTGTGGCGGGAGCACGCCGACAAGCACGGCCTCGCGACCGTCTTCGTCGTCGCCCCCAGCAGCAGGGACGCCCGCCTCGCCACGATCACCGCGGCCGGCTCGGGCTTCGTCTACGCCGCCTCCCTCATGGGCGTCACCGGGACCCGGGAGTCCGTCGGCAACGAGGCGCAGGAGCTGGTCCGCCGCACCCGCGCCACCACGGAGCTGCCCGTCTGCGTCGGGCTCGGCGTCTCCAACGCCGTCCAGGCCAAGGAGGTCGCCGGCTTCGCCGACGGGGTGATCGTCGGCTCGGCGTTCGTGAAGCTGCTGCTGGACGCGCCGGACCTGCCGGCCGGGCTCGCGGCCGTGCGGGCGCTGGCGGGCGAACTTGCGGAAGGCGTACGCAGGAGCTGACGCCGGGCGCGCCCCGAAAGGGTTCTGTAGCCCGATCGGGTGGATCTGGGAGCAGGGGGGCACGGGAGTGCCTCCCTGCTTCGTTTGCCCGACCGTGAGCGAGATGAACGACGGTGCGAACCGCCAAGCGAAGAACCGATCGGCCCGCGAGCGCCTCCAGGCGGAGCGCGAGCGGCAGCAGAGGAAGGACAAGCGCCGGCGGACGCTCGTCGTGGCGACGGCCGTGGTCGGCGTGCTCGGCCTCGCGGCCGTCGTCGGCCTGATCGCGGCCAACACCGGCAAGGACAGCGGAGGCGGCGGACCCGTCACGGCGCCCTCCGGGGCCACCGGCGAGGACGCCCTCGCCATCCGGACGGGCAGCGCCGAGGCCCCGTCCACGCTGGTCGTGTGGGAGGACTTCCGCTGCCCGGCCTGCAAGGCCTTCGAGACCATGTACAAGGACACGGTCCACGAGCTGGAGGCCAAGGGCCTGCTCAAGACCGACTACCACCTGGTCACCCTGATCGACGGGAACATGGGCGGCAGCGGCTCGCTCAAGAGCGCCAACGCGGCGGCCTGCGCCCAGGACGCCGGGAAGTTCACCGCCTACCACGACGTGCTGTTCGAGAACCAGCCGCCCGAGCCGGACGACGCCTACGGCAAGAACGCGAAGCTGCTGGAGCTGGCGGGCAAGGTCCCCGGGCTCGACACGCCGGAGTTCCGCCGGTGCGTCGAGGACGGGACGCACGAGAGCTGGGTCGCCAAGTCCTTCGAGGCCTTCCGGGCCGGGAAGTTCCGCGGCACCCCCACGGTGCTGCTGAACGGCAAGGACGTGATGACCGAGCAGATCACCCCGCAGAAGATGAAGGAGATCGTCGAGGCCGCGGCGAAGGGCGGCGGCACGGCGAGCGCCTCCCCGGCCGCCTCCGGGTCGCCGTCCGCGGCGGGGGCGCCGGCCTCGCCGGCCTCCAAGGCGAAGGGCTCCGCGGCCGCCTCGCGCTCGGCGTCCCCCTCGGGGTCCCCGTCGGCGCCGGCCCGCGGCTCGGGCGCGTCGGGGGCGGCCCGGGAGTGACGCCGCCCGGCGGACACGAGGTGTCGATTTGATGGCGGGAACGCCGGGCGGGTTGCCGTGCGCACCGCCCGGCAGGGTAGCGTCGGACCTGCCATGGAACTTGCCTACATTCCCAGTCCGTCGACCGGTGTGGTCCACCTCGGGCCGATCCCGCTGCGCGGCTACGCGTTCTGCATCATCATCGGCGTCTTCGCCGCCGTCTGGCTCGGCAACAAGCGCTGGATCGCGCGCGGAGGAAAGCCGGGCACCGTCGCGGACATCGCCGTGTGGGCGGTTCCGTTCGGCCTGGTCGGCGGCCGCCTCTACCACGTGATCACCGACTACCAGCTCTACTTCGGCGAAGGCCGCAACTGGGTCGACGCCTTCAAGATCTGGGAGGGCGGCCTCGGCATCTGGGGCGCCATCGCGTTCGGCGCGGTCGGCGCCTGGATCGGCTGCCGCCTGCGGGGCATCCCGCTGCCCGCCTGGGCCGACGCCCTCGCCCCCGGCATCGCCCTCGCCCAGGCCATCGGCCGCTGGGGCAACTGGTTCAACCAGGAGCTGTACGGCCGCGCCACCGACCTGCCGTGGGCCGTCGAGATCAGCGACGGCCCGAACCGGGTCGGCGGCACCTACCACCCGACGTTCCTGTACGAGTCGCTGTGGTGCCTCGGCGTCGCCGCGCTCGTGATCTGGGCGGACCGGCGCTTCCGGCTGGGCCACGGCCGGGCCTTCGCCCTGTACGTCGCCGCGTACTGCGCGGGCCGCGGCTGGATCGAGTACATGCGGGTCGACGAGGCGCACCACATCCTCGGCCTGCGGCTCAACGTCTGGACCGCGATCGCCGTCTTCGTCCTGGCCGTCGTCTACCTCACGGTCTCCGCGAAGCTGCGGCCGGGCCGCGAGGAGGTCGTCGAGCCGGACCGCGGCCCCGCGGCCTCCGACCAGGAGGCCGCCGTGAAGCCGGCCGGCGCGGGGGACGCTGCGAAGGCCGCCGACGCCGAGAGCGCCGACGCCGAGAGCGCCGACGCGAAGGCCGCCGCCGCGAAGCCGGCCGATGCGGAGGACGCGGCCGTCGGGCCCGCGGCGGCGCCCAAGGCGGACCTCGCCAAGCCGGCCGCCGCCGACAAGGCCCCCGCCCCGGCCGGCGGCGCGGCCGACGCGACCGGGGCCGAGAAGCTCTGATCCGGGCACCCGGAGGATCCGCCCGCAGGGGCGCCGCGCAGGCAGCGCGGCGCCCCTGCGGCGTTCCCGCCGCCGGCGGCGCGGCCGCTCAGGACGGCACCGGCACCGGCGACTCGCGGCGCGACAGCGCCATGACCCGCTCCGCGACCGCCAGCACCGCCGCATCGACGAACCGCCCGTCGGGCAGGACCGCCGCCCCGGGGTTGCGGCGTGCCGCGGCCACGACCTCCTGCGCGGCGCCGACCTCCTCCGGCCCCGGCAGGTAGGCCCGCTCGATCACCGGGAGCTGGCGCGGGTGGATCGCCGCCCGGCCCAGGAAGCCGAGCGCCCGCCCGCGGGCGCAGGAGGCGGCGAGCGCCTCCAGGTCCCGGATGTCGGGGAAGACCGACTGGGCGGGCGGCGCCAGCCCGGCCGCCCGGGCGGCGACCACCACCCGCGACCGCGGCCAGTCCAGGCCCTCCTCGGTCCCGCACCCCAGATCGGCGCGCAGATCGGCCTCGCCCAGGGCGATCCCGCGCAGGGCCGGGTGCGCACGGGCGATCTCGTACGCCCGCTCCACGCCCAGCGCCGACTCCAGCAGCGCGTACAGGGCCGCCCCGCCCGTCCGCTCGGCGGCCTGCACGACCTGCGCCGGCGCGGTGACCTTCGCCAGCCGCACCCCCGCCAGGCCCCGCAGCCCCGCCAGGGCGGCCAGGTCGGCGCCGGCCCAGGGGGAGTCGAGGGCGTTGACGCGTACGTACACCGGCACCGGCGGCCGCTCGGCGAGCAGTTCCGCCGTGGCCGCGCGGGCGTACTCCTTGCGGGAGGCCGGTACGGCGTCCTCCAGGTCGACGATGACGGCGTCGGCCCCGCAGCACAGCGCCTTGGCCACCACGTCCTGGTGGTCCCCGGGTGCGTAGAGCCAGGTCAGGATCACAGCGCCCTCTCCTTCCGGAGCGTGCTCGTCTCGGCCTCCGCGAGGCCGGACTCGGTCGGGTCGGCGCCGTTGTCCGCGCCGGGCGGGCGGCCGGGGTCCGGCCGGGGCGGTTTCACGGCCGCGGCCCTGCGGCGAAGGCGGCGTCGGCCTCGGCCCGGTCCGGCATCGCGTCCTGCGCGCCCGGCCGCTGCACCGACAGCGCCGCGGCCGCCGCCGCCCAGGCCATCGCCTCCCGCATCGGGCGCCCCTCGCCCAGGGCCACCGCCAGCGCCCCGGCGAAGGTGTCTCCGGCGGCCGTGGTGTCCACCGCCCTGACCTGCGGCGCGGGCACCGTGTACGGATCCTGCCCGCGCGCGGCGTGCAGGGCGCCCGCCGCACCGAGGGTGACGACCACCTCGGGGAACCGCTCCAGCAGCGCGGCCGCCGCCTGGCGGGGATCGGTCAGCCCGGTCAGCGCGGCGGCCTCGTGCTCGTTGGGCACGAGCAGGTCGACCGCGTCCGGCAGGTCCGGGGGCAGCGGCTGCACCGGCGCCGGCGTCAGCACCGTCCGCACGCCGTGCGCCCGCGCCGCGCGGGCCGCGGCCGACACCGCGGAGAGCGGCACCTCCAGTTGCAGCAGCAGCGTTCCCGAGGCGGCGATCCGCTCCTCGTCGCCGGACTCCAGTCCCGTGACGAGGCCGTTGGCGCCGGGGACGACGATGATGCTGTTGCCGCCCTCGTCGTCCACGGTGATGTGCGCCGTTCCGCTGGCGCCCTCCACGGTGCGCAGGGCGCAGGTGTCGACGCCGGCCGCGGTGAGCGCGGAGCGCAGCCGTACGCCGAACGCGTCCGCGCCGACCGCGCCGATCATCGCCACGCGCGCCCCGAGGCGGGCCGCGGCGACGGCCTGGTTGGCGCCCTTGCCGCCGGGGACGGTGCGGAACTCCCGGCCGGTGACCGTCTCCCCGAGCCGGGGGGCCTTGGGGACGTAGGCGACGAGGTCCATGTTGGTGCTGCCGAGCACGGTGATGGCCGTCATGGGCGTGCTGCCTCCTGTGCGGTGAGGGCCGTGTCGGGGACGGAGTGGATCCCGTGGCAGTGACCGTACCGGGAGCCGTGGCCCCCAAGGGGATTTGTTCCATGAAGTGAGGATTGTCGCCCGTCGCGAAACGCCTCGCCCGCAGGGGCGTCACCCGGTCGCCGACCAGCAAACGCCCAGGTAAGTACGGCCTTCCTTGCTGGCGGACGGTTGAAATCGTGCGTAGTTTCGAGGTGTTCGGGGGGAGCGGACCGTCTCACGGCCCCCATGGGTACAAAAGGGGAGAAGAGCCGCATGTCCATCATCGACACCGAAGCGCCGCTGCACACCGCGCACCGCGACAACCACACCCACCGGGACGTCAACGGCGGGTGGCTGCGCCCGGCGGTGTTCGGCGCGATGGACGGCCTGGTCTCCAACCTCGCGCTGATGACCGGCGTGGCCGGCGGAGCCGCCGCCCCCGCCGGCATCGTGATCGCCGGACTGGCCGGGCTCGCCGCCGGCGCGTTCTCCATGGCCGCCGGCGAGTACACCTCCGTCGCCTCGCAGCGCGAACTCGTCCTCGCCGAACTCGACGTCGAGCGGCAGCAGTTGCGAAAGCACCCGGTCGACGAGATGGAGGAGCTCGCCGAGCTGTACGTCTCCCGCGGAGTCGAGCCCGCCCTCGCCCGCGAGGTCGCCATGCAGCTCTCCCGCGACCCCGAGCAGGCGCTGGAGATCCACGCCCGCGAGGAGCTCGGCATCGACCCCGACGACCTGCCCTCGCCGCTGGTCGCCGCCGCCTCCTCCTTCGGCTCGTTCGCGCTCGGCGCCCTGCTGCCCGTCCTGCCCTACCTGCTCGGCGCGACCGCCCTGTGGCCCGCCGTGCTGCTCGCCCTGGCCGGACTCTTCGCGTGCGGCGCGGTCGTCTCCAAGGTCACCGCCCGCTCCTGGTGGTACAGCGGCCTGCGGCAGCTGCTCCTGGGTGGCGCGGCCGCCGGTGTGACGTACATCCTGGGAACCTGGATCGGCGGGGCCATAGGCTGAACGCCCTCGCGGTGAGACACTATGCAGCGCACCACATAAGTAGTTCATTACCCGGTGGTTTCGATTCCGTGTCCGCCGGGCATCACACCGGGGCGCGCCGGGCAACGATGCCCGTTTCCGCGTCGGGCCCCCGCCCCCGCCGGCACCCTTCCACACGCCTCGCAGCAGCGCGGGGAACCCCGTATCCCGCCCCGTGCAGTGTCCGCATGGTGAAACGCCGTATCCGGTTCGCAAGATTGCGGTCATCATGTAACCTGCACGAAATTTCGCAGAGGGCCAACGTCGTCCCTCGGCCATGCACAATGCCACGACGACGACGGGAGAGCCGATGCGTTCCGCATCCACGCACTCCGCGACCGGCCCCAGCAGCACCGCCTGGTCGCCCATGGACGGTCGCCCCGCCCCCCAGGGCATGTACGACCCGCGCAACGAGAAGGACGCCTGCGGCGTCGGTTTCGTGGCGAACCTCACCGGCGAGGCCACCCACGCGCTGGTCGACCAGGCGCTGACCGTACTGCGGAACCTCGAGCACCGCGGCGCCACCGGCTCCGAGCCCGACTCCGGCGACGGCGCCGGCATCCTCAGCCAGGTCCCCGACGCGTTCCTGCGCGAGGTGGCCGGCTTCGAGCTCCCCGAGGCCGGCGCGTACGCCGTCGGCATCGCCTTCCTCCCCGCCGACGGCACCGCACAGGCCGCCGCCGTGGAGCAGATCGAGGCCATCGCCGCCGAGGAGGGCCTGACGGTCCTCGGCTGGCGAGAGGTCCCCGTCACCCCGGACCTCCTCGGCAGCGGCGCCCGCGCCACCATGCCGGCCTTCTCCCAGCTCTTCGTCGCCGACGGCGAGAGCACCGGCATCGCCCTGGACCGCAAGGCCTTCGTGCTGCGCAAGCGCGCCGAGCGCGAGGCCGCCACCTACTTCCCGTCGCTGTCCGCCCGGACCATCGTCTACAAGGGCATGCTCACCACGGGCCAGCTGGAGCCGTTCTTCCCCGACCTCTCCGACCGCCGCTTCGCCTCGGCGCTCGCCCTGGTCCACTCCCGGTTCTCCACCAACACCTTCCCGTCGTGGCCGCTGGCCCACCCGTACCGGTTCGTCGCCCACAACGGCGAGATCAACACCGTCAAGGGCAACCGGAACTGGATGCGGGCCCGCGAGTCCCAGCTCGCCACCGACGCCTTCGGCCAGGGCGCCCTCGACCGGATCTTCCCGATCTGCACCCCGGACGCCTCCGACTCGGCGTCCTTCGACGAGGTCCTGGAACTCCTCCACCTCGGCGGCCGCTCCCTGCCCCACGCGGTCCTGATGATGATCCCGGAGGCGTGGGAGAACCACACCTCCATGGACCCGGCCCGCCGCGCCTTCTACCAGTACCACTCCACGATGATGGAGCCCTGGGACGGCCCGGCCTGCGTCACCTTCACCGACGGCACCCAGGTCGGCGCCGTCCTCGACCGCAACGGCCTGCGCCCCGGCCGCTACTGGGTCACCGACGACGGCCTCGTCGTGCTCTCCTCCGAGGTCGGCGTCCTCGACATCGACCCCGCCAAGGTCGTCCGCAAGGGCCGCCTCCAGCCGGGCCGGATGTTCCTCGTCGACACCGCCCAGAACCGGATCATCGAGGACGACGAGATCAAGGCCGGTCTGGCCGCCGCCGCCCCCTACGCGGAGTGGCTGGAGTCCGGCGAGATCGAGCTCACCGACCTCCCCGAGCGCGAGCACATCGTCCACACCCACGCCTCGGTCACCCGGCGCCAGCAGACCTTCGGCTACACCGAGGAAGAGCTGCGCGTCATCCTCGCCCCGATGGCCCGCACCGGAGCCGAGCCGATCGGCTCCATGGGCACCGACTCGCCGATCGCCGCGCTCTCCGAGCGCCCCCGGCTGCTCTTCGACTACTTCACCCAGCTGTTCGCGCAGGTCACCAACCCGCCGCTGGACGCCATCCGCGAGGAGCTCGTCACCTCGCTGCTGTCCTCGCTGGGCCCGCAGGGCAACCTGCTGGAGCCGACCGCCGCGTCCTGCCGCAGCGTCACCCTGCCCTTCCCGGTCATCGACAACGACGAGCTGGCCAAGCTCATCCACATCAACGCCGACGGCGACATGCCCGGCATGAAGGCGGCCACCCTCTCCGGCCTCTACCGGGTCTCCGGCGGCGCCGACGCGCTCGCCGCCCGCATCGCCGAGATCCGCTCCGAGGCCGACGCGGCCATCGCGAACGGCGCCCGCCTGATCGTCCTGTCGGACCGCCACTCGGACGCCGAGCACGCGCCGATCCCGTCGCTGCTGCTGACCGCCGCGGTCCACCACCACCTCATCGCGACCAAGCAGCGCACCCAGGTCGGCCTGCTCGTCGAGGCCGGCGACGTCCGCGAGGTCCACCACGTCGCCCTGCTCATCGGCTACGGCGCCGCCGCCGTCAACCCCTACCTGGCGATGGAGTCCGTCGAGGACCTGCTGCGCGCCGGCACGTTCATCGAGGGCATCGAGCCCGAGCAGGCCATCAGGAACCTGATCTACGCCCTGGGCAAGGGCGTCCTGAAGGTCATGTCCAAGATGGGCATCTCCACCGTCGCCTCCTACCGCGGCGCCCAGGTCTTCGAGGCCGTCGGCCTCGACGAGGAGTTCGTCGCCACGTACTTCCAGGGCACCGCCACCAAGATCGGCGGCGCCGGCCTCGACGTCATCGCCAAGGAGGTCGCCGCCCGCCACGCCAAGGCCTACCCGGCCTCCGGCACATCCGCCGCGCACCGCGCGCTGGAGATCGGCGGCGAGTACCAGTGGCGCCGCGAGGGCGAGCCGCACCTGTTCGACCCGGAGACCGTCTTCCGGCTCCAGCACGCCACCCGCAACCGCCGGTACGACATCTTCAAGAAGTACACCGACCGGGTGAACGAGCAGTCCGAGCGCCTCATGACGCTCCGCGGCCTCTTCGGCTTCAGGAGCGACCGCCCCTCCGTCCCGCTGGACGAGGTCGAGCCGGTCTCCGAGATCGTCAAGCGGTTCTCCACCGGCGCCATGTCGTACGGCTCCATCTCCAAGGAGGCGCACGAGACCCTCGCCATCGCCATGAACCAGCTGGGCGGCAAGTCCAACACCGGCGAGGGCGGCGAGGACCCGGACCGCCTGTACGACCCGGCGCGCCGCTCGGCGATCAAGCAGGTCGCCTCCGGCCGCTTCGGCGTCACCTCCGAGTACCTCGTCAACGCCGACGACATCCAGATCAAGATGGCGCAGGGAGCCAAGCCCGGCGAGGGCGGCCAGCTGCCCGGCCACAAGGTGTACCCCTGGGTCGCCAAGACCCGCCACTCCACCCCGGGCGTCGGCCTGATCTCCCCGCCGCCGCACCACGACATCTACTCCATCGAGGACCTCGCCCAGCTCATCCACGACCTGAAGAACGCCAACCCGGCCGCCCGCATCCACGTGAAGCTGGTCTCCGAGGTCGGCGTCGGCACGGTCGCCGCGGGCGTCTCCAAGGCCCACGCGGACGTCGTCCTGATCTCCGGCCACGACGGCGGCACCGGCGCCTCCCCGCTGACCTCCCTCAAGCACGCGGGCGGACCCTGGGAGCTCGGCCTCGCCGAGACCCAGCAGACCCTGCTGCTGAACGGGCTGCGCGACCGGATCGTCGTCCAGACCGACGGCCAGCTCAAGACCGGCCGCGACGTCGTCATCGCCGCGCTGCTCGGCGCCGAGGAGTTCGGCTTCGCGACCGCGCCGCTCGTCGTCTCCGGCTGCGTCATGATGCGCGTCTGCCACCTGGACACCTGCCCGGTCGGCATCGCCACGCAGAACCCGGTGCTGCGCGACCGGTTCTCCGGCAAGCCCGAGTTCGTCGTCAACTTCTTCGAGTTCATCGCCGAAGAGGTCCGCGAGCTCCTCGCCGAGCTGGGCTTCCGCTCGATCGAGGAGGCCGTCGGACACGCCGAGCTCCTCGACACCGACCAGGCCGTCACCCACTGGAAGGCCCAGGGACTCGACCTCGCGCCCCTCTTCCACGTGCCCGACCTGCCCGAGGGCGCGGTCCGCCACGCCCTGATCGCGCAGGACCACGGCTTGGAGAAGGCCCTCGACAACGAGCTGATCGAGCTCGCCGCCGACGCGCTGAACGCGGCGACGGCCGAGGAGGCCCAGCCGGTCCGGGCCCAGGTCGCCATCCGCAACATCAACCGGACCGTCGGCACCATGCTCGGCCACGAGGTCACGAAGCGGTTCGGCGGTGCGGGCCTGCCCGACAACACCATCGACCTGACCTTCACCGGCTCCGCCGGCCAGTCCTTCGGCGCGTTCCTCCCCAAGGGCGTCACGCTCCGCCTGGAGGGCGACGCCAACGACTACGTCGGCAAGGGCCTCTCCGGCGGCCGTATCGTGGTCCGCCCCGACCGCGGCGCCGACCACCTCGCCGAGTACTCGACCATCGCCGGCAACACCATCGGCTACGGCGCCACCGGCGGCGAGATGTTCCTGCGCGGCCGCACCGGCGAGCGGTTCTGCGTCCGCAACTCCGGCGCCGTCGTCGTCTCCGAGGGCGTGGGCGACCACGGCTGCGAGTACATGACCGGCGGCACGGCCGTCGTCCTCGGCGAGACCGGCCGCAACTTCGCGGCCGGCATGTCCGGCGGCGTCGCCTACGTCGTCGACCTCGACCGGGACAACGTCAACGCCGGCAACCTGGGCGCCGTCGAGGCCCTCTCGGACGAGGACCGGCAGTGGCTGCACGATGTGGTGCGCCGCCACCAGGAGGAGACCGGCTCGACGGTCGCCGCGAAGCTCCTCGCCGACTGGTCCGCCGCCGCGGACCGCTTCAGCAAGATCATTCCGACCACGTACAAGGCAGTGCTCGCCGCCAAGGACGCCGCTGAGCGGGCCGGACTCTCCGAGTCCGAGACCACCGAGAAGATGATGGAGGCGGCGACCCATGGCTGACCCGAAGGGCTTCCTCACCACCGAGCGCAAGACCGCCTGCTCCCGTCCCGTCGCCGAGCGCGTCAAGGACTGGAACGAGGTCTACGTCCGCGGCTCGCTCCTGCCGATCATCAGCAAGCAGGCCGGCCGCTGCATGGACTGCGGCATCCCGTTCTGCCACAACGGCTGCCCGCTCGGGAACCTGATCCCGGAGTGGAACGACTACGCCTACCGCGAGGACTGGTCGGCCGCCTCGGAGCGGCTGCACGCCACGAACAACTTCCCGGAGTTCACCGGCCGCCTCTGCCCGGCCCCCTGCGAGTCGGCGTGCGTCCTCGGCATCAACCAGCCGGCCGTCACCATCAAGAACGTCGAGGTCTCGATCATCGACCAGGCGTGGGACAACGGCGGCGTCGCCCCGCAGGTCCCCGAGCGCCTCTCCGGCAAGACCGCCGCCGTCATCGGATCCGGGCCCGCCGGCCTGGCCGCCGCCCAGCAGCTCACCCGGGCCGGCCACACCGTCGTCGTCTACGAGCGCGCCGACCGCATCGGCGGCCTGCTGCGCTACGGCATCCCCGAGTTCAAGATGGAGAAGGTCCACATCAACCGCCGCATCGAGCAGATGCGCGCGGAGGGCACCAAGTTCCGCACCGGCATCGAGGTCGGCCGCGACATCACGGCCGGCGACCTCCGCAAGCGGTTCGACGCGGTCGTCATCGCGGCCGGCGCGACCGTCTCCCGCGACCTGCCGGTCCCCGGCCGCGAACTGGGCGGCATCCACTTCGCGATGGAGTACCTGCCGCTCGCGAACAAGGTGCAGGAGGGCGACTTCGTCGCCCCGCCCATCACCGCCGAGGGCAAGCACGTCGTCGTGATCGGAGGCGGCGACACCGGCGCGGACTGCGTGGGCACCGCCCACCGCCAGGGCGCGCTGTCGGTCACCCAGCTGGAGATCATGCCGCGGCCCGGCGAGGAGCGGAACGCCAACCAGCCCTGGCCGACCTTCCCGATGCTCTACAAGGTCACCTCCGCCCACGAGGAGGGCGGCGAGCGGGTCTACTCCGTCTCCACCACCCGCTTCGAGGGCGACGAGGACGGCAACGTCAAGGCGCTCCACCTCGTCGAGGTCGAGTTCACCGACGGCAAGCTGGTCCAGAAGCCGGGTACCGAGCGGTCCATCCCGGCCCAGCTGGTCACCCTGGCGATGGGCTTCACCGGCACCGACCGGTCGAACGGCCTGGTCGAGCAGTTCGGCCTGGACCTGGACGAGCGGGGCAACATCGCCCGCGACGCCTCCTACGCCACCAACGTCGACGGCGTCTTCGTCGCCGGCGACGCCGGCCGCGGCCAGTCCCTGATCGTGTGGGCCATCGCGGAGGGCCGCTCGGCCGCCCGCGGCGTCGACCGCTACCTGACCGGCAGCAGCACCCTCCCGTACCCGGTCAAGCCGACCGACCGCGCCCTGGCGGTCTGACCCCCCGGCCCGGGGCATGCCCCGGGCCGGGAACGCACCGCCGCGCGCACCCCTCCCTGTGCGGAGGACCCCTCATACGGCCCGTACAACGGCGTACGGAAACCCGGCACGGCGCCCGCCATGTCCTCGACCAAGGATGGCGGGCGCCGTGGTGCGCGCGGCCCTGCGGCCGCGGACTGCCCTACTCGGGCTGCACCACCGTCGCACCCCAGCGTATGGACGCGGACGAGGCCGTCACCGCCGCCCCGAAGCCGCCGTGCAGGCCGGTCCCCAGCGGGACCGTCACACGGGCCGGGCTGCCGGCCGGGCAGTCCAGGGTGAACGGGGCCGGATTCCGGTCGGGGTGCTCGTCGAGCCGGAAGGCCACCTCGATGCTGCCGCCGCCCTCGCAGGCGAACGTGGTGTACGTGTCCAGCCCGGAATGCAGGCCGCCCGAGACGAAGCCGCCGGACCCCCACTGCTCCGGCACCCAGATCAGCCCGTCCGGTCCGGGATGGGCGATGAGCTCCTCCTGCGCCGACGCCTGCCCCGCCCCGGCGGTCAGGGCCAGTGCCCCCGCCACCGCCGCCACCGCAACGGCCTTGCGGCCCCTCACCATGCGCTTCACCGCTCCCCCTTCGATTCGCGGGCCGGTCAGGCCCCACCTGTACGAGGCTAGACGCCGCCACTGACAACCGGGGGGCACGAGGCGCCGCACAGGCGGGGGCTGCGCTTCCTACGCCGGCTCCTCGCGCGGCGGTTCGTCGTCGTCGCCGCGGCGGAGGGTGTGCAGGCCGCCCTGCGGGGTCCAGGTGCGGATCACCAGCTCGTCGCCGTCCACCCCGACGTGGACGACCTCCGACAGGTCCGCGTGGAACAGGTCGAAGGGGTGCGGGTTCTCCGTCTCCTCCGCGTACCGGTGCAGTTCCGGCGGATCCACCAGCTCGATCGCCCGCCCCGAGATCCGCGCGTCCCCGTCGGGCATCGCCTCGCCCGGGCCGGGATTGCTGTGCAGCGCGAACCGCGGATCGCGCCGCAGGTCCCGCGCCTTCCGCGAGCCCTGCATCATGCCGAGCCACAGCTCGCCGCCGCGGATCTCGACGTTCAGGCCGGTCAGCCGCGGGGAGCCGTCGCTGCGGAGCGTGGCCAGGACATGGTGGGGGTACTGGGCGAAGCGGGCCCGGACGGTCGCCGCGAACTCCGGCTCCCGCGCCTCGAACGCCGCCCAATTGTTCGTGGTCATACGCCCATCAAACCGCCCGCCCCCGCCCGTCCGGCGTCAGGCGCGCACGATGCCCGCCGCACGCGCCGCCGCCAGCCAGGACGGGAACTCCCCGAGCAGCCGGTCGTACAGCACCCGGTCCGGGACGGCCCGCGGGTCCGGCCCGGCGTGGAAGTAGCCGGCGTTGTCGACGACCCGCCGGGACGGCACGGGCAGCTCGTCCAGCCGCCGCAGGAAGTCGAACTGGCCGCTGTGGGTGTCGCCGAAGCCGATGAACTGCCAGAACAGCGGCAGCTTCGCCGCCTTGCACAGGTACGCCTCGGCGGCCCGCTTGTCGATCGGCCCGCCGTCCGTCTGGAAGACGACGAGCGCCGGCCGGCGCGCGCCCGCGTCCAGGTAGTGGTCGATGACCGCGTCCATCGCCGCGTGGTACGAGGTCCTGCCCATGTGGCCGAGGCGGGAGGCGATCTCGGCGACGCGCCCGGCGTGCCCGGCGAGCGGTATCTCCTCGACGGCGTCGACGTCGGTGGAGAAGAACACCACCGGGACGCGGCCGTCGTCGTCGAGGTGCGCCGACAGGCCCAGCACCCGGTCCGCGAGCGCCTGCACGCTGCCGTCCTTGTAGTACGGGCGCATCGACCCCGAGTAGTCGAGGACCAGGTAGACCGAGGCGCGGCCGCCGTCCAGCCCGTGCCCGCGGAGCGACGCCCCGGCGCTCTTGTACAGGTCCACCAGCGCCGGAGCGGTCCGTTCCAGCTTGCGGAGGTCGATCGCACTGCCCGTCATGCGGCGAGGGTACGCGGCCTGCCGCCGCCCGTCCGGAGTACCCCCGGGTAGCCCCGGCCGCGGCAGCTCAGGGCGCGGGAGCGCCGCGGCGGGTGTGCGGCCAGGACCGCGCCACCACCGCCCGGCACTCCGCCGGCGTGCCCCAGGCCCCCCGCAGCGGGCGCGCCTTGCGCAGCCACAGCGACAGGTCCGACTCCTCGGTGTAGCCCATCGCCCCGTGGACCTGAAGCGCCGTCAGCGCCGCCCCGTACGCCGCCTCGCCCGCCGCCAGCTTCGCCGCCGCGACCTCCGCCGCATCCAGCGACAGCGCCGCCGCCCACACCAGCGGCCGGGCGAACTCCAGCGCCAGTAGCGTGTCCGCCAGCCGGTGCTTCACCGCCTGGAACGCGCCGATCGGCACCCCGAACTGGGTGCGCTGCCGCGCGTACCGCGCCGTCCGCTCCAGCAGTGCCTCGCCGACGCCGAGGCACTGGGCCGCCGTCAGCAGCCGCGCCCAGTCGCCCGCCGCGGCGGCCGCGGCCAGGACCCCGGGCCCGGCCGCCAGCACCTCGCCGCCGCCCGGCGCGGGGCGGACCAGCCGGCGCGCCGGGTCCGCCGACCGCAGCACGACCGCCGTGCCGACCGGGCGCGGGCCCCCGTACGCGCGCAGGGCGCCCGCGGGGTCCACCGTGAAGCAGTGCTCCGCCGCGTCCGCGTCCAGGGCGTACGGGCCGCCGCCCGGCAGCAGCAGGGAGGCCGCCTCCCCGCCCGCCACCAGGCGCGGCACGAACCGGGCCGCCGCCTCCGCGCCGGGGCCGCCCTCCAGCCGCGACAGCAGCACCGCCGCCGCCGCGGTCTCCACCACCGGCCCCGGCATGCCCGCCCGCCCCACCTCCACCATGGCCGCGGCCAGCTCCACCGGCAGTGGCCCCGCCCCGCCGTACGCCTCCGGCGCGGCCGGCGCGAACAGGCCCGCCCCGGCCAGCCGCTTCCACACGGCCCGCCCCGGCGCGAAGTCCCCGGCCGCCCAGGCCCGTACCGCCGCCGGCACGTCCGCTGCCGCCAGCAGGGCGCGCACCGCCCGCGCGAAATCCGTCTGCTCCTCGGTCGGCAGGAAGCGCATCAGCGGCGGCCCTTCGGCAGGCCGAGCAGCCGCTCGGCGATGATGTCGCGCTGGATCTCGTTCGTCCCCGCGTAGATCGGCCCGGCCAGCGAGAACAGCCACCCCTGCGCCCACTCACCGTCGACGAGTTCCGCCTCCGCGCCGCCCAGCAGGTCCAGCGCCGTCTCGTGCAGGGCGAGGTCGTACTGCGACCAGAACACCTTGTTCAGGCTGGACTCGGCGCCGGTCCGCCCGCCCTCGGCGATCCGGGCCGCGGCCGCCCAGGTGAACAGCTCGTAGGCGCGCGCCCCGACCAGCGCGTCAGCGACCCGGTCGCGCAGCGCGGTGTCCGCCGGGTCGTCCGCCGACCGCCACAGCGCGTACAGCCGGTCCGCCGCGGCGAGGAACCGGCCCGGCGGGCGGAGGGTGAGACCGCGCTCGCTGCCCGTGGCGGACATGGCGATCCGCCATCCCTGCCCCGGTTCGCCGACGACGTCCCCGTCCGGTACGAACACCCCGTCCAGGAAGAGTTCCGCGAAGGCCGGCTTGCCGTCGAGCCGGCCGATGGGCCGGACCTCCACGCCCGGCGCCCGCAGGTCGAACACCAGGTACGTCAGCCCCTGGTGCGGCCTCGACACCGCCGCCTCGGTGCGGAACAGGCCGAAGGCCCGGTCGGCGAACGCCGCCCGCGACGACCAGGTCTTCTGCCCGTACAGCAGCCAGCCGCCCTCCGTGCGCTCGGCCCGCGCCCGCAGCGAGGCGAGGTCGGAGCCGGCCTCCGGCTCCGACCAGGCCTGGGCCCACACCTGCTCCCCGCTCGCCATCGGCGGCAGCAGCCGCCCCCGCTGCTCCGGCGTGCCGTACGCGAACAGGGTGGGGGCGAGCAGGCCGATGCCGTTCTGGGAGACCCGCGCCGGGGCGCCGGCCGCCCAGTACTCCTCCTCGAACACCAGCCACCGCTCCAGGTCCGCGCCGCGGCCGCCGTACTCCCGCGGCCAGGACACCGCCGACCAGCCGCCGGCGTACAGGCGGGCCTCCCACTCCCGGTGCGCGGCGAAGCCCGCGGCGGTCTCCAGGGAGGGCAGCGGGGCCGCCGGGACGTTCCGCGCGAGCCAGTCGCGGGCCTCGGCGCGGAAGGCCTCCACCTCGGGCGGATGGGCCAGGTCCATCAATACCGCCTCCTCCGGGGGCGGGCGCCCCGGGGACGCACCGCGCTTCCCTAACAAGTGTTTGGTAGGTTAACGTACGGCCCCGACCGGAGTCGAGGAGGTACGTCGCCGTGCACGCTCCCGAACCCGCCCCCCCGGCCGCCGCCGCCCGGAGCGCCCCCGCGCCCGTCCCCGGACACGGCCTCCTCGCCGGCCGCAGCGCCGTCGTCACCGCCGCCGCCGGCACCGGCATCGGCGGCGCCACCGCCCGCCGCTTCCTCGAAGAAGGCGCCCGCGTCGTCCTCGGCGACGCCCACGCCCGCCGCCTGAAGGAAACCGAGGAAGCCCTCGCCGCCGAGTTCGGCGCCGACCGCGTCACCTCCCTGACCTGCGACGTCACCGACGAAGCCCAGGTCCAGGCCCTCTTCGCGCACGCCGAGGCCGCCCACGGCCGCCTCGACACCGTCGTCAACAACGCCGGCCTCGGCGGCACCGCCGCCCTCGCCGACATGACCGACGACCAGTGGCACCGCGTCCTCGACACCACCCTCGGCGGCACCTTCCGCTGCACCCGCGCCGCCCTCCGCTCCTTCCGCACGGCCGCCGCCGACCCGGCCCGCCGCGGCGGCACCATCGTCAACAACGCCTCCGTCCTCGGCTGGCGCGCCCAGCCCGGCCAGGCCCACTACGCCGCCGCGAAGGCCGGAGTCATGGCCCTCACGCGCTGCGCCGCCCTGGAGGCCGCAGCGTTCGGCGTCCGCGTCAACGCCGTCGCCCCCAGCCTCGCCGCCCACCCCCACCTGGCGAAGACCACGACCCCCGAGCTGCTCGACGAGCTGGCCGCCCGCGAGGCCTTCGGCCGGGCCGCCCACCCCTGGGAGGTCGCCAACGTCATCGTCTTCCTGGCCAGCGGCTACTCCTCGTACATGACCGGGGAGACGGTCTCCGTCAGCAGCCAGCACCCGTAGCGGACCTCCCGCGGATCGGACGGACAATGGGCGCGTGCCACAGAACAAGCCGCCGAAGAAGCCCGCCGGGACGGCCGCGCCCGACCGCCGCCGCGAACTCCTCGACACCGCCGCCAGGGTCTTCGCGGCCCAGGGCTACAACGCCACCACCGTCCGCGGGATCGCCGACGCCGCCGGCATGCTCGCCGGCAGCCTCTACTACCACTTCGATTCCAAGGAGTCGATGCTCGACGAGATCCTCTCCACCTTCCTCGGCGAACTCTGGGAGGGCTACGACGCCGTCCTCGCGGCCGGCCTCGGCCCCCGCGAGACCATCGAAGCGCTCGTCACCGAGTCCTTCCGGGAGATCGACCGGCACCGCGACGCCGTCGCCATCTACCAGAGGGAGTCCCGCCACCTCGCCGCGCAGCCCCGCTTCGCCTACCTGGCCGCATCCCAGCAGAGGTTCGAGAAGGCCTGGCTCGGCACCCTCGAACGGGGCGTCGCCGACCGGGTGTTCCGCGCCGACCTCGACATCCGCCTCACCTACCGCTTCGTCCGCGACACCGTGTGGCTGGCCGCGTCCTGGTACCGGCCCCAGGGACGGCACAGCCCCGAGGAGATCGCCCGCCAGTACCTCTCCATGGTCCTGGACGGGATCGCCGTACGCGACTGACCCCAGCGCGCCCCGACCAGAGGAGCCCCCGATGCCCGAGGCCTACATCGTCGACGCGGTCCGCACCCCCGTCGGGCGGCGCGGGGGAGGGCTCGCCGCCGTCCACCCCGCCGACCTCGGCGCCCACGTCCTGACCGCCCTCGTCGAGCGCACCGGCATCGACCCGGCCGCCGTCGACGACGTCGTCTTCGGCTGCCTCGACACCGTCGGCCCGCAGGCCGGGGACATCGCCCGCACCGCCTGGCTGGCCGCCGGCCTGCCCCAGGAGGTGCCCGGCGTGACCGTGGACCGGCAGTGCGGCTCCTCCCAGCAGGCCGTCCACTTCGCCGCCCAGGCCGTCATGTCCGGCACGCAGGACCTCGTCGTCGCCGGCGGCACCCAGAACATGTCCATGATCCCCATCGCCTACGCCTCCCGGCAGGCCGCCGCACCCCTCGGACTCACCGGCGGCCCCTACGCCGGAAGCACCGGCTGGCGCGCCCGGTACGGCGACGCGCCCGTCGACCAGTTCCACGGCGCCGAACTCATCGCCCGCCAGTGGCGCATCACCCGCACCGACATGGAGCAGTACGCGCTGCGCTCCCACCGGCGGGCCGTCCGCGCCCTCGACGAGGGCCGCTTCGACCGCGAGACCGCCCCCTGCGCCGGCGTCACCGCCGACGAGGGCCCCCGCCGCGACACCACCGCGGAGAAGATGGCCGCCCTCAAGCCCGTCACCGCCGGCGGCACGATCACCGCCGCCGTCTCCTCCCAGGTCTCCGACGGCGCGGCCGCCCTGCTGATCGCCTCAGAACGGGCCCTCGCCGACCACGGGCTGCGGCCCCGCGCCCGCATCCACCACCTCTCCGCCCGCGGCGAGGACCCCATCCGCATGCTGACCGCACCCATCCCCGCCACCGCCCACGCCCTGAAGAAGACCGGGATGACCCTCGACGACATCGACCTCGTCGAGATCAACGAGGCCTTCGCCCCCGTCGTCCTCGCCTGGCTGAAGGAGACCGGCGCCGACCCGGACCGCGTCAACCCCAACGGCGGCGCGATCGCGCTGGGCCACCCCCTCGGCGCGACCGGCGCCCGCCTCATGACCACCCTGCTCCACGAGCTGGAGCGCACCGGCGGCCGCTACGGCCTGCAGACCATGTGCGAAGGCGGCGGCCAGGCCAACGCGACCATCCTCGAACGCCTCTGAACCACCCCGGCGGACACCCGCGGCGAACGCCCGAGCGGGCCCGCCTTCACCGCGCGGGCAGGCACCGGTGTGCTACGTTGATCCTTGCAGTTGTGGTACCCAGGAACTTTATGTGCGCCTGACGGGACATCGTCCGCAGGCGCTTTTTAATGTTTTGCACCGGATCCACCGGGTTGGGGCCCTCACCGCCTCTTCAGGAGGGCCGTCCCGCATGACCAGCTCCAGCACCGCCCGCCCCGCCCGCCGGCCCGCCCGCGGCCGGGGACCCGCCCAGGGCCGGCAGAAGCCCGGCGCCGGCCGGCAGAGCGCCGCCCCGGCGCCGCGGCCGCAGGAGTTCACCATGCCCGACCCGGTGGTCCCGCCGCTCCCGCCGGCCGCCGCCTTCGAGGACATGGACCTCCCCTCGGCCATCCTGAAGACCCTCGCCGCCCAAGGCGTCACCGAGCCCTTCCCCATCCAGGCCGCCACCCTGCCGAACTCCCTCGCCGGCCGCGACCTCCTCGGCCGCGGCCGCACCGGCTCCGGCAAGACCCTCGCCTTCGGCCTGGCCCTCCTCGCCCGCACCGCGGGCCGCCGCGCCCAGCCGAAGGCCCCGCTCGCCCTGGTCCTCGTACCGACCCGCGAACTGGCCCAGCAGGTCACCGACGCCCTCACCCCCTACGCCACCGCCCTGAACCTGCGCATCGCGACCGTCGTCGGCGGCATGTCCATCAACCGGCAGGCCGGCGCCCTGCGCCGCGGCGCCGAGGTGCTCGTCGCCACCCCCGGACGCCTGAAGGACCTCATCGACCGCGGCGACGCCGTCCTCGACCAGGTCGCCATCACCGTCCTCGACGAGGCCGACCAGATGACCGACATGGGCTTCATGCCGCAGGTCACCGCCCTCCTGGACCAGGTCGAGCCCGGCGGCCAGCGCCTGCTGTTCTCCGCCACGCTCGACAAGAACATCGACAAGCTCGTCCGCAGGTTCCTCAGCGACCCGGTCGGCCACTCCGTCGACCCGTCCGCCGGCGCGGTCACCACCATGGAGCACCACGTCCTGTACGTGATGGACGAGACCGACAAGAAGGCCGTCGCCACCCGCATCGCCGCCCGCGACGGCCGCGTCATCATGTTCGTCGACACCAAGCGCGGCGTGGACCGCATGGTCAAGCGGCTCCTCTCCCAGGGCGTGCGCGCCTCCGGCCTGCACGGCGGCCGCTCCCAGCCGCAGCGCAACCGCACCCTGGACTGGTTCAAGACCGGCGAGGTCACCGCGCTGATCGCGACGAACGTCGCCGCCCGCGGCATCCACATCGACGACCTCGACCTCGTCGTCAACGTCGACCCGCCGACCGACCACAAGGACTACCTGCACCGCGGCGGCCGCACCGCCCGCGCCGGCGAGTCCGGCAGCGTCGTCACGCTCGTCCTGCCCGAGCAGAAGCGTGACATGTCCCGCCTCATGGCCGACGCCGGGATCTCCCCGCGCACCGCGCAGGTCAAGTCCTCCGACGGCGAGCTGTCCCGGCTCACCGGCGCCCGGGAGCCCTCCGGTGTGCCCGTCGTCATCGAGGTGCCCCAGCCGGCCGCCCCGCCGAAGCAGCGCACCGGCCAGGGCGGCGGCGGACGGCGCCGCTCCGGACGCGGCCAGGGCGGCGGCCAGAACGCCGGCCAGGGCGGCCAGGGCGGCGGCCGCGGCGCCGGACGCACCGAGGCCGCCGGAGGCGCCGCGCAGACCTCCGGCGACGGCCGGCCCCGCCGCACCCGCGGCACCGCCCAGGGCGGCGCCCCGGCCGCGGTCCGCTCCGGCGGCTCCCGCTCCGGTTCCGCCGGCGGCCGCCGCCGCTCCGGCGGCGACCGCCAGCCGGCCGCCCGCGGCGGCGCCTGAGCGGCACCGGGGCCGGGGCGGGCGCCCTCAGCCCGGCGGCCCGCCGCCGGAGGCGTCCAGCGCCTCCAGCCGGGCCAGTACCGCCCGCGCCTCGGCCATGGTCCGCTCCACCAGCTCCGCGCACGACGGCAGGTCGCCGATCACCCCGGCGACCTGCCCCGACGCCATGACCCCGAGGTCGGTGCGGCCCTCGACCATCGACGCCCGCAGCAGCATCGGCGTGTTCGCCGCCATCAGCACCTGGCTCCACGACAGCTCCCGCCCGTGCCGCATCGCCAGCCCGTCGCGCACCATCCGCGGCCACGACAGCCCCGACAGCCTGCGGAATCCCGCCGCGTGCCGCACCGCCCGCAGCAGCGCCCCGACCCGCCCGGACCGCTCCAGCGCGGCCACCAGGTCGGTGCGCAGCATCCGGTGCGGCATCCCGTCCACGGCCCTCGTCACCGTGACGTCCCCGACCCCGGCCGCCAGGTAGCGGGCCTTCACCGGATCCGGCACCGTCGAGTCCGAGGTCAGCAGGAACCGCGTCCCCATCGCCACCCCGGCCGCCCCGTACGACAGCGCCGCGACCAGCCCGCGCCCGTCGTGGAAGCCTCCCGCCGCGACGACCGGCACGTCCACCGCGTCCACCACCTGCGGCAGCAGCACCGTCGTGGCCACCTCCCCGGTGTGCCCGCCGCCCTCGCCGCCCTGCACGAGGACCGCGTCCGCCCCCCATGCCGCGACCTTCTCGGCATGCCGGCGCGCCCCCACCGACGGGATGACCACCACGCCCGCGTCCTTCAGCCGGGCGATCAGCTCCCGCGACGGGGCCAGCGCGAACGACGCGACCCGCACCCCCTCCTCGACGAGGATCCGGACCCGCTCGACCGCGTCCCCCGCGTCCGCCCGCAGGTTCACCCCGAACGGGGCGTCCGTACGCGACCGCACCTCCCGCACCGCCGCGCGCAGCCCGTCCGCCGTCATCGTCGCCGACGCCAGGATCCCCAGCGCGCCCGCGTTCGCCGCGGCCGACACCAGCCGCGGCCCCGCCACCCACCCCATGCCCGTCTGCACGATCGGGTACCGCACCCCGACCAGCCGGGTCAGCGCCGTCTCCACCGCCTCAGCCCCGCACGTCCCGCTCGCGCAGCCCCGCCAGGTCGAGGACCTCGCGGACCAGCCGCAGCTCCTCGGGCGTCGGCTCCCGCGTGTACGGGACCTCCTCCGGCACGGCCAGCGCGAACCCGGTGGCCTCCCGCACCTCCTCCACCCCGACACCGGGGTGCAGGGAGGCCAGCCGCATCGACCGGTCGGGCGTCGCGAAGTCGAACACGCCGAGGTCGCTCACCACCCGGCCCAGCCGGTGGAAGCGGCCCGCCAAGCCGGCCGCCGCCCGGTCGTGGCCCACCCCGCACACCATGTCGACCCGCTCGACGAACACCCGCCGCGAGTGCCGGGGCACCCAGTAGCCGACCGGGTTGTTGACCGTGTTGGCGGGGGCGCCCCGCACCCCGAGGAGCTGCCGGTCCGGCCGCTCCCAGTCGCCGATGCAGGAGATGTTCTGGTTGCCGTACCGGTCGATCTGGCTCGCGCCCATCATCACGTGCCGCCGCCCGCCCGCGACCAGGTCCAGGTGCCGCCGGTAGGGCAGCCAGCCCTCCACCTCGCCGCCCGGCCCCACCAGCAGGGCCTCGCCGTCGGTCAGCAGCAGGTCCGGGGAGAACGTCAGGCGCGCCAGCCGCGCCCCCAGCGACGGGATCAGCCCCATCGGGCTCGCCAGGACCTCCCCGGCTCCCCGCCACTCCTCGGCGCACGCCACCACGCAGTACTCCGCCCGGCTCACCGCACCGCCCGCACCCGCCGCCGCTGCCGCCCGCGTGTTCACGCCCACTGCTGCCGCTCCCCGTGCCAGGCGCGGACGGCGCCGCGGTAGTCGTCCTCGCTCCGGCCCGCCAGGAAGCGCGCGGCGAACTCGGGCCAGGGGGTGGTCGCGTACAGCTTCTGGAAGGCCTCGTCCCGCCCGTGGTCGGGGGCGCAGGAGGTGAAGTGCGCGCCGCCGGGCGCCTCCACGACACCGGTGACGGTGTGCCGGCCGACCAGCAGCGACTGCGGCGGCCCCGCCTTGGCGAGGTCGGCGGTCTCCACGAGTTGCTCGCAGGAGAGGTAGGCGGCGTCGGCGGCCTCGCAGAACAGGTCGTCGAAGTACGGGTCGGGGCCGAGGTACTGGCCGTTGCCGAGCCGGTCGGCGCGGTTGACGTGGACCAGGGCCGCGTCCAGCCGCAGCGCGGGCACCGCGACGAGCTCCTCCCCGTCCCCGTACGGCGAGACGACCGTGCGCAGTTCGGGGTTGACGCGCAGCACGTCCGAGCCGAGCCCGGCGCGGACCGGCAGGAACGGCAGCCGGTTCGCGGCGGCCCGCAGCCCCCACAGGAACATCGCCTCGTCGTATTCGGTGAACGCGAACGCGCCGCTCTCGCGGGCGGCCCGGAAGTGCGGCTCCAGCGGGATCGAGTCGAGCGTCGCGAACGGCGCCACGAGCCGGCGGATCCGGCCGGCCGCGGCGAGCATGCCCACGTCCGGTCCGCCGTACGAGACCACGGTCAGGTCCGTGACCCGCGAGCGCAGCAGCGCCCTCACCAGCGCCATCGGCTTGCGCCGCGAACCCCAGCCGCCGATGCCGACGGTCATGCCGCTGCGCAGCCGGCCCACGGCCTCGTCGGCCGTCATCGTCTTCCCGGTCACGGAGCCCCCGCCTTCCCGAAGGTGTCGCGGACCCGGTCGGCGATCCCGCCGAGGGCCGCCTCGAAGGTGAAGCCCTGCTCGAAGCGGTAGCTGCGGCGCACGTCGACCGGGTCGATGCCGTTGATGGCCGCCTTCGCCATGCGGATCAGGGTGCCGTCCTTGCGGGCGATCTCCGTGGCCAGCGCCAGCGCGGCCGCGCGCAGCCCGGCCCTCGGGACGACCTGCCACACCGAGCCGTGGGCGTGCAGCTCGGCGGCGGTCACGGTCCGCGAGGTGTAGTACAGCGTCCGCATCAGGTGCTGCGGGACGAGCCGTGCCAGGTGGGTGGCGGCGCCGAGGGCGCCCCGGTCCAGCTCCGGCAGGCCGAACGCCGCGTCGTCGGAGGCGACGACCGCGTCCGCGTTGCCGACCAGGCCGATGCCGCCGCCCAGGCAGAAGCCGTGCACGGCCGCCACCACCGGCACCTCGCACTCGTACACCGCGGCGAAGGCCTCCTGGCAGCCGCGGTTGGCGCCGATCAGGCGGGCGTGCCCGGGGTCGGACTGCAACTCCTTGATGTCGACGCCCGCGTTGAAGCCGCGGCCCTCGGCGGCGAGGACGACGCAGCGGACATCCGGGTCGCGGCCGGCGGTGCGGAGGGTGTCCGCGAGGTCGTACCAGCCCTGCACGGGGAGGGCGTTGACGGGTGGGAAGTCGACCGTGACGAGTGCGATGCCCTTGCCGGGGCTTGAGGTGGAGACACCCATGGGCGCATCAGCTACCTTTCCACCAAACGTTTGTTAGGCGAGGAAGGTAGCAGCCCATGGAGTTCGGCGGGAGGGTCGTGGCGGTCACCGGCGGAACCCGCGGCGTCGGCGCGGGAATCGCCCGGTCTTTCCTCGCCGCGGGCGCGGACGTCGTCGTCTGCGCCCGCCGGCCACCCGGCCGGCCCGTCGCGATCGGTGGTCGCACCGCCGCGTACGCACCCGTCGACCTGCGCGATCCGGCCGACGTGCAGCGCTTCTTCGACGACCTCGGCGAGCGGACCGGAGGGCGGCTCGACTGCCTCGTCAACAACGCCGGGGGGACCCCGTACCGGCCGCTCGGCGAAGGCGCCGCCGAACGCCACGCCCGTGTCGTCCAGCTCAACCTGATCGCCCCGATGACCGCCTCCCTGGCCGCCTACCCGCTGCTGCGGGAGGCCCGCGGCTCGGTGGTCATGGTCGGCAGCGTCAGCGGTTCCCGGCCCTCCCCCGGCACCGCCGCGTACGGCGCGGCCAAGGCGGGCCTGGAGCACCTGGCCCGCACGATGGCCGTCGAATGGGCGCCGCGGGTCCGCGTCAACACCGTCGTCCTCGGCATGGTCGCCACCGAGTCCGCCCACCTGCACTACGGCGACGCGGACGGCGTCGCCGCCGTCGCCGCGACGGTCCCGCTCGGCCGGCTCGCCGACCCCGCCGACGCCGGAGCGGCGGCCGTGTTCCTCGCCTCCGACCGCGCCGGATACATCAGCGGGGCCGCGCTGCTCGTACACGGGGGAGGGGAGCGCCCGGCGTTCCTGGACGCGTCAACCGCCCACAAGGAGGCCTGAGATGAGCAGCAGCAGCAGCGGTGCGAGTGCGGGTGCGGGTGCGGGTGCGGGTGCGAGTACGGGTGCGGGCGTGCCGGCGGCCGGCGGGATGGCCCGGGGGAGGGTCGTCGCCGTGACCGGCGCGGGCCGGGGCCTGGGCCGCGCGCACGCCCTGGCGTTCGCCGCGGAGGGCGCCCGTGTCGTCGTCAACGACCTCGGCACCGGACCGGACGGGCGACCCGCCCCCGGCAGTCCGGCCGCCCGCGTCGTCGAGGAGATCCGGGCCCTCGGCGGCGAGGCCGTGGCGCACGCCGGCGACATCGCCACGAGTGCCGGCGCCGCCTCCCTGGTGGAGTGCGCCCTGGCGGCCTTCGGCCGGCTGGACACGCTCGTCAACAACGCGGGCTTCCTGCGCGACCGGATGCTCGTCAACCTCGGCGAGGACGACTGGGACGCGGTCGTCCGCGTCCACCTGAAGGGCCACTTCCTGCCGCTGAAGCACGCCGCCGCGCACTGGCGGGCGGAGGCCGCGGCCGGCCGCACCCCGGCCGCCCGGGTGGTGAACACCTCCTCGGGGGCCGGGCTGGCCGGCTCGGTCGGGCAGGGCGCCTACAGCGCGGCCAAGGCCGGCATCCTCGGGCTGACCCTGGTCGCGGCGGCCGAGCTGGGCCGGTACGGGGTCCAGGTCAACGCGATCGCGCCGGCGGCCCGGACCCGGATGACCGAGGAGGTCTTCGCGCAGGCGATGGCGGCGCCGGGGGAGGGGGAGTTCGACGCGATGGCCCCCGAGAACGTCTCCCCGCTGGTGGTCTGGCTCGGCAGCGGCGCCTCCGCCGGGGTGACCGGCCGGGTCTTCGAGGCGGAGGGCGGCCGGATCACGGTCATGGAGGGCTGGCAGCGCGGCCCCACCGCCGACGCCGGCGGCCGTCGCACACCGGCCGAGGCGGGCGAGGCCGCCGCGAAGCTCTTGGCCGCGGCCCGCACCCCGCAGCCCGTGTACGGCGCCCGCTGATTCCGCAGGCGGAGGCGGAGGCGGAGGCGGTGGAGGCGACGGGGGTGGCGGGGGCGGCCGGGTCGGCGGGGGAGGGGCGTGCCCGCAGGGCCTGTGCGCGGGGAGCAGGGCGGTCGGTGCGCGGCGGTGCGGGATCGTATGGCGCGGGTGCCGGATGCGGAGGGGCGCGAATCGGCCCCGGCCCCCTGGCGAGGGGTCGGGACCGGTCCGGCACTCGTGCGATGGGGTATCACTACCCACGCCGCACCCCCGCCGAACCGCCGCCGCCCGCAAAGTTGGGCCGTGCGGGCGTATGGGCCCGGCGGAGGGCGGAGCACCGCCCGGCCGCGTACGACCGGATCCCGTCATCCGGCGGCCGGCCGCGCGGCGGCGGCGGCGGGGCGCGGTGGGCGGCGGTGTGCGGAAAGCGGTGTTCGAGCGGGGTGGGCCGGGCCCCGGCGGGCGTCCGCCGTCCATGTAGTTCCGCAGAATGTCCGAAAACGGGCCCTTGATGTCCCACACCGGCGGGTGTGACATGTACATGTCATTCACCCGATGGCACGCACAGCCCAACCCCCCCACGAAAGGCAGTGTGTTGACCGTGTCCTCATTCGGCACGTTCCTCAAGCGCGCCCTCGCCGCCGGCGCCGTCGCCCTCGCCGCCGTCAGCCTCCAGCCCGCCGGAGCCCATGCGGCCCCCGCCCCCGTCGTCGGCGGCACCCGCGCCGCACAAGGCGAGTTCCCCTGGATGGTCCGCCTCTCCATGGGCTGCGGCGGCTCCCTGCTCACCCAGCAGATAGTCCTCACCGCCGCCCACTGCGTCGGCTCCAGCGGCAACAACACCTCCATCACCGCCACCGCCGGCGTCGTCGACCTCAACAGCTCCAGCGCGATCAAGGTCAGGTCAACCAAGGTGTACCGCGCCCCCGGCTACAACGGCCAGGGCAAGGACTGGGCCCTGATCAAACTCGCCCAGCCGATCAACCTGCCCACCCTCAACATCGCCGAGACCAAGCAGTACGACAACGGCACCTTCACCGTCGCCGGCTGGGGCGCCAACCGCGAAGGCGGCCGCCAGCAGCGCTACCTGCTCAAGGCCAACGTCCCCTTCGTCTCCGACGCCGCCTGCCAGAGCGCCTACGGCAGCTCCCTCGTCCCGAGCGAGGAGATCTGCGCCGGCTACGACCAGGGCGGCACCGACACCTGCCAGGGCGACTCCGGCGGCCCCATGTTCCGCCGGGACGCCGCCGGCGCCTGGATCCAGGTCGGCATCGTCAGCTGGGGACGCGGCTGCGCCCGCGCCGGATACCCCGGCGTCTACACCGAGGTGTCCACCTTCGCCTCGCAGATCAAGACGGCGGCGGCCTCCCTCTGACCCACGGCCCCGCACGCCCCGCCCTTCCGGCCCTCAGGGGGCCGGGAGGGCGGGGCACACTTCTGTGCGGGTGCGGGTGCGGGTGCGGGTGCCGGTGCGGGTGCGGTTGCGGTCGGTCCGGGTCCTGGTTCCGGTCCTGCCCGGTCGCAGGCCCCGTCCGACAGGGGCCGTCTCATCCACCGGCTGCCCCGAGACCCGTCTGCACCCGCCACGTATTCTCGGGAACCATGAACAACAGCCCCGCCGAGGCGCCCGACGAGAACGTCACCGCCGAGCTGGCCCGCCTCCGGGACAGCATCGACAACATCGACGCCGCCGTCGTCCACATGCTCGCCGAACGCTTCAAGTGCACCCAGCAGGTCGGCCACCTCAAGGCCCGCCACCAGCTGCCGCCCGCCGACCCCGCCCGCGAGGCCAGCCAGATCGCCCGCCTGCGCCAGCTCGCCGAGAACGCCAAGCTCGACCCGGCCTTCGCCGAGAAGCTCCTCAACTTCATCATCGCCGAGGTCATCCGCCACCACGAGACGATCGCCGCACGCGAAGACTAGTGCTGTGGCGCCCTTCGGATCAGGCCGGGCACGCGGGGCCGGTACGCGCGCCGGCCGCGTCCTCGCCGGTCGCCCCCGTTCCGGCCTGATCCACAAGCCACACCAGCGGGGCCACCGCACACGACGGCCGGGGCCCGCCCGTCAGGCAGCATGGGCCCATGCCCGCACTCACCCGCAGCGAAGCCGAGGCCCGCGCCCGCCTCCTCGACGTCCACCGCTACACCGTCACCCTCGACCTCACCGGTGACGGGGACACCTTCGACACCACCACCCTCATCCGCTTCACCGCCCGCACCGCCGGGGACACCTTCCTCGAACTGAAACCGGACGAGCTGCGCACCGCCGAACTCGACGGCACCCCCCTCGACCCGGCCGCCCTCACCGACAACCGCCTCCCCCTCACCGCCCTCACCGCCGGACCCCACGAGCTCCGCCTCGACACCCGCATGCGCTACTCCCGCACCGGGGAGGGCCTCCACCGCTTCACCGACCCCGCCGACGGCGAGACGTACCTCTACACCCAGCTCTTCCTCGACGACGTCCAGCGCGTCTTCCCGGCCTTCGACCAGCCCGACCTCAAGGCCGTCTTCGAGTTCACCGTCACCGCCCCCGACCACTGGACCGTCCTCGCCAACGGCACCACCAGCCGCACCGGCCGCCGCGACACCGACGGCGCCGCCGTGTGGACCTCCGCCCCCACCCCCCGCATCTCCACCTACCTCGCCGCCGTCGCCGCAGGCCCCTGGCACAGCATCCGCACCGAACACGCCGGGCTCCCCTTCGGCATCCACTGCCGCAAGTCCCTCGCCCCCCACCTCGACGCGGACGCCGACGAGATCCTCGGCCTCACCACCGCCTGCTACGACCGCTACCACGAGAAGTTCACGGAGCCGTACCCCTTCGACTCCTACGACCAGGCCTTCGTCCCCGAATTCAACGCGGGCGCCATGGAGAACCCCGGCCTCGTCACCTTCCGCGACGAATACGTCTTCCGCTCCGCCGTCACCGACGCCGAACGCCAGCGCCGCGCCAACACCATCGCCCACGAAATGGCCCACATGTGGTTCGGCGACCTCGTCACCCTCCGCTGGTGGGACGACATCTGGCTCAACGAGTCCTTCGCCGAGTACATGGGCTACCAGACCCTCACCGAAGCCACCCGCTTCACCGGCAGCTGGACCGAATTCGCCATGGAGCGCAAGCCCTGGGGATACGACGCCGACCAGCGCCCCTCCACCCACCCCGTCGCCCCCGACCCCGACGCCGTCCCCGACACCGCCTCCGCCCTCCTCAACTTCGACGGCATCTCCTACGCCAAGGGAGCCTCGGCGCTCCGCCAACTCGTCGCCTGGATCGGCGAGAAGGACTTCCTCGCAGGCATCAACACCCACTTCACCCGCCACAAGTTCGCCAACGCCTCCCTCGCCGACCTCATCGACTCCCTCGCCGCCCACACCGACCGCGACGTCCACACCTGGGCCGGGACGTGGCTGCGCACCACCGGCGCCGACACCCTGACCTCCCGCGTCCAGGAAGGCCACGGCGGCTGGACCCTCACCGTCGACCGCAACGGCAGCCGCCCCCACCACATCGCCGTCGGCCTCTACGACCGCGACCCCGGCGGCCGCCGCCTCCACCTCCGCGAACGCCTCACCCTCGACCTCCCCACCGACGAAGTCCTCTCCGCCGCCGGACCCCGCCCCGCCCTCCTCGTCCTCAACGACGGCGACCTCGGCTACGCCAAGGTCCGCCTCGACGACACCTCCGTCGAGACCGCCCTCCGGGGCATCTCCGCCGTCCCCGACCCCCTCACCCGCGCCGTCGTCTGGAACTCCCTCCGCGACATGGTCCGCGACGGCGAACTCGCCCCCGGCGACTACCTCGCCACCGCCGAAGCCCACCTCTGCGACGAACCCGACCTCGCCGTCGTCCAAGGCGCCCTCACCTTCGCCCGCCACCACACCGCCGACCGCTACCTCACCCCCCACCGGCGCACCGAAGCCCTCACCACCCTCACCGGCATCGCACACGGCCTGCTGCGCCGCACCGAGGACGGCTCCGACCCCGGCCTGCGCCTGTCCGCCGTACGCCTCCTCATCGACAGCGCCACCCAGCCCCACACCCTCACCGCCTGGCTCGACGCCGGCACCGTCCCCGGCGGCCCCGAACTCGACCCCGAACTCCGCTGGCGCATCCTCGCCCGCCTCGCCGTCCTCGGCGCCGCCACCCCCGCCGACATCGACGCCGCCCTCGCCGACGACCCCAGCGCCACCGGCCGCGAAGGCGCCGCCCGCTGCCACGCCTCCCTCCCCGACCCCGCCGCGAAGGCCGCCGCCTGGGACCGCCTCTTCCACGACGACGACCTCTCCAACTACCTCTTCACCGCCACCGCCCGCGGCTTCTGGCAGCCCGAACAGGCCCAGCTCCTCAGCCCGTACGTCCCCCGCTACTACCCCGAAGCCACCGCACTCGCCGCCCGCCGCGGCCCCGCCATCGCCGAAGCCGCCGCCCGCCACGCCTTCCCCGCCCACGCCGTCGACCCCGACCACCTCGCCACCGGCCGCGCCGCCCTCACCGACCCCGCCGTCACCCCCCGCCTCCACCGCGGCCTCACCGACCAACTCGACGACCTGGCCCGAGCCCTCCACGTCCGCACCGTCCACCGCTGATCCGGTGGGGGCCGCCGCCACAGCGTTGGGGCGGCGCCCCCCCCCAACCCCCGGCCCGCTTGGAAGGCGCGGCGTACTCGGTGCACGAAACGGCGGTGGCGGGGCCTGGGGGAACCGCCGGCGGGGCTGGTCGACGAAGCCGCGCCGGGGCGGCACGGGCCACCGGGACATCGGCATCGATGTCTGCTGCACGGCTGCACGGCTGCACGGCTGCACGGCTGCGCGTCACGTTGCACGTGGCCCAGCTCGCGAAGAGCCGGGGCAGGGACGGGCCGGGGACCCCGCAGAGGGCCCGCCTGCACCGGGCGGGGGGTCGCTCGTGCGGTGGCTGCTGCGGTCGGTGGCTGCAACGGAACCCGGCGGCCACCTGATGGAGCGGCGGGACGTGGTCTCGCCGCGCGGGCGACCGGCGGTGGTGCGTGGCCGGCGTACAAGCTCAACCTGCGGGAGGGGCTGTCCGGGGCCTCGGTGGGCGTTCCGCCGTCCGCTGAGGGTGGAGCCGGTTACTGCCCCACGCCCGGCGCTTGCCGGTGCCGCCTGTGTCGGCCGCCTGTGTCGCCTGGCTGCCGCCTGTGTCGGCTGGCTGCCGCCTGTGTCGGCTGGCTGGTGCCTGTGTCTGCCGCCTGGGTCCGTGTGCCGCCCTGGGTCCGTCTGCCGTCTGCCGCCTGCGTCTGCCGCCTTCTGCTGCCGGGCCGGCGGCCCCGCCCCCGTACCGCCCCGCCCGCTTGCTCCGCTTCGGCTCCGCGCCGAAGGCCGCAGGTGGGTCTGTGCGTTGCAGGTGGCCCGGCTGGTAGCGACCTTGTGCGGGGCTCCCGGCCGGTAGCGCCTCGTGCGTGGCGCCCGTCCGGTATCGGCATTCGCGGGTGGGGGCCTGGCCTGTGCCGGGGTGCGGGGGTGGCGCGCCGGCCAGTGGCGGCTCGCGTGCCGCGCACCGTCGGCGGCGGTCCCGGGTCGGCGGTGGCGGTGGGGTGGTTACCCCGTTCCGGTCGGATCGTTGTATCGGCGGGTGCTCCGGACGCCACCGCTGCCGGTCGCGCCCCGATGCCAGGGGCCCCGTACAACAGGGCCGGCCGCCCCGTACCGCCCGCCCCCGTGAGGACCCCATGACCGCGCCGCCCGGACCGCCACTGCCCCCGCTCGCCGGAGGCGCCGACGGGCCCGACGCCCTGCGTCCGCTCCTCGACACCGTTCTCGACGCCCTCGCCGCCGGGGCCCGCGCCCGGACCGGGCCCCTGCCGGCCGGCGGGCCGGACGCCGTCGGCGGCGATGTCACCGCCGCGCTCGGGGCGCTTCTGCCCGAGCGCGGAACCGGGCCCCACGAAGCCCTGCGTACGCTCGTGCACGTCCTGGCACGCGGCGCCGCCGATCCCGCCGATCCGCTGTGCGCCGGGCACCTGCACGGGCCGCCCCTCGCCGTCGCCGCCGCGGCCGACCTCGCCGCCGGCGCCCTCAATCCCTCTCTGGACTCCTGGGACCAGGCCCCCGCCGCCTCCGCACTCGAAGCCCTCCTCACCCGCACCCTCGCCGCCGAGCTGTACCCCACCGCAGAGCCCGACGCCCTCATCACCACCGGCGGCACCGAAGCCAACCAGCTCGCCCTGCTGCTCGCGCGTGAACGCCACGGCCCCGCCGTCACCGTCATCCACGGAGCCAACGCCCACCACTCCGTCCCCCGCGCCGCCTGGCTCCTCGGGCTGCCCCCCACCACCTCGCTGCCCACCCCGGCCGGCGTCCTCGACCCGCGCCACGTGCACGACGTCCTCGCCCGCACCACCGGCCCCGCCCTCGTCACCGCCACCGCAGGCACCACCGATGCCGGACTCATCGACCCGCTGGACGCACTTGCCGACGTCTGTGAGCGGTACGGGGCCGAGCTGCACGTCGACGCCGCCTACGCCGGACCCCTCGCCCTCACGCATCGGCACCGGCATCTTCTCGCCGGCCTCCACCGCGCCCGGTCCATCAGCCTCGACCTGCACAAACTCGGCTGGCAGCCCGTTCCCGCGGGCCTCCTCGCCGTCCCCGACGCCGCCCAACTGGGCGCGCTCGCCCACCAGGCCGACTACCTCAACGCCGCCGACGACACCGAAGCCGGCCTGCCCGACCTCCTCGGCCGCTCGCTGCGCACCACCCGGCGCCCCGACGCCCTCAAGATCGCCGTGACCCTGCGCGCCCTCGGCCGCGAGGGTCTGACCCGTCTCATCGACCACACCCTCGGCCTCGCCCGCCACCTCGCCGAACTCGTCGACGCCCACCCCGCCTTCACACTGCACGCACCACCCATCCTGACCACCGTCCTCTTCCGGCCCTCGCAAGCCACCGACGCGGAGACCGCACACCTCCGCCGCGCCCTCCTCCACCGCGGCCACGCCGTCCTCGGCCGCGCCACCGCCGACGGCCGCCTCTGGCTCAAGGCCACCCTCCTCAACCCGCACACCACCCCACAGGACCTCACCACCCTCCTCACCCTCCTGGAAGGCAGCACCCCCCGATGACCGCCCACCTCGATACACCCCACGACCTCGTCGGAATCGGCATCGGTCCGTTCAACCTGTCCCTCGCCGCCCTCGCCGACGGCCTCCCCCGCCACGGAGCGGTCCCGCTCGCCACCGCCTTCTACGACGATCGCCCCCACTTCCGCTGGCACCCCGGGCTGCTCATCGACGGCACCACCCTCCAAGTGCCCTACCTCGCCGACCTCGTCACCCTCGCCGACCCCACCAGCCCCTGGACTTTCCTCAACCACCTCAAGAACAGAGAGCGCCTCTACCCCTTCTACTTCGCCCAGCAGTTCCACATCCAGCGCACCGAGTACGACGCCTACTGCCGCTGGGTCGCCGAGAACCTCCCCGGCCTCCACTTCGGCCACCAGGTCGACGCCGTCCGCTGGAACCCCGAGCACGACCTCTTCGAGATCGACTACACGCGTCTCGGCACCCACGGCGAAGCCGAGGCCCTCGGCCGCACCCACGCCCGCCACCTCGCCCTCGGCATCGGCACCGCCCCCCACGTCCCCGACCCGCTCCGCCCCCTTGCGGAAGCCCCGACCGTCCCCGTGATCCACTCCGCGGACTACCTCGACAACCGCACCCGCATCCTCGGCGCCGACCACATCACCGTCATCGGCTCGGGCCAGTCCGGCGCCGAGATCTTCCTCGACCTGCTCCGGGCCCGCCCCGCCGGCCGCGAACGCCTCACCTGGCTCGCCCGCACCCCCTCCTTCGCGCCCATGGAGTACAGCAAGCTCGGCCTCGAGCACTTCACCCCCGACTACACCCACTACTTCCACGCCCTCCCCGAACCCGTCCGCGACCGCCTCCTGCCCGCACAGTGGCAGCTCCACAAGGGCATCGACACCGCCACCATCGCCGCCATCCACCACGAGCTCTACCTCCGCAGCCTCCACGGCGGCTGGCCCGACACCGTCCTCACCCCCGGCGTCACCGTCCGCACCGCGGGCCGCATCGCCACCACCAAGATCGAGCTCCACCTGGAGCACACCGACCAGGGCACCCGCTCCCGCCTCACCACCGACGCCGTCGTCCTCGCCACCGGCTACCGCGAACGCCCCCTCGAACGCCTGCTCGCCGGCCTCGACCCCTACCTCCGCAGGGACTCCTCCGGCCGCCCCCGCATCGACCGCAGCCACCGCATGGTCCTCGACCCCGCCGTCACCGGCACCGTCTTCGTCCAGAACGGCGAACGCCACACGCACGGCGTCGGAGCCCCCGACCTCGGCCTCGCCGCATGGCGCAGCGCCACCATCCTCAACACCCTCACCGGCACCGACCCCTACCCCCAGCCCGCCCGCACCGCCTTCACCACCTTCGGCCTCGAACCCCGCCCCGAGCCCCGGCCCGACCCCACCGTCGAACTCCGCCCCCTCGCCGACCACGCCTGAGCCCCGGACACCCGACCGGCCGGGACCTGCCCCCGGCCGGAAATGCATGCGGCGCTCCAGCCGGACGGACCTAGACTGACCAGCGGAAACACGACGGGGAGCAGTCATGCAGACGGACAGACACGCGAGCGGTGCGGTGGACGGCCCTCTGGCCGCCGCAGCCAGGGCCGGCGACAAGCTCCGCGTGAAGCAGATCCTGGAGGAACGCGACGGCCGGCCCTGCGAGGGCTCCGACCACGTGACCGCAGCCTTCACCGCGGCCGTCCAGTCCTTGCACACCGACATCGCCGACACGCTGCTCAGACTCGGTGCCCAGCCCGGCGAAGTCGACCCGGACGAGCTGCCGTCGCTGCGCGAGGCCGTCGACTTCGGCTCGCCCGCACTGGTCGACGCCCTGACGGGCACCGGCCTACGGCACAGGTACCCGACGCCCGAGCTGATCGGCATGCGGGATCTCGCGCGTGCCTGGCACGAGGCCGGTACCGAAACCGGGCTGCGGCGCCGCACCGGCTCCTCGGACGCCGTCACCCGCACCCGCGTCCAAGACGACGAGTACCACACCGTCGGCGAACTCACCCTCGGCGAGATGACCGTGCGGGACGGGCACGGGGCGATCCTCACCCGTCTGGAGGAGATGCTCGGTATCCGCACCTCGTGCGAAGAACTCATCGCCCGCGCCTTGGAACGCGACGAGGACCACACGGCGTGGGGCCAAGCCGCGATCGAGCTCTCCCACCGGCGAGAGAAGGGAGTCTGGGCCGCCGCCGAATCGCTGCGGGCCGACGCGGACCCCCTCCGCCGACTGTTCGGAGCCGAACTGATGCGCCTGTTCGAACTCTTCGCCGACAGCCACGACGAGGAGTTCAGCGTCCTCGCCGTCGCCGCCCTCACGGACTGGTCAGCCGGGGAGACGGACCCCGCCGTCCTGACCACGGTGCTGTACGGCCTCTTCTCCTACCAGGGGCCGCGTGCCGAAGCCGCCCTCCTGGCGCATCTCGGGCACCATGAGCCCGGCGTCCGGCGAGCGGTGGCCGCCGGCCTCGGCACGTCCATGGAACGCGAGCACCTGTCCGGCGCGGCCCGCGAGGGACTTCTGACACTGATGAACGACCTGGACACCGGCGTGAGGACCGCGGCCTGCCGCAGCGCCGCCGAGGTCGCGAACGGCGACCGGGCATTGACCGACGCGATGGCGGTCCTCCTCGACCACCCCGAGCGCCAGGTCCAGCTCGAGGCCGTCCACGGTCTCGCACTCCACGAAGACGAGCGGTGCGTGGAAGCCGCGAAGCGGCTCGGACCGCCGCGGCCCGGCTTTCACGAGGTGGAGTACTACTGCCTCGAAGCAGCGTGGCGGTACGCATGGCACCGCGAGGAGAAGGCACGCACCTGACCCGACGCGCATCCTGCCGTCGCCGAGGTCAGGAGGTGACGGCGGCCCGGTCCGGTGCCGGCGCCGAACGCCGGCACCGGACCGGGGCACACGGCTAGAACACCGGCACGCCCGCCCGCGTCAGGCGCCACCCCGCCGACGCGAACACCACCGGGTCCACCGTGCCCTTCGCCTTCACCCACGAAATGATCGTGTTCCGGATCTCGTCCGAATCGGCCCACACCTGCTTCGCCCCCGCCACGTGCGGGAACGCCCCGCCGCCCGAAGCCCGGTAGTTGTTCACCGCCAGGACGAACCGCTCCTGCGGATCCACCGGCCGCCCCCCGAACGACAGCCCCGTGATCCGCGATCCCACCGGCTGGGCGATGTCCACGTCGTAGACCAGCCCGTAGACGGAGTCGTAGTTGTAGTCCGGGATCCCCTCCGCGTTCGTCAGCTTCGCCGGATCCACCGCCGCGTCCGGAGCCGTGCGGACGAAGTACCGGGCCGAGTACTCCAGGTAGTCCTTGACCTGCGCGCCCGTCAGGACGCGTGCCTCCAGCGTGTTCTCGAACGGGTACAGGCCCGCCGCGTCCCGCAGCGTCACCTTCCCCTCCGGGATCACCGCCGTCCGCGAGAAGCACGACGCCTGCGACAGCACCGGCAGCGCAGCCCACTCCGTGCCGGCGAGGGCGCCCTTCACCGTCTCCGCCTGCACGTGGTTGATCAGGTCGATGATCGGGACGTCCTTCACCGGGCCCTCCGCCGACGACATCGCCTGCGTCGACGTACCGATCACCTGGTTGACGTACTCGACCACCTTCCGGTGCTCGTCCGACAGCAGCCGCACGATCTTCGGGTCCTCCGGCACCGTGTTCGAGTTCAGCACCCGCGCCGACACCGAAGCCACCGACCAGCGGCCCCGCTCCCACGACAGCTCGAAGTCGAACAGCGTCAGCCGCTGCCCCCACTTCAGCGGCTCCGACAGCACGACGTCCTTGCCGGTCGCCTTGTTCCGCACCCGGTACTCCGGTATCTCCGTGTGCGCGTGCCCCACCAGGATCGCGTCGATCCCCGGCACCTGCTCCGCCACCAGGCCCGCCGCGTTCTCCACATACGGCAGCTGGTCCCCGTACGACGACGTCCCGCTCGACCCCGAGTGCGCCGACACGATCACCACGTCGGCGCCCATTGACCGCAGCCGCGGCACGTACTTCGCCGCCTGCTCCTCCAGCCCCGGGAACGCCATCTTCCCCTGCACGTGCGCCTTGTCCCAGATCGCGATGCCCGGATTCGTCAGACCCAGGACCGCCACCTTCACGTCCCGCCCGTGCGGGGTCCGCAACCGGTGCATGCTGTACGGGGGAAACGCCGGCCGCAGCGACCGCGCGTCCACCGCGTTCGCCCCGAGCAGCGGGAAGTCGCACTGCTCCTGGAACTTCCGCAGCACCGGGATCCCGTAGTTGAACTCGTGGTTCCCCAACGCCGCCGCGTCGTACCCGATCGCGTTCATCGCCTGCGCCATCGGATGCACCGGACCGCGCCGCGCCGTGATCGGGTCCACCTTGGCGTAGTAGTACGACAGCTGCGTGCCCTGGATCGTGTCACCGGCGTCGATCAGCAGCGTGTTGCCCCGGCCCTTCTCCGCCCGCACCTGCTCCACCAGCGTCGAGATCTTCGCCAGGCCCACGTCGTTGTGCGCCTTGTCGTCGAACTCGCGGTCCGTGAAGTAGTCCCAGTTGAAGACGTTCCCGTGCAGATCCGTCGTCCCCATCACCGTGAACGCGTACGTCCGCCCCGGTCGCCGCGACTCCGCAGCCGCGGCCCCCGCAGCCGGTGCCGCGGCCGCCGGCACCGCCGACGCCCCCGTCCATGCCACCGCCGCACCCGTCACGGCGGACGAACCCAAAAACGCCCTGCGGTCCAACCCCATACCGAACTCCCTGAAGACGCACTGACCGCGCTGACGACATCGACAACGCGCGTAGATTCTGACCCATCGGTAACAACCGGCAACACCCCCCTCCGCACCCCAACTCCCTGCCGCCCCGCCCCCGCGGTGCCACAGTGAACCCATGACCACCGACACCCCGCACCAGCCCTACGGGACCCCCGAGACCCCCCGCATCGCCGTCCGCGGTGAAGCCCACCTCGAAGTCGACCCGGAAATCGCCCGCATCGGAGTCACCGTCACCGCCCGCGGCACCGACCGCCGCACCGCACTCGACGACCTCACCCGCCGCAACAACACCACCCTCGACCTCATCAAGACCTACGGCGACGCCGTCGAGAAACTCGAGACCGGCGCCTTCTCCATCACCCCCGAACCCACCCGCCACGGCCGCGGCGAACGCATCCGCGCCTACCACGGCCGCGTCCACCTCACCGCCGAACTCACCGACTTCACCGCCCTCGGCGAACTCACCACCCGCCTCGCCGACCTCGAACTCACCCGCGTCGACGGACCCTGGTGGGCCCTGCGCCCCACCTCGCCCGCCCACGCCGAAGCCCGCCGCCAGGCCGTCCTCGACGCCGTCCAACGCGCCCGCGAATACGCCGACGCCCTCGGCGCCCGCCTCGCCGCCCTCGTCGAACTCGCCGACCTCGGCGCCGAGAACGCCGGCCCCC
Organism: Streptomyces sp. NPDC031121; assembly: GCF_055570615.1. Classification (NCBI taxonomy): domain Bacteria; kingdom Bacillati; phylum Actinomycetota; class Actinomycetes; order Kitasatosporales; family Streptomycetaceae; genus Streptomyces; species Streptomyces sp. NPDC031121. Next base: position 197,850 of record NZ_JBVIGV010000010.1, read on the forward strand.
TCGCCATGGCCGCCCCCGCCGGCACCATGCGCGCCATGGCCTTCGGCGGCGCCGAGGAAACCGCCCCGCCCCTCGACCTCGAACCCCAGCGCCAAACCGTCTACGCCCAGGTGAACGCCCGCTTCACCATGACCCCGCCGCAACTCTGACAGACCCACGGAAAACAGCTCGGGAAACCGTACGAACCCACACCCCGGGGGTGCTCAACAGAGCACCCCCACGCACATTCAACAATTGTCAACAACCCTTCGCCCAAGCGTTGTTGGGCGGACACCGGAACCCCACCGCCTACCGCCAAGTAGGGCATACGCTCACCCCATGCGCCGAGCGAAAATCGTATGCACCCTGGGACCCGCCACCGACTCATACGACCAGATCAAGGCCCTGGTCGAAGCCGGAATGGACGTCGCCCGCCTCAACCTCAGCCACGGCACCTACGCCGAACACGAGGAGCGCTACCAGCGCGTACGCAAGGCCTCCGACGAGAGCGGCCGCAGCGTCGGCATCCTCGCCGACCTTCAAGGCCCGAAGATCCGCCTCGGACGCTTCGCCGAAGGACCCGTACTCCTTGAACGCGGCGACACCTTCACCATCACCGTCGAGGACACCCCCGGCGACCGCCACACCTGCGGCACCACCTACAAGGGCCTCGCCGCCGACGTCACCCCCGGCGAACGCATCCTCGTCGACGACGGCCGCGTCACCCTCGAAGTCGCCGCCGTAGACGGCCCTCGCGTCCGCACCCGCGTCATCGAGGGCGGCATGGTCTCCGACCACAAGGGACTCAACCTCCCCGGCGTCGCCGTCTCCGTCCCCGCCCTCTCCGACAAGGACATCGACGACCTCCGCTGGGCGCTGCGCACGGGCGCCGACGTCATCGCCCTGTCCTTCGTCCGCACCGGCCGGGACATCGACGACGTCCACCGCATCATGGACGAGGAAGGCCGCCGGCTCCCGGTCATCGCCAAAATCGAGAAGCCCCAAGCCGTCGACAACATCGACGACATCGTCGCCGCCTTCGACGGCATCATGGTGGCCCGCGGCGACCTCGGCGTCGAAATGCCCCTGGAACAGGTCCCGCTCGTCCAGAAGCGCGCCATCAAACTCGCCAAGCGCAACGCCAAACCCGTCATCGTCGCCACCCAGATGCTCGACTCGATGATCGACAACAGCCGGCCCACCCGCGCCGAGGCATCCGACGTCGCCAACGCCGTCATCGACGGCACCGACGCCGTCATGCTCTCCGGCGAGACCAGCGTCGGCAAGTACCCCGTCGACACCGTCAGGACCATGTCGCGCATCGTCGAAGCCGCCGAAGAGGACATCCTCGCCAAGGGCCTCCCCCCGCTGACCGAGCGGAGCAAGCCCCGCACCCAGGGCGGAGCCGTCGCCCGCGCGGCCGCCGAAATGGGCGACTTCCTCGGCGCCAGGTTCCTCGTCGCCTTCACCCAGAGCGGCGACACCGTCCGGCGCCTCTCCCGCTACCGCTCACCCATCCCCCTCCTCGCCTTCACCCCCGACGCCGCCACCCGCTCCCAGCTCACCCTGACCTGGGGCGTCGAAACCTTCCTCGGCCCCCACGTCGACTCCACCGACGCGATGGTCGCCCAGGTCGAGGAGGAACTCCTCCGCATCGGCCGCTGCGTCCCCGGCGACACCGTCGTCATCACAGCCGGCTCACCCCCCGGCGTCTCCGGCTCCACCAACCTCGTGCGCGTCCACCGCATCGGCGACCCCGTCCGCTGACGCGCACCCCCTCCGCACCTCGCACGCCCCCGCCGCCACCCGCCGGCGGGGGCGCCCCCACATCCGCCCCCCGGCACCGACCGCAACGATCCGCCACCACTCCGCCGGAACCGCTGCGTCACCGCCCCGGCGCCCGGCACAATCCCCGCGACGCCCACGGAACACCCGGCTCGACCCGCCCCCTGGAGAAGCCCGTGCCGCCGCAGGAAATCCCGATCACCGTCACCCCCGAACAGGCCGCCTCAGGCGCCGTCCTCAACCTGCCCCTCCGAGACGGCACCACCGCACGCCTCTCGCTCCCGCCCAGCCGACACGGCGACGTCGTCCGCGGACGCATAGCCGGCCAGGAGATCCACTTCCGCATCCGGATCGCCGGCACCCCGCCGCCCCGGAAGGGCAACTCCCTCGGCTGCCTCCTCGCCCTCCTCGTCACCGGCGGGCTCATCGCCGGCATCGTCGCCCTCGCCGACGACACCGACACCAGCGACACCAAACGCCCCACCCCCACCTACGCCGCCCCCGCACCCGTCCCCACGCTCGACCTGCCCGACCTCGGCACCCCCACCAGCGCCGCCCCCGAACCCAGCCCCTACGACGAGGGCACCTGCCTCAACGGCACCCTCCCCGACTCCACCACCGCCACCCGCGTCCACAACATCAACGAAGTCCCCTGCTCCGCCGACGACGCCCACTACCGGGTGATCCAGCGCTTCCCCTTCACCACCGAGATGGAACGCTGCCAGGCCGACCCCAGGACCGAATACGCCTTCTCGCACAGCTACAAGCACAACGGCGTCCCCATCAACCAGTACGTCTACTGCCTCGTCGGCCTCGGCAGCTACGCCCGCCGGTAGCTAGTGCTTCGGCCCGACGTGCAGATCCATGAGCGCCACGGACTCCTTGCGGGCGATGGAGGTGTTCTGCTGGTTGGCGCGCGTCCAGCTCACCCCGAGGCGGTCCAGGGTGGTCGTCAGGAGGGCGGTGATGTCCGCCGACTTGTTGGTGAAGAAGTAGCGCGGGTACTCGTACCGCTTGCCGTTGCGGACGGTCCAGTTGGTGACCCGGCATCCGTCGGAGTGGATCAGCCCGCGGACGAGGGCCCACGGGTGGGTGTCGACCATGGCCTGCTGCCAGGGGAGCAGGTGGATGCGGCGGTCGTGCTTCTTGCCCGGGCCGTGCTGGGGAAACAGGCAGGTCCAGTGGTGTCCGAAGCTGGTCACCATGACGCAGCCGGACCGCTTCAGGACGTAGACCCGGTTCTCAGGGCGGACGGCGGCCATCGCTGCCCGGCACAGTTCGATCAAGCCGGGCCAGGCGTCCCCGCAGGCGATGCGCAGGTAGTGTCCCCCGCGTGGGTGGGTGCTGATGCAGCCGTCGCCGAGATAGAGGCCGAGCAGATAGACGTAGGCCTCCTGGTCGGCGGGGCCGACGCATTCGGTGTCCCGTCCTGTGCGCAGGAGCGGCTCGACTCGGATCTGCCAGGCGCGAAGTGCGGCGCGGGAGATGCCCGTCTCGGTGCTCACGGAGTTCAGGCTGCGACCTTGCTCGACAAGAGCGAGGGCTCGTCGACGGGTGGCAATGTCGTACATGCGCGCGACACTTGCTGAGAAGTGCGTCGTGGGTGCCCCGAAACGGGTGTCGTTCCCCGGAAAAGGTGATGGTCACGCACTTATCACGTGACCATGGAATTTAAGGAAAAGTGCCCCGGGTCGGACTCGAACCGACACTGTATGGGTTTTGAATCCATCGCCTGCTGCCAATTGGGCTACCGGGGCCCAACGAATCGAAGGTTGTCGTCGACCCGCTGCGTGTCCACCTTACCGCAGCTAGGTAGGCTCGGGGGAGCTTGTCTGCCCCGCATCGAGGAGCCCACCGTGACCGCCGAGCACGAGTCGACGCCCACGCCCGACGCCGACCAGTCGCACGTTCCGCCGCTGACGACCCGCGTCGTCATCGCCGAGGACGAGGCGCTCATCCGTCTCGACCTCAAGGAGATGCTCGAGGAGGAGGGCTACTCCGTGGTCGGCGAGGCCGGCGACGGGCAGGCCGCCGTCGAGCTGGCCCGGGAGCACCGCCCGGACCTGGTCATCCTGGACGTGAAGATGCCCGTCCTGGACGGCATCTCGGCGGCGGAGAAGATCGCGCAGGAGTCGATCGCGCCGGTCCTGATGCTGACGGCGTTCTCGCAGCGCGAGCTGGTGGAGCGGGCGCGGGACGCCGGGGCGATGGCGTACCTGGTGAAGCCGTTCAGCAAGAGCGACGTGGTGCCGGCGATCGAGATGGCGGTGTCGCGGTTCGCGGAGCTGCGGGCGCTGGAGAAGGAGGTCGCGGACCTCGCGCAGCGGCTGGAGACGCGGAAGCTGGTGGACCGCGCGAAGAGCATCCTGCAGACGCAGTACGGGCTGACGGAGCCGGCTGCGTTCCGGTGGATCCAGAAGACGTCGATGGACCGGCGGATGTCGATGCAGCAGGTCGCGGAGGCGGTCATCGAGGACGCCGAGGAGAAGAAGAACGCGGCCAGGCAGGGCTGAGGCACGGCCGACCGGACGCGCGTACGGGTGAGGCCCGCCACCGGGATTCCGGTGGCGGGCCTCACGCGTGTGCGGGTGGTGCCGCGGCGGGTCAGTCCTCGCCGAGGTAGGCCTTGCGGACGTCCTCGTTGTGGAGGAGTTCCTGGCCGGTGCCGGAGAGGACGATCTTGCCGATCTCCATGACGTGCGCCTGGTCGGCCAGGGAGAGGGCGGCCTGGGCGTTCTGCTCGACGAGGAGGATCGTCATGCCCTGGGCCTTGAGCTCCGCGATGGTGGACATGATCTTGTGCATCATCAGCGGGGAGAGGCCCATGGAGGGCTCGTCCAGCATGAGGAGCTTCGGGCGGGACATGAGGGCCCGGCCCATGGCGAGCATCTGCTGTTCGCCGCCCGAGAGGGTGCCGGCGGCCTGCTTGCGGCGCTCGCCCAGGATGGGGAAGAGCTCGTAGGCGCGCTGGATGTCCTTCTCGATGCCTTCCTTGTCGTTGCGGAGGAAGGCGCCGAGCTGGAGGTTCTCGGCGATCGTCAGCCGGGGGAAGATGTGGCGTCCCTCGGGGGAGTGGGCGAGGCCCAGGGAGACGATCTTGTGGGCCGGGACGGTGCCGAGGGGCTGGCCGTCGAAGGTGATGGTGCCGCCGCGGGGCTTGATCAGGCCCGAGAGGGTGCGGAGGGTCGTCGTCTTGCCGGCGCCGTTGGTGCCGACGAGGCAGACGATCTGCCCGGTCTCGACGGTGAAGGAGATGCCCTTGACGGCTTCGATCTTGCCGTAGGCGACCTTGAGGTCGTTGACCTCCATCAGTACGGTCACTTGGCTTCTCCGTCCTTGCTGGCGGTGCTGTCCGCGTCGGGGGCCGGGTCCGTGTCGGTTCCGGTCTCGTCGGCGGTGTCGGCGTCGGCCGGGGTGCCGGCGTCGTCCGCGGTGTCGTCGTCCTGGCCGTCGGCGTCGGAGGTGTCGGCGGCGGTGTCGGCGGAGGTGTCGGCGGCGGTGTCCTCCGCCGCCGCGTCCTCCGCCGCCGCGTCCTCCGCCGCGGCGGCCTTCGCCGGGGTGTCGGCCTTGGCCGGGGTGTCGGCCTTGGCCGGGGCGTCGGCCTTCGCGGCCGCCTCGGCTGCGTGCTGTTCGGCGGCTTCCACCTCGGCGGCCTCGGCGGCGCCGGGAGCGCCTTCGAAGGGCTCGCCGAGGTAGGCGGCGATGACGCGCTCGTCGCCCTGGACCTCGGCGGCGGTGCCCTCGATGAGCTTCTCGCCCTGCACGAGGCAGGCGACCCGGTCGCAGAGGTTGAAGATGAAGCGCATGTCGTGCTCGATGACGAGGACGGCGATGCCCATGTCCCGGATGGCGAAGATGAGCTCCTCGGCCGCGCGGGTCTCCTGCGGGTTCATGCCGGCGGTGGGCTCGTCGAGGAGCAGGAGGCCGGGGTCGCTGGCGAGCGCGCGGGCGATCTCGAGCTTGCGCTGCTCGCCGTACGGGAGGTTCTTCGCCAGGTGCTGGGCCTTGTGCTCCAGGCCGATGAACTCCAGGAGCTCCATGGCGCGGGCCTCGGAGGCGGCTTCGGCCTTCTTGAAGCCGGGGCCGCGCAGGAGGGCCGACCAGAGGCCTTCCTTGGTGCGGGTGTGGCGTCCGACGAGGACGTTCTCCAGCACCGTCATGTTGGAGAACAGCCGGATGTTCTGGAAGGTGCGGGCGATGCCCGCCTGCGTGACCAGGTGCGGCTTGGGCGGCAGGACGGTGCCCTTGTAGCTGACCTTGCCCTCGGTGGGGACGTACAGGCCGGTGAGGCAGTTGAAGAAGGTCGTCTTGCCGGCGCCGTTGGGGCCGATGAGTCCGACGATCTCGCCCGAGTTGACCTGGAGGTCGACGCCCTTGACGGCGGTGAGGCCGCCGAAGCGCATGGTGACGCCGCTGGCGTCGAGGACGGTCTCGCCGGCCGGGGCGGCGGCGGGCTTGGTGGTGGTGTCGGTGGTGGTCGTCATGGTGTTCACGCACCCGCCTTGGCGGTGGCCAGGTCGGTGGGGGCCTGGTCAGCGGTGTCGTCGTGGTACTCGAGCTTGGCGCGCTTGTCGGCGATGAGGCCTTCGGGGCGCAGGCGCATGAGCAGGATGAGGGCGATGCCGAAGCCGAGGAGCTGGTAGTCCTGGAGGAACTGCAGCTTCGCGGGGATGAGGAAGAGGAGCGCGGAGCCGAGGATGGGTCCGCGGATGGTTCCCATGCCGCCGAGGATGACGGCGGCGAGGAGGAACGCGGAGTTCGGCGGGACGGGTCCGGCGAAGACGTAGTTCTCGGGGACCACCGTGGTGTTGACGTGTGCCTGGACGGTGCCGGCGAGGCCGGCGAGGGTGGCGCCGAGGGCGAAGGCGATCAGCTTGACGCGGAAGCCGTTGATGCCCATGGCCTCGGCGGCGGTCTCGTCCTCGCGGATGGCGACCCAGGCGCGGCCGATGCGGCTGTTGCCGGCGCGGGCGAAGACCAGGATGACCAGGGCCATCACCAGCAGCATCAGCAGGTAGTAGTTGGCGTAGGCGCCGAGCGTGATGCCGAGGACGGTGTGGGCCTCGCCGAAGTTCCACCCGAAGAGTTCGAGGTGGGGGATGTTCGGGATGCCGTTGGGGCCGTTGGTGATCTTGGGGCCGGAGGTGCCGTCGAGGTTGCCCATGGCGATACGGAAGATCTCTCCGAAGCCGAGGGTGACGATGGCGAGGTAGTCGCCGCGCAGGCGCAGGGTGGGTGCACCGATGACGACGCCGAAGACGAGGGAGGCGATGGCTCCGACGATGACGGCGGCCCAGAAGGGCAGGTGGATCCCGAAGGCGGAGGCCGTGCTTCCGGAGACCAGCGCGGCCGTGTAGGCGCCGACTCCGAGGAAGGCGACGTAGCCGAGGTCCAGCAGGCCGGCGAGGCCGACGACGACGTTGAGGCCGAGGGCCACAGTCGCGAAGATCAGGATGTTGACGGCGATGAGGGTGTAGGTGTCGCCGCTCTGCTGGATGAAGGGGAAGCCGATGAAGGCGGCCGCGGTCGCGATGAGGGCGACCTGGCGGTGGCGGGCGGTGATCGCGGCGAAGCGGTCGGGGAGACCGGACTTCATGATGCCGGTGGCGGCGAGGCCGACGGTGATCAGGTACGCGATGAAGAGCTGCGGTTCCTTGTCATCGGTGTCGATGCCGAACGTGATGACGTAGAGGCCGAGGGCGTAGACGCCGACGATGATGAGGATCTCGGCCCAGGAGGGGAGCGTGCCCGCCGGGGCGGCCTTGCGCTTGTCGTCTTCGAGCTTGAAGGCGGCGGCGGCCGGGACCAGCGAGGCGAGGACGGCGACCCAGGCTCCGGGCTCCAGGTGGACGAGGCCGCCGAGTTCGACGGCGATGGAGCCGACGGTGAAGACGGTGGTGGCTGCCGCGCCGGCGGCGAGGAAGCGGAGGGCGGCGCGGGCGCCGTTGGGGGCGAGCCAGCCGAGGCCCTTGATGCCGAGGGCGGAGAGGGCGTACAGGCAGGTGAGGAGGGCGCCGACCAGGGTGAGCATCTGGAGGGGCGCGGGGTACCCGTAGAGGGTGAGGTTGCCGGGGAAGGCGGTGGTGTACGTCCACGCCAGGAAGGTGCTGGCGATGGTCAGGGCGGAGCCGCCGACGATCGCGTACAGCAGGGTCTTGTTGGCGGTGGCGGGCTGCGCGGCCGCGGCGGTGGGGGTGGTTTCGGTGGTGGTCATGGTTCTCACGCCCGATCCGTGACGCGCTGGCCGAGCAGGCCTTGGGGCCGCACGAGGAGGACGACGATGAGGAGGACGAAGGCCCAGACGTTGGCCCAGGCGCCGCCGCCCAGCTGCTCCATGCCGGGGATTTCCTCGATGTAGGCGATCGAGAGGGCTTCGGCGAGGCCGAGGACCACGCCGCCGACCATGGCGCCGTAGATGTTGCCGATGCCGCCGAGGACGGCTGCGGTGAAGGCCTTGAGTCCGAGGATGAAGCCCATCTCGAAGTTGATCTGGCCCTTGTCGACGCCGTAGGCGACGGCCGCGACGGCTGCGAACGCGGCACCGATGGCGAAGGCCATGACGATGATGCGGTCGGTGTTGATGCCCATCAGCTTGGCCGTGTCGGGGTCCTGGGCGGTGGCCTGCATGGCGCGGCCGCTGCGGCTCTTGGAGACGAAGACGCCGAGGGCGAGCATGCAGAGCGGGGCCAGGGCGAGGACGAAGGCGTCGGCGCGCTGGATGGCCAGGTTGTCGGTGATCTGGAAGGCCTTGCCGGTGAACTCCGGGAAGGTGACGGCCTTCTTGGCGTTCGGGTAGAACTGCCAGACGAGCTGCTGGAGTGCGATCGAGAGGCCGATGGCGGTGATGAGGGGTGCCAGGCGCGGTGCGCCCCGCAGCGGGCGGTAGGCGAAGCGCTCGGCTGCCGTGGCCACGGCGACGGAGGCGAGTGCGCCTCCGAGGATCATGAGGGGTATCGCCACCAGGAGCGAGGTGCCGCTCGGGAGTGCGGTGTAGGTGGTGAGGGCGCCGAAGCCCCCGATCATGAAGATCTCGCCGTGGGCGAAGTTGATGAGCTGGACGATGCCGTAGACCATGGTGTACCCGATGGCGATGAGGCCGTAAAGGGCACCGAGGGCAAGGCCGTTGGCCAGCTGTTGCGGCAGTTCGTGCACCGCAGGGCCTCCGATGTGCGTGTCGGATAAGAGTCCGCGCGAGGGCGCTGTTTGCGCCCTCGCGCGGCTTGGTTCTGATGGGGTGGGTCAGGTGCGGGTGCCGTCAGGCGGTGCGACTACTGGTTGAAGGTGTCGCTCTTGACGTCGACCCACTTGCCGCCCTCGACCTTGTAGACCGTGAGCTGCTTGTTGGTGGTGTCGCCGTACTCGTCGAAGGAGACCTTGCCGGTCACGCCGTCGAAGGAGACCTTGCCGAGGGCCTCGACGACCTTGGCGCGGGCGTCGGCGGGGACCTTGCCGCCGTTGGCGGCGACGACGGCCTTCACGGCCTGGACGATGGCCCAGCCGGCGTCGTAGGAGTAGCCGCCGTAGGCCGCGTACGGGTCCTTGTAGCCGCCGGCCTTGTAGTCCTCGATGAACTTCTTGGCGGTGTCGAGCTTCTCGACGGGGGCGCCGATGGAGGTGGCGAGGTCGCCGTCGTTGGCCTCGGCGGAGGCCGAGATGAACGCCGGGTCGTAGATGCCGTCGCCGCCGAAGAGCGGGATGGCGGCGCCCGTCTTCTTGATCTGGTCCGAGAGCAGGCCGCCCTCGGGGTACTGGCCGCCGAAGTAGACGGAGTCGGCGCCGGAGGACTTGACCTTGTCGGCGGTCGAGGAGAAGTCGGTCTCCTTGACGGTGACGTGGTCGGTGCCGACGACCTCGCCGCCGAGCTTCTTGAACTCCTCGGAGAAGATGCCGGCGAGGCCGGCGCCGTAGGTCTGCTTGTCGTCGACGACGAAGACCTTCTTCTTGCCGGCGTCCTTGAAGAGGTACTGGGCGGCGAACTTGCCCTGGACCACGTCGGTGGCGGCGGTGCGGAAGTACGTCTTGAAGGGGCGCTTGTACTCGCCCTTGCCCCAGTTGTCGCCCTGGCTGAGGGACGGGTTCGTGTTGGCCGGGGAGACCTGGGCGAGGTTCGCCGAGGCGAAGACGCCCTGCATCTGCTGCGCGACGCCGGAGTTCAGGGGGCCGACGACGCCGAGAACGTCCTTGTTGCCTACGAGCTTGGTGGCGTTTGCCTGTCCGGAGGCAGGAACTGCCTGGTCGTCGAGCGCTTCGACCTTGAATTCGACGCCGGGGACTTCGTTGTTCTTGTTCGCGGTCTTCGCCGCGAGGTCAACGGAGTTCTTGATGCCCTGGCCGAGGGCCGAAAGGGATCCGGTGAGCGGGGCGTCGACGCCGATGACGACGACGGTCTTGGAGCCGCCGCCGGCGTTGTCGCCGGTCTTCGCTTCGTCGCGCGAACCGCAGGCGGTGAGGGTCAGTGCTCCCGTGGTGATCACGGTGGTGAGGACGAGCAGAGAACGGTGTCGCACGATTCTTCCTTTCCCTGGCGCGGCTGCCCCGAGTTGGGGCTGTGCCGATGGGTCGCCGGGCCGCACTGGGAGTCCACGGCCGTGCTGGGGTGCGCCCTGTGGCGCGGTGACTGGCCGTGACTCTAGGCCGCGGTGGGGAGTGGGGGGAGCGGGGAAAGGAGGATGTGACTGTCTTGTTATGCCAAGGCCAAGAATGTGTGGGGGGAGTACGGACAGAACGGACGTTTGGTTCCCCCGGAGTTTGTCCGCATGGTGAGAATTCGCAGGTTCTCTAAGGGGCTTGAGGGCCCCATGGTCCTGTCATGGATCAAAACCGGCCGAATGTCGCAGGGAGTGTCCGAAACAATCATGGGGGTGGCATTCCGCGCACGTAAAAGCGGATTCTGTGGGGCGTGGTCATTACTGAGAGTAATGACTGTTCTTGATCCACTTCGGGCGATTGGATCTTGGACTGGGAGTGGGAAACGGGTGCGGAACGGCCGCCACCGGCCCCGACCTGCGCCGGACCGGCGCGGCCGCGCACTGCCCGGAAGACGGACACCGCACACGGGAATCCGGGCACCCCGCCGGGCTCGGCGCCTACCGGGCCTCCGCAGTACCGGCCGCCCCGCCCTCGGCCGCGCACCGCTCGGCCACGACCCGCTGGGCCACCTCAAGTCCCTTGGCCCGTCCCTCAGTTCGCTCCACGGCCCGACCTGCGGCGACGGCATCCTCGTGGATGGCGAACTGGGCGTTCGACAGCCCCTTCTGCTCCCAGTCCAAGCCGGCCCACTTGCCACCCGTGAGAACCTCTTCCGCCCAGTACGACACGAGAGTTGAACAGATCTCGACGGGCGAGGAAGGGCTCGGAGCGGCCGCCGGGGCGGACTTGGCCGGAGCGGGCGGGGCGGACGGGGCGCAGGCGGCGGAGGCGGCGAGCGGGGTGGCGGCGAGGAGTGCGGCCGCGGTGGTGTGGGCCGCGGAGCGGCCGAGCGAGCGCATGCCGTCGACGGTAGGCCGTCACCTTCGGTGACACAACGCCGAGCCGCCTCCTGTCGCAATTCCGCCCCCCTGCGGGCGCCGCCCCGCACCCTCGCACCTCAAGCGCCGGCGGGGCTGGATGGGGTGGCACCGGGCTGGCTCCCGGGCCCCGGGTGCGGCGCCGCTCCGGGGGCGCTGCCCCCGCGCCCCCGCGCCTCAAACGCCGGCGGGGCTGGATTGGGCGGCACCCGGCTCACGGGGACGCTGCCCCCGGTGCCTCACGCCCGCGGAGCTGGTGTGGGCGGCCGGGGCCGCGGTGTGGCGGGGGTGGGTGTGTCCAGCCCCCGCGGCGTTTGAGCGCACGGCCGCGTAGCGGGCGTTCGGGGGCGGGGTGGTGCCCCCGGTTTGGGGAAGGTGGGGGCTGCTCCGCGCAGCGGCCTGGCCCTCGCCCCCGGGATGGGGGCCGCTGTCCAGCCCCCGCGGCGTTTGGGCGCACGGCCGCGTAGCGGGCGTTTGGGGGGCGAGGGCGGGCGCCCCCCGTTTCGGGAAGGGGCGGGGTGGGGAGCTGCTCCGCGCAGCGGCCCCCGCCCCCGCTCCCGACCCCCGGATGCGGGCCGGGATGGCCGGGCGTCCGGCTGGGCGGCGGCGAGGCCGGGTCAGCCCGCGTCGCGGAGGAGGCAGGTGAGGCGGGCGCTGCAGACGCGGCGGTCCTGTTCGTCGGTGATGACGATGTCGTACGTGGCCGTCGAGCGGCCGCGGTGGACCGGGGTGGCCACGCCGGTGACGAGGCCGGAGCGCACCCCGCGGTGGTGGGTGCAGTTCAGGTCGACGCCGACGGCGATCTTCCCGATGCCGCCGTGCAGCATCGCCCCGACGGAGCCGAGCGTCTCGGCGAGGACGGCGGAGGCCCCTCCGTGGAGCAGCCCGTACGGCTGGGTGTTCCCCTCGACCGGCATGGTGCCGACGACGCGCTCGGCGGACGCCTCCAGTACGCGGATGTCCATCCGCTCGCCGAGGTGTCCGGCCGAGAACAGCGCCGGCAGGTCGATGCCGAGGGCGGCGTACTCGTCGAGGACCTCCTGCGGGAACTTCACCGCGTGCTGCTCGCCCATGGGCCGTCTCCGTTCTGCGGGTGTCAACGCTCGTTAACGCCCTTCCTATCAGGCTGCTGAGCGAGCGCTTGCTCCGGGGCCGGTTCGAAGCGGACGACGACGGACTTGCTGGCGGGTGTGTTGCTGGTGTCGGCGGTGGAGTCGAGGGGGACGAGGACGTTCGTCTCGGGGTAGTAGGCGGCGGCGCAGCCGCGGGCGGTCGGGTAGTGCACGACGCGGAAGCCGGGTGCGCGCCGTTCGACGCCGTCCTTCCACTCGCTGACGATGTCGGTGTAGGAGCCGTCGGCGAGGCCGAGCGCGGCGGCGTCGTCGGGGTGGACGAGGACGACGCGGCGGCCGCCGGTGATGCCGCGGTAGCGGTCGTCGAGGCCGTAGATGGTGGTGTTGTACTGGTCGTGGCTGCGCAGGGTCTGCAGCAGCAGGCGGCCTTCGGGGACGCGCGGGTACTCGACGGGCGCGGCGGTGAAGTTGGCCTTGCCGGTGGCGGTGGGGAAGCGGCGTTCGTCGCGGGGGGCGTGGGGGAGGCGGAAGCCCTCGGGGCGGGCGGCGCGCGCGTTGTAGTCCTCGAAGCCGGGGACGACGCGGGCGATGCGGTCGCGGATGGCGCGGTAGTCGCGTTCGAACTCCTCCCACGGGGTGGCGGAGGCGTCGCCGAGGACGGCGCGGGCGGTGCGGGCGACGATGGCGGGCTCGGAGAGCAGGTGGGGTGAGGCGGGGGCGAGGTTGCCGCGGGAGGCGTGGACCATGCCCATGGAGTCCTCGACGGTGACGAACTGCCGACCGGTGGCCTGGACGTCCCGGTCGGTGCGGCCGAGGGTCGGCAGGATCAGGGCCTGCCGGCCGGTGACGGCGTGGGATCGGTTCAGCTTGGTGGAGACGTGGACGGTGAGGGCGGCGCGGCGGACGGCGGCCTCGGTGACGTGGGTGTCGGGGGTGGCGGCGACGAAGTTGCCGCCCATGGCGAAGAGGACCTTGGCCTTGCCGTCGCGGAGGGCTTCGATGGCGCGGACTACGTCGTGGCCGTGGTGCCGGGGGGAGGTGATCCCGAATTCCCTGTCGAGGGCGTCGAGGAAGGCGGGGGCGGGGCGTTCGAAGATGCCCATGGTGCGGTCGCCCTGGACGTTGGAGTGGCCGCGGACGGGGCAGACGCCGGCGCCGGGGCGGCCGATGTTGCCGCGGAGCAGCAGCAGGTTGACGACTTCGCGGATGGTGGCGACGGCGTGCTTGTGCTGGGTGAGGCCCATGGCCCAGCAGACGACGGTGCGCTTCGACGCCAGGATCATGGCGAGGGCGCGTTCGATCTCGGGGCGGGTGAGGCCGGTCGCGGTGAGGGCCTCGGCCCAGTCGGCCTTCCGCGCGGCGGCGGCGAAGTCCTCGTAGCCGTGGGTGTGTTCGCGGACGAAGCCCTCGTCGACGGCGCCGTCGGCCTCGATGACGAGTTTGTTGAGGAGGCGGAAGAGGGCCTGGTCGCCGCCGATGCGGATCTGGAGGAAGAGGTCGTTCAGGGGGGTGCCGCGGAGCATGCCGAGGGGCGTCTGCGGGTTCTTGAACCGCTCCATGCCGGCTTCGGGCAGCGGGTTCACCGAGATGATCTTCGCGCCTGAGGCCTTGGCCTTCTCCAGGGCGGAGAGCATGCGGGGGTGGTTGGTGCCGGGGTTCTGCCCGGCGACGATGATCAGGTCGGCCTGGTGGAGGTCCTCCAGGGTGACGCTGCCCTTGCCGATGCCGATCGTCTCGGTGAGTGCGGAGCCGGAGGACTCGTGGCACATGTTGGAGCAGTCGGGCAGGTTGTTCGTGCCGAACTCGCGGGCGAAGAGCTGGAAGAGGAACGCCGCCTCGTTGCTGGTGCGGCCGGAGGTGTAGAAGAGGGCCTCGTCGGGGGAGGCGAGGGCGTTCAGCTCCCCGGCGATGATCTCGAAGGCGCGTTCCCAGGTGACCGGCTCGTAGTGGTCGGCGCCCTCGGCGAGGTGCACGGGCTGGGTGAGGCGGCCCTGCTGCCCCAGCCAGTAGCCGGAGCGGGAGGCGAGGTCGGCGACGGAGTGCGCGGCGAAGAAGGCGGGGGTGACCCGGCGCAGGGTGGCCTCTTCGGCGACGGCCTTGGCGCCGTTCTCGCAGAACTCGGCCGTGTGCCGCTTGTCGCCCTCGGGCCAGGCGCAGCCGGGGCAGTCGAAGCCGTCCTTCTGGTTGACCTTGAGCAGGGTGCGGGCGGTACGGGCGAGGCCCATCTGCGCCTGGGCGATCTTCAGGGTGTGCCCGATGGCGGGCAGGCCCGCCGCGGCGTGCTTGGGGGGCGCGACCTGCGGCGCGTCCTGGACGGGATCACCTGCGGGCGGCTTGGCGGCCATGTCGGTCCCCTTCGGGCATGTCGGGCGGTGCGTGCCCGGCCGGGCCGGGCGGGTTCGCGTACACGTCCGATCCTGTCACGCCCGGGCGATGCCGCCCGCGCCGGAATTGTCGGCGGGGCCGCCTAGGATCGGGGGCGTGGCAGAGAACGCATCGAAGAAGACCGACCAGACGACCGCAGCGGACCGCCCCCGCCTGATGCTCATGGACGGGCACTCCCTGGCGTACCGGGCGTTCTTCGCGCTGCCCGCGGAGAACTTCACGACGGCCTCGGGGCAGACGACGAACGCGATCTACGGTTTCGCGTCGATGCTGGCGAACACGCTGCGCGACGAGGCGCCCACGCACTTCGCGGTCGCGTTCGACGTCTCCCGCAAGACCTGGCGGTCGACGGAGTTCCCCGAGTACAAGGCGAACCGCTCGCAGACGCCCGACGAGTTCAAGGGGCAGGTGGAGCTGATCGGCGAGCTGCTCGACGCGATGAACGTGCCGCGGTTCGCGGTGGAGGGCTTCGAGGCCGACGACGTGATCGCGACGCTGGCCACGCAGGCTGAGGCGCTCGGGTACGAGGTGCTGATCGTCACCGGGGACCGGGACTCCTTCCAGCTGGTCTCCGAGCACACCACGGTGCTGTACCCGACGAAGGGGGTCTCGGAGCTGACGCGCTTCACGCCGGAGAAGGTCGAGGAGAAGTACGGGCTGACCCCGCAGCAGTACCCGGACTTCGCGGCGCTGCGCGGCGACCCGTCGGACAACCTGCCGGGCATCCCGGGCGTCGGCGAGAAGACCGCCGCGAAGTGGATCAACCAGTTCGGGTCGTTCGCGGAGCTGGTGGAACGCGCCGACGAAGTCAAGGGCAAGGCCGGGCAGAACTTCCGGGACCACCTGGAGGCCGTGAAGCTGAACCGCGTACTGACCGAGATGGTGCGGGACGTGGAGCTGCCCAAGGGCGCCGCGGACCTGGAGCGCGCCCCCTACGACCGGTCCGCGGTGACCGGTGTGCTGGACGTCCTGGAGATCCGCAACCCGTCGCTGCGGGAGCGGCTCCTCGCCGTCGACCCGGGCGCCGGGCAGGAGGCGGCGGCTCCGGCCCCGGCGGCCGGCGTGGAGCTCGACGGGTCGGTGCTGGGCACCGGGGAGCTCGCACCGTGGCTCGCGGAGCACGCGGACGGCCCGCTGGGCGTGTCCACCGTGGACAGCTGGGCGCTCGGCCAGGGCAGCATCGCGGAGATCGGGCTGGCCGCGGCCGGCGGGGCGGCCGCCTGGTTCGAGCCGTCCGCGCTGGACGAGGCCGACGAGCAGGCGTTCGCGGCGTGGGCGGCGGACGCCTCCCGCCCCAAGGTGGTGCACAACGCGAAGGGGCTCATGCGGGTCTTCCCCGAGCACGGCTGGAGCCTCGCCGGGGTCACCATGGACACGGCGCTCGCCGCCTACCTGGTCAAGCCGGGCCGGCGGTCCTTCGCGCTGGACGCGCTGTCCGTGGAGTACCTGCACCGCGAGCTGGCACCGCCCGCCGCGGACGGGCAGCTCGCCTTCGGCGCGGACGAGACCGCCGAGGCGGAGGCGCTGATGGCGCAGGCCCGCGCCGTCCTCGACCTCGGCGAGGCCTTCGCGGGCAGGCTGGCCGAGGTCGGCGCGGCCGACCTGCTGCACGACATGGAGCTGCCGACGTCCGAGCTGCTGGCCCGGATGGAGCGGGCGGGCATCGCCGCCGACCGCGACCACCTGGAGGCCATGGAGCAGCAGTTCGCGGGAGCCGTGCAGCAGGCGGTGAAGGAGGCGCACGCGGCGGTCGGCCACGAGTTCAACCTGGGCTCCCCGAAGCAGCTCCAGGAGGTGTTCTTCGGCGAGCTGGACCTGCCGAAGACGAAGAAGACGAAGACCGGCTACACCACCGACGCGGACGCGCTGGCCTGGCTGGCGACCCAGACCGACCACGAACTCCCCGTGATCATGCTGCGGCACCGGGAGCAGGCGAAGCTGCGCGTCACCGTCGAAGGCCTCGTCAAGACGATCGCCGCCGACGGCCGGGTCCACACCAGCTTCAGCCAGACCGTCGCCGCGACCGGCCGGCTGTCCTCGACCGACCCGAACCTGCAGAACGTGCCGGTGCGGACCGACGAGGGCCGCGCCATCCGCCGCGGATTCGTCGTCGGCGAGGGCTACGAGTCCCTGATGACCGCCGACTACAGCCAGATCGAGCTGCGCGTCATGGCCCACCTCTCCGAGGACGACGGCCTGATCGAGGCGTTCCTGTCCGGGGAGGACCTGCACACCACGGTCGCCTCGCAGGTCTTCGGGGTGGAGCGCTCCCAGGTCGACCCGGAGATGCGCCGCAAGATCAAGGCGATGTCGTACGGGCTGGCGTACGGGCTGTCGGCGTTCGGGCTGTCGCAGCAGCTGGGCATCGAGCCGGCGGAGGCGCGCGGCCTGATGGAGACGTTCTTCGAGCGGTTCGGCGGGGTCCGCGACTACCTCCAGCGCGTCGTCGAGGAGGCACGGGCCACCGGCTACACCGCGACGGTCTTCGGACGCCGCCGCTACCTGCCCGACCTGAACAGCGACAACCGGCAGCGGCGCGAGGCCGCCGAGCGGATGGCGCTCAACGCGCCCATCCAGGGCACCGCCGCCGACATCGTCAAGGTCGCCATGCTGCGCGTCGACCGGGCCATCACCGCGGCCGGGCTGCGGTCGCGGATGCTGCTCCAGGTCCACGACGAGATCGTGCTGGAGATCGCGCCGGGCGAGCGGGAGCGGGTCGAGGAGCTGGTGCGCCGCGAGATGGGCGCGGCCGTGGAGCTGCGGGCCCCGCTGGACGTGTCCGTCGGCGTCGGCCCCGACTGGGAGTCCGCAGCCCACTGACAGCGGAGGGCGGCGCCCGCCCTTGCCGTCTCGGAGCCCGTTCCCGCTATCCGGCGGGGACGGGCTCCCGCGCCTCCTCCTCCGCCGGGCGCCGGGGCCGGCGCTGGTGCAGCCGCACCAGCGCCGCGTACAGCAGCAGGCCGACCGCGAGCCCGCCGCCCCCGCCGAAGCAGAGCGTCGGGATGATGTCGAGGGGCGAGCGGACCCGGTCGTGGAAGGTGAAGAAGCGGATCACGCGGAGGGTGGCCCCGACCGCCGTGCAGCCCGCGACCAGGACGGCGGCGCCGAGCACCCCGGCCCGTCCGAGGACCGGAACCGCCGCGGGCGCCGGCCGGTCCGGCGCCGCCCGCAGGGCCGACGCCGCGAACCACAGCAGCGCGCCCGCCGCCACCACCGACGACCCGTACTGGAGCCAGGTGTAGAGCGGGTAGCCGAGGGCGAGCGGCTCGCCGAGCCGGGGCAGGGCGTTCGTCCCCCACCGGTCCAGGTGCGTGAAGCTGTCCCACACCAGGTGCGTCAGCGAACCGAGCACCGCCGACAGGTAGAACCACGCCACGAGGAGCGCCGGCCGGCGGCCGCCGCGCCAGGGCTCCCCGCGGAGCAGGGCGTGCACCCGGCCCTGCCGGGCCCGCGGCAGCAGCGCCACCAGCGGTTCGCGCAGCAGCAGCCAGCAGCCGGCGAGCAGCGCCGTCAGCACCGCGTCCGCGGTGAGGAGCCCGGGCAGCGAGTGCGTGAACGCCCCGTACGCCATCACCCCTCCCACGACGGCGTCCGCGAAGTAGAAGGTGTCCGGCGCGAACGAGCCGAGGACGAGCGCGGAGGCGACGAGCGGGCCGCGGGCCCGGCCGGTGCGGCGGACGGCAGGCAGGACGGCGGCGGCATGGCTGAGCGTGAACGGCACGGCACCTCTTGCTGGTTGTTCTGACCGGTCCCCGGCGTCACACACGGTGACTTTTTCTTTACTTCGGGCCAATGCTGACGATCGGGTCCGGACAGTATGCGCGACCCGCAGGCGGCGTGGGGAAATGGTGAAGCCCGGACGCAGGCAGGTTTGCCGTGAAGGGAGTTGACGTACGGTCACGCCGATGTCGAGGACGAGGGGGGACCGGCTCATGTCGGATCGGTCGGCGGCTCGGATACCGGCTCCGGCGGCGACGCAGGCGGGCGCGCGCACCACGGGAGGCGGGCTGCGCAGAGGCGCCGCCGCAGTCGCCGCGTGCGCGCTCGTCGCGGCGGCGCTGACCGCCTCGCAGGGGCCGGTCCGCGGCATCGCCGCCGCCGGCGCGGGCTCCGCCGCGGCCGCGCCGCTCCCGCCGGCCGATACGGGGGGCGGCGGGGACGGCGCCTACCTCCGCGAGCTGCCGCCGCCGGCGGCCGGACCCGGCGCGGTGCCGGCGCCCGCGCAGGAGGCGCAGGCCGTACGGCAGCCCGCAGACGGGGGCCCCGGCGACGGCGAAGGGGGCGGCGGTCCCGTCGCCATGGGCGGGCTGTCCGGGGCGCAGGGCATCCCGGCGACCGTGCTCGCCGCGTACAAGCTCGCCGAGGAGCGGGTCGGGCGGACCGACCCCGCATGCGGGCTGCGCTGGCAGCTCCTCGCCGCGATCGGCAAGGTCGAGTCGGGCCAGGCCGGCGGCGGCCGCGTCGACGCCGCGGGCACCACGCTGCGGCCCATCCTCGGCCCCGTCCTCGACGGCAACGGCTTCGCGAACATCCCGGACACCGACGGCGGCGCGTACGACGGCGACACCGTCCACGACCGCGCGGTCGGCCCCATGCAGTTCATTCCGTCCACGTGGGCGGCGTGGGGGCAGGACGCGGACGGCGACGGCCGCCGCAACCCGAACAACATCCACGACGCCGCCCTCGCAGCCGGGCGCTACCTCTGCGCGGGCAGCCGGGACCTGCGGGTGCCGGCCGACCTGGACCGGGCCGTGCTGTCGTACAACCACTCCGGGGCGTACCTGCGGACGGTGCGGTCCTGGTACGCCCACTACCTGGGCGGCGCGTACGAGGTCCCGGACGCCGGGGGAGCGGGCACGGGCCCGGCCCCCGCGGGGCCGAAGCCCACGCCGAGGCCTTCGCCCGTGCCGACGTCTTCGCCGAGCCCGAAGCCGACGCCTACGCCGAGCCCCAAGCCGACGCCCACACCGACGCCGACGCCGACACCCACGCCCAGCCCGAAGCCGACGCCTTCGCCGAGCCCCACTCCCACGCCGACGCCGAG
Source organism: Streptomyces sp. NPDC031121 (assembly GCF_055570615.1). Taxonomy (NCBI): domain Bacteria; kingdom Bacillati; phylum Actinomycetota; class Actinomycetes; order Kitasatosporales; family Streptomycetaceae; genus Streptomyces; species Streptomyces sp. NPDC031121. The sequence continues at coordinate 217,622 of NZ_JBVIGV010000010.1, forward strand.
CCCCACTCCCACGCCGACGCCGAGCCCGACGCCCAGCGCCACCCCGAGCCCGAGGCCCACGCCCACGGCCTCCGCGAAGCCCGGCCCCGGGCCGACGGCCGCGCCGAGCCCGAGCCCGAGTCCGAGCCGCAGCGCGGGCGGGGCGCCCGCCCCCGGCCCGGCCCGTTAGGGGGCCGCCCGGCGGTTCCCATCCCGCGCGCGCGTTGCTACGGTGCCCCCGCTCTGACACTCCATCAGATTCCGGAGGCCCGGCATGCGCGCCCTCCTCGCCGCCGCCGTCGGCCTGGCCGCCGCGGTCGCCCTCGTCCTCGCCGCCACCGCCCTCGGCGCCCCCGAGGCCCGGACCTCGCCGCACCCCCTCCTCACGAGCCCGCCCGCCGCGCCGGGGCAGCCGTGAGGGGGCCCGGCATGCGGAGCCGCGCCGGGCTGGCCCTCCTCGCCCTCGCCGTGTTCTGCGCGGCCCTCGCACCGCTGCTGCGCTGGTACGCGTACCCCCGCCTCGCCCGGATCCCCCCGGGCCAGTACCAGGCGGTCGTCCTGGAGGCCCGCGACGCGACCCTCCTCGACTACACCGGCGGCATGCAGCCCAGGAAGGTCGACAAGGTCACGATCGTCCAGACCCTCAAGGGCGACGTGGAGGCGGCCCGGCGGGCGGCGGCCGAGACGGGCCGCGACGTGGTCGTGTGGGACACCCTCACCCACATCGCCGGCCCCGACGGGCGGATGGTCTCGCAGATCCCCGAGCGGTACGTCTTCGACGCCCACACGCAGGAGCCGGTGCACGCCGCCGGCGAGTCCGTCGACGGGGACCCCGTACGCCGCGAGGGCATCGAGTTCAAGTGGCCGTTCGGCGCCCAGCCCCGCGACCACCTGTACTTCGACGCGCAGACGCGCACCTCCTCGCCCGTCCACTACCTGGGCCCGCGCACCTTCCGCGGCCTCGGCGTCCACTACTACGAGCTGACCGTGCCCTGGACGAAGGTGCCCCTGCCCAGGAAGATGCCGATCGAGGGCATCGACCCGGCGACCTTCGAGCAGACCACCGGGACCTCCCTCTGGTACAGGGCCAGGGCGATGTTCTGGGTGGACCCCGTCACCGGGGCGCCCGTCAACGCCGAGCAGGTCATCGAGCAGGAGATGCGCGGCGGCATCGCCGCCGGCGCCCCCGAGGGCCGGCTCACCGTCTTCGCCGGGCACGTGAAGATGCGCGAGGACTACAGCCGGCACACCGTCGCGCTCGTCGCCGAGAACCGGCTGAAGGTCCTCGCCCTGCGCACCTACGCCCCCGCGGGCCTCGCCGCCGCAGGGCTGCTGCTGTTCGGGGCGGCGCTGTGGCGGGAGGCGCGCGGTCGGCGGGTCACCGCCTGAGGCGGGCGCTGGTGTGCCGGGTCGGCTCCGCCGTCGCCGGGTCCTCCGGCCACGGGTGCTTCGGGTAGCGGCCGCGCAGCTCCGCCCGGACCGCCCGGTAGCCGCCGCCCCAGAACGAGGCCAGGTCGGCGGTGACCGCCGCGGGCCGCCCCGCCGGGGACAGCAGGTGCACCAGGACCGGCACCCCGGGCACGCCCCCCACGCGGGGCGTCTCGGCCAGCCCGAACAGCTCCTGGAGCTTGACGGCGAGGACCGGCTGCTCACCCGAGTAGTCCACGCGGATCCGGGACCCGCTCGGCACCTCGATCCGCTCCGGCGCCAGCTCGTCGAGGCGGGCCGCCTCACCCGACGCCCACGGCAGCAGGCGCGCCAGCGCCCCGCCGGCGTCGATCCGGGCCAGGTCCGCGCGGCGGCGGGCCCGCGACAGCTCCGGCTCCAGCCAGTCCTCCGCACGGGCGACGAGGGCGGCATCCGACACGTCCGGCCACGCCCCGCCCAGCGTGCGGTGCAGGAAGGCGAGCCGCTCGCGCAGCGCCGCCGCCTCCTTCGGCCAGCGAAGCAGCGCGGCCGGGCCCTCCGCCTCCAGGCCCCGGAGCAGCGCCGCGCGCACGAGCGCCGGGTCGGGGGCGGCCAGGGGGCGTTCGGCGAGCGTGATCGCGCCGAGCCGCTCGGCGGCGCGGGCGACGACGTCCCCGTCCTCCCAGCGCACCTCCTCGGCGGACGACAGCAGATGCTCGGCGGAGGCCAGTGCCGTCTCCTCATCCAGGGGCGCCGCCAGCCGGAGGCGGGCGTCGGCGGAGCCGGCGGACCGGTCGGCGACCGCCACGGCCAGCCAGTCGCCCGCCGAGGCGAGGCGGGAGCCGTCGGGCAGGGCTGCGCGCGTGCCGGAGGCCATCAGGAACCGGCCCGGCCCCTGCCGGCGGGCCACCCGCTCGGGGAACGCGAGCGCGACGACGAGCCCGGCGAACCGGTCGTCCCCGACCCGCCCGCGCTCCACCCCGCGGCCGCTGCCCGCGCCGGGGCCGCTGCCCGCGCCGGGGCCGCCGGGCGTGCCGCCCGTACCCGTCACGCTGCCGGTGCTGCCGGTGCTGCCGGTGCTGCCGGTGCTGCCGGTGCTGCCGGTGCTGCCGGTGCTGCCGGTGCTGCCGGTGCCGCCAGTGCCGCCAGTGCCGCCAGTGCCGCCAGTGCTGCTCGTTCTGCCCGTACCTCTGATGCTGCCAGTACTGCCCGCGCCGCCAGTGCTGCCCGTGCCGCCCGTATCGCCCCTACTCGTCGTGCCGCCCGGACGGCCCGTGCCGCCTACGCCGGCCGTGCCGCTCGTGCCTCCAGTCCCGCCCGCGGCTCCGGAGGGGTCTGCCCCGGCGAGCGCGGCCAGCCGGCCCGCCTCGGCCCGCCACCGCGCCGCGTAGGCGTCGCCGCCCGCGGCGGCCTTCCGCCACGCCGCCACCAGGTCGTCCCCGTACTCCCGCGGCGGCTCCTCGCTCAGCAGCGCCACCACCTCAGCGATGCGCCGCACCATCCCCGGCCCGGCGGCGCCGGCCGCGGCCGGGCCGTCGACCAGGGCGCGGGCCAGCCGCGGGTGCAGGCCCAGGCGGGCCATGCGGGCCCCGCGCGGGGTGGCCCGGCCCGCGCCGTCCACCGCGCCGACCGACGCCAGCACCGCCCGCGCGGCGGCCAGCGCCCCGGCCGGAGGCGGGTCCAGCAGCGCCAGCCCCGACGCGTCGGGATCGCCCCAGCAGGCCGCGTGCAGCGCGAACCCCGCGAGGTCCGCCAGCCGGATCTCGGGCGCCGGGAACGCCGGCAGCAGCCCGTGCTCCGCCTCCGACCAGCACCGGTACACCGTGCCCGGCGCCTCGCGGCCGGCCCGCCCGGCCCGCTGCCGGGCCGCCGCCCGGGAGGCCCGTACGGTCGTCAGCGCGCCCAGCCCGCGGGCGTGGTCCGTCCGCGGCTCCCGCGCCAGCCCGGAGTCCACGACCACGCGGACCCCCGGCACCGTCAGGCTCGACTCCGCGACCGACGTCGCGAGGACCACACGGCGGCCGCCGCCGGCCCGCGGCGCCAGCACCGCGTCCTGCACCGCCGCCGGCGCCCGGCCGTGCACCTGGAGGACCTCCGCCCCCGCGCCGCCGAGCAGCCCGGCGACCCGGGCGATCTCCCCGGTGCCCGGCAGGAAGCACAGCACGTCCCCCTCGCGCTCCGCGAGCGCCCGCCGCACCACCGCCGCGACGTGCGCCAGCTGCGCCGGGTCCACCCGCATCCCGTGCGGCGGGCGCACCGGCCGGGCCGGCGGGGCCCACACCGTCTCCACCGGGAACGAGACCCCCTCCGCCCGCACCACCGGGGCGCCGCCGAGCAGCCGGGCCCAGCCCTCCGCGTCGGTCGTCGCGGATGCGGCGACGAGCCGCAGCCCCGGCCGCAGCGCCTCCCGCACGTCCAGCAGGAACGCGGCGGCCGTGTCCGCGTCCAGGTGCCGCTCGTGGCACTCGTCGAGGACGACGGCGTCCACGCCGGCCAGCTCCTGGTCCCGCTGGAGGCGCTGGAGCAGCACACCCGTGGTGACGACCTCGACGCGCGTGCCGGGGCCGGCCACCCGCTCCCCGCGCACCGTGAACCCGACGGAGCCGCCCGCCTCCTCGCCCAGCAGCCACGCCATCCGGCGGGCCGCCGCCCGCGCGGCGATCCGCCGCGGCTCGGCGACGACCACCCGGCGCGGCGGGCCGTCGCCGACCAGCCCGGCCAGGACCAGCGGGACCAGGGTGGTCTTGCCGGTGCCCGGCGGCGCGCACAGCACGGCCGTGCCGTGGCCGTCCAGCGCGGACAGCAGCGCGGGCACGGCCTCGCGTACGGGCAGGGCGTCGAGGGCCGCGGTGCGTACGGGCACGGCTCAGGCCCCGCCCCGGGCGTCGTCGCGCTCGCACACGAAGACCGCGGTGCCGGGGATCAGGTGGCCGCGCAGCGGCGACCAGCCGCCCCACTCCTGCGTGTTCCAGGCCGGCCACTCGGGCTCCACCAGGTCGACGAGCCGGAACCCGCCGGCCACCACGTCCCGGAGCCGGTCGCCGAGGGTGCGGTGGTGCTCGACGTAGACCGCCCGCCCGTTCTCGTCCTGCTCGACGTACGGGGTCCGGTCGAAGTACGAGGCGGACACGGACAGGCCCTCGGGGCCCGGCTCGTCGGGGAACGCCCAGCGGATCGGGTGGGTGACGGAGAAGACCCAGCGGCCGCCGGGCCGCAGGACGCGGTGGACCTCGCGCATCACGCCCACCGGGTCCGCGACGAACGGCACCGCGCCGTACGCGGAGCAGGCCAGGTCGAAGGAGCCGTCGCGGAAGGGCAGCCGGCCCGCGTCCGCCTCCACCAGGGGGACGGCGCCGCCGTCGATGCGCAGGGCGTGCTGGAGCTGGCGGTGGGAGAGGTCCAGGGCGACCGGGCGGGCGCCCTGCGCGGCCAGCCAGCGCGAGCACTGGGCGGCGCCGGCCCCGATCTCCAGGACGTCCTTGCCCGCGAGGGAGGCGGCCGGGCCGAGCAGGGCGGCGTCGGCCTCGTCCAGGCCCTCGGGGCCCCACACGAAGCGGTCGTCCCCGAGGAACGCGCCGTGCTCGCTCTGGTACTCGTCCGCGTTGCGGTCCCACCAGCCGCGGCTGGCCCGGCTGCTCTCGGCGTCGCCGGCGTGGCGGCGGGTGGCCTCGGCATCCTCCGCGGCGGCGGTATCGTACGCGCGTTCGGAGGCGTGGTCCTCTTGGTTCATGGGGCCCGTCGTCGTAGTCTGCGGAAGGGAAGCGGGGGAGGCCATCCGCGCCTGCCCGGCAAGGAATTGTGCCTGTTGTGCGGTGATCCGCCCGAGGTGTGCCCGTTCGCGCATTGACCCTGTCCGGCCGCCCCCGTATGCTACAAGTTGCGCTGCGAGCCTGTGCTCCTCAGACCTAGCAGGCTGCGCTTGCATCTGTTGATGTCCCCTCGGTTCTCGAGGCCCTGCCCCTTCACCGGTGGCGGGCTTCCTTGGCTGTCCGGCTTCTTCGGCAGATGCCGATAAGGGCTCCCGGCGTAGCAGTACCTACGACTTCAATGTCCGTACCGGAGCCCTTTCCCACATGACGAGCAGCACCGAGACCACCGCCACCACCCCGCAGGTTGCGGTCAACGACATCGGTAACGAGGAAGCCTTCCTCGCCGCGATCGACGAGACGATCAAGTACTTCAACGACGGCGACATCGTCGACGGCGTCATCGTGAAGGTCGACCGGGACGAGGTCCTGCTCGACATCGGTTACAAGACCGAAGGCGTCATCCCGAGCCGCGAGCTCTCGATCAAGCACGACGTCGACCCGAACGAGGTCGTCAAGGTCGGCGACGAGATCGAGGCCCTGGTCCTCCAGAAGGAGGACAAGGAAGGCCGCCTGATCCTCTCGAAGAAGCGCGCCCAGTACGAGCGTGCCTGGGGCACCATCGAGAAGATCAAGGAAGAGGACGGCATCGTCACCGGTACCGTCATCGAGGTCGTCAAGGGTGGTCTCATCCTCGACATCGGCCTCCGCGGCTTCCTCCCGGCCTCCCTGGTCGAGATGCGCCGCGTCCGCGACCTCCAGCCCTACGTGGGCAAGGAGCTCGAGGCCAAGATCATCGAGCTGGACAAGAACCGCAACAACGTGGTCCTGTCCCGCCGCGCCTGGCTCGAGCAGACCCAGTCCGAGGTCCGCCAGACGTTCCTCACCACCCTGCAGAAGGGTCAGGTCCGCTCCGGCGTCGTCTCCTCGATCGTCAACTTCGGTGCCTTCGTGGACCTGGGCGGCGTCGACGGTCTCGTCCACGTCTCCGAGCTGTCCTGGAAGCACATCGACCACCCGTCCGAGGTCGTCGAGGTCGGCCAGGAGGTCACCGTCGAGGTCCTCGACGTCGACATGGACCGCGAGCGTGTCTCCCTGTCGCTGAAGGCGACGCAGGAGGACCCGTGGCAGCAGTTCGCCCGGACCCACCAGATCGGCCAGGTCGTCCCCGGCAAGGTCACCAAGCTGGTTCCGTTCGGTGCGTTCGTCCGCGTCGACGAGGGCATCGAGGGCCTGGTCCACATCTCCGAGCTGGCCGAGCGCCACGTGGAGATCCCGGAGCAGGTCGTCCAGGTCAACGACGAGATCTTCGTCAAGGTCATCGACATCGACCTCGAGCGTCGCCGGATCTCGCTGTCCCTCAAGCAGGCCAACGAGTCCTTCGGTGCCGACCCGGCGTCGGTCGAGTTCGACCCGACCCTGTACGGCATGGCCGCGTCCTACGACGACCAGGGCAACTACATCTACCCCGAGGGCTTCGACCCCGAGACCAACGACTGGCTCGAGGGCTACGAGACCCAGCGGGAGACGTGGGAGCGCCAGTACGCCGAGGCGCAGAGCCGCTTCGAGCAGCACCAGGCGCAGGTCATCAAGAGCCGCGAGGCCGACGAGGCCGCCGCTGCCGAGGGTGCTGCCGCCCCGGCCGCCGGCAACGCCGGTGCGGGCATCTCGGGTGGTTCCTACTCCTCCGAGTCGGACGAGACCTCGGGCGCCCTGGCCTCCGACGAGGCCCTGGCCGCGCTCCGCGAGAAGCTGGCCGGCGGCCAGAGCTGATCGCAGCAGCGCACCGCGCCGCCGGCGCGAGCCGGCGGTGAGCTGAGCTGAACGCAAGGCCCGCCCCCTTCCGAGGGGGCGGGCCTTGCCGCTGCCCCGGCCCGGACGGCCCCCGCCCGGCAGCGGCCAGGCCCGACCGGGCTCCCGCCCCGCGAATGCGGCCGAACGGGGAATGGTGCGGCCCCCTCGGACGTTCCTCCCAGAGAACGAGGCGAGGAGGAGCGGTGACAGTGCTTGATCCACAGGGTTTGTACGAATGGGACGCCAAGGGGCTGGCGGTGGCCGACCTGGCGCTCGCCCAGGACTCGGCCGGACTGGTCATGCTCTACCACTTCGAGGGGTACATCGACGCCGGCGAGACCGGCGAGCAGATCGTCGAGCGGCTCCTGGACACACTGCCCCACCAGGTCGTGGCCCGCTTCGACGCCGACCGGCTGGTCGACTACCGGGCCCGGCGCCCCCTGCTGACCTTCCGGCGCGACCACTGGACCTCCTTCGAGGAGCCCCGCCTGGAGGTCCGCCTCGTCCAGGACGCCACCGGCGCGCCCTTCCTGCTGCTCTCCGGCCCCGAGCCGGACGTGGAGTGGGAGCGCTTCGCCGCCGCCGTCCGGCAGATCGTCGAACGGCTCGGCGTCCGGCTCTCCGTCAACTTCCACGGCATCCCCATGGGCGTCCCGCACACCCGGCCCGTCGGCATCACCCCCCACGGCAACCGCACCGACCTGATGCCCGGCCACACCAGCCCCTTCGACGAGGCCCAAGTCCCCGGCAGCGCCGAATCGCTCGTCGAGTTCCGCCTCGCCCAGGCCGGGCACGACGTGCTGGGCGTCGCCGCGCACGTACCGCACTACATCGCCCGCTCGCCCTACCCGGACGCCGCCCTCACCGTCCTGGAGGCGATCACCGCGGCGACCGGCCTGGTCCTGCCCGGCGTCGCGCACGCCCTGCGCACCGAGGCCCACCGCACCCAGACGGAGATCGACCGGCAGATCCGCGAGGGCGACGACGAACTGATCTCCCTCGTCCGCGGCCTGGAGCACCAGTACGACGCGGCGGCCGGCGCCGAAACCCGCGGCAACATGATCGCCGAACCGGCGGAGATCCCCACGGCCGACGAGATCGGCCGCGAGTTCGAGCGATTCCTGGCCGAACGCGAAGGCGAGGCCTAGGGTCGGGTCCGGCAGGGGCCGGGGCTGCTGCGCCGCGCCGGCAGCGGCTACGCTGCTGCGCATGCTGAGGGTGGGCCTGACAGGCGGAATCGGTGCCGGCAAGAGCGAGGTCTCGCGGCTGCTCGCGGGGTACGGGGCGGTCGTCGTCGACGCCGACCGCATCGCACGCGAGGTCGTGGAACCGGGAACCCCCGGCCTCGCAGCCGTCGTCGAGGCCTTCGGCGAGTCGGTCCTCGCCCCCGACGGCACCCTCGACCGGCCCGGCCTCGGCGCGGTCGTCTTCGCCGACCCGGAGAAGCTCAAGGTACTCAACGCCATCGTGCACCCGCTGGTCAGGGCCCGGTCCGCCGAACTCGAAGCGGCCGCCGGGCCCGGCGCGATCGTCGTGCACGACGTGCCGCTCCTCACCGAGAACGGCCTCGCCCCGCTGTACGACCTGGTCGTCGTCGTGGACGCGGCACCGCACACCCAGCTCGCCCGCCTGACGGCCCAGCGAGGGATGGCCGAGGGCGAGGCCCGGGCCCGGATGGCCGCGCAGGCCACCCGTGAGCAGCGGCTCGCCGTCGCGACCCTCGTCATCGACAACGACGGCCCGCTCGAAGCGCTCGAACCGCAGGTCCGCGCCGTGTGGGAGGAGCTGGCGGCTCGGGCCGCCGCGGCCGCGGGCGCCGCGCCCGGCACGGAATAGCCGCCCGCGAGCCCCGCGTTTAGGGCCGGGGGAGAGGGAAGGAGCAGACCGTGTCCGATACCACGCCGCCCGCCGCGCCGGCCGACCCGTCCCCGGAGACGCACGTCATCGACTACCGGGCCGCCGAACGGCTGCTGGCAGCCCGCGACCCGCGCGGCGCGGTGAAGCTGCTCGACTCGGTCCTCGCCGCCCACCCCGAGAGCACCGCGGCCCGGCTGCTGCGCGCCCGGGCCTTCTTCGCGTCCGCCCAGCTGCGGCGCGCGGAGCGGGAGTTCGAGCTGGTGCTGGAGCGCGAGCCGGACAACGCGTTCGCGCACTTCGCGCTCGCCCGCACGCACGAGCGCTCCGGGCGCCACGAGCAGGCCCGCAAGCACTTCCGGCTCGCCGCCGCCCTCGACCCGCAGCCCGACTACCTGGCCGCCGCCCGGTTCGAGCAGTAGGCGGGACGGAGGCGGGCGGGAGCCCGGCGCGGGCTACGGGTGCGGGCCCGTCGGGGGCTCGTACGGGGGGACGTCGCGGCCCGGCTGCCAGTGCGGGCCCTGGCGGATGTGGCGGACCACCACCGCCAGGTCGACGGCCGCCAGCACGGCGACCACCGCGCAGAACGCCGCCCAGCCGGGCCGGTCCGCCAGTGCGAACAGCGCCGCGCCCGCCCCCGCCCACAGCAGCCCCCACAGGCTCAGCCAGAACCGCAGGCGCAGCGGGCTGCGGGCGGTCACGGGCTCGTTACCGGAACGCATGGGCCACCGCCTCATCGCCTCGTTCCGTCGCCGGCCCGCCCGGGCGGTCGCTCCGGGCCCGGCCGGCCCTCGATCTCCCATCGTCCCACCGCCGCCCCGGCCGCGTTCCCTGCGCCGGTGAAAGGCCAGCTCAGGAAGTGTTGTCACTGCCCGCGCCTACACTCGGCAGAGCAGATCCGGCCCGGTTGTCGAGCCGGGTGGGAGACCCGGGCGGAGGCCCGGCCGGAGCAGGCGAGGAGGCAGGCGTGGCCACACCCGAGCTGCCCCGGTACGCCCTGCTGCCCCACGCCGCCGTCTTCCTGCCCGAGCCGGTCCCGCGCCGCGGCCGCCTGGCCTTCTGGTCGCCGGACGGCGCCCCCCTGCCCGGCGCCGCGGGGATCCCCGGCGCCGAGGCCGCGCTGATCGACGTCGTCCGCCCGCACGGCCGGGGCGTGCGCACCCGCGCCGTCCCCGCCGTGGTCCTGCCCGTGGCAGGAGCGCTGCCGCTGCTCGTCCGCGCCGCCCGCAGCCCCGCCGCCCACCCCGCCACCCGGGCCTGGGCCACCGCCGCCACACAGGCGCTCGCCCTCGCCGCCCGGGGCCGCCTGCTGCCCGGCCTCACCGCCGACGACACCGACGCCTGGCGGGTCGGCCCCCTCGCCGCCGAGGACATCGCGGCGCTGCGCGCGGTCGCCGCCGCCCTGCCCGCCGAGGGGCACGCCGTGCCGCTGCCCGGCCGCCGCCCCGTCTCGCTGCCGGAACCGGAGGCCCTGGTCCGGGCGTTCCTCGACGCTGTCGCGGACTGCCTGCCGCGGACCCCGGCCGCGCCCGCCGCCGCCGGGCTGCCGTTCGCCGCGCAGGAGCCGCAGCGGGTGCCCGCGCTGCGCGACTGGGCCGCCCGCATCGCCGACGGTGCCGATGCGGGCGTCGGGCTGTCGCTGCGGCTGGACCTTTCCTCGTTCAGCCTCTTCGACACCACCGGCCCGGACCCCGTCGGCGACGCGGACTCCGGCGGCGGCCTGCCGGCGGAGGTCCGGAAGGCCGGGGCCGCCGTGGTCCAGGTGCACAGCCTCTCCGACCCGACGCTCGTCACCGACGCCGGAGCGCTGTGGGCGGGCGCCGCACCTGCCGGGTTCGGGCCCCGCGCCCGGATCGACGCCGTCCTCGCCCTGCGCCGGGCCGCCCGGGTCTGGCCGCCGTTGCTGCGGCTGCTGGACCAGCCCGCGCCCGACGTGCTCGCCCTGTCCGACCCGGAGCTGGAGGACCTTCTCGGCACCGCCGCGGACCGGCTCGCGGCCGCCGGCGTCCCCGTCCACTGGCCGCGCGAGCTCGCCCGTACGCTCACCGCGACGGCGACCGTCCGGGCCGCGGCCCCCGGCTCCGCCATCGACGGCACGGCCTTCTTCGACGCCGCGCACCTCTTCGCGTTCTCCTGGGAGATCGCGCTCGGCGGGGACCGCCTCACCCCCTCCGAGATGGACGCCCTCGCCGACGCCCACCGCCCGGTGGTCCGGCTGCGCGACCAGTGGGTGCGCGTCGACCCCGAACTCGTCCGCAAGGCCCGCAAACGCGACCTGGGCCTGCTGGATCCGGTGGACGCGCTGACCGCCGTGCTCACCGGCACCGCCGAGGCGGACGGGGAGACGGTGGAGGCCGTCCCCGTCGGCGCGCTCGCCGCCCTGCGCGACCGGCTCACCGCCGACCTCGCACCGCTGCCCCCGCCGGCCGGCCTCACGGCCGTCCTGCGGGACTACCAGGCCCGCGGCCTGGCCTGGCTGGACCTGATGACCTCCCTCGGCCTCGGCGGATGCCTCGCCGACGACATGGGCCTCGGCAAGACCGTCACGCTGATCGCGCTCCACCTGCACCGCGACCGTCCCGAGCCCACCCTCGTCGTGTGCCCGGCCTCGCTGCTGGGCAACTGGCAGCGGGAGATCGAGAAGTTCGCGCCCGGCGTGCCCGTGCGCCGTTTCCACGGCGGCGACCGCAGCCTCGACGGCCTGGCCGGCGGGTTCGTCCTCACCACGTACGGGACGATGCGCGCCGGCGCCGCCCGGCTGGCCGCCCAGCCCTGGGGCCTGGTCGTCGCGGACGAGGCGCAGCATGTCAAGAACCCCCACTCGGCGACCGCGAAGGCGCTGCGGACCATCCCGGCGCCGGCGCGGGTGGCGCTCACGGGCACGCCGGTGGAGAACAACCTCTCCGAGCTGTGGGCGCTGCTCGACTGGACGACGCCCGGGCTGCTCGGACCGCTGGCGGCGTTCCGCGCCCGCCACGCGCGTCCGGTGGAGCACCAGTCGGAGGAGGACGGCGGGAACGAGGCGGCGGTCGCCCGGCTCGCCGCCCTCGTGCGGCCGTTCCTGCTGCGCCGCCGCAAGAGCGACCCCGGCATCGCGCCCGAACTGCCCCCCAAGACCGAGACGGACCACCCGGTCCCGCTCACCCGCGAGCAGGCCTCGCTGTACCGGGCCGCCGTCGACGAGGCGATGGCCGTGATCGAGGGGAGCGCGGGGATGGAGCGCCGCGGCATGATCATGAAGCTGCTGGCGTCGCTGAAGCAGATATGCAACCACCCCGCGCAGTACCTGAAGGAGGAGCGGCCCCGCATCGCGCACCGCTCGGGGAAGCTGGCACTGCTCGACGAGCTGCTCGACACGATCCTCGCCGAGGACGGGGCGGTACTGGTGTTCACGCAGTACGTGACGATGGGGCGGATCATCGAGCGGCACCTGGCGGCGCGGGGCGTCCCGCACCAGTTCCTGCACGGCGGCACCCCTGTCGCGCGGCGGGAGGAGCTGGTGCGCCGCTTCCAGGCCGGGGAGGTGCCGGTGTTCCTGCTGTCGCTGAAGGCCGCCGGCACGGGCCTGAACCTGACGCGCGCCGGGCACGTCGTGCACTTCGACCGGTGGTGGAACCCGGCCGTCGAGGAGCAGGCCACCGACCGGGCGCACCGGATCGGGCAGGAGCAGCCCGTGCAGGTCCACCGGCTCGTCGCCGAGGGGACCGTCGAGGACCGGATCGCCGAACTCCTCGCGTCCAAGCGGGCGCTGGCCGAGGCGGTGCTCGGGTCGGGGGAGGCCGCGCTGACCGAGCTGACCGACCGGGAGCTCGCCGACCTCGTGTCCCTGCGGAGGCCCGCATGACCACGGCGCGGGACGACCGCCGCCGCACCTTCGCCGCGCTCCCCGCCGGTGCGGAGGCGGCCACCTGGTGGGGCAGGGCGTGGGCGGCGTCGCTGGAGCGGGCCGCGCCCGACGCGGCACGCCTGGAGCGGGGGCGGGCGTACGCGGCGGAGGGGCACGTCGAGGCCGTCACGGTCACGCCGGGCCGGATCGTGGCCTACGTACGGGGCAGCCGGGCCCGCCCGTACCGGACGGAGCTGGCGCTCGGCGTGCTCGCCGACGCCGAGTGGGAGGGCCTGCTGGAGGCTGTGGCCGCCGACCCGGCGGCGTTGGCCGCCCTGCTGGAGCGGGAGGTTCCGCAGGTGTTGGCGGAGTCCGTCCTGCCCGGGCCGGGCGGGCTCCTGCCGCGCTGCTCCTGCCCCGACACCGGCAGGCCGCCGTGCAAGCACGCCGCGGCGCTGTGCCACAGGGCGGCCCGCCTCTTCGACGAGGACCCGTTCGCCCTGCTCCTGCTGCGCGGCCGCGGCGAGCGGGAGCTGACCGCCGAGCTGACCCGCCGCAACGCCGCCCACGCCGCGCGGGAGCGGCCCGCCGCCGCGGCCGGCTTCCCCGGCGTCCCGGCGCGCGCGGCCCTCGCCCGTACGGTGCTGCCGCCGCTGCCCGCCCCGGCGGCGGCCCCCGCCGCGCCCGCGGCGCCGCCCGGCTGGCCGCACGATCCCGCGATACCGGGAGCCCCCGACCCGCTGGCCCTGGAGCAGCTCGCCGCGGACGCGGCCGCCCGGGCCTTGGCGCTGCTGGCCACCGGCGAGGACCCGTTCGGCGGGCTCAGCCTGTGGCAGGACGCCGTCCGGCTGGCCTCCGCCCACCACACGGCCGGCCTCACCGGGCCGGCCCGCACCCTGTACCGGGAGCTGGCGCGCGCCACCGGGCGGACCACGACGGACCTGGCGCGGGCCGCGGCCGCCTGGCGGCAGGGCGGCCCGGCCGCCCTCGCCGCCCTGGAGGAGCCCTGGGATCCGCCGGCCGGCCCCTTCGACCGGGCCCGCCCGGCGCTTCTCGCCGCCGCGCAGGGCTCCTTCCGTCCGGAGCGCAACCGGCTCACGTGCGGGACGCGCCAGCTGCGGCTGGGCCGCGACGGGCTCTGGTACGCGTACGAGTCCCGGCCGGGAGCCGAGGACTGGTGGCCGACGGGCCGCCCCTCGCCGGACGCGGTCAGCGCGCTGGCGGGGTGACCCCGTCGGACCCTGCCGGCCCGAGCCGGTCGGCCCAGGCGTGCAGGGCGGCGAAGTCGCGGTCGCGCAGCCCGTGTCGGGGGTGGATCCGCAGCAGCAGGGCGGGCGCGGGGTGGCGGGCGGCGACCCACGCCCGGTCCCGCGCGTTGATCATGTCGTCGACCCAGGCGAAGGGGCGGCCCGCCGCCCAGTCGAGAAGCATGCGGGTCTTCCAGGACAGCCCGTCCGGATCATGGGGGAACAAGTCCGACCATTCGATGTAGGGGAGGTCGCCGGGCAGTCCGATGTGCGGGGAGATCAGCGTGTTGGCCTCGTCCATCCACGTTGTGGCCCAGGCCAGTTCGTACGGCAGGGCCAGCAGCCGGGCCCCGTGCCCCGGGTGCAGGCGGACGCGCTGGCCACGGCGGGCCGACCGGGAGTGCGGGCGCCGGAACGACATCCACACCGACGGGTGCATGCGGTGGCTGGTGTAGCCGCGGAACCCGGCGGTGTACGAGCGGAAGGGGTTGAGGGGGCCGTCCACGTCGAGGAAGAGCAGCGGTTGCTGAGTCATGGGACGGCCATACCCCCTACTCGATCGGGTGAAATGCTCTGCCCCGCTATAACCCGAATGGGTTTAACGCGTTGTTCCGGTGCGGGTGCATGGCCCGTGAACTCCTCCGGAAGGCAGGGAATCAGATGCGTCACAGTCGCCGTAAGGGCCTGATCGCGACGGCGGTCGCGGGAGGCGGACTCGCGGTCGCGGGTGTGAGCGGCTTCGCGTACGCCGACGCCGGCGCGAGCGGTTCGGCCGAGGGCTCGCCGGGGCTGCTGTCCGGGAACCTGATCCAGCTGCCGGTGAACACGCCGGTCAACGTGTGCGGCAACACCGTGAACGCCGCGGGCCTGCTGAATCCGGCGGCGGGCAACAGCTGTGCCAACACCGGCTCCGGCAAGGCGTCCTCGCCGTCCGAGGGCAGCAGCACCGGCGGCGGCTCCCACGCGGAGGGCGGGGCGACGGGCTCGCCCGGCGTCGTCTCCGGCAACGGCATCCAGCTGCCGGTCTCCCTCCCCGTCAACGTCAGCGGCAACTCCGTGAACGCCGTCGGCATCGGCAACCCCTCCTTCGGCAACAGCTCCGTCAACGGCGAGCAGCCGAAGCCGCCGCAGCCGGTCGAGCCGGCGAAGCCGGTGCAGCCGGTGCAGCCGGTCAAGCCGGTCACGCCCGCCAAGCCGGTGCAGCCGGTCGCGCCGCCGAAGGAGCAGCCGGTGGTCCAGGAGGCGCCGCCGAAGGGCCCGGCCCTCGCCCACACCGGCGCCGACGGCATGGGCTACCTCGCGCCCGCCGCGGCAGGCATCCTCCTCGGCGGCGCGCTGCTGTACCGGCGGTTCCGCGTCCGGTAGGCGGTAACCGCCGGTCAGGGTGGGCCGGCCGCCGCAGCACCCGGCACCGCGCCGACGGGCGGGGCCGCCGCCGTGCGGGGGCCGGCCTCCGGGGGCGCGGACCGCGGGGGAACGCGCCAGGCGTCGAGGATCGCGTCGATCCGCGCGGCCAGCCGGGTGCGGGCCGCGAACCGCGGGACCCCCGCCATCAGCAGCGCGTCGTACTCGGTGTCGGTGTGCCGCACGGCCGCCCGCACCGCCGCGTACACGGCGGGCTCGTCCAGGGCCCGGCCGGCCGCGGTACGCCCCACCCGGCCGCTGCCCCGCACCGAGGCGTGCGCGGCGATGGCCCGCGCCCGGTCCGCGGGGCAGCCGGGGAACAGCCGCAGGATCTCCGCGGCGAACGCCGCCGTGAAGCGGACGTCCTCGGCGGCACGCCGCAGCCGGTCCCGCTCGCGGCGGCGCGCCCGCGCCTCCGCGTCCGCCAGGCAGGCGCGCTCCGCACGGGCCAGCGCGGCGTCCTCCACGTAGACGCCCTGGCGTTCGTGGCGGTGGCGGCGCCGGTTGAAGCGGACGACGACCGCCGACAGCGAACTCGCCTCCCGGGCCCGCCGGGTGAGCGCCGCGTCCCCGCGCGGCAGGTAGACCAGGTGCCCGAGGTCCGCGCAGTCCAGGCAGCGCGGCACACCGGCCTCGCGCACCAGGTGCCGCAGCGGGCCGCGGCGGCACTGGGCGCACTGCACCGGTTTCGCCGACTCGTACACGACCAGGCTCATGACGGTGTGATACCGCCGTCCGGGCCGGTTCTCACCTTGCCGGGCCGGCCTGTCGGCGCCCCGCCCCGGCGCCGGGCGACGGCTCAGACCTGGCGACGGCTCAGACCAGGCGGCGGATCTCGCCGCGCACCCGGTAGAACCCGCCGGAGGCCGCATGCAGCCCGTCGACCACGTAGCGGGCGCCCGGCTCCCTGATGCCCCGCGGGAACTGCACGTTCCACGACGGCTCGTAGCCGCCCGACACCACGTGCACCCGCAGCCGCCCGCCCTGCTGCACGCACTCCACCACCACGCCGTCCGCGGGTGCGGCCGCCGCCGGGACGACCGCCACCGCCGCGGCCGAGGCCGCCGGGGTGTAGACGGGCAGCGCCGCCGCGGACTTCACGTCCACCGCCGTCGGCACCGTGCCCTCGCGGGCCGCCGAGATCGCGGCCTCGCTCGCGTCCACGCAGACCAGCGAGCCGTCCGTCGTCACCAGGTACAGCCGCTCGTCCAGGTACTGCATGGACAGGGCCGAGCCGCTGCCCGTGCCGAGCTTCCACAGCCGCCGCCCGTCCGCGTCGAAGCAGTACACCGACGAAGACGAGTCGCCCGCGAAGACGTGCCGGCCGTCGGGCGACGTCGCGCACGAGTACACCGCCGCGTCGCACCGGAACGTCGCCTCCAGCGCGCCCGTCTCCTTCGACAGGCGCTGGACGCAGTGCCGGGCCGTGCCCGCGAAGACCGCGTGGTCCTCCTGCCAGCCGAACAGCACCTGCCCGTTGGTCCGCGTGTGCCACAACTCGCCGCCGCCGTCCGGGGCGTAGGCCGTCACCCCGTCCACGTGGCCGTGGTACACGGCGTCCGCGTCGGCCCGGACCATCCACGCCTGCGCCCCCGACGACTTCCGCGACCACTGGAACTCGTCCTCGTGGTCGATGACCGTCAGGCCGCCGTTCGCGTCCGCGACGTTCAGCACGCCCTCGCGGATGTCCAGCCAGAAGATGTCGACGTCCTCCGCGATGTCGTACGCCTTGAAGGGGACCTTCGAGGAGAGGTCGTACACGGCGCCGTCGTCGCACCCGGCGTAGATCCAGAACTCGTCCGCCACGAGGCACTTGACCCCGTCCGGCAGCGAGTAGCGGGCCAGCACCTCGCCGCCGTGGCTCAGCGTGTAGACGTCGCCCGCCTGGTTGCCGACCCAGCAGCGGTCCTCGTCCACGTGGATCCCGAACGCCGAGGCGCCCGTCCGGAACCGCCACAGCACCGGGGCGGCCGCGCGCGCCGTCGACGGCGCCGAGACCACCTGGCGGCGCGTCACCGGGCGGGCCCCGCGCTGCCCCTGCACCGCGGGCGCGTACCCCTTGCGGATCTTCTCCCCGATCTTCTTCGCGGCGGCCGCGCGCGCCCTCTCGGCGGTCGGGAACGACGACTGCTGCACCTGGCCGGCGGCCCCGATGCGCCCGTACCGCACCACCACGGCGGTGCCGTCCACGACGACCTCGTAGAACTTGTGCGCCCCGCCGCCGTCCTGCGACAGCTCCAGATACGTGGTCTCGCGAGCCATGACAGACCCCTCCCCAAGGTCGGGCCGACGGCTCCGTCCCGCCGGTGATCCCTTCGGGGAAGAAGCTAGGGGCGCGCACTGACAATGGGACCCGTGCACCTGGAACCGATCACCTGGCAGCGGATGGCCGAGCGGCTCGCCGGCCACCTGGACGAGCACGCGCCCGCCGCGGACCCGCCGGCCTGGCAGCGCGTCGGCATCGACGGCGCGCCCGCCGCGGACACCGGCGGCCTCGCCGCCCTGCTCGCCGACGCCCTGCGCGCCCGCGGCCGCGCCGTCCTCGCCGTCCCCGCCGAGGGGTTCCTGCGGCCGGCCTCCCTGCGGTTCGAACACGGCCGCCGGGATGCCGACTCGTACCTCTCCGGCTGGTACGACACCGGCGCCCTGTGGCGGGAGGTGTTCGGCCCGACCGACCCGGGCGGCACCGGGCGCGTCCTGCCCGACCTGTGGGACCCGGCGACCGATCGCGCCACCCGCAGCCCCTACGCCGAACTTCCGCCCGGCGCCGCGGTCATCGTGCACGGGCCGCTGCTCCTCGGCCACTGGTTCCCCTTCGACCTCAGCGTGCACATCCGGCTCTCCCCGGGGGCGCTGGCGCGCCGCACCGGCGAGTCCGAGCGCTGGACCCTGCCCGCCTTCGCCCGCTACGAGGCAGAGACCGGCCCCGCCGAACTCGCCGACGCCGTCGTCCGGGCCGACGACCCCCGCCACCCCGCCTGGACCGGCCTGCGCCGCTGACCCGCGGGCGCCGTTACGGGCGCCCGCCCAGCCGGGCCACCGCCAGGGCCGCCGACCGGCAGCCCGCCCGGGCCGCCCCGGCCGGATCCGCGCCCGCGAGCCGGGCCGCGAGGAACCCGCCCGTGAACGCGTCCCCGGCTCCGGTGGAGTCCACCGCGCGGGCCGGCTCCGCCGGGACCTCCGCGACGACCCGGCCGCCCTCGGCGACCAGCGCGCCCGCCGCGCCCCGCGTGGCCACCACCAGCGGCACGCGCCGGCTCAGCTCCGCCGCGGCCCGCGCGGTCCCGGCCGAGGGCGGCAGCCCGGCCAGCAGCAGGGCCTCGTCCTCGTTCGGCAGCAGGACGCCGATCCCCGCCGCCGCCCGCAGGAAGCGGTCCGGGCCGAGCGCGGTGAGGAAGCCCGCCGACGCCGGGTCGACGCTCACCGGCACCCCGCGCCGCACGGCGTCGGCCAGCGCCGCGGCGGCCAGGGCCCGTGCGGAGTCGGCGAAGAACAGGTAGCCGGACAGGTGCAGGTGCACGACGCCGTCGAGCAGGTCCGGCGACCAGTCCGCGGGGCCGAGCCGCAGCGCGGCCCCGCTGTCGGTCAGGAAGGTGCGCTCGGTGTCCCGGCCGACCAGGGCGACCACCGTCCCGGTCGGCTCGGCCGCGTCTATCAGCAGGCGCGGCCGCACCCCGGCCGCCAGCAGCGCCCGCTCGTGCCACTGCGCCGACTCCGCGCCGACCCGGGCGAGGAGGCGTACCTCCGGGGCGCCGGAGTGGACCGCCCAGCAGGCCGCGTTCGCCCCGGCGCCCCCCGGCAGGGTGCGGATCCGGGCGGCGGTGTCGGTCGCCGGAGCCAGCGGCTCCGGGTGCACCGCGACCACGTCCGTCACCACGTCCCCGACGACCAGCAGCGCCCCCGGCCGCGGCGCGGCGCCGGGGCGCCCGCCGGCCGCCGTCACGGACGGGCCGCCCAGGCCGCCGCGATCCGGGCGCCGAGCACCACGTTGCCCCGCACCGCCGCCAGGTTGGCCTCCAGGGAGGCCCCGCCGGTGGCCCGGACGAGGTGGTCCAGCAGGAACGGCGTCACCGCCTGGCCCGTGATGCCGCGCCTGCGGCCCTCGTCGAGGGCCTCGGCCAGGACCCGGTCGTGCAGCTGCGGGTCCAGCTGCTCCTCTTCCGCCACCGGGTTGGCCACGACCAGGGCCGACTCCGGGCCGCCCAGGGCGTCCTGGGCGGCCATCATCCGCGCCACCTCCTCGGGGCGGTGGACGGTCCAGTCGACCGGCTCGCCGGAGTCCGCCAGGTAGAAGCCGGGGAAACGTTCCGTCCCGTAGCCGACGACCGCCACCCCGAGCGTCTCCAGCCGCTGGAGCGTCGCCGGCACGTCCAGGATCGACTTCACTCCCGCGCACACCAGCGTGATCCGGGTCCGGGCCAGCAGCCCCAGGTCCGCCGACTCGTCCTGGGTCTGCGCGTATCCCCGGTGGACGCCGCCCAGCCCGCCCGTCGCGAAGACGCGCAGCCCGGCGCGCGCGGCGAGGAACGCTGTCGCCGAGACGGTCGTCGCCCCGGTCGCCCCCGTCGCGAGGGCGGCGGGCAGGTCCCGGTGCCCGAGCTTGCGTACGCCCTCACCGGCCGCGATCCGCTCCAGCTGGTCCTTGTCGAGGCCCGCGTGCGCCACCCCGTCGACGACCGCGACCGTCGCCGGTACGGCCCCCTCCGCGCGTACGGCGGCCTCCAGCTCCGCGGCCACCGCCAGGTTGCGGGGGCGCGGCAGGCCGTGCGTGATGATCGTTGACTCCAGAGCCACGACCGGCTGTCCCTGCTCGACCGCCTCGCGGACCTCTTCGGACAGGACGGGCCCGGCGGGCCGCGGCGCAGATGCTGAGTGCTGTGACATGTCCCCATCCATGGCACCGGATCAGCACCCGCAAACACCCGGCGGCCGGACCGGGCGGCCGCGGCGCTGGACACAGTGCCTCGTTCCGCCGCGCGGAACCGGACACTCAGGCCACCCCGGAGCGGCCCCCCGCCGCACTACGCTGGCGCCCCATGAGCACCAGCGATCACAGCGCCGCGGCCCCCGCCTCCTTCGCGGTCAGCGTGCCGGACATCCCCGACGCCGCGCTCGAAGCCGAGGAGCTCGACCCCGCGCAGATCCTCTCCGGGAACCCCGTCGTCACCGGCAGGGTGCTGTGGGAGTCGCCCGACGGCAGCCAGGTCCGCGGGATCTGGCAGATCACCCCCGGAGTGGTGGCCGACACCGAGGCCGACGAGCTGTTCGTGGTCGTCAGCGGCCGCGCGACCGTCGAGGTCGAGGGCGGCGCGGCGCTGGAGCTCGGGCCGGGCTCCGCCTGCATCCTGCGGGAGGGCGACCGGACGGTGTGGACCGTCCACGAGACCCTCCGCAAGGTCTACCAGATCACTTCCGCGCCGCGGCCTGCCGCCGGGCGGTGAGCAGGGCGAGCGCCGCCATCGGCAGCAGCAGCGCCGCGGCGATCGCGTTCAGCCAGCCGTAGCCGGCCGCCGCCATCACCAGGCCGGAGGCGGCGCCGCCCACCGCCGCGCAGGTGTTCATCGTCAGGTCGCTCAGGCCCTGGACGGCGGCCCGCGCACTGGCCGGCACCGAGTCGGTCAGCAGCGCGGATCCGGAGACGAGCCCGGCGGACCAGCCGAGCCCGAGCAGGAACAGGCCGAGGGCGCTCTGCCCGTGGTTCGGGCCGGCCGTGCCGGCGAGCAGTGCGGCGAGCGCCAGCAGGCCGGCGGCCAGGCCGATCACGGAGAGCCGGCCGAGGCGGTCCGCCAGCCAGCCCATCACCGGGGAGAAGGCGAACATGCCGGCGATGTGGCCGCTGATCACCAGGCCGACCATGTGCAGCCCGGCGCCGTGGTGGCCGAGGTCGACCGGGGTCATCACCATGATCGAGACCATGGCGGTGTGGGAGACGGCGACGGCGACCAGCGCCACCCGGGCCCGCGCGGAGGCCCGGACGGCCGCGATGCCGGCGCGCAGCGAGTGGCCCGCGTGCCCGTGCTCGTCGGGCCCGGCGAGCGCGCGGGCGGTCAGCAGCGGGTCCGGCCGCAGCAGGACGGCGAGCAGCAGGCCGGTGAGGACGAAGACGGCTCCGGCCCACACGAAGGGGCCCGCCGTCGCGGGTATGGAGGTGCCGGCGAAGCTGCGGCTGGCGGGCGCGGACAGGTTCGGGCCGAGGACGGCGCCGATGGTCGACGCCCAGACCACCACGGAGATGGCCCGCGCGCGGTGGTCCGGGGCGGCGAGGTCGGCGGCGGCGAACCGGGCCTGGAAGTTGGCGAAGGAGGCGGCCCCGAAGGCGGCCATGCCGAGCATCAGCAGCGGGAAGCTGCGGACCACGGCCGCCAGCACGACGAGGGCCGAGCCCGCGGCGCCGATCGCGTACGCGAGGACGAGGCCCGGGCGGCGGCCCCGCGCGGTCATCAGCGCGGCCAGCGGCAGCGAGACGGCGGCCGTGCCGATGACCGAGGCGGTCGAGGCGAGCCCGGACAGGGCCTCGCTGCCCCCGACCTCGGTGGCGAGGACCGGAGCCAGGGCGATGCTGATGGGCACACCGACGCCGCCCAGGACCTGGGAGGCGATCAGCACCCACGAGGTGCGGCGGCGCAGCCGGGTCAGCTCCGCCGGGTCGACGGCGGCGGCCGCCGGGCCCGCGGTTCCGGATCCGGCGCCCGGTGCGGCGCTCACGCCGGGCCCCCGCGGTGCGGCTGCGGTGCGGGAAGCGGGGCGGTGCGGGGTGCGGGGCGGCCTGGCGCGGCGGGAGTGGTCACCGCAGCAGTCTCCCAGCCGCCGCCCCGCGGCGGAACCGCCCGCCCGGGCCCGGCCTCCCCGCCGCCCGGCCGGTCAGAACAGCGGCTGCGGCAGGACGCCCTCCAGGGCCAGCAGGGCCCGTTTCGTCTCGACGCCGCCGCCGAAGCCGCCGATCCCCCCGTCGTTCTCCACGACCCGGTGGCAGGCGACCACGAGCGGCAGCGGGTTGGACCCCATCGCGTGCCCCACCGCCTGCGCGCCGCCCGGCCGGCCGACGCGGGCCGCCAGATCCCCGTACCCGATGACGGACCCGTAGGGGACGGAGCGGTCCAGCTCCTGGAGGACCTCGCGGTGGAAGCCGGCGCACAGCCGCCAGTCCAGCGGCAGGTCGAAGCGGCGCAGGGATCCGGCGAAGTACGCGGCCAGCCTGCGCACCGGCTCGGCGAGCAGCACCTCCGCGCCCGGCTCGGGGCGCCGGGCCCGCGCGCCGAGCCGGGCGGCCACCGCCTCGGCCGTCCGGCGGTCCAGGTCCGCGGAGCCGGCGTGGAAGCCGACCTTGACGAGGCCCTGCGGGGTCGCGGCGAGCAGCAGCGGGCCGATGCCGCTGGGGACGACGGTCCATTCCAGGTACGGCCCGTCCGGCCGCTCGGGGGTGTCCACCCCTCCACCGTACGGGCGGCCGCCGACAGCGCGGCCGCGCCCCGGGGGTCCGGCGCCCCGCGGGGGTCAGGGCACGAGCGAGCCGAGAGCCGCCTCCTGCACGGCGCGCTGCACCACGTCCGGGGCGTTGGAGATGATCCCGTCCACGCCCATCTCCCGGACCTTCCGCGCGGTCACCGCGTCGTCCACGATCCAGGTGTCCACCTCCAGCGCCCTGCCGTGGGCCCCGGCCAGCCCGTGCACGGCGGCCACCCAGTCGGCGGAGATCGTGGTGTGCCAGGGGTTGATGCGGTCGGTGAACTCGGCGTACGCGGGCAGCTCGGCCACCGGCGGTGTGCCCAGGAAGGCCGTCACCACGTCGGGCCGCAGCCCGTGCACGAGGCGTACGCAGTCGGCGCTGAAGCTCTGCACGACGAGCCGGCGCTGCACGTGGGCGGCATCGAGCCAGCCCTCCTCGTCCAGCACCCGCACAGTCTGCTCCTCGATGCCCGGATAGAGCTCCGGCTTCTTGATCTCCAACAGGAGCCGCTGCCGGTTGCGCTGCACCCGGGCGAGGTACTCCCGCAGCGTCGGGACGCGGGCCCCGGCGAAGGAGGCGCCGAACCAGCTGCCCGCGTCCAGCCGGGAGATCTCCTCCGCCGTGAAGTCCCGCACGCGCCAGGGCGCCCGGCCCGGGAAGACCTCCTCGACGTCGGTCGTGCGGGCCAGGGTGTCGTCGTGGATCACCACCAGCTCGCCGTCCATGGTCCGCTGGACGTCGTTCTCCACCCAGGCGAAGCCCAGCCGCATCGCCGCGTCGACCGCGGCCAGCGTGTTCTCGGGCGCGTACGCCGAGGCGCCCCGGTGGGCGTAGACGACGGGGCCGAGCAGGCCCGGCGCCGCGGCGGGGGAGCCCGGATCCGCGGCGGCCGCCGCGGACGTCCCGCCGAGCGCGGTGAAGGTGAAGCCCAGGACGGCGGCGGCGGCCGCTGCGGCGGGTCGGAGGTACATGTGTTCTCCCTCGGGTCGTGAACCCTGCTGCTGCGTCAGACAGGCGCGCAGCGGCAGCCGTTGCCGTGGTGACTCACTGCGGTGTCCGTTGGGGCGATCATGGGCTCGAAGATCACCGGGCCGCCACCGAACTACGACAAACGGACCAGAACGGGGGAACGGCGCGCGGCGCGGCCCGTGCGCCGGGGGCGGCGCCGCCCGGCGGGGGCGGTGACTGTCGGCGCGGGGTCGTACGGTGGAGTCATGCGGCCCGTATCGAAGATCGAACGCACGGTGGCGCCTTTCGAGGTCGTCAGCCCCTACCAGCCCAGCGGCGACCAGCCGGCGGCCATCGCCGAGCTGGAGAAGCGCATCCGCGCAGGTGAGAAGGACGTCGTCCTGCTGGGCGCGACCGGCACGGGCAAGTCGGCGACCACCGCCTGGATGATCGAGAGGCTCCAGCGGCCCACCCTGGTGATGGCGCCGAACAAGACGCTGGCCGCGCAGCTGGCGAACGAGTTCCGCGAGCTCCTGCCGAACAACGCCGTCGAGTACTTCGTCTCGTACTACGACTACTACCAGCCCGAGGCGTACGTCCCGCAGTCGGACACGTACATCGAGAAGGACTCCTCCATCAACGAGGAGGTCGAGCGGCTGCGCCACTCCGCGACGAACTCGCTGCTCACCCGGCGCGACGTCGTCGTGGTCGCGTCCGTCTCCTGCATCTACGGCCTGGGCACCCCGCAGGAGTACGTCGACCGGATGGTCCCGCTCAAGGTCGGCGAGGAGATCGACCGCGACCGGCTCCTGCGCCGCTTCGTCGACATCCAGTACACGCGCAACGACCTCGCGTTCACGCGCGGCACCTTCCGCGTGCGCGGCGACACCATCGAGATCTTCCCCGTGTACGAGGAACTGGCCGTCCGCATCGAGATGTTCGGCGACGAGATCGAGGCCCTCTCCACCCTGCACCCGCTGACCGGCGAGGTCATCAGCGAGGACCGCGAGCTGTACGTGTTCCCGGCGAGCCACTACGTCGCCGGCCCCGAGCGCATGGAGAACGCGATCCGCGGCATCGAGGCGGAGCTGGAGGCGCGGCTGGCCGAGCTGGAGAAGCAGGGCAAGCTGCTGGAGGCGCAGCGACTGCGCATGCGCACCACCTACGACCTGGAGATGATGCGTCAGATCGGCTCCTGCTCCGGCATCGAGAACTACTCGCTGCACATGGACGGCCGCGAGCGCGGCTCGGCGCCCAACACCCTCATCGACTACTTCCCGGAGGACTTCCTCCTCGTCATCGACGAGTCGCACGTCACGGTCCCGCAGATCGGCGCCATGTACGAGGGCGACGCCTCCCGCAAGCGGACCCTCGTCGACCACGGCTTCCGGCTCCCCTCGGCACTCGACAACCGGCCGCTGAAGTGGGAGGAGTTCCAGGAGCGCATCGGCCAGACGGTCTACCTGTCGGCGACCCCGGGAGCGTACGAGCTCTCCCGCGGCGACGGCTTCGTCGAGCAGATCATCCGCCCCACCGGCCTCGTCGACCCCGAGGTCGTCGTCAAGCCCACCGAAGGGCAGATCGACGACCTCGTGCACGAGATCCGGCAGCGGGTCGAGCGCGACGAGCGCGTCCTCGTCACGACCCTCACCAAGAAGATGGCCGAGGACCTCACGGACTACTTCCTGGAGCTCGGCATCGCCGTCCGCTACCTGCACAGCGACGTCGACACGCTCCGCCGCATCGAGCTGCTGCGCGAGCTGCGGGCCGGCGAGTACGACGTCCTGGTCGGCATCAACCTCCTGCGCGAGGGACTGGACCTGCCCGAGGTGTCGCTGGTGGCGATCCTCGACGCCGACAAGGAGGGCTTCCTGCGCTCGGGCACCTCGCTGATCCAGACGATCGGCCGCGCAGCGCGCAACGTCTCCGGCCAGGTCCACATGTACGCGGACAAGATGACCCCGGCGATGGAGAAGGCCATCGAGGAGACGAACCGGCGCCGGGAGAAGCAGATCGCCTACAACACGGCCAACGGGATCGACCCGCAGCCGCTGCGCAAGAAGATCAACGACATCGTCGCGACCATCGCCCGCGAGGAGCTGGACACCGAGCAGCTCCTCGGCACCGGCTACCGCCAGGCCAAGGACGGCAAGGGGGCGAAGGCCCCGGTGCCGGCGCTGTCCTCCGCCGGGGCCGCCGCGGGCAAGGCCGCCAAGGGCGGCCGGGCCGCCGCGGTGCCCACCGACCGGCCCGCCGAGGAACTGGCCGCGCTGATCGAGCAGATGACCGAGCGGATGCGGGCCGCGGCCGCCGAGCTCCAGTTCGAGGTCGCGGCCCGGATCCGGGACGAGGTCGGCGAGCTGAAGAAGGAGCTGCGGCAGATGAAGGAGGCAGGCCTCGCCTGACAGGGGACCGGCTCAGTAGGGTGGCGGCAGCCGCAGGTACACGCTTTGCCTGGGGGTGGCTATGAAAGGGGACGGCGCGTGACGGTCAACTTGTCCAAGGGACAGGCCATCAGTCTTCAGAAGGGCGACGGGGGCTCGCTGACCTCCGTCCGGATGGGCCTCGGCTGGCAGGCGGCCAAGCGCCGCGGGCTGTTCGGGTCGCGCACCCGCGAGGTCGACCTGGACGCCTCCGCGGTGCTCTTCGCGGAGAAGCAGCCCGTGGACGTGGTGTTCTTCCGGCACCTGCAGAGCGACGACGGCTCCGTCCGGCACACCGGCGACAACCTCGTCGGCGGCGCCGGCCAGGGAGGCGACGACGAGTCGATCCTCGTCGACCTCCAGCGCGTGCCGGTCCACATCGACACGATCGTCTTCACGGTGAACTCGTTCACCGGCCAGACGTTCCAGGAGGTGCAGAACGCCTTCTGCCGCCTCGTCGACGAGACCAACGGCCAGGAACTGGCCCGCTACACCCTCGACGGGGGCGGCCAGTACACCGCGCAGATCATGGCGAAGGTGTCCCGGGCCGGCGCCGGCTGGCAGATGACGGCCATCGGCGCCGCCGCCAACGGCCGCACCTTCCAGGACCTGATGCCGGCGATCCTGCCGCACCTGTAGGAGAAGACCAGGCACCGCGCCCGGCCGGGCGCGGTGCACCGAACGGCAGCACGGCACGAGGCACGGGGGAGGGCTGCACGATGACGGCCGAACTGGTCCGGGGGCAGAACAGCCCCCTGTCCCGCACCCGGGTGGAGATCAGGATCGCGGCGGGCACGCCGCTGCTCGCCCTGGTCGCCGCCTGCGACGACACCGGCCGGATGGCCGGCCCCGACGCGCTCGCGCACCCCGGGGACCCGGCCGCCCTGCCCGGCCTCGCCGCCCCGGCGGAGGCGGCCGCAGCGCATCGCTTCGCCGTCGACCTCGACGCCGTGGCGCCGTCCGTGCACCAGCTCCGCGTCGTCCTCGCGCTGCCGCCTGGCGGGCCCGCGCGCTTCGGATCGGTCGCGGCCCCGTACACGGCCGTCGCCGAACCGGGCGGCGCCGACCTCGCCGGGTTCGCGCTCGCCGGCCTGGACGCCGAGGGCGCCGTCACGGCCCTGGAGGTCTACCGTCGCCAGGGCGCCTGGAAGGTCCGCGCCGTGGGCCAGGGCTACGCCGACGGCCTCCCCGCGCTCCTGGCCGACGCCGGGCTGTCCGCCCAGGCCGCCGCGGCCCTCGCCTCGGCGGCGGCCGGGGCGGCGGGACCGGCCGGGTCGGGCGCGGCCGCCCGGGACGGCGCCGGAGTCGCCGCGGTGCACGCCGCGGCCGGCACGCACGGCCTCCCCGGCCCGCAGGACACCCCGCCGGCCGGCACCGCCGCCGGGCCCGCGGGAACGGGCCCGGCGGGGGCAGGGCCGGACGGAGGCGGGCCGGCCACCGTGCCCGGCCCCGTCTCCGGCGCCCCGTACGCCGGTACGCCCGGCCCGGCACCCGCGGACGGCGCCGGCGGGCCGCCCACCGTCGACTACGTCCACCCGCGCCGCCGCCGCAGCACCTCCGAGGCCCCCGAGCCCGGCCCGCAGGCCCCCGCCCCTGCGGCCCCCGGCGAGGCGCCCGTCCCCGTCGCCGGCGACGCGTCCGGCTGGACCATGGACGAACGGCTCTACAACCAGGTCTGGGGCATGTTCGAGGACCTGGCCCGCGCCGTCGCCGCCTACCGCAGCGCCTGCGACTTCGCCGACTCCCGACTCGACCGCGAACTCGACGCGGCCCTGTCCGACCCGCGCCACCGCATGGCCGGAGCCGGCCACCCCGCCCGGGACGCCGCCCGCGCCCGCCGCGAGGAACTCGTCGCCCAGGCCCGCTCCGTCCTCGACCGCGACCTCGACCAGCTGGCCGCCGAGGCCGCCGTCGTCGAGCCCGCCCTGCCCGCCGCCTACGCCCGCTGGGCCTCCCCCGTCTGGCACGACACCCCCGCGGCCGGCCCCGACGAGGCTCCCATGGCACTGCGCCTGGGCGACCTCCGCCTGCCCGAGCGCCCCGACCTGCGGATCCCCATGCTCGTCCGGCTCCCCCTGGAGCGCGGCCTGTGGATCGACAACGGCCGCACCGGCTCCGAGGCCGCGATGGCCGCGGACACCGACCGGCTGCGCCGGGCCGCCATGGACATGGCCGTCGCGCACGCGGCACGGCTGCTCGCCGTGCACCCGGCCGGCCGGTACTCCGTGCACGTCATCGACGCGGCCGGGGCCGGCGCCGCGTCCCTGGCGCCGCTCGTGAACGCCGGGGTGCTGGCCGGGCCGCCCGCCGCCGGTGCCGCGGGGGTCGCCGAGGTCCTGGAGCGGCTCACCCGCCGGGTGGACCTCGTCCAGATGGCGGTGCGGGCCGGAGCGCCCGAGGACCTGCCGCCCGACGTGGACACGGCCGAGCAGCTGCTGATCGTCCACGACTTCCCGCACGGCTTCGACGACCGCGCCGTGACCCGGCTCCGGTACCTCGCCGACGAGGGTCCGGCCGTCGGCGTGCACCTGCTGATGGTCGCCGACCGGGACGAGGCCGCGGCCTACGGGCCGCTGCTGGACCCGCTGTGGCGGAAGCTGATGCGGCTCACCCCCGTCCCCGACGACCACCTCGCCGACCCCTGGGTCGGCCACGCCTGGACGTTCGAACCGGACCTGCCGCCGGCCGGGAGCCTCGTCCTGGACCAGGCCGTGGAGCGGGCCGCGCGCGCCCGCCGCCATGCCCGCCCGTGACCATCACTTGGCCTTCCCTTTACCTTCAGCGCCTCCGCCCGGTATCCTCGGCCGTGCGGAGGGGAGTACTCCTGCTTTCCTGCTACGGCGTACCCGTCAGTACGGACCACCCGGTCCCGGGGCGCCGGCCCGCGGCCCCAGCGGCCCGCGGGTGGAAGAGACCTCCGGCAGCGATCGCCGACCTGTGTCGCTGACCTGTGTCCTGAGCCATCTGCCGGAGGCAAAGCAAAGTGGACGTCTCGACGACCCTCTGGGTGCTGACCATCGCCGGTCTCTCCCTCCTCATCGGCGCCGATTTCCTCGTCGGCCGCAAACCGCACGACGTGTCCGTCAAGGAGGCGGGCATCTGGACGGTCGTCTGGATCGTCCTTGCCGTGATCTTCGGCCTCGGCCTGCTGTTCTTCGGCAACGGCCAGGCCTCCCAGGAGTTCTTCGCCGGCTACATCACCGAGAAGTCCCTGAGCGTCGACAACCTGTTCGTCTTCGTCCTGATCATGGCGAAGTTCTCCGTGCCGTCCCACCTCCAGCAGCGGGTGCTGCTCGTGGGCGTGCTGATCGCCCTGGTCCTGCGCGCGGTGTTCATCGCCGCCGGCGCCGCGATCATCACGACCTTCTCCTGGGTCTTCTACCTCTTCGGCGCCTTCCTGATCTACACCGCCTGGAAGCTCATCCAGGAGGCGCGGGCCGACGAGGAGGACGACGAGT
The DNA here is from genome assembly GCF_055570615.1 of Streptomyces sp. NPDC031121. NCBI lineage: Bacteria > Bacillati > Actinomycetota > Actinomycetes > Kitasatosporales > Streptomycetaceae > Streptomyces > Streptomyces sp. NPDC031121. The sequence goes on from NZ_JBVIGV010000010.1 coordinate 247,215, forward strand.
TCGAGGAGAACCGCCTGCTGAAGTCGATCGAGAAGAAGTTCGGCGTCGCCGACCGCTACCACGGCACCAAGCTCTCCGTCATCAGCAACGGCAAGCGCGTCCTGACCCCGCTGATGATCGTCATGCTCGCCATCGGCACCACCGACGTGCTCTTCGCCCTGGACTCGATCCCCGCGATCTTCGGGCTCACCCAGGACCCGTACATCGTCTTCACCGCCAACGCCTTCGCCCTGATGGGCCTGCGCCAGCTGTACTTCCTCATCGGCGGCCTGCTGAAGAAGCTGGTCCACCTCAGCTACGGCCTGTCCGTCATCCTCGGCTTCATCGGCGTCAAGCTCGTGCTGCACGCCCTGCACGAGTCAGGCGTGCACGTCCCGGAGATCTCCATCCCGGTTTCCCTGGGCGTCATCTGCGGCGTCCTGGTGATCACCACGATCACCAGCCTGATCGCCGCCCGGAAGCAGGAGGCCGCCGAGGCGGCCGCCCGCAAGGAGAGCATCGGGGCCTGACCCGCACCGGCCGGGAGCCCCGGCCGCGGCGGGCCTACACGGGGGCGGTCGCTTCGGCCGCCCCCGCTTCCGTGCCCGTACCCGCGCCCGGGCGGGTCTCCGGGAGCAGCGCGAAGCAGGCCAGGCTCACCACGGCGATGCCGGCCAGGTACGCCGCCACGCCCCACGGCGGACCGGAGCCGCCCGCCAGGCCCGTCGCCACGATCGGGGTCAGCGCCCCGCCCAGCACCCCGCCCAGGTTGTAGCCGACGGCCGCCCCGGTGCAGCGGATCCGGGGGGCGTACAGCTCGGGCAGGTACGCGCCGATCACCGACAGCACCGTCCCGACCGACAGCAGCGCCAGGACCGCCCCGGCGGCCACCAGCGGCGGGCTCGCCGAGCCCAGCAGGGCCGCGTACGGGACCATCCACAGCGCGCAGGCCGCACAGCCCGCCAGGCACATCGGGCGGCGGCCCCAGCGGTCGCCCAGGACCGCGGCGACCGGCGTCCACACCGTCATGACGGCGACGGCGAGCAGGATGCAGGACAGCATCGTCGTCCGGTCCACGCCGAGCTGCTCGGTGCCGTACGCCAGGGACCAGGTGCTCACCCCGTAGAACACGGAGTACGCGGAGGCGAGCGCCCCGCCGGTCAGCAGGAGCAGCCGCCAGTGTCCGCGCAGCACCTCGGCGAGCGGGGCCTCGGCGCGGGAGCCCGTCTCGGCGAGCTGACGGAACTGCGGGGTCTCCGTGATGGAGCGGCGCAGCCACAGCCCGGCCAGGACGAGCAGGCCCGCCGCCCAGAACGGCACCCGCCAGCCCCACGAGGCGAACTGGGCGTCGGTCAGCAGCGCGGACAGCGCCAGCGTCAGGCCGTTGGCGAGGAGGAAGCCCACCGACGGGCCGATCTGCGGGAAGCTCGCCCACAGCCCGCGCCGCTCGGGGGGCGCGTGCTCGACGGTCACCAGCACCGCGCCGCCCCACTCGCCGCCCAGGCCGAGCCCCTGGAGGAACCGCAGCAGGAGCAGCAGGGCCGGGGCGGCCGGGCCGATCGAGGCGTACGTGGGCACGAAGCCGACGGCGACGGTGGCCACGCCCGTCAGCAGCAGCGAGGCGAGCAGCACCGGGCGGCGGCCGTGGCGGTCGCCGACGTGCCCGAACAGCGCCGAGCCGAGGGGGCGGGCGAGGAAACCGACGCCGAACGTGCCGAACGCGGCGAGGGTGCCGGCGAGCGGGGAGAAGGACGGGAAGTAGAGCGGCCCGAGGACGAGGGCCGCGGCCGTGCCGTAGACGAAGAAGTCGTAGAACTCGATGGCGGTGCCGGCGAGGGCCGCCGAGGCCAGCCGCGGCATCGAGGGGGTCCGGGGACGGCCGGACGCGGGCGGGGAGGGGTCCTGTCGCATGGTGCAGCAGTTACCCCGCCCCGTCCGGCCCGGCCGTGCGCCCGGTCATGTTCGACCTGAACGAGTGCACCGGACCCGGGCTGCGACCGAGACCTTCCGGCCGGGCCTACCAGCCGGGCCTACCAGCCGCGCTCGCGCCACTCGGCCAGGTGCGGCCGCTCGGCGCCGAGCGTGGTGTCGTTGCCGTGGCCCGGGTAGACCCAGGTCTCGTCCGGCAGCTGCGCGAAGATCTTGGCCTCCACGTCGTCGATCAGGCTGGCGAACGCGGACGCGTCGCCGTGCGTGTTCCCGACGCCGCCCGGGAAGAGGCAGTCCCCGGTGAAGACGTGCGGGTGGCCGTGCGGGTCGTCGTAGACGAGGGCGATCGACCCGGGGGTGTGCCCGACGAGGTGGCGGGCGGTCAGGGAGACCCGCCCCACCGTGATCGTGTCGCCGTCGGCGACGGGCACGTCGGTGGGCACCGGGATGCCCTCGGCGTCCAGGGCGCCCGCGTAGGTGCGGGCGCCGGTGGCGTCGACCACGGCCTGCAGGGCGCCCCAGTGGTCGCCGTGCCGGTGCGTGGTGACCACCGAGGCGATGCCGTCGTCGCCGATCAGGCTGAGCAGCGTGTCCGCCTCGGCGGCCGCGTCGATCAGCAGCTGCTCGCCGGTGGCCCGGCAGCGCAGCAGGTAGGCGTTGTTGTTCATCTCGCCCACGGCGACCTTGGAAATCATCAGGTCCGCGAGTTCGTGCACGTCGGCGGGACCGCCGACCTTGACCGCTCCGCTGTACGTCATGGTTCCGATCCTAGAGCGGGGGGAGGGCCGGGAGGGGCCCGCCGGACACGGTCAGCGAGGCGCCCTTGTCGCCGCGGCCGGCGAGCCAGGCCAGGAGGGCCGCGGCCGGGCCGGACACGGTAACGGCCGGGTCGCCCGCGGAGCCGGTCCGCCAAGTGCGCCCGTCGTCGCAGGCCAGGGCCGTGGGCGGCACCTCGGGGCGGCCGCTCCAGCGGTCGGCGAGGAAGTCGATCTCGCGGCGGGTGAACTCGGCGGGTAGGTCCTCCAGCCCGTAGCCGGCGTTCAGGTCGACGTGGTGCAGCTCGACCTCGACGAGGCGGCGGAACGGCACGTTCGAGGCGAGGTCGGTGACGCCGCCCCGCAGTTCGACGGTGCGGGACCAGTCCTGGTCGGCGGCGGTCTCGGCGAGGAAGCGGGCGTGGCTGTCGCGCAGGTCGGCGAGCTGCTCGTCCAGGGGGCGGCCGGAGCCGGCGGCGATGTCCGCGTCGCGGGCGGCGGCGCTCTCGTACATGGGGCGGCCGGCGAGGACGTTCACGAGGGCGTCGGCGTTGCGGGCGAGGTGGGCCAGCACATGGCCGCGGCTCCAGCCCGGGAGGTGTGACTCCCCGGCCAGGTCGGCGTTGTCCAGTTTCGCGACCGCGGTCAGCAGCCGGTCCGTGGCCTCACGTACAGATTGCAGGTCGTGCACATGATCGGTCATGGGGGCGAGCCTAGTGGCACCGTGCCCTGGGCCACACGAACGGGTGAAGCAGACGGCGGAGTGCCGTAAATCGAATGCGCGTGCTATACGCTCGGAAGTCCAGCCCGACCCCATTGCCGAGGCGCCCCCCATACCCTGGGACGGGGGCCCGTGCCCCCGCTCTCTCAAGAAAGGTGCGGACCGGCGTGACCGACCGACTCATCGTCCGTGGCGCTCGCGAGCACAACCTCAAGAACGTCTCGCTCGACCTGCCCCGCGACTCGCTCATCGTCTTCACCGGTCTGTCCGGGTCCGGCAAGTCCTCCCTGGCCTTCGACACGATCTTCGCCGAGGGGCAGCGCCGCTACGTCGAGTCGCTCTCGTCGTACGCCCGCCAGTTCCTCGGGCAGATGGACAAGCCCGACGTGGACTTCATCGAGGGCCTCTCCCCGGCCGTCTCGATCGACCAGAAGTCGACCTCGCGCAACCCGCGCTCCACGGTCGGCACCATCACCGAGGTCTACGACTACCTGCGCCTGCTCTTCGCGCGCATCGGCAAGCCGCACTGCCCCGAGTGCCGCCGGCCGATCTCCCGGCAGTCGCCGCAGGCCATCGTCGACAAGGTGCTCGCCCTGCCCGAGGGCAGCCGCTTCCAGGTGCTCTCGCCGCTGGTGCGCGAGCGCAAGGGGGAGTTCGTCGACCTCTTCGCCGACCTCCAGACCAAGGGCTACAGCCGCGCCCGGGTCGACGGCACGACCATCCAGCTCTCCGAGCCGCCGGTGCTCAAGAAGCAGGAGAAGCACACCATCGAGGTGGTCGTCGACCGCCTCACGGTGAAGGAGAGCGCCAAACGCCGCCTCACCGACTCCGTCGAGACCGCCCTCGGGCTGTCCGGGGGCATGGTGATCCTCGACTTCGTCGACCTCCCGGAGGACGACCCCGAGCGCGAGCGGATGTTCTCGGAGCACCTGTACTGCCCGTACGACGACCTGTCCTTCGAGGAGCTGGAGCCGCGCTCCTTCTCCTTCAACTCGCCGTTCGGCGCCTGCCCCGAGTGCACCGGCATCGGCACCCGCATGGAGGTCGACCCGGAGCTGATCGTCCCCGACGAGGAGAAGTCCCTCGACGAGGGCGCCGTCTCCCCGTGGTCGCTCGGCCACACCAAGGACTACTTCCAGCGGCTGGTCGGCGCCCTCGCCGACGAGCTGGGCTTCCGCACGGACATCCCGTGGGCCGGACTGCCCCAGCGCGCGAGGAAGGCCCTGCTGTACGGGCACAAGACGCAGATCGAGGTCCGCTACCGCAACCGGTACGGGCGGGAGCGGGCGTACACGACGGCCTTCGAGGGCGCCGTGCCGTTCGTGCGGCGCCGGCACGCGGAGTCCGAGAGCGACGCGAGCCGCGAGCGCTTCGAGGGCTACATGCGCGAGGTGCCCTGCCCGACCTGCCGCGGGACCCGCCTCAAGCCGATCGTCCTCGCGGTGACGGTGATGGAGAAGTCCATCGCCGAGGTCGCCGCGATGTCGATCAGCGAGTGCGCCGACTTCCTGGGCCGGCTCCGCCTCGACGCCCGCGACAAGAAGATCGCCGAGCGGGTCCTGAAGGAGGTCAACGAGCGGCTCCGCTTCCTCGTCGACGTCGGCCTGGACTACCTCTCGCTGAACCGCGCCGCGGGCACCCTGTCCGGCGGCGAGGCACAGCGCATCCGCCTGGCCACGCAGATCGGCTCCGGACTCGTCGGCGTGCTGTACGTGCTGGACGAGCCGTCCATCGGCCTGCACCAGCGCGACAACCACCGGCTCATCGAGACGCTCGTCCGGCTGCGCGACATGGGCAACACCCTCATCGTGGTCGAGCACGACGAGGACACCATCAAGGTGGCCGACTGGGTCGTGGACATCGGCCCCGGCGCCGGCGAGCACGGCGGCAAGGTCGTGCACAGCGGCTCGCTGGCCGAGCTGCTGGAGAACGGCACCTCGATGACCGGCCAGTACCTCTCGGGCAAGAGGTCGATCCCGGTCCCGGAGATCCGCCGCCCCGTGAACGGCGACCGCAGGCTCACCGTCCACGGCGCGAAGGAGAACAACCTCCGCGACATCGACGTCTCCTTCCCGCTCGGAGTGCTGACCGCGGTCACCGGCGTGTCAGGCTCGGGCAAGTCGACCCTGGTCAACGACATCCTGTACACGCACCTGGCGCGCGAGCTGAACGGCGCCCGGTCGGTGCCGGGCCGGCACACCCGCGTCGAAGGGGACGACCTCGTCGACAAGGTGGTGCACGTCGACCAGTCGCCGATCGGCCGCACGCCGCGGTCGAACCCGGCCACGTACACGGGCGTCTTCGACAACATCCGCAAGCTGTTCGCGGAGACGATGGAGGCGAAGGTGCGCGGCTACCTGCCGGGCCGCTTCTCCTTCAACGTCAAGGGCGGCCGCTGCGAGAACTGCTCCGGCGACGGCACCATCAAGATCGAGATGAACTTCCTGCCGGACGTGTACGTCCCGTGCGAGGTCTGCCACGGGGACCGCTACAACCGGGAGACGCTGGAGGTCCACTACAAGGGCAAGTCCATCGCGGAAGTCCTCAACATGCCGATCGAGGAGGCCCTCGGCTTCTTCGAGGCCGTCCCCACGATCTCCCGGCACCTGAAGACGCTGACGGAGGTGGGGCTCGGCTACGTCCGCCTCGGGCAGTCGGCGCCCACCCTGTCAGGCGGCGAGGCGCAGCGTGTGAAGCTGGCCTCCGAGCTGCAGAAGCGGTCGACGGGCCGGACGGTGTACGTCCTCGACGAGCCGACGACCGGCCTGCACTTCGAGGACATCTCGAAGCTGATCAAGGTGCTGTCGGGCCTGGTCGACAAGGGCAACTCGGTGATCGTCATCGAGCACAACCTCGACGTCATCAAGACCGCCGACTGGGTCATCGACATGGGGCCCGAAGGCGGCCACGGCGGCGGCATGGTCGTCGCCGAGGGCACCCCGGAGCAGGTGGCCTCCGTCGGCGCCAGCCACACCGGCAAGTTCCTGCGGGACATCCTGGGCGCGGACCGGATCTCCGACGCGGCCCCATCCGCAGCCCCGGCGCGGAAGACGGCCGCGAAGAAGACCGCGGCCAGGAAGGCGGCCGCCCCGGCGAAGAAGGCCGCGGCGAAGAAGGCCGCCCCGCGGGCCCGCAAGGCGTAGCCCGCGGCCCGCGGCACCGCCCGCGGCGATCGACGAAGGGCCCGGCCGTCCGTACGGCCGGGCCCCTCGGCCTACCCGGGGCGCTCCCGGGAAGCCGGGGAGGGCCCCGGTACGCGGTGCCGGGCGTCGGGGGCCGGGCCGGGCCGGAGGAGACGGCCTACCGTGGAAGTAGTCCCCCGCATGCGCGGCGGCCGCGGGCCGGCGGCCTTCCCTTCCGCACCTCCTCGTGCTCCCCTTCGCGCCGCCCGTCCGGCGTGCCGCCGCAAGGATCGGCAGGTGAGCCATGACCGGCAGCGCCGGCTCCGCCGGCACCCCCTCCCACGATGTGATCGTCGTCGGCGCGCGCTGCGCCGGCGCGCCGACCGCGATGCTCCTCGCCCGGCGCGGACACCGGGTCCTCCTCGTCGACCGGGCCACCTTCCCGAGCGACACCCTCTCCACCCACCTGATCCATCCGCCCGGACTGGCCGCGCTGCAGCGGTGGGGGCTGCTGGAACGGATGGTCGCCACCGGATGCCCGCCCATCCACACCTACCTGTTCGACCTCGGGCCGATCAGCATCTCCGGATCGCCGGCCGGCGAGGGCTTCGACGCCTCGTACGCGCCCCGCCGCACCGTCCTCGACAAGATCCTCGTCGACGCCGCGGCGGAGGCCGGCGCCGAGGTCGTGGAGGGGTTCACCGTCGACGAGCTGCTCTTCGACGGGGACACCGTGACGGGCGTCGCCGGACGCGGCCGGGACGGCCCCGCACGGCACCGCGCCCCGTTCGTCGTCGGCGCGGACGGCCTCCACTCGTCCGTCGCCCGGGCCACCGGCGCCGCGGCCTACGCGGAGAAGCCGAAGATCAACGCCTACTACTACACGTACTGGTCGGGGCTCCCGATGAACGGGATGTTCGAGGCCTACGACCGCGGCGACCGGGCGTTCGCCGCGTGGCCCACCAACGACGGGCTCACGATGGTCATCTGCGGCTGGTCCATGCGCGACTTCGAGGCCAACCGCGACGACGTCGAGGGCAACTACCACGCGACGCTGGCCCGCGCGCCGGCGTTCGCCAAGCGGGTCGCGGCCGCCGCCCGCGCCGAGCGGTTCGTCGGCACGGCCATCCCGAACTACTTCCGCAAGCCGTACGGCCCCGGCTGGGTCCTCGTCGGCGACGCCGGCTACCTGAGGGACCCCATCACCGCCCAGGGCATCCAGGACTCCTTCCGGGACGCGGAGCGGTGCGCCGCCGCCCTCGACGACGTCCTCGCCGGCCGGAGGCCCTTCGGGGAGGCGATGCGGGCCGCCCAGGAGGCGCGGGACGCGCAGGTCGCCTCCATGTACGAGTTCACGGCCGGGTTCGCGCAGATGGAGCCGCCGCCGCCCGAGATGCAGCAGCTGCTGGCGGCGGTGTCCCGGAGCCCGCAGGCGCGGGACGAGTTCGTCCGGGTGACGGCCGGGGTGACGCCGCCGGAGGTGTTCTTCGGGCACATGGAGGAGCGGATGGCGCAGGAGGCGCCCGGCGTCCTGTGAGCCCGGCGCGGAGCGCGGGCCGCTACCCGCCGAGCTCGGCGGCGCAAGGGGGTTCCGCGCCCGGCCTGGTGCAGGTCAGGGCCGCCGCGCGGGCGGCGTACGCCAGGACGTCCGGCCAGTCCGGCGGGCCGCCGCCCGCGAGGCGGTGCAGCAGCGCCGCGCTGACGGTGTCGCCCGCACCGATCGTGTCCGCCACGGCCACGGCAGGGGACGGCACCGAGTGCTCGGCACCCTCCCGCGTCCGCACCGTCAGCCCCTTCGCCCCGCGGGTCAGCACCACCGCCGACGGACCCGCCGCCAGCCAGTCCTCCACGCGGCCGCCCAGCCAGTCGGCGTCGTCCTCGGACAGCTTCAGCACGGACACCGACGGCAGCCAGCCCAGGAACCGGGCCCGGTACGCCGCCGGGTCCGCGATCAGCGCCGGCCGCACGTTGGGGTCCAGCAGGGTCAGCAGCCCGCGGGCCGCCTCCCGGCGCAGCAGCGCCTCGTACGCGCTCGCGCCCGGCTCCAGCACCAGCGAGCACGTGCCGACGGCCAGCGCCCGGGCGCCGGCCGGCAGCGCGTCGGGCAGGCGGAACAGCCGGTCGGCGGTGCCCTCCACGTAGAAGCCGTACACGGCCGAGCCGTCCGCGCCGAGGGAGGGCACGGCCAGGGTGGTCGGCTCCGGCCCGCGCTGCACGAGCGAGACGTCGACCCCGGCGGCCCGCAGCCCGTCGAGGAGGCTCTCGCCGAACCCGTCGGCCGAGATCCGCGAGCAGAACGCCACCTCCGCTCCGAGGCGGCCCAGCGCGACGGCGGTGTTGTACGGGCCCCCGCCCGGCCGCGGCAGCAGCGCACCCGGCGGCTGCGCCGCAGGCACCAGGTCGATCAGGGCTTCTCCGCCGACGACGATCACGCGGGGGAAGGTATCCCATCGGCCGGGGGTATCGTCGGGTGGGCCCGGCCGGCCCTCCGCCGCCGCGGCCCCCAGCAGTCCGCACCACCCGGGAGATCCGCATGTCCGCGCCGCAGTCCGCCGCCCGCCGTACCGTCCTCAGGGGTGCGGCCGCGATCGTCGGGGCCGCCGGCGCCGGAGCGGCCCTCACCGCGTGCTCCACCGAGACCAACAGCGGTCACGGCAGCCCGGCCGTCCCCACGGCGCCCGTCGAACTCGGGGACGCCGCGGACGTGCCCGTCGGCGGCGCGAAGCTGTACCGGGAACGGAAGCTGATCGTCAGCTGCCCGGCGGAGGGGCAGTACAAGGCGTTCAGCGCTCAGTGCACGCACGCCGGCTGCGTCCTCGACAAGATCGTGCAGGGGGAGGGCAACTGCCCCTGCCACGGCAGCCGCTTCGACACCGCCACCGGAAAGGCGCTGCGCGGCCCCGCCACCGACCCGCTGCCCGAGGTGCCGGTCCGCGCCGAGGGCGGCAAGCTGATCGCGGGCTGAGGCCGGGCGGCCCCGCCGCAGCCGGGTCCGGGCGCCGGTCAGGCCCGGTCCCAGGCGATGCCGAGGAGGCCGCGCCGCACCGCCGGCTCCCCGATGTGCACGGCGCCGCCGGCCGCCGGGCGTGAGGTCCGCCAGGCCGCTGCGCGGCGCCCCCCGGACCCGCACCGGGTGAAGCGGCGGCAGCGCACGGGCAGCGCGGCCTCGTCGAAGCGGACCGGGAGCACGTACTGCCCGCCGGCGTGGCCGAAGCCGCGGACGTACTCGGTGCACCGGGCCCCGGTGCCGTCCTAGAAGCCGTAGCCGAAGACGTACGTCTCCCCGGTGCGCAGCCGCCGCTCGAACAGCAGCACCGCGACGAGCACCTCGGCCTCGCGGTGCCAGCGGACCCGCCCCGTCCGGCAGTTCTCGCCCGCCTGCACCCGTACGCGGGCCGCGTCGCAGCCGGGGTCGCCGTGGTGGACGGCGAGGTACGAAGCGCACCACCGCCGCAGCGGTCCTCGCCGCGACCGCCCTCCTCGGCCTCGCACCGCAGGCCGCGGCGGCCGCCCCCGCCGCCGTCCCGCAGCCGCCCACCGCCGGGGCCGAGGACCGGGCCGCCGCCGCCCGGGCCGCAGGCGCACCCGACACCCTGGCGGTCCGCACCCGGTTCTTCGGCCGGGAGGGCGGCCCCGGCGCCGCCGCCGCAGGGCAGCCCCGGGGGAGCCCGCCGAGGTACGCACCTCCCGCCGACTTCGTCGCCGGCCACCCCGGCGCCGCCGTGTCCCGCCTGGAGTTCCTCACCGGCCGGGCCGTCGCCGCCGACGGCCGGCAGGCCGCGGTGTGGACCGCGCGGACCCGCCGCGGCTGGGAGGTGGTCAACACGGCCGGCGGCGACGACGAGTTCCGCCAAGCCCGGCCCGGGGCGGAGCGGATGCCCGGCGGCACCGTGTTCCGCGAGCCGCAGATCGACGCCCGGTACGCCGCCGGCGGCGGCCGGGTGCTCCCGCTCGACGAGGACGCCGTCCGCGCGGTGGGGGAGCGGGGCACCGCCCTCGCCGCCCACCGGGCGCGCGTCGCCGCCGCGTACGGGGACAAGCTGCCGGGGTCCGCGTACGACCGCAGCGGGCAGGCCGGCGGCTACGCCGAGGCCGCCTCCGCCGGGCCGGACGGGTCGCCTCCGGCGGGGCCGCAGGGGCCGCCGGAGCGGCCCTGGCCGCCGCCGCCGGGCTCCTCGCGGTGCGCCGTCGGCGCCCGGGCCGGCGTACGGGCTGACCGCTCTACGGTGCGGGCCGCCGGCCGGGACGGCCGCGGCGGCCCGCCGCTCACCGGTACCCCGCCGGCGCCTCGGGCGGCCCGGTGGCAGGGGCCTGGATGTCGGTAGGCGACAGTAGGGTGGGCGGCATGGCCGACCCTTCCAGCTACCGCCCCCAGCCGGGCCAGGTCCCCGACTCGCCGGGGGTCTACCGCTTCCGCGACGAGCACCGCCGGGTGATCTACGTCGGGAAGGCCAAGAGCCTGCGCCAGCGCCTGGCGAACTACTTCCAGGACATCGCCGGCCTCCACCCGCGCACGGCCACCATGGTCACCACGGCCGCCTCCGTCGAGTGGACCGTCGTCTCCACCGAAGTCGAGGCCCTCCAGCTGGAGTACTCCTGGATCAAGGAGTACGACCCCCGGTTCAACGTCAAGTACCGGGACGACAAGAGCTACCCCTCCCTCGCCGTCACCATGAACGAGGAGTACCCGCGCGTCCAGGTCATGCGCGGCCCCAAGAAGAAGGGCGTCCGCTACTTCGGCCCGTACGCGCACGCCTGGGCGATCCGCGAGACCGTCGACCTGATGCTGCGCGCCTTCCCCGTCCGCACCTGCTCCGCCGGGGTGTTCAAGCGCTCCGCGCAGATCGGCCGGCCCTGCCTCCTCGGCTACATCGGCAAGTGCTCCGCCCCCTGCGTCGGCCGCGTCACCCCCGATGAGCACCGCGAACTCGCCGAGGACTTCTGCGACTTCATGGCCGGCCGCACCGGCACCTACCTCTCCCGCCTCGAAGCGCAGATGCACGAGGCCGCCGAGGAGATGGAGTACGAGAAGGCCGCCCGGCTGCGCGACGACATAGGGGCGCTGCGCCGCGCCATGGAGAAGAACGCCGTCGTCCTCGCCGACGCCACCGACGCCGACCTCGTCGCGGTCGCCGAGGACGAGCTGGAGGCGGCCGTGCAGATCTTCCACGTCCGCGGCGGCCGGGTCCGCGGCCAGCGCGGCTGGGTCACCGACAAGGTCGAGGCCGTCGACACGGCCGGGCTCGTCGAGCACGCCCTGCAGCAGCTGTACGGGGAGGAGACCGGCGAGGCCGTGCCCAAGGAGGTGCTGGTCCCGGCCCTGCCCGAGGACGCGCCCGCCCTCGGCCAGTGGCTCGCCGGCCGGCGCGGCTCGCAGGTCAGCCTGCGCATCCCGCAGCGCGGGGACAAGAAGGCCCTCATGGAGACCGTCCACCGCAACGCGCAGCAGGCCCTCGCCCTGCACAAGACCAAGCGCGCCGCCGACCTGACCACCCGCTCCCGCGCCCTGGAGGAGATCGCCGAGGCCCTCGGCCTCGACAGCGCGCCGCTGCGCATCGAGTGCTTCGACATCTCCCACCTCCAGGGCGACGACGTCGTGGCCTCCATGGTCGTCTTCGAGGACGGGCTCGCCCGCAAGGGCGAGTACCGGCGCTTCCAGATCAAGTCCTTCGCCGGGCAGGACGACGTCCGCTCCATGCACGAGGTGGTCTCCCGGCGCTTCCGCCGCTACCTCCAGGAGAAGCTGAAGACCGGCGAGTGGTCCCCCGAGGAGAGCGCGGCCGACGGGGACGGCCGGGCCGGCGACGGGCGGGCGGAGGACGACGGGCGGCCCAAGCGCTTCGCCTACCCCCCGCAGCTCGTCGTCGTCGACGGCGGCCGGCCGCAGGTCGCCGCCGCGCAGCGGGCCCTGGAGGAGCTCGGCATCGACGACGTCGCCGTGTGCGGCCTGGCCAAGCGCCTGGAGGAGGTGTGGCTTCCCGGCGAGGACGACCCCGTCGTGCTGCCCCGCACCAGCGAGGGCCTCTACCTGCTCCAGCGCGTCCGCGACGAGGCGCACCGCTTCGCCATCCGGTACCAGCGCAGCAAGCGCGGCAAGCGGCTCAAGGCCGGCCCGCTCGACGAGGTGCCCGGCCTCGGCGAAACGCGCAAGCAGGCCCTGGTCAAGCACTTCGGTTCGGTGAAGAGGCTGCGACAGGCGACAATCGACCAGATCTGCGAGGTCCCGGGCATAGGGCGCAAGACGGCCGAGACGGTGGCCGCGGCCCTCGCCCGGGCGGTCCCCGCCGCTCCTGCCGTCAACACGGCGACAGGGGAGATCATGGAGGAGGAGACCCCCGCGCCCGCGGGAACCTCGTCCGAACGGGGGACCGACCGATGACCGAGCAGCACGAGACCGAGTACGACCGAGACGGAGCACAGGTGAGTACGGGCACGACACTGGAGCCCGGCGAGAGCGCCGAGGCCGCCATTCCCGAGCTGGTGATCATCTCCGGGATGTCCGGAGCCGGCCGCAGCACGGCGGCCAAGTGCCTGGAGGACCTCGGCTGGTTCGTCGTGGACAACCTCCCGCCGGCACTGATCCCCACCATGGTGGAGCTCGGCGCCCGCTCGCAGGGCAACGTGGCGCGGATCGCGGTCGTCGTCGACGTCCGCGGCCGCCAGTTCTTCGACGCCCTGCGCGAGTCCCTCGCCGACCTGGAGCTGCGCGGCGTCACCCGGCGCATCGTCTTCCTGGAGTCCTCCGACGACGCGCTGGTGCGGCGCTTCGAGTCCGTGCGCCGCCCCCACCCGCTCCAGGGCGAGGGCCGGATCACCGACGGCATCGCGGCCGAGCGCGACCTGCTGCGCGAGCTGCGCGGCGACGCCGACCTGGTGATCGACACCTCCAGCCTGAACGTGCACGAGCTGCGCGCCAAGATGGACGCCCAGTTCGCCGGCGAGGAGGAGCCCGAGCTGCGGGCCACCGTCATGTCCTTCGGCTACAAGTACGGCCTCCCCGTCGACGCCGACCTCGTCGTGGACTGCCGCTTCATCCCGAACCCGCACTGGGTGCCCGAGCTGCGGCCGTTCACCGGCCTGAACCCGGAGGTCTCGGGCTACGTCTTCGGGCAGCCCGGCGCCAAGGAGTTCCTCGACCGCTACACGGAGCTGCTCCAGCTCATCGCCGCCGGCTACCGCCGCGAGGGCAAGCGGTACGTGACCATCGCCGTCGGCTGCACCGGCGGCAAGCACCGCAGCGTCGCCGTCTCCGAGAAGCTCGCCGCCCGCCTCGCCTCCGAGGGAGTCGAGACCGTCGTGGTCCACCGGGACATGGGGCGCGAGTGACCGGACGCACCCTGCGGCTGCGCCGCCTGCGCCGCCTCACCCCGGGGCGGGGCGAGGACGGCGCGGTCCGCACCGCGCCGCGCCGCGGCGCAGCCGCCAAGGGCGCCGCGCCCAAGGTCGTCGCGCTCGGCGGCGGCATGGGCCTGTCGGCGTCGCTGGCCGCCCTGCGCCGGATCACCGGCGAGCTGACCGCCGTCGTCACCGTCGCCGACGACGGCGGATCCAGCGGGCGGCTGCGCGAGGAGCTCGGCGTCCTCCCGCCGGGCGACCTGCGCAAGGCGCTGGCGGCGCTGTGCGGGGACGACGACTGGGGCCAGACCTGGGCCCGCGTCATCCAGCACCGCTTCCAGTCGGCCGGAGCCCTCCACGAGCACGCGGTGGGCAACCTCCTGATCGTGGCCCTGTGGGAGCAGCTCGGCGACCCCGTCCAGGCCTTGGACCTCGTCGGCAGGCTGCTCGGCGCGCAGGGCCGGGTGCTGCCGATGTCGGCGGTGCCGCTGGAGCTCCAGGCGCTCGTACGGGGGCACGACCCGGCCCGCCCGGCGGACGTGGACACCGTCCGGGGGCAGGCCACCGTCGCCACCACCCCCGGCGAGGTGCTGTCCGTGCACCTCGTGCCGTCCGACCCGCCCGCCGTGCCGGAGGCCGTGGCCGCCGTCCTCGACGCGGACTGGGTCGTGCTCGGGCCCGGGTCCTGGTTCTCGTCCGTCATCCCGCACCTGCTGGTGCCGGAACTCCTCGAGGCGCTGACGGAGACCAAGGCCCGGCGCGTGCTGTCGCTGAACCTGGCCCCGCAGCCCGGTGAAACAGAGGGCTTCTCTCCGCAGCGTCATTTGGAGGTTTTGGCCCGACACGCCCCTAAACTCGCCCTGGACGTGGTGCTGGCCGACCAGGCCGCCGTGCCCGACCGCGAGTCCCTCGCCGATGCCGCGCAGCGCTTCGGTGCCGCGGTCGAGCTGGCGCCGGTGGCCAGGGAAGACGGCTCGCCCAAGCACGACCCGGAGCTGCTCGCAGCCGCGTACGACCGTATTTTTCGGATGCATGGAAGGATCGGCCCATGGCGATGACGCCAGCGGTGAAGGATGAGATCTCCCGGCTCCCCGTCACCCGGACCTGCTGCAGGAAGGCGGAGGTCTCGGCGATTCTTCGGTTCGCCGGCGGTCTGCACCTGGTGAGCGGCCGGATCGTCATCGAGGCGGAGCTCGACACCGGGATCGCCGCGCGGCGGCTCCGCAAGGACATCCTGGAGATTTTCGGCCACTCCTCGGACCTCGTCGTCATGGCGCCGGGCGGCCTGCGCCGCGGCAGCCGGTACGTCGTCCGCGTCGTGGCCGGAGGCGACCAGCTGGCCCGCCAGACCGGCCTGGTCGACGGCCGCGGCCGCCCCATCCGGGGCCTTCCCCCGCAGGTGGTCTCCGGGGCCACCTGCGACGCCGAGGCGGCCTGGCGCGGCGCCTTCCTGGCCCACGGCTCGCTCACCGAGCCGGGCCGGTCCTCCTCGCTGGAGGTCACCTGCCCCGGTCCCGAGGCAGCCCTGGCCCTGGTGGGTGCCGCCCGGCGGCTCTCCATCGCGGCGAAGGCCCGCGAGGTCCGCGGCGTCGACCGCGTCGTCGTCCGCGACGGCGACGCCATCGGCGCGCTGCTGACCCGGCTCGGCGCCCACGAGTCCGTGCTGGCCTGGGAGGAGCGGCGGATGCGCCGCGAGGTCCGCGCCACCGCGAACCGGCTGGCCAACTTCGACGACGCCAACCTGCGCCGCTCGGCCCGCGCCGCCGTCGCCGCCGGCGCCCGCGTCCAGCGCGCCCTGGAGATCCTCGGCGAGGAGGTGCCCGAGCACCTGGCCGCCGCGGGCCGGCTGCGCATGGAGCACAAGCAGGCCTCCCTGGAGGAGCTGGGCGCCCTCGCCGACCCGCCGCTGACGAAGGACGCCGTCGCCGGCCGCATCCGCCGCCTGCTGGCCATGGCCGACAAGCG
This sequence comes from Streptomyces sp. NPDC031121, assembly GCF_055570615.1. Taxonomy (NCBI): domain Bacteria; kingdom Bacillati; phylum Actinomycetota; class Actinomycetes; order Kitasatosporales; family Streptomycetaceae; genus Streptomyces; species Streptomyces sp. NPDC031121. Next base: position 263,021 of record NZ_JBVIGV010000010.1, read on the forward strand.
CGCCCAGGACCTCGGCATCCCGGGCACCGAGTCCAACCTCAGCGAGGAGCTGGCCGACAACATGGCCGGCTGACCGGCCCGGCCGCCGCGCCACGCACCGGGGCCCGTACGCCGCACAGCGCGCCGCGTACGGGCCCCCGGTGCGCGGCGGCTCGTTCCCGCAACGCCCCATTGACATGGACACGAGGCCTCGTGAGCCTGTCGTCCGAACGCTTTCGTGGCAGTCGACGCCCAGGGGGGCACATGAGGCACCGCGCGGGACTGATCCTCGCCGCCAGCTCACTCCTGTTAGCAACCACCACGGCCGCCCTCCCGGCCGCGGCCCACGCCCGCCCCGCAGCGGACGCCGCCCCCGGCGCCGAGGAGGTCCGGGTCTACGACGCCGACATCACCAAGGAGCAGGTCCCGCTCGTCCTCGCCGCCGGCCAGGACGGGCACGAACTCTCCGAGCGCGCCCCGGAGACCGGCACCGCCCGCGTGGAGCTGTTCCTCACCGAGAGCCAGGCCCGCGCACTCGCCGCCCGCGGCGTGCCCCTCGCCGAGCGCAGGGCCGGCGCCGCCGCCCGCTCGCAGGCCCCCGGCGACGGCGTCTTCCGCCCGTACAGCGGCAAGGGCGGACTCAAGGAGGAGGTCCTGCGGACCGCGCGGGAGCATCCCGGCCTCGCCAAGGCCGTCTCCATCGGCAAGACCGTGCAGGGCCGGGACATCCTCGCGCTGAAGGTCACGAAGAACGCCCGCACCACGCGCGACGGTGCGAAGCCCTCCGTGCTGTACATGTCCAACCAGCACGCCCGCGAGTGGATCACGCCCGAGATGACGCGGCGCCTGATGCACCACACGCTGGACAGCTACGGCAAGGACCCCCGGATCACGAAGCTGGTGGACTCCACCGAGCTGTGGTTCCTGCTGTCCGCCAACCCCGACGGCTACGACCACACCCACGCCTCCGAGGCCAACCGGCTCTGGCGCAAGAACCTGCGCGACAACAACGGCGACGGGAAGACCACCAGCGGCGACGGCGTCGACCTGAACCGGAACTTCGCCTACAAGTGGGGCTACGACGACGAGGGCTCCTCGCCCAACCCCGCGAACGAGACCTACCGCGGCCCGTCCGCGGCCTCCGAGCCCGAGACAGCCGCCCTCGACCGGTTCCAGAAGCGGATCGGCTTCGAGTACGCCGTCAACTACCACTCCGCCGCCGAGCTCATCCTCTACGGCGTCGGCTGGCAGGTCGCCACGCCCACCCCCGACGACACCGCCTACCGGGCGCTCGCCGGCACCCCCGAGAACCCGGCGGTCCCCGGCTACCGCCCGCAGCTGTCGTCCGAGCTGTACACCACCAACGGCGAGGCCGACGGCCACGCCTCGAACGTCAACGGCATCATGATGTTCACCCCGGAGATGACCACCTGCCGGACGGCCTCGGCCTCCGACCCGAACGACCGCTGGAAGCCCGAGGACTGCCGCTCCGGCTTCAACTTCCCCGACGACGAGAAGCTGATCCAGGCCGAGTTCGCCAAGAACATCCCCTTCGCGCTCGCCGTCGGCGAGAGCGCCGCGCGCCCCGACCGGCCGGTGTCGCCGGTGGGCCTGGCCGCCGCCGACTTCACCCTCGACCCCTTCACCACCTCCTACGCGGCCGACGGCCGGGACCAGCCGGTCGCCGTCACCGCCCGCAAGGCGCTCGGCGACAAGCGGCTGCACTGGCGCGTCAACGGCGGCCGCACCCACGACCGGGGCCTGAAGCCCTGGAAGGGCGGCTCCGTCTACGGCGGCGAGGACAACAACTGGTTCGACGAGTACCGGGGCGCGGTGCACGGCGCCCGCCCCGGCGACCGCGTCGAGGTCTGGTTCACCGGCCGCGACCGGGACGGCCGCCGCGTCTCCAGCGACCGCTTCACGTACACGGTCGCCGAGCGGCCCCGCGCCGACGCCCTCGTGGTCGCCGAGGAGGGCGCCCCCGCCCGGCATGCCCGGGGCTACGCCGACGCGCTGCGCGCCAACGGCCGGTCCGCCGCCGTCTGGGACACGGCCGTCCAGGGCGCCCCGCACCGCCTCGGCGTCCTCGCCCACTTCCGCACCGCCGTCCACTACACCGGCGCCGGCGCCCCCGGAGGCGCCACGCAGCTCGCGCTGCGCTCGTACCTCAACGAGGGCGGCAAGCTGATCGAGGCCGGCGAGTCGGCCGGCGGCGACGCCCGGGTCGGGCCCGCCCTCACCGACGACTTCGGCCAGTACTGGCTCGGCGCCTACGGCCGCAGCAGCGTCCGCGGAGCCACCGGCTTCACCGGCGCGGGAGGCCTCGCCGGGACGCGGGGCGGGCTCGGGGACGCCGACGGCAACCCGCTGGACGCGCCCGGCGCCTTCACCGTCACCTCCGAGACCCTGCCCGCGGACCGGTTCCCCCAGTTCCGCAGCGCGCAGGCGGGCGGGTACGCCGGGGTCGCGAACCCGTACGCCCCCCACACCGGCACCGGCATGGCCGCGGCGACCCACGCCGACGGGGACTGGCGGCGGCTGACCCGCACCCTCGACCTCACGAACGTGTCCGCCGCGGACGCGCCGCAGCTCAAGGCCGCCCTGAACTGGCACACCGAGAGGGGCTACGACCACGCCGTCGTGGAGGCGCGCACGGCGGGCGCCGACGACTGGACCACCCTGCCCGAGGCGGGCGGCCTGACCCGCAGCCAGGTGCCGACCGACTGCGGGGCCGGCTTCCTCGTGAACGCGCACCCCTTCCTGCGGCACTACCTCGCCCTGGAGGGCGGCGGCTGCACCGCGCAGGGGAGCAGCGGGGCGTGGCACAGCCTCACCGGCTCGTCCGACGGCTGGAAGCAGGCGTCCTTCGACCTGAGCGCGTACGCGGGCCGGACCGTCGAGGTGTCCCTGTCGTACATCACGGACGGGAGCGACGGCGGCCGCGGCGTCTTCGCCGACGACGTCCGCCTCTCCGTCGGCGGAGTGGACCAGACCACCGAGGGGTTCGAGACCTCCCTGGGCTCCTGGACGGCGGTCGGCGCCCCTGTGGGAAGCGCCGAAGTTCCCGGCGACTGGGCGCGCTCCGGCGAGCTGTTCCGCTCGTACGCCTCGGTCACCACGCGTGACACCGTCCTGCTCGGTTTCGGCCTGGAGCACCTCCGCGAACCGGCCGACCGCGCGCTACTCGTCGGTAAGGCGCTCCGAGCGCTGAACCGCTGATCACCGCCCCGGCCGCCGCTCACACCGAGTGACCGGCACCCGAACCCCGGGAGCCCGCTCCGGCCCGCCGGCGCGGGGTCCCGGGGTGTGTCAGGTCCCGGACGATGTCACTCGCAAGCTCACGGAGAGGTAGGGTCGTAAGCGGTCGGGGACATCCCATTTACAGCTCGCCGGGCGCACAGACCGGCGCACCAACGAGGAGATCGGTTCGTGACGATCCGCGTAGGAATCAACGGTTTTGGTCGAATTGGCCGCAACTACTTCCGAGCTCTCCTGGAGCAGGGGGCGGACATCGAGATCGTCGGTGTCAACGACCTGACGGACAACGCCACCCTGGTGCACCTCCTCAAGTACGACAGCATCCTCGGCCGCCTCAAGCAGGAGGTCACGCACACCGAGGACACGATCACGGTCGGCGGCAACACCTTCAAGACGTTCGCCGAGCGCGACCCCGCGAACCTCCCCTGGGGCGAGCTGGGCGCCGACATCGTCATCGAGTCGACCGGCATCTTCACGAAGAAGGCCGATGCCGCCAAGCACATCGCCGCCGGCGCGAAGAAGGTCCTCATCTCGGCCCCGGCCAAGGACGAGGACATCACCATCGTGATGGGCGTCAACCACGACAAGTACGACGCGGCCAACCACCACGTCATCTCCAACGCCTCCTGCACCACCAACTGCGTGGCGCCGATGGCCAAGGTCCTCGACGAGAACTTCGGCATCGTCAAGGGCATGATGACGACGGTCCACGCGTACACGAACGACCAGCGCATCCTGGACTTCCCGCACTCGGACCTGCGCCGCGCCCGCGCCGCCGCCGAGAACATCATCCCGACCTCCACCGGTGCCGCCAAGGCCACCGCACTGGTCCTCCCGCAGCTGAAGGGCAAGCTGGACGGCATCGCCATGCGCGTTCCGGTCCCGACCGGCTCGGTCACCGACCTCGTCATCGAACTCGACCGCGAGGTCACCAAGGACGAGATCAACGCCGCCTTCCAGAAGGCGTCCGAGGGCCAGCTCAAGGGCATCCTGGACTACACCGAGGACGCGATCGTCTCCTCCGACATCGTGAACTGGCCGGCCTCCTGCACCTTCGACTCGTCGCTGACGATGGTCCAGGGCAAGCAGGTCAAGGTCGTCGGCTGGTACGACAACGAGTGGGGCTACTCCAACCGACTCGTCGACCTGACCGTCTACGTCGGCGGCCGGCTCTGACGCACGTCGGACACACAAGCCGAACTCCCATGATGTGAGCACAGGGTCCGCGCAGCGCGACGAAGCGCCGTACGGGCCCTGTTGCCTGCCCGCCCCACCCACCCCGCGCCGGTACGGCCCGTGCCGGGGGACAAGGAGTAGAAACACATGAAGACGATCGACGAACTCCTCGCCGAGGGCGTCTCGGGCAAGAGGGTCTTCGTCCGCGCGGACCTCAACGTGCCGCTCGCCGGAGACGAGATCACCGACGACGGCCGGATCCGCGCCGTGCAGCCGACCATCGCCCGCCTCGCCGAGGCCGGCGCCCGCGTGGTCGTCGCCTCGCACCTGGGCCGCCCCAAGGGCGCCCCGGACCCGGCGTTCTCCCTCGCCCCGGCCGCGAAGCGGCTCGGCGAACTCCTCGGCGCCGCCGTCGCCTTCGCCGCCGACACCGTCGGCGCCTCCGCCCGGGAGACCGTCGCGAAGCTCTCCGACGGCCAGGTCGCCGTCCTGGAGAACCTCCGCTTCAACCCCGGCGAGACCGCCAAGGACGACGCCGAGCGCGGCGCCTTCGCCGACCAGCTCGCCGAGCTGGCCGACGTCTACGTCGGCGACGGCTTCGGCGCCGTACACCGCAAGCACGCCTCGGTCTACGACCTGCCCGCGCGCCTCCCGCACGCCGCCGGCTCCCTGATCGCCGCCGAGGTCGGCGTCCTGAAGAAGCTGACCGCCGACGTCAAGCGCCCCTACGTGGTCGTCCTCGGCGGCGCCAAGGTCTCCGACAAGCTCGCCGTCATCGACGAGCTGCTCGGCAAGGCCGACCGCCTCCTGATCGGCGGCGGCATGGCCTACACCTTCCTCCACGCCAAGGGCTACGAGGTCGGCATCTCCCTGCTCCAGAAGGACCAGGTGGAGACCGTCAAGGAGTACATGGCCCGCGCCGAGGCGAACGGCGTCGAGCTCGTCCTGCCGGTCGACGTCCTCGCCGCCGCCGAGTTCCCCGACCTCAAGGGCAAGACCCCGGCCGAGTACACCACCGTCGACGCGGACAGCATCCCCGCCGACAAGGAGGGCCTCGACATCGGCCCCAGGACCCGCGAGCTGTACGCTTCGAAGATCGCCGATGCCGAGACGGTGTTCTGGAACGGCCCCGTGGGCGTCTTCGAGCACCCCGACTACGCGGGCGGCACCCGCGCCATCGCGCAGGCCCTCGTCGACAGCAGCGCCTTCACCGTCGTCGGCGGCGGCGACTCCGCCGCGGCCGTGCGCACGCTCGGCTTCGACGAGAACGCTTTCGGCCACATCTCTACCGGCGGCGGCGCCTCCCTCGAATACCTCGAGGGCAAGACGCTCCCCGGTCTCGCTGCACTGGAGGTCTGACCCCCGATGACCACGCGCACCCCGCTCATGGCGGGCAACTGGAAGATGAACCTCAACCACCTCGAGGCCATCGCGCACGTCCAGAAGCTCGCCTTCGCGCTCGCCGACAAGGACTACGACGCCGTCGAGGTCGCGGTGCTGCCGCCCTTCGTCGACCTGCGCTCCGTCCAGACCCTCGTCGACGGCGACAAGCTGAAGATCAAGTACGGCGCCCAGGACCTCTCGGCCCACGACGCCGGCGCCTACACCGGCGAGATCTCCGGCTCCATGCTCGCCAAGCTCAAGTGCACGTTCGTGGCCGTCGGCCACAGCGAGCGCCGCCAGTACCACGGCGAGAGCGACGAGGTCTGCAACGCCAAGGTCAAGGCCGCCTACCGGCACGGCCTCACCCCGATCCTGTGCGTCGGCGAGGGCCTGGAGGTCCGCAAGGCCGGCGACCAGGTCGCCCACACCCTCGCCCAGGTCGACGGCGGCCTGAAGGACGTCCCGGCCGACCAGGCCGAGTCGATCGTCATCGCCTACGAGCCCGTCTGGGCCATCGGCACCGGCGAGGTCGCCACCCCCGAGGACGCGCAGGAGGTCTGCGGGGCCATCCGCGGCCGCCTCGCCGAGCTGTACTCCCAGGAGCTGGCCGACAAGGTCCGCATCCAGTACGGCGGCTCCGTCAAGGCGAACAACATCGCGGCGATCATGGCGCAGCCCGACGTCGACGGCGCCCTGATCGGCGGCGCCGCCCTCGACGCGGACGAGTTCGTCAAGATCGTCCGGTTCCGGGACCAGTAGTGGCGCACCCCCGCGGCAGCGAGTAGGCCGCGGGCCGGATCCGTCGTACCCTTGCGGGGGCCAGGAGGCTGCACCACCAGCCACTGGCCCCCGCGCCCATCCGGCACAGCCGGAAAGCCTTCGGAAGCCAGAAAGTAGGAATCAGCCGTGGTTATGGGGTTCTCGATCGCCCTGATCGTCTTCAGTGCGCTGCTGATGCTGCTCGTGCTGATGCACAAGGGCAAGGGCGGCGGCCTCTCCGACATGTTCGGCGGCGGCATGCAGTCCTCCGTCGGCGGCTCCTCGGTCGCCGAGCGCAACCTCGACCGCATCACGGTCGTGGTCGGCCTGCTGTGGTTCGCGTGCATCGTCGCCCTCGGCCTGATGATGAAGTCGAACGGCTGACGCCTTCCGGCAGCCGCCGGTTCTCGCCAATCCGGCCGTCCCGCCCGGTGCGCCCCGCCTATCATGAAGGCGGCGTCCACGGCTCGGAGTGAGTAACTCCATTTGCTGGACGTCCGTTGGGCCTTCCATAGACTGGGGCGCCCGCGGCGGAAACCTCTCACGCTTCGCGGCACCATCACGCAGGGGAGTTACGACCGTGGCAAGTGGCAACGCGATCCGTGGCAGCCGGGTCGGGGCGGGGCCGATGGGCGAGGCCGAGCGCGGCGAGTCCGCGCCCCGCCTGCGCATCTCGTTCTGGTGCTCGAACGGGCACGAGACTCAGCCCAGCTTCGCCAGCGACGCACAGGTGCCGGACACCTGGGACTGCCCGCGCTGCGGGTTCCCGGCCGGCCAGGACCGGGACAACCCCCCGGCGCCGCCGCGCACCGAGCCGTACAAGACGCACCTGGCGTACGTGCGCGAACGCCGCACCGACGCCGACGGCGAGGCCATCCTCGCCGAGGCCCTCGCCAAGCTCCGCGGCGAGATCTGACGAGAGCCGCGCACCGGCGCGGTACCGGGCCCGGCCCGCAGGAGGCCCCCTCCGGCGGACCGGGCCCTTCGCCGTGCGCGCCCACCGCAGCGCTGTCCCGCACAGGGCCCCTCTATCCCTTAAGTTGGTGATCGGCGGGGCACGACAGGACGGAAGAAACGGGTTGATGTCCGAGATGAACGCAGAAGGCCGGGCAAGGCTCAACCGGACCCCCGAGTGGCTTGCCCTCGGCAAGCACCGGGAAGAGCTGGGGCAGACGCATCTGCGGCAGCTGTTCGAGGAGAACCCCGACCGCGGCACGGCGTACACGCTGCGCGTCGGCGACCTCCACATCGACTACTCCAAGCACCTCGTCACCGACGAGACGCTCACGCTGCTGCGCGAACTGGCCGCCGCCACCGGCGTCGCCGAACTGCGCGAGGCCATGTTCCGCGGCGAGAAGATCAACAACACCGAGGGCCGCGCGGTCCTGCACACCGCGCTGCGCGCCCCCGCCGGCGCGGTCGTCGAGGTCGACGGCGAGGACGTCGTCCCCGGTGTGCACGCCGTCCTCGACAAGATGGCCTCCTTCAGCGAGCGGATCCGCTCCGGGGAGTGGACCGGCTTCACCGGAGAACCCCTCACCAACATCGTCAACATCGGCATCGGCGGCTCCGACCTCGGACCGGCGATGGCCTACGAGGCGCTGCGCCCCTTCACCGACCGCGGGCTGACGGTGCGCTTCGTCTCCAACGTCGACGGCGCCGACCTGCACGAGGCCGTCCGCGACCTCGACCCGGCGCGGACCCTGTTCATCGTCGCGTCCAAGACGTTCACGACGATCGAGACCATCACCAACGCCGAATCGGCCCGCGCCTGGCTGCTGGACGGTCTCGGCGGCGACCAGGCCGCCGTCGCACGGCACTTCGTCGCGCTCTCCACCAACGCGGAGAAGGTGACCGGCTTCGGCATCGATCCGGCCAACATGTTCGAGTTCTGGGACTGGGTCGGCGGCCGCTACTCCTTCGACTCGGCCATCGGCCTCTCGCTGATGATCGCGATCGGGCCGGACCGCTTCCGCGAACTCCTCGCCGGCTTCCGGCTGATGGACGAGCACTTCCGCACGGCGCCCCCGGAGGAGAACGCCCCGCTCCTCCTCGGCCTCCTCGGCATCTGGTACGGCGCCTTCCACGACGCCCAGTCGCACGCCGTCCTGCCCTACAGCCACTACCTGTCGCGGTTCACCGCCTACCTCCAGCAGCTCGACATGGAGTCCAACGGCAAGTCCGTGGACCGCGAGGGCCGCCCCGTCGACTGGCAGACGGGCCCCGTCGTCTGGGGCACCCCCGGCACCAACGGCCAGCACGCCTACTACCAGTTGATCCACCAGGGCACCAAGGTGATCCCGGCCGACTTCATCGGCTTCGCCCGCCCCGTCGCCGAGCTGCCGCCGCGCCTCGCGGCCCAGCACGACCTGCTGATGGCCAACTTCTTCGCGCAGACGCAGGCGCTGGCCTTCGGCAAGACCGCGGACGAGGTCCGCGCGGAGGGCGTCGCCGAGGAGCTCGTCCCCCACAAGACCTTCCGCGGCAACCACCCCACGACCACGGTCCTGGCCGGCGAACTCACCCCGTCCGTGATCGGCCAGCTGATCGCGCTGTACGAGCACAAGGTCTTCGTCCAGGGCGCCGTGTGGAACATCGACTCCTTCGACCAGTGGGGCGTGGAGCTCGGCAAGGTCCTCGCCAAGCGCGTGGAGCCGGCGCTGGCCGACGGGGCCGACGTCCCCGGGCTCGACGCGTCGACCCGGAACCTCGTCGCGGTCTACCGCTCGCTGCGCGGCCGCGCCTGACCGCCGCGCGCGCGACGGCCCGCCGTCCCCCAGGGGAGGGCGGGCCGTCCGCGTACCGGTGACCGGCCGCCGGCGTCACACCGGCGGGTAGAGGCCCGGCGGGAGCTTCGCGGCCGCGGCCCGGTCGAGCAGCCACAGGGTGCGCGAGCGCCCGTACGCGGCCGCCGCCGGGGCCTGCACCTCGCCGGCGCCGCCCAGCGCGATCGCGACCGCCCCGGCCTTGTCCTCGCCCGCCGCGAGCAGCCACACCTCGCGGGCCGCCCGGATCGCGGGCAGCGTCAGCGAGACCCTGGTCGGCGGGGGCTTCGGGGCGCCGTGCACGCCGACGACCGTCCGCTCGGACTCCCGCACCGCCGGATGCTCCGGGAACAGCGACGCCACGTGCGTGTCCGGGCCCACGCCCAGCATCAGCACGTCGAAACGGGGCACCGGGCCGTGGTCCTCCGGGCCGGCGGCCCGCCGCAGCTCCTCCGCGTACGCCGCGGCCGCGGCGTCCACGTCGTCCCCGTACGGGCCGTCCGACGCCGGCATGGCGTGCACCCGCGCCGGGTCGACGGGCACGGCGTCCAGCAGCGCCTCGCGGGCCTGGACGTGGTTGCGCTCGGGGTCGTCGGCGGGGACGTAGCGCTCGTCGCCCCACCACAGGTCGATCCGGGCCCAGTCGACAGCGTCGCGGGCCGGGGCCGCCGCCAGCGCGGCGAGCAGCCCGTTGCCGTTGCGGCCGCCGGTCAGGACCACCGAGGCGGTGCCCCGGGCGGCCTGCGCGTCCACGATCTTCGTGATGAGCCGGGCGGCCGCGGCCTGGGCCATCAGCTCCTTGTCCCGGTGGACGACGACCTGGGGAGTCGTCATACCCATGTTGTTGCCGCCTTCTTGGTCGGGAAACGGCGCGGCCGCCGACCGGACCGCCCCCGGAGGGGCGGAGCCGGCCGGCGGCCGCGGGGGTGTCACTGCTTGGCCGAGGCCTTCTTGGCGGCCGCCTTGGAGGCCGGCTTCGCGGCCTTGCCGTCGGGGGCGGCCGCTTCGCCGCCGTCCCCGGCGCCGCCGCCGTCCGCCGCCTGCGCGGCCGCGGCCGGGGCGGGGGAGCCCTTCGCCGCCCGCAGCTTCGTCACACCGAACTTCAGCGCGGACTCGTACGTGTTGTCCGGGTCCAGCCGGCGCAGCTCCTCCGCCAGCAGCTCGGCCGTCTCGCGGCGCTTGAGCGCCACGCTCCGGTCGGGCTGGCCCGGCATGCACAGCGTCGCCAGCGAGCCGTCCGCACGGCCCAGGAGGATCTCGCCCTCCTTGGTCTCCAGGCGGACCGCCGTCAGGCCGGGGCCCGACGACAGCGTGCGCTCGACTGGCACCTCCAGGCGGTCCGCCAGCCACATGGCCAGCAGCTCGCAGGACGGGTTCTCGTCCTCGCCCTCGACGGTCGCCGAGACCACCTCGAAGGCCTGCTGGTCCAGAGCAGCCGCCAGCATGGAGCGCCACGGCGTGATCCGGGTCCAGGACAGGTCCGTGTCCCCGGGCGCATACGTCGCCGCCCGCTCCGCGAGGGCCCCTATCGGGTCCTCGCACGCGTACGTGTCGCTGATGCGGCGCTGCCCGAGCGCGCCCAGCGCGCTCCCCGCCAGGTCCGAGGGCGCACCCTCGGGCCACCAGACGACGACCGGCGCGTCCGGCAGCAGCAGGGGGAGGACCACCGAGTCGGCGTGGTGGACGAGCTCGCCGTGGAGGCGGAGCACGACCGTCTCGCCGGTGCCCGCGTCCGCGCCGACCCGGACCTCCGCGTCGAGGCGGGCGTCGCGGCGGCTGCGGGCCGAGCGGCTGACCCGCTTGATGACGACGATGATCCGCGAGGGGTGCTCGTGGGACGCGTCGTTCGCCGACTTGAGTGCGTCGTACGCGTTCTCCTCGTCGGTCACGATCACCAGCGTGAGGACCATGCCGATGGCCGGCGTGCCGATGTCGCGGCGGGCCTGCACCAGCGCGGCGTTGATCTTGCTGGAGGTGGTCTCCGTGAGGTCGATCTTCATGGCCGGCGCCAGCTCCGTCCGTCTCGTGCGAGCATCTCGTCCGCCTCGATCGGCCCCCAGGTCCCCGCCGGGTACTGCGCGGGCCTGCCGTGCCTGTCCCAGTACTCCTCGATCGGGTCGAGGATGTTCCAGGACAGCTCGACCTCCTGGTGGCGCGGGAAGAGGTTCGCGTCGCCCAGCAGGACGTCCAGGATGAGGCGCTCGTACGCCTCGGGGCTCGACTCCGTGAAGGACTCGCCGTACGCGAAGTCCATCGTGACGTCCCGGACCTCCATCGAGGTGCCCGGGACCTTGGAGCCGAAGCGGACCGTGACGCCCTCGTCCGGCTGGACCCGGATGACCAGGGCGTTCTGCCCCAGCTCCTCGGTCGCGCCCGACTCGAACGGCAGGTACGGGGCCCGCTTGAAGACCACCGCGATCTCCGTCACCCGGCGGCCCAGGCGCTTGCCCGTCCGCAGGTAGAACGGCACGCCCGCCCAGCGGCGGTTGTTGATCTCCAGGCGGATCGCGGCGTAGGTGTCCGTCTTGGACTTCGGGTCGATGCCGTCCTCTTCGAGGTAGCCGACGACCTTCTCGCCGCCCTGCCACGCCGAGGTGTACTGGCCGCGCACGGTGTGCTTGCCCAGGTCCTCGGGGATCTGGACGGCGCTGAGCACCTTCAGCTTCTCCGCCACCAGGGCCTTGGGGTGGAAGGAGCCCGGCTCCTCCATCGCCGTCAGCGCGAGCAGCTGCAGCAGGTGGTTCTGGATGACGTCGCGGGCGGCGCCGATGCCGTCGTAGTACCCGGCCCGGCCGCCGATGCCGATGTCCTCGGCCATGGTGATCTGCACGTGGTCCACGTAGGACCGGTTCCAGATCGGCTCGAACATCGTGTTCGCGAAGCGGAGCGCCAGGATGTTCTGGACGGTCTCCTTGCCCAGGTAGTGGTCGATGCGGAAGACCTCGTCCCGGGGGAACACCTCGTGGACGACCTTGTTGAGCTCCTCGGCGCTCTTCAGGTCGTGCCCGAAGGGCTTCTCGATGACGGCGCGCCGCCACGAGCCCTCCTTCTGGGCGAGCCCGTGGTCCTTGAGCTGCTGGACCACCTTGGGGAACCACTTCGGCGGCACCGACAGGTAGAAGGCGAAGTTCCCGCCCGTGCCCTGCTGCTTGTCGAGCTCCTCGATCGTCGCCTTCAGCGTCTCGAACGCCTGGTCGTCGTCGAAGTCGCCCTGGACGAAGCGGCAGCCCTGCACCAGCTGCTGCCAGACCTCCTCCCGGAAGGGGGTGCGCGAGTGCTGCTTGACGGCCTCGTACACCTCCTGGGCGAAGTCCTCGTGCTCCCACTCGCGGCGGGCGAAGCCGATGAGCGAGAAGCCCGGCGGGAGCAGGCCGCGATTGGCCAGGTCGTAGACGGCAGGCATCAGCTTCTTGCGCGACAGGTCACCCGTAACGCCGAAAATGACCAGGCCGGACGGCCCCGCGATACGCGGGAGCCGCCGGTCCTGTGCGTCACGAAGCGGGTTCGCTCCGTTTACAGACAAGGTGTTCAGGCCTCCGTGGGAGCGAGGCGCTCCAGCTCCGCCTCGGTGGACTTCAGCAGGTCGTTCCAGGACGCCTCGAACTTCTCGACGCCCTCGTCCTCCAGCAGCTGCACCACATCGTCGTACGAGATGCCGAGCTCCGCGACCGCGGCGAGCACCCGGCGGGAGTCCTCGTAGGTGCCGCGCACGGTGTCGCCGGTCACCTGCCCGTGGTCGGCGGCCGCCTCCAGGGTGGCCTCCGGCATCGTGTTGACCGTGTTCGGCGCGACCAGGTCGTCCACGTACAGGGTGTCCTTGTACGCGGGGTCCTTGACGCCGGTCGAGGCCCACAGCGGGCGCTGCTTGTTGGCGCCCAGGCGCTCCAGGGCGGCCCAGCGGTCGGAGGAGAAGACCTCCTCGTAGGCCTCGTACGCCAGACGGGCGTTGGCGAGGGCCGACTTGCCCTTCAGGGCCTTGGCCTCGTCGGTGCCGACGCCGTCCAGGCGCTTGTCGATCTCGGTGTCCACACGGGAGACGAAGAACGAGGCGACCGAGTGGATCTCGGAGAGGTCCAGGCCGGCGGCCCGGGCCTTCTCCAGGCCGGACACGTAGGCGTCCATGACCTCGCGGTAGCGCTCCAGCGAGAAGATCAGCGTGACGTTGACGCTGATGCCCCGGCCGATGACCTCGGTGATCGCCGGCAGGCCGGCCCTGGTCGCGGGGATCTTGATCAGCGTGTTCGGGCGGTCCACCAGCCAGGCGAGCTGCTTGGCCTCGGCGACCGTCGCCGCCGTGTTGTGGGCCAGGCGGGGGTCCACCTCGATCGACACGCGGCCGTCCTGGCCGTCGGTCCGGTCGAAGACCGGCCGCAGGATGTCGGCGGCGTCGCGGACGTCCGCCGTGGTGATCATGCGGATCGCCTCTTCGACGGTGACCTTGCGGGCGGCGAGGTCGGCGAGCTGCTGCTCGTAGCCGTCGCCGCTGCTGATCGCCTTCTGGAAGATCGACGGGTTGGTGGTGACGCCGACGACGTGCGACTGGTCGATCAGCTCGGCCAGGTTGCCCGACGTGATGCGCTTGCGGGACAGGTCGTCCAGCCAGATCGCCACGCCCTCGTCGGAGAGGCGCTTGAGTGCGTCTGTCATGGGAATTGCATCTCCTACTGGTTCTTGTACCGGCGTCAGCGCGCGGCGGCTTCGAGGGATTCCTTGGCGGCGGCGGTCACGGCCTCCGGGGTGAAGCCGAACTCGCGGAACAGCACCTTCGCGTCGGCGGAGGCGCCGAAGTGCTCCAGCGAGACGATCCGGCCCGCGTCCCCGACGTAGCGGTGCCAGGTCAGGCCGATGCCGGCCTCGACCGCGACACGGGCCTTGACGGACGGCGGCAGCACGCCGTCCTTGTAGGCCTGGTCCTGCTCCTCGAACCACTCGACGGACGGCATCGACACGACACGGGCCGGGATGCCCTCGGCCTGGAGCGCCTCGCGGGCGGCGACGGCCAGCTGGACCTCGGAGCCGGTGCCGATGAGCACGACCTGCGGCTCGCCGCCCTCGGCCTCGAAGAGCACGTAGCCGCCCTTGGCGGCGTCCTCGTTCCGCTCGTACACGGGCACGCCCTGGCGGGTGAGGGCCAGGCCGTGCGGGGTGCCCTTGCCGAACACCTTGGTGTGGCGGCGCAGGATCTCGCGCCAGGCGACGGCCGTCTCGTTGGCGTCGGCCGGGCGGACGAGGCTGAGGCCCGGGATGGCGCGCAGCGAGGCGAGGTGCTCGATCGGCTGGTGGGTCGGGCCGTCCTCGCCGAGGCCGATGGAGTCGTGCGTCCACACGTAGGTGACCGGCAGGTGCATCAGCGCGGACAGGCGGACCGCGTTGCGCATGTAGTCGGAGAACACCAGGAAGGTGCCGCCGTAGACGCGGGTGTGGCCGTGCAGGGCGATGCCGTTCATGGCCGCGGCCATGGCGTGCTCGCGGATGCCGAAGTGGATGGTGCGGCCGTACGGGTCGGCCTCCGGCAGCGGGTTGCCCTTCGGCAGGAACGAGGAGTTCTTGTCGATGGTGGTGTTGTTCGAGCCGGCGAGGTCGGCCGAGCCGCCCCACAGCTCCGGGATGACCGCGCCGAGCGCCTGGAGGACCTTGCCGGAGGCGGCGCGGGTGGCGACGGAGGAGCCGGGCTCGAAGACGGGGAGCGCGTCCTCCCAGCCCTCGGGCAGCTCGTTGGCGTTGATGCGGTCGAAGGCGGCGGCGCGCTCCGGGTTGGCCGTGCGCCAGGCGGAGAGCTCCTTCTCCCACTCGGCCTTGGCCTCGCGGCCGCGGTCCAGCGCCTTGCGGGTGTGGGCGATGACCTCGTCGGAGACCTCGAAGGCCTGCTCCGGGTCGAAGCCGAGGACGCGCTTGGTGGCCGCGACCTCGTCGTCGCCGAGGGCCGAGCCGTGGGCCGCCTCGGTGTTCTGGGCGTGCGGGGCCGGCCAGGCGATGATCGAGCGCATGGCGATGAAGGACGGGCGCTCCGTCTCGGCCTTGGCGGCGGCCAGGGCCGCGTACAGGGCGGCGGGGTCGATGTCGCCGTTGGCCTGCTGCTCGATGCGCTGGACGTGCCAGCCGTAGGCCTCGTACCGCTTGAGGGTGTCCTCGGAGACGGCCGTCTCCGTGTCGCCCTCGATGGAGATGTGGTTGTCGTCCCAGAGGAGGACGAGGTTGCCGAGCTTCTGGTGGCCCGCGAGGGAGGACGCCTCGGCGGAGATGCCCTCCTGGAGGCAGCCGTCGCCGGCGATGGCGTACACCATGTGGTCGAAGGGAGAGGTGCCCGGGGCGGCCTCGGGGTCGAACAGGCCGCGCTCGTAGCGGGCGGCCATGGCCATGCCCACCGCGTTGGCGACGCCCTGGCCCAGCGGGCCGGTGGTGGTCTCGACGCCGGCCGTGTGGCCGTACTCCGGGTGGCCCGGGGTCTTCGAGCCCCAGGTGCGGAACGACTTGAGGTCGTCCAGCTCCAGGCCGAAGCCGGCCAGGTACAGCTGGGTGTAGAGGGTCAGCGAGGAGTGTCCGGCGGAGAGCACGAAACGATCGCGGCCGACCCACTCGGGGTCGGCCGGGTCGTGCCGCATCACCTTCTGGAAGAGCGTGTACGCGGCGGGGGCCAGGCTCATGGCCGTGCCGGGGTGGCCGTTTCCGACCTTCTGGACCGCGTCCGCGGCGAGGATGCGGGCGGTGTCCACCGCGCGCTGGTCCAGTTCGGTCCAATCGAGCTCTGTGGTCGTCGGCTTCGTGCTCACCGTGGGTCAGGGCTCCTCTCCACATGTCTGTTCCCGGTGACGTACGGTGCACCGGCGCGATTCCGAGCCTACCCCCGCCGCGGCGTGCAGCTATTCGAGTGCCCGCAGTCCGTCACAACGTCGCCGCCCCCGATCGGGCCAACACGAGGCGACCCCCGCGCAGGGCGACACAAGTGCAACGTCTACAGTGGCGTGGTACGCGCAAGCCTTTACGGGCCCCCATGCCCGGAGCTTGCTGGTTTCTCTGTCAGGGGTGTGCGTGACGGCCGTCGAATCCCGTCCATCGGGGGTGCTCGGGACGAGCCCCGGGCACCGGCCGTTCGGGGCCCGTGCCATGGCTTTTGTGGCTTTGACCAAGCCGCGGATCATCGAACTTCTGCTGATCACCACAGTGCCGGTGATGTTCCTCGCGGAGCAGGGCGTGCCCTCGCTCTGGCTGGTCCTCGCCACGTGCTTCGGCGGCTACATGTCCGCGGGCGGCGCCAACGCCCTGAACATGTACATCGACCGCGACATCGACGCGCTGATGGACCGCACCTCGCAGCGGCCGCTCGTGACCGGCATGGTCAGCCCGCGGGAGTGCCTGGTCTTCGGCATCACCCTCGGCGTGGTCTCCACCGTGTGGTTCGGACTGCTCGTCAACTGGCTGTCCGCCGCGCTCGCCCTCGGCGCGCTCCTCTTCTACGTCGTCGTCTACACGATGCTGCTGAAGCGGCGCACCACCCAGAACATCGTCTGGGGCGGCATCGCCGGATGCATGCCGGTGCTCATCGGCTGGTCCTCGGTCCGCAACGAGGTCTCCTGGGCCGCCGTCATCCTCTTCCTCGTCATCTTCTTCTGGACCCCGCCGCACTACTGGCCGCTGTCCATGAAGGTGGCCGACGACTACGCGCGTGTCGGCGTGCCCATGCTGCCGGTCGTCGCCGGCAACCGGGCCGTGGCGCGGCAGATCGTCGCCTACAGCTGGGTGATGGTCGCCGTCTCGCTGCTGCTCACCCCGCTGGGGTACACCGGCTGGTTCTACACGGCGGTCGCGCTGGCGGCCGGCGGCTGGTGGCTTTGGGAGGCGCACGCGCTGCACGCGCGCGCCAAGGCGGGCGTGACGGGCGCGAAGCTGAAGGAGATGCGCCTGTTCCACTGGTCCATCACCTACGTGTCGCTGCTGTTCGTGGCCGTGGCCGTGGATCCCTTCCTCCGCTGATTACCCGCGGGTAGCATGCTGTCCATGGCAGACACCACCCCCGCGGACGCCGCGGACAAGAAGCAGGAGCGGGCCGCCGCGAAGCTGGCCAAGCAGATCGGGGCGTTCGCCAAGGAGCACGGCGGTGCCGAAGGGCACCTCGCGCACATCGGCCAGGCCGGCACCCGGATCGTGCTGGTCGGCGCGGACGGCGCCTGGGGCGACCTCGTCGCGCCGACCCACGCCGCCGCCGCCCTGGCCGCCGAGAAGGCCGCCCTCACCCTCCACGAGGAGTTCGACGGCGACTTCGCCGCGCGCGTGAAGACCGGCCCGTACGAGTGGAACCGCATGGCGGGCCTCCAGCTCGGCGGGACCCAGCCCGCGGCCTGACGCCGCCCGGCCCGCACGTCCCCGGGCCGCCCCCCCCGGCGGTTCCCCGGTCAACCGCGAGCGCACCCCGTTCACCCGTGAGGACGTGTGGAAGCCCCTTCCCGCGTCCTCGTCGGCATGCCCGCAGGAGCGAGACACCCCCCGCGGGCCGGCAGTGCGGGGAGCGCTCCACGGCGGGCCAGGGCCGGCAGAGGCGTACGGATCCGACGGCCGGAGCCTCTCCGTACGGTTTGAGCCGCCGGCCGAGCCGCCAGCCGGGGCCGGGCCCGCGGCGGCGGCCGGTTCCGGCGGGACGCCGAACAAGCCCGTACCGCTCGCCGCCGTGTTGCCGCGGTCCGCGCCCGCCGCGCGACACGCCGGAGGGGCGGCGCTGGGCTGCGCCGCCCCTCCCACCGCGTACCGGCCCCGGATCCGGGCCGGAAGCCGCCTCAGGCCGCCGAGAGCGACGGTTCGCCCTGGGCCGGGACCCCGGCCGGGAGCCCGGGCCGCTCGCGCAGGCTCAGCGCCACGCGCAGCACCGCGATCCACACCAGGCAGGAGCCCAGCATGTGGGCGCCGACCAGGACCTCGGGCAGGTCGGTGAAGAACTGCACGTAGCCGATGGCGCCCTGCGCGAGGAGGACGAGGAGCAGGTCCCGTGCGCGGGCGCGGGCGTCGTCCGGGGCGTCCACCACCCGCAGCACCAGCCACATGGCGACGGCGAGCGCGCACACCACCCAGGCGGCGACGGCGTGCACGTGGGCTGTGCTCTCCCAGTCGAAGGGCATACGCGGCACCTCGCTGCTGTCACCGGCGTGCGGCCCCGAGCCGGTGACCACGGTGCCCGCGGCGATCAGCACCGCGGTGGTGGCGAGCAGGGCCCAAGACAGCTTGCGCACCGGCCCCGGCACCCGCGGCCTGGGGGCGCCGTCGCCCTCACGGGCGCGCTGCCAGGTGAGCGTGGTGACGGTGATCAGCGCGGTGGCGAGCAGGAAGTGACCGGCCACGCTCCACGGGTTGAGCTTGGTGTGGACGGTGATCCCGCCGAGCACGGCGTTGGCGCCGACGATCCAGAACTGGGCCCAGCCGAGCCTGGTCAGCGACCGGCGCCACGGTTTGGCGCACCGGGCGGCCAGGATGCACCAGCCGACGGCCGCGCTGACCACGTAGGTCAGCATGCGGTTGCCGAACTCGATGGCGCCGTGGATGCCCTGGGCCTGGGTGGTGATCAGGCTGTCGTCGGTGCACTTGGGCCAGGTGTCGCAGCCCAGCCCGGACCCGGTCAGCCGTACGGCGCCGCCGGTGACGACGATGACGACGGTCATGGTGAGCGCGGCGAGCGCGGCACGCTGGACGATCCGCGGCGAGGGCGTCCAGCGGGCGGCGAGGTAGGCGAGGGGGTTAAACACGCCCCCTATCGTAGGCGGCGCCTTGTGCAAACTTTCACGAGGGGGTGTCGCCCGGGTGGCGCGCCGCGGATTCCGGGCCGGAGACGTAGCGGAAGCGGGCGCCCGCCGGGTCGCCCTCCTCGTGCCACCACACCCGCAGCCGCCAGTGCGTCCCGTCCCCCGGGTAGTGCGAGGACATCCGGAAGCCGCGCACCAGCTCCGCGCCGAACTCCTCGGCCGTACGGTTGCGGACCTCGGCGCTGCCCCGCCAGCCGCCGTGCCGGACCTCCCACAGCCCGTCGGCGCCGCGGGCCTCGAACCGCCACACGGCCCGCCACGGCGTGACCTCCAGCATGGTGCGCACCTGGTCGGCGCCCAGGTGCAGCCGGGCCGCCAGCTCCTCCTCCGGCACCCCCTGGATCCGGGCGGCCACCACGGCCTGCGGCAGCAGCCGCCCCGGCAGCAGGCCCCGGGCCCGCAGCCCCACCAGGGAGCCGAAGGACAGGAAGCGCAGGCGCAGCTCCAGCTGCCGGCCTATGTGGTCGAGCGCCTCCTCGGCGTCGGCCGCGCCCGCAGAGCCCGGGTCGGACAGAAGCAGGGCCCGGAAGGCACCCTCCGCTTCCACCGCGCGGGCCGCAGCCTCCTCGGCCAGGCCCAGCTCGGCGAGCCGGTCACCGAGGAAGACCAGGGCCTGTGCCAGGCCGCGCCGGTTGACCGGATCCTCCTGGTCCAGGCCGCTCCACACGCCGACCGCGGTGCGCGTCAGGTCCAGGGCCCGCTCGCCGGCCGCCCGCTCCATCGCCCCCGGCCCGTCCTCGGCGGCCGCGCCGAGCGGGTTCAGCGGCAGCCGGTCGGGGCCGCTGAGCGGCCACGCCAGCCAGACGCCCTGGTTGATCAGCAGCCGGGCGTACCAGCGGGCGTACTGCGGCGCGTACCCCGCGGCCTGCCGTGCGTACCCCACCCCCTCCTCGACGGCCGCCAGCGCCCCGGCCCGGTCACCGCCGGCGAAGCGCCGCGCCGCCAGATCGCCCAGGCGCAGCCCCAGCCGCGCCGCGCACTCCGGGTCGGTCCCGGCCGGCCCGCGCAGGGCCGCGATGAGTTCCCCCAGCAGCGCCTCGGCCTCGCCGTACGCCGCCTCCCGCTCCCCCGACCTGATCCCCGCCCACTGCCCGTCCAGCCGCAGTGCGGCCTCCCGCTGCCCCATTTCCGCCCCCCGGCGTCCTGGTGTGCGCCACCCCTGTGCTGCGGCGCCCATCGTCCCCAGGGACCAACGTACGGGGCGGGCGATTCACTCCCAGCGGAAGAACCGGGCCGCGGCGCCCAGGCCCAGCGCGGCCCACGCCGCGAGGACGGCGGCGTCGCCCCACGGCATCGGCGCCCCGTACCGCAGCACCTCCCGCAGCCCCTCCGACAGCGCGGTGATCGGCAGCAGCCCGAGGACGGACTGCACGGCTCCGGGGAACTTCTCGATCGGCACGATCACCCCGCCGCCGACCAGGAGGAGCAGGAAGACCAGGTTCGCGGCGGCCAGGGTGGCCTCCGCCCTGAGCGTTCCGGCCATCAGCAGCCCGAGCCCCGAGAAGGCCGCGGTGCCCAGCAGCACCAGCAGGGCCGCGGACAGCGCCCCGCCCTGCGGGGACCATCCCAGCGCGAAGGCGATCGCGGTCAGCAGGGCGATCTGGAGCACCTCGGTGACCAGCACGCACAGCGTCTTGGCGGCCATCAGCGCCCAGCGCGGCAGCGGCGAGGCGCCGAGCCGCTTGAGCACCCCGTAGCGGCGGTCGAAGCCCGTGGCGATGGCCTGGCCGGTGAACGCGGTCGACATCACCGCCAGCGCGATGACGCCGGGCGCGAGGAAGTCCACGGGCTCCTCCCCGCGGGCCGCGTCGAGTGGGACGGAGACGATGTCGACGGCCGAGAACAGCACCAGCAGCAGCGCCGGGATCACCACGGTCAGCAGCAGCTGCTCCCCGTTGCGCAGCAGCATCCGGGTCTCCAGCACCGTCTGCGCGAGGACCATGCGGGACACGGGCGCGGCCCCCGGGCGGGGGGTGAACGTACCGGCGCTCATGCGCGCAGCTCCTTACCGGTCAGCTCGAGGAAGACGTCTTCGAGGGTGTGCCGCTCCACCGAGAGGCCGTCCGGCATCACCCCGTGCTGGGCGCACCAGGAGGTGACGGTGGCCAGCATCTGCGGGTCGACGTCACCGGTCACGCGGTACACGCCGGGGAGGATCTCGGCGGCCTGCGTGCCGTCCGGCAGCGCCTTGAGCAGCGAGGCCAGGTCCAGGGCGGGCCGGCCGGTGAAGCGCAGGGTGTTCTCGGCGCCGCCGCGGCACAGCTGCTCGGGGCTGCCGTGGGCGATGACCCGGCCGGCGTCCACGATCGCGACCTCGTCGGCCAGCTGCTCCGCCTCGTCCATGTGGTGGGTGGTGAGGACGACGCCGACCCCGTCGGCGCGCAGTTCCCGTACGAGCTCCCAGGTCGCCCGGCGGGCCTGCGGGTCGAGGCCCGCGGTCGGCTCGTCCAGGAAGACCAGCTCGGGGCGGCCCACCACGGCCATGGCGAGCGACAGCCGCTGCTGCTGGCCGCCGGAGAGGCGGCGGTAGGGGGTGCGGCCGCAGCTCTCCAGGCCGAGCCGCTCCACGAGCGCCGGCACGTCGAGCGGGTCGGCGTACAGCCGGGCCGTGTGGCGGAGCATCTCGACGGCGCGGGCGCCGGAGTACACGCCGCCGGACTGGAGCATCACGCCGATCCGGGGGCGGAGGGCGGAGGCCTCGGCGACCGGGTCGAGTCCGAGGACGCGGACCGTCCCGGCGTCGGGCCGCAGGTAGCCCTCGCACGTCTCGATCGTGGTGGTCTTGCCCGCGCCGTTGGGGCCGAGTACCGCGGTGACCTCGCCCCGGCGCACGGTGAGGTCGAGACCGTCCACCGCCGTCTTGGGGCCGTACCGCTTCACCAGTCCGCGGATCTCCACGGCGGGGTCGTTGCTCATGCGGGTGAGTCTACGGAGCGGCCGGAGGCGCCCGGGGCGCCGGGGCGGGACGCCCGGAGCGCCCGCGGGGCTCCCGGCGAGGCCGCACATCAGTGCTGGTGAGAGGGGGGAGAGGAAGCGACCGGAATCACTCTGCGTGGATATGTTAGGTGACCCTTAGTGACGGAGGACACCAGGCGTGGCGTCCGTCACGGCTTGTCGCCGCTCGGCCAATTACGCAACAATGGCGTTGTGAAATACGGCGAACGGATGATCGAGGCCCCCCAGGGGGAGCCCGCTACCGGGGAGCGGTCCACCCGCAACCGGGTCGCGCGGTCCATCCTGGACCACGGCCCGTCCACCGTCGCCGACCTCGCGGCGCGCCTCGGCCTCACCCAGGCCGCAGTCCGCCGCCACCTGGACACCCTGGTCACCGACGGCGTCGTCGAAGCCCGCGAACAGCGGGTCTACGGCGCGCGCACCCGGGGCCGGCCCGCCAAGGTCTTCGCCCTGACGGACTGCGGCCGTGACGCCTTCGACCAGTCGTACGACTCGCTCGCCGCGGACGCCCTGCGCTGGATCGCGCAGTCCGCCGGCGACGGCGAGCAGGGCGAGGCGGCCGTGGCCGCGTTCGCGCGGGCCCGCATGGAGGCACAGGCCGCGGCCTACCGCGCATCCGTCGAGGCCGCCGCCCCCGAGGACCGCACCGAGGCCCTCGCCAGGGCGCTGACGGCGGACGGGTACGCTGCCACGGCGAAGAGCGCTCCCGGTCCGCACAGCGGAGAACAGCTCTGCCAGCACCACTGCCCGGTGGCCCACGTAGCCGAGCAGTTCCCGCAGCTCTGCGAGGCGGAGACCGAGGTCTTCTCCCGCCTGCTCGGGACCCATGTGCAGCGCCTCGCCACCATCGCCCACGGCGACGGGGTGTGCACGACGTTCATCCCGCGTGGCGCGGGCACAGCACAGTCCAACTCATCAGCATCTGCAAGCACGGCCGGGAGGAACCCCGCATGACCACGGAGACTGCTCACCCTGAGCTCGAGGGTCTGGGCAACTACGAGTACGGCTGGGCCGACTCCGACGCGGCCGGCCAGGCGGCGAAGCGCGGCCTGTCCGAGGACGTCGTCCGGGACATCTCGGCGAAGAAGAACGAGCCCGAGTGGATGCTGAAGCTCCGCCTCAAGGGCCTGAAGCTCTTCGACAAGAAGCCCATGCCGACCTGGGGCTCCGACCTGTCGGGCATCGACTTCGACAACATCAAGTACTTCGTGCGGTCCACCGAGAAGCAGGCCGAGTCCTGGGAGGACCTGCCGGAGGACATCAAGAACACGTACGACAAGCTCGGCATCCCGGAGGCGGAGAAGCAGCGCCTCGTCGCCGGTGTCGCCGCCCAGTACGAGTCCGAGGTCGTCTACCACCAGATCCGCGAGGACCTGGAGGCGCAGGGCGTCATCTTCCTCGACACCGACACCGCCCTGAAGGAGCACCCGGAGCTCTTCCAGGAGTACTTCGGCACCGTCATCCCGGTCGGCGACAACAAGTTCGCGTCGCTGAACACCGCGGTCTGGTCCGGCGGCTCCTTCATCTACGTGCCCAAGGGCGTCCACGTGGACATCCCGCTCCAGGCCTACTTCCGCATCAACACGGAGAACATGGGCCAGTTCGAGCGGACGCTGATCATCGTCGACGAGGACGCCTACGTCCACTACGTCGAGGGCTGCACCGCCCCCATCTACTCCTCCGACTCGCTGCACAGCGCCGTCGTCGAGATCATCGTGAAGAAGGGCGGCCGCTGCCGCTACACCACGATCCAGAACTGGTCGAACAACGTCTACAACCTGGTCACCAAGCGCGCCGTGGCCTACGAGGGCGCGACCATGGAGTGGATCGACGGCAACATCGGATCCAAGGTCACGATGAAGTACCCGGCCGTCTACCTCATGGGCGAGCACGCCAAGGGCGAGACCCTGTCCATCGCCTTCGCGGGCGAGGGCCAGCACCAGGACGCCGGCTCCAAGATGGTCCACATGGCGCCGAACACCTCCTCGAACATCGTCTCCAAGTCCGTGGCGCGAGGCGGCGGCCGCACCTCCTACCGCGGCCTGGTCGAGATCGGCGAGGGCGCCCCCGGCTCCAAGAGCAACGTCCTGTGCGACGCCCTGCTCGTCGACACGATCTCCCGCTCGGACACGTACCCGTACGTGGACGTCCGCGAGGACGACGTGACCATGGGCCACGAGGCGACCGTCTCCAAGGTCTCCGACGACCAGCTCTTCTACCTGATGCAGCGCGGCATGACCGAGTTCGAGGCCATGGCCATGATCGTGCGCGGCTTCGTCGAGCCCATCGCCAAGGAGCTGCCGATGGAGTACGCGCTGGAGCTGAACCGGCTCATCGAGCTCCAGATGGAGGGCTCGGTCGGCTGACCCCGGCAGCGCGGGACCTCCGGCGCAATCTTTGACGTAGGCAGTGTTCTTTCAAGAGAGTGAGCAACACGACAGCCATGGCTGAGGCTCAGAACATCCCGGTGGGCTCCACCACCGCCGGCTCGATCGCGGTGGCCGCGGAGTCCACCGTCGCCACCCGGATGAGCGCGCCGCCGTCCTTCGACGTGGCGGACTTCCCCATCCCGCACGGCCGGGAGGAGGAGTGGCGCTTCACCCCGCTGGGCCGGCTGCGCGGCCTGCACGACGGCACCGCCGCCGCCGACGGCACCATCAAGGCCCAGATCGACGCCCCCGAGGGCGTCACCGTCGAGACGGTCGAGCGCGGCGACGAGCGCATCGGCAGGGCCGGCACCCCCGTGGACCGGGTCGCCGCCCAGGCCTTCTCCTCCTTCGCCAAGGCCACGGTCGTCACCGTGCCCAAGGAGACCGTGCTCACCGAGCCGATCCGCGTCGCCCTGCACGGCGAGGGCGGCACGACCTTCGGCCACACCGTCTTCGACGTCAAGCCGTTCGCCGAGGCGATCATCGTCATCGACCACACCGGCGACGGCGTCCGCGCCGCCAACGTCGACATCCTCGTCGGCGACGGCGCCAAGGTGACCTTCGTGTCCGTCCAGGACTGGGACGACACCGCCGTCCACACCTCGCAGCACAACGCGCTGCTCGGCCGCGACGCGACCTTCAAGTCCGTCGTCGTGACCTTCGGCGGCGACCTCGTCCGCATCCACCCGCGCGTGCGCTACGCCGGCCCCGGCGGCGAGGCCGAGCTGCTCGGCGTCTACTTCACCGACGCCGGCCAGCACCAGGAGCACCGCCTCCTCGTCACGCACGACGCCCCGCACTGCAAGTCCCACGTGGTCTACAAGGGCGCCCTGCAGGGCCAGGACGCCCACGCGGTCTGGATCGGCGACGTCCTCATCGAGAAGAGCGCCGAGGGCACCGACACCTACGAGATGAACCGCAACCTCGTCCTCACGGACGGCGCGCGGGTCGACTCCGTCCCCAACCTGGAGATCGAGACCGGCGAGATCGTCGGCGCCGGCCACGCCTCCGCGACCGGCCGCTTCGACGACGAGCAGCTCTTCTACCTCCAGGCCCGCGGCATCCCGGCCGACGAGGCCCGCCGCCTCGTGGTCCGCGGCTTCTTCGCGGAACTCGTCCAGCAGATCGGTGTCGACGACATCGAGGAGCGCCTGATCGCCAAGATCGAGGCAGAGCTCGAGGCGTCCGTCTGATGACGTACGTCAAGGCCTGCGCGCTCAGCGAGCTGGAGGAGAACACCCCCAAGCGGGTGGAACTCGACGGCACGCCGGTGTCCATCGTCGCCACCGAGGGATCGGTGTACGCGATCAACGACATCTGCTCGCACGCGAACGTCTCCCTCTCGGAGGGCGAGGTCGAGGACTGCATGATCGAGTGCTGGCTGCACGGGTCGGCGTTCGACCTGCGCACCGGCAAGCCGTCCGGGCTGCCCGCGACGCGCCCCGTTCCCGTATACCCCGTAAAGATCGAAGGGGACGACGTGCTCGTCTCCCTCACCCAGGAGTCCTGAGGCACCCATGGCAACGCTTGAAATCCACGACCTGCACGTCTCCGTCGAAGCGGAGAACGGCGCCCGCGAGATCCTCAAGGGTGTCGACCTCACCGTCAAGCAGGGTGAGACGCACGCCATCATGGGCCCCAACGGCTCGGGCAAGTCCACCCTGGCGTACTCCCTCGCAGGCCACCCGAAGTACACCATCACCGGTGGCACGGTGACCCTCGACGGCGAGGACGTCCTGGAGATGTCCGTCGACGAGCGCGCCCGCGCCGGCGTCTTCCTCGCCATGCAGTACCCGGTCGAGGTCCCCGGCGTCTCGGTCTCCAACTTCCTGCGCACCTCCGCCACCGCCGTCCGCGGCGAGGCGCCCAAGCTGCGCACCTGGGTGAAGGAGGTCAAGGAGGCCATGGCCCGTCTGCAGATGGACCCCGCCTTCGCCGAGCGCAACGTGAACGAGGGCTTCTCCGGCGGTGAGAAGAAGCGCCACGAGATCCTCCAGCTGGAGCTCCTGAAGCCGAAGATCGCGATCCTCGACGAGACGGACTCCGGCCTCGACGTCGACGCGCTGCGCATCGTCTCCGAGGGCGTCAACCGCGTCCGCGAGTCCGGCGAGGTCGGCACCCTGCTGATCACCCACTACACGCGCATCCTGCGCTACATCAAGCCCGACTTCGTGCACGTCTTCGCCAACGGGCGCATCGCCGAGTCCGGCGGCGCCGAGCTGGCCGACCAGCTCGAGGCCGAGGGCTACGACAAGTACGTGAAGGGTGGCGCAACGGCGTGACACAGCTGCCCGGCCTCCTCGACATCGAGGCGATCCGCAAGGACTTCCCCCTGCTGGATCGCATGGTCCACGACGGGAAGAAGATCGTTTACCTGGACAACGCGGCGACCTCGCAGAAGCCGCGCCAGGTCCTCGACGCGCTGAACGCCTACTACGAACGGCACAACGCCAACGTCCACCGGGGCGTGCACGTGCTCGCCGAGGAGGCCACGGCACTGTACGAAGGCGCCCGCGACAAGGTCGCCGCCTTCATCAACGCCCCGAGCCGCGACGAGGTGATCTTCACGAAGAACGCCTCCGAGTCGCTCAACCTGGTCGCGAACATGCTCGGCTGGGCCGACGAGCCCTACCGGGTCGACCGCGACACCGAGATCGCCATCACGGAGATGGAGCACCACTCCAACATCGTGCCGTGGCAGCTGCTCTCGCAGCGCACCGGCGCGAAGCTGAAGTGGTTCGGCCTCACCGACGACGGCCGGCTCGACCTGTCCAACCTCGAAGAGGTCATCACGGAGAAGACGAAGATCGTCTCCTTCACGCTGGTCTCCAACATCCTGGGCACGGTCAACCCGGTCGAGACCATCGTCCGGCGGGCCCAGGAGGTCGGCGCGCTGGTGCTGATCGACGCCTCCCAGGCCGCTCCGCACATGCCGCTGGACGTCCAGGCCCTCGGCGCCGACTTCGTGGCCTTCACCGGCCACAAGATGTGCGGCCCGACCGGCATCGGCGTCCTGTGGGGCCGCCAGGAGCTCCTGGAGGACCTGCCCCCGTTCCTCGGCGGCGGCGAGATGATCGAGACCGTCTCGATGCATTCCTCGACGTACGCCCCGGCGCCCCACAAGTTCGAGGCGGGCACGCCCCCGATCGCGCAGGCCGTCGGCCTCGGCGCGGCCGTGGACTACCTCGCCTCGATCGGCATGGACAAGATCGCAGCGCACGAGCACGCGATCACCGAGTACGCCGTCCGCCGCCTGCTGGAGGTCCCCGACCTGCGCATCATCGGCCCGATGACGGCCGAGGACCGCGGCGCGGCGATCTCCTTCACGCTCGGCGACATCCACCCGCACGACGTGGGCCAGGTCCTGGACGAGCAGGGCATCGCCGTCCGCGTGGGCCACCACTGCGCGCGGCCGGTCTGCCTGCGGTACGGAATTCCTGCGACCACGCGGGCGTCTTTCTACCTGTACTCCTCTCCGGCCGACGTCGACGCGCTGGTCGACGGGCTGGAGCACGTACGCAACTTCTTCGGCTGACCGGGGAAGACGAGGGTGACGAAGACGGAGCCGCAGTGAAGCTGGATTCGATGTACCAGGAGCTGATCCTGGACCACTACAAGCACCCGCACGGGCGCGGCCTGCGCGAGGGCGACGCCGAAGTGCACCACGTCAACCCGACGTGCGGCGACGAGATCACACTGCGCGTGAAGTACGACGGGGAGACGCTCGCCGACGTCTCCTACGAGGGCCAGGGCTGCTCCATCAGCCAGGCCAGCGCGTCCGTGCTGAACGAGCTGCTCGTGGGGAAGAAGCTGTCCGAGGCGCAGCGGATCCAGGAGACCTTCCTGGAGCTGATGCAGTCCAAGGGCAAGATCGAGCCCGACGAGGCCATGGAGGAGGTGCTGGAGGACGCCGTCGCGTTCGCCGGCGTCTCGAAGTACCCCGCGCGGGTGAAGTGCGCCCTGCTGAGCTGGATGGCGTGGAAGGACGCGACCGCCCAGGTGCTGGGCGACGCGGAGAGGAAGACGGCATGACCGAGAACGCGACGCCCGAGGCGTCCATCAAGCCGGCCACCGAGGAGGAGGTCCGCGAGGCCCTCTACGACGTGGTCGACCCCGAGCTGGGCATCGACGTCGTCAACCTGGGCCTGATCTACGGCATCCACATCGACGACGCGAACATCGCCACCCTGGACATGACGCTGACGTCCGCGGCGTGCCCGCTGACCGACGTCATCGAGGACCAGGCGAAGTCGGCGACCGAGGGCATCGTCAACGAGCTGCGCATCAACTGGGTGTGGATGCCGCCGTGGGGCCCGGACAAGATCACGGACGACGGCCGCGAGCAGCTGCGCGCGCTCGGCTTCAACGTCTGAGCCGTTCGACGGCGCGAACGGGGCCCCCGGCACACGAGGTGTGCCGGGGGCCCCGTTCGCATCCCGGCGTGCGGGGCGTGCGGGGCGTGCGGGGCGGGCGGCCGGGTGGCGGCCGGGGCGCGGCGGGCGGGGGCCTGCCCCGTCAGGGGGCGGACAGGGCGCGGACCGCGGCGAGGGCCGCGGCGACGCTCGCCCCGATGTCGCCGATCGGGTAGAACACCTCGCGCACCGTCCGCTCCCGGTCCACGACCAGCGTCAGCCGCTTGATCCGGATCTGCCCCGCCCGGAACGTCGGCAGCCGCAGCGCCGTCGTCAGCGTCAGGCCGGCGTCCGACAGGAGCGGGAAGCGCAGCTTCTCCGCCTCCGCGAAGTCGCGCTGCTCGTCGGGCCGCTGGGTGGAGACGCCGTGCACGGCGGCGCCGGCGGCCGCGAACTCCGCGAGCTGGTCGCGGTACGTGCACGACTCCAGGGTGCAGCCCCTGGCCCCCGGGATGCCGGCCCATCCGGGCGGGTAGGCGTCGGCGCGCGCGTAGGCGCCGGGGAAGCAGTACAGCACCGTGAACGGCCGGCTGCCGTCCACCGGGTCGCGCAGCTCGCCGAAGCGGTCCGGCAGCAGCATCCCGGGCAGGCGGGCGCCCTTCAGCGCGTTCACCCGGGCCGCCTCGCGCGAGGCCCCGTCCGTCGTGGCGGTCATCTCTCCGTCTCCCAGGACCCATGTGTCGCCCCAGTCCTGGAGGGCCACCAGGACCGGCAGCAGGCCCCGCCCGCGCGGGGTCAGCCGGTACTCGTGCCGCACCGGGCGCTCCTGGTACGGCTCGCGCGTCAGCACCCCGGCTTCGACCAGCAGCCGCAGCCGCTCGGCCAGCACCTTGCGGGAGACGCCCAGCTCGCGCTGGAACTCCTCGAACCGGTGCAGGCCGCGGGCCGCGTCGCGCACGATCAGCAGCGTCCACCAGTCGCCCACGACGTCGAGGGCCTGGGCGATCGCGCAGTCGGCGTCACCGAGGTGTGTGCGCTGGGCCATGGAAGCTCCTTCGTCCGTTGACCCAAGGCTGTCATGCTGACATAGTCCGTTCCCAAAAGGAACTTACCCCGCCGGTGCGGGGATCGCGGGGGGAGCGGCAGGCGTGCGAGGTGCCTTCAAGGACGTGCCGAGAGCGGTGTGGCTGCTGGCGGCCGGCGTGTTCGCCAACGCCGTCGTCAGCTTCACCTTCGTCTTCGTGTTCCTGTACCTGACCGGCCCCCGCGGCCTCGGCACCGCGCAGGCGGGCCTGGTCACCGGCCTCGGCGGGCTCGCCCTGGTCGCGGGGAACCTGACCGGCGGCTGGTACGGCGACCGGTTCGGCCACCGCCGTGTGCTGCTCGCCGCGTCCACCGCGGCCGGGCTGGTCCTGGCGTCGTTCCCGCTGCTTCCGGGGCCGCTGCTGTGCGCCGCGCTGCCGCTGGCGCAGTACGCCTCGGGCGTCGTCCGCGCGGCGAACGCGGCACTGGTCGCCGTGACCGTCCCCGAGGGGGCCCGCCGCCAGGCCTTCGCCGTCGTGCGCTCCGCCTCGAACGGCGGGTTCGTCGTCGGCCCGCCGCTGGGCGCGCTGGTCGCGACCGGGCTCTCGTACGACTGGCTTTTCGTCGCCGACGGCCTCGGGACCCTCTTCTTCGCCGTGTGGACCGCCCGCGTCGTTCCCGCGCGCGGCGCCTCCCGGGCTGCGGCCGCAGGCGCAGGCGGCGGCCGGCCGGGGCGCGGCCTGTGGCGGGAGCTGCGCGAGAGGCCCGCGGTGCTGGTGGTGCTCGGCGCGGTCCTGGCCACCGACCTCGTCTACCGCCAGCAGTACGGCACCTTCCCCGTCTTCCTCGCCGACCACGGCCTCGACGCCGCCGACTTCGGCTTCGTCATCGCGCTCAACGGCGCCGTGGTGCTGCTGCTGGAGCTGCCGGCCGCCGCGCTGCTGCGCGACCGGCGGCCGCTGCCCGTCATCGGGACCGGGCTGGTGCTCGTCGGCGCCGGGTACGCCGCGCTGCTGCCCGGCGCGGGCATCGCCACCGCCGCCCTGATGATCGTCCTGCTCAGCCTCGGGGAGATCCTGTACAAGACCACCGCCACCGCCTACGTCGCCGACCGGGCGCCCGAGCACGCGGCCGGGCGGTTCCAGAGCCTCTACGCGGGCGTCTCCGTCAGCGGCACCGTCCTCGGGCCGCCGCTCGGCGGCGCCCTGTACGCGGCGGCGCCGGGCCTGCTGTGGCCGGTGTGCGCGGCGCTCGCCGGGGGCGCGGGCACGGCCGTCCTGTACGCCGGGCGGCGCCGGGCGCGCGGGCCCGCGGGGCGCGGCGGGGGCCCGGCACATGAGACCGGTTCGCCCAGGCAGGCCGCCGCCGGTTAGGTTTCCGACATGACTGCCACGCGTACCACCGGCGCCGTCGCCGCCGGACTTGCCACCCTTGCCGCCGACGGCACCGTCCTCGACACCTGGTTCCCCGCCCCCGCGCTCGCCGACGAGCCCGGCCCGGCAGGCACCGAGCGCCTCACCGCCGAGCAGGCCGTGGAGCTGCTGGGCGCCGCCGCGGCCCAGGCGATCCGCGAGGACGAGGTCCGCGGGGTGGAGGTCGTAGCCGTCCGCACCGTGATCGCCTCCCTGGAGGACAAGCCGCTCGACGCGCACGACGCGTACCTGCGCCTGCACCTCCTCAGCCACCGCCTGGTCAAGCCCCACGGCCAGAACCTCGACGGCGTCTTCGGCCTCCTCGCCAACGTCGCCTGGACCTCGCTCGGCCCCGTCGCCGTCGACCGGGTGGAGACGGTGCGCCTGAACGCCCGCGCCGCGGGCCTCCACCTCCAGGTCACCTCGATCGACAAGTTCCCGCGGATGACGGACTACGTCGCCCCCAAGGGCGTCCGCATCGCCGACGCGGACCGGGTCCGCCTGGGCGCGCACCTCGCCGAGGGCACCACCGTCATGCACGAGGGCTTCGTCAACTTCAACGCCGGCACGCTCGGCACGTCCATGGTCGAGGGCCGCATCTCCGCGGGCGTCGTCATCGGCGACGGCTCCGACATCGGCGGCGGCGCGTCCACCATGGGCACCCTCTCCGGCGGCGGCAAGCAGATCATCTCGATCGGCGAGCGCTGCCTGATCGGCGCCGAGGCCGGCGTCGGCATCGCACTGGGCGACGAGTGCATCGTCGAGGCCGGGCTGTACGTCACCGCGGGCACCCGCGTGACGCTGCCGGACGGCCAGATCGTCAAGGCGCTGGAGCTGTCCGGCGCCAGCAACATCCTCTTCCGCCGCAACTCGGTCACCGGCACCGTCGAGGCCCGGCCGAACAACGCGGTCTGGGGCGGCCTGAACGAGGTCCTGCACAGCCACAACTGACCCACCGCCGCCACCGGCCCGCGGGCGCTCCCTCCCCGAGCGGGGGAGCGCCCGCAGGCGTGTCCGGGGCCGGACGGGCGGGGCCGCCGGGGCCGGGCCGGCCGTGCGGCCGGGTCAGCGCAGGGCGATGGTGCGGACGAGACCGGCGAAGGCCTCCTCCTCGGCCTCGGTCAGTTCGACCGTCTCCATCGGGTGCCCCGCCGCGACCCGTTGGGCGGGGAGGGCCGCCAGGCCCTCGGGGGCGGCGGCGACGGGCTCGGGACGGTGCAGCCGGGAGCCCCACAGCATGCGGCCGAAGCCGGCCACCGACGCGAGTGCGGCCAGGAAGAGGACGGCGAGGCCGACCTCCTGGGCGAGCGGGACGGAGGGGAACACGCGGTCCTCCTGGAGGACGGGGGACGGGATCGAGCGTGGGGATACTCAACACCACAACCCGGGTCGAACGGGCCATGATGTGTCGAGCGTCACGCCAGGGCGCAAACTCCCCATCTCGCCCGCCGCCAGGCGCGGGAGCCCCGTCCGCCGAACGCCGCGGGGCCCGACCGCGCCGGCCCCCGGCCGGGGCCGGAGGAGGCGGTCGGGCCCTTGGTCACCTGCCCGCCGTCACGGGCGGAAGCGCAGGACCTGCGGGTCGTGGTCGCTGTTCTGCACCGCGAACTCCGCGTTGATGTGCACGCTGTCGTAGGTGTACGACTTGATCGCCGGGCTGACCAGGATCTGGTCCAGCACCTGGGCGTTGCCCTGGAAGACGTACGAGTACCGCTCCGACCTCGGCAGCGACTTGACCGCCGAGTACAGCGCGCCGCCGTCCTCCAGCGCCTTCGTGGTCTCCGAGAACTCGAAGTCGTTGATGTCGCCGAGGGCCAGGACGCGGGCGTTCTTGTCGGCTGCCAGCAGCTGCTTGACGAAGGCGTTCACCGACTGCGCCTGCAGCAGGCGCTTGGCCTCGGAGGAGCGCACCGGCGGCTGGCGGTGGGAGGTCAGGCCCTCGTCGCCGCCCTTCGAGCCGAAGTGGTTGGCGATCACGAAGACCGTGCGGCCGCGGAAGGTGAACTCGCCCGCGAGCGGCTTGCGGCTGTCCTGCCACGCCGGGTTCGCCGGGTCGATGCGGCCGGGGGAGTGGGTGAGGGCCGCGCGGCCCTGGACCGTGGTCACGCCCGTTGCGGTGGCGGCGTCGCCGGCGGCGCGGTCGGTGAAGGAGACGCGGTCCGGGTTGAAGAGGAACACCTGGCGGATGTTGCCGCCGGGCTCGCCGCCGTCCTTGTTGTTCTCCGGGTTGACGGTGCGCCACTGGTAGGACGGGCCGCCGGCCGCGGCGATGGCCGCCGTGAACTTGGCGAGGGTCTGCTCGGCGGAGACCGTGCCGTCGTTCTTGGCGCCGTTGTCGTCCTGGATCTCCTCCAGGGCCAGGATGTCCGGAGAGGCGAGGTTCTCCACGACCGCCTTGGCGAGCGCGTCGAACTTCTCCTGCGGGTCGCCCGGGTCGAGGTTCTCGACGTTGTACGTGGCGACCGCGAGCTCGCCCTGCGCCTGCGCCTTGGTCTTCTCGGGGGCGAGGGCGCCCTTGGCGACGGTGCCGAGGGTGCGCGCCACCAGCGTGTAGCCGCCGAACTGGTTGTAGTCCATCGGGCCCTCGGTGGTCCCGGTCAGCTTGTCGCCGACGTTGGCCACCGGGAACGGCTGCTGCGCGAGGGGGGCGAGCTGCTGCACCTTCAGGCGGCCCGTGTTCTGCGCCTCGTAGGAGCCGTAGACGGTGCCGCCGCGCTTGTTGCTGTTCTCCCAGCCCTTGACGGTGACCCAGAGCTCGCCGTGCTGCGCGGAGCTGGCGCCCACGACGCGGGAGTTGCGGATGGAGACGTTCATGCCCTCCAGCGACTCGTAGTGGTCGAGGGCGTAGCGCGAGGGCTCCAGGGCGAGGCCGTTGATGCTGCCGCCGGCGGCCGGGTCGCCCGCGGGGGCGTACTCGGCGGGCACCGTGTACTCGTTGACGGCGACGGCCTCGGGGAGGGCGTTGCCCGAGGAGACCACGGTCACGGCCGGCTTGGATATCTGGGTGATCGACTGGTTGCCGGAGTTGACGCCTCCGGGGACGTACTCGCCGACCAGGCCCGAGACCTTGACCGCGTCGCCGACGGCGACCGTCGGAGCGGAACCGGTGAAGACGAAGATGCCCTCACTGGTGGCCGCGTCGTCGTCGGCGTCGGGGTCCTGCATCCAGAAGCCGCGCGAGCCGTAGGTGCGCACGCCGGTGACGATGCCCGCGACGTCGGCGACCTGCTTGCCGTTCAGGGGGGAAATCCGGGTGGTGCCCTGGATGTCGTGGATGCGTACCGCCTCGGCGGACGCGGCGCCTTCGGCGGCGTCGGCGGTGCCCGCCAGCAGGCCGGTGGCCAGGGCGCTGGCGACGACGGCCGCGACGGCGGCGGAACGGGAATGCGAGGAGCGCATGGTCAAGGAACTCCGGTGTGTGGAGGAGTGGAGCGGAGGGGGGGCGTACGCGGTGCTCGTACGTGGTGCGTGGTGCCTGTGAACTGGCGGGAAACCTGCGGCGGTCGACGGCCCCCGGCCGCGGTTCCGCAGGGCTCCCGAAGGGTCCCCCGATGTCTACGCGCGTCAATGTCCTGGGTGGCCAGGGACGTTGTCAAGACCTCCAGGGCATCTGCAAGGCGACTGTGAGATGAACCAAACAAGAGGCGCCGGACACGTCCGAAATGCGTCTACTCTGGGGCGCCGGAAGGCCGTGGACCGCGGCCGCACACCACCGGCGAGGAGACCGCCCCATGCCCGCACAGCCGCACGAAACGCTGCCGCCGGTCCGGCTGCCGTCCGAGGCGGAACTCGCCCGAGACGCCCTCGCCGCCCCGCTCTTCGCCGCGGCGGTGCGGCTGGCCCGCTGGGCGGGCGCCGGCACGCGCGTCGACGACGCCGGCGAACTCCCGCCCGCCCGCGTCCCGGAGGCGGCCGCCGCGCTCGGCCTCGACCCGGCGGACCCGGACGCGGGGGCGCACGCGAGCCGGGCATGGCGGGTCGCCCTGGACACGGGCCTCGTCGAGCTGGCGGGGCAGGGGCAGCCCGACGGCGGCACGGCGGCGGAACCGGGCGGAACGGGGCGCGGCCGAGCGGACGGTGACGGAACGGGGCATGCAGGGGCGGACGGTGAGCAGTTTGCGACGGCCGCGGCCGGCGAGGACCTCGCCCTCGTGATCGGCGGCGCCCCCGCCGACGTGCTCGGCCTGTGGCTCGCCGCCTGCGACGCCGTCCTCGCGGACGCGGCCGTCCCCGACCTCGACGGCCTCGTCGACGCCCTGGACGCGGACGGCGGTATCGACTTCGACCGGCTCGACTGGAACCCGCAGCGCGAGGCGGACCTCCTCGACGCCGTCCTCGCCCACCTCTACCTCCTCATGGCCGGCGGGCGCGGCACGGCCGGCGGCACGGTCCCGCTGCCGGTCCTCGCCGCCGCCGTCGCCGCCCCGGGCGGGATCGCCCGGCCCGGGCCCGCCGTCCTGGAGCGCGTCGCCGACGCACTGATGCGCCTCGACGGGCAGTTCCGGCAGTTGGAGCCGATCGGGCTCGTCGAGTTCCGGCCCGTCGACGAGGCGGTGCTCCTGTCCCCGGACGACGAGGAACCCGCCGCCGGCTCCGCGGCCCGCGCCCCCGGCACCCGCGCAGCCCTCGACCCGGAGGACGTCTCCCGGTACGGCACCGTCCGCCTGACACCCCTCGGCCTGTACGGCATCCGCGCCCGCCTGCTGGAGGCCGGCGTCGCCGCCCCCGCCGGCGGCGAACTCGCCGGCAAGGGCGCCGACGCGCTGCTCGACGCTGTCTGCGACTACCCCGAAGCCGCCGCCGAAGCGGAGATCCGGCAGTGGCTCGACGCCCGGGAACTCCCCGCGGCGGCCGCCGAGCTGCTGGACGCGGCCCGCGGCGCCGACCCGGGCGGCCCCTCGCGCCGGCTGCGCTGCCAGCAGGCCCTCGCGGTGGCCGGCCCGCAGGCCGAACCGGCGGTCCGGGCCGTCCTGGACGACCCCGAACTCGGCGGGCTCGCCCGGGTCTGGCTGGCCGAGCTGGGCGCAGCCGACGTACCCGCTCCGGACGGGGCGCTGGTGTACTGGCTGGCCGTCGACACGATCGCCGCGCAGCTCGGCGGCGGCGAGGCGGACGAGGCGGAGGAGCTGCCGCTGCTCATGGAGTCGCTGACCGCGCACCACGCCGGCTTCTTCGACCAGGCGTGGCGGGTGGAGCACCCGGCGACGGCCGACGTGCTGGAGGCGATGGGCCGCCTGCACCCGGACAAGCAGGCGGCGAAGCAGGCCCGCAAGGCGGCCTACAAGGCCCGCTCCCGCACCCGCTGAGACCCCTCCGGGCCCCGGGGCCGCGGCCGCGGCGGACGGTGCGGGATCCGGCCGGGCGCACCGGGGGAGTGCGGCGGCGCTGGGGGCGGAACCCGCCGTTCAGCGGTGGATGTCGGCCATTGCGGCGGCGGGGCGAGGGCCGCCGCCCCGACGCGGGTACGCCAGCCGCCGTTCACGTACGGGCGGCGCGGGGCCCGCCGGGCCGCACCACCGGCACCACCCGGTACACCGCCCCGTACGCGCAGCGCATGCCCCCACGCCTCCTGGAGACCCCATGCCGCTCAGCCGTAGAGACTTCACCGCCCGCACCGCCCTCGCCGGCGCGGGTGTCGCGCTCACCGGGACGGTCGGCGCGCTCGCCACCGCCCCGGGGGCGCTGGCGGCCGACGACAGCACGCACAGTGACGCACAGGGCCGGCCCTGCGGGCCCGGCTACGGGCCGCTCCTCCCCGATCCGGCGGGGGTGCTGGCCCTGCCCGCCGGGTTCCGCTACCGGATCCTCACCCACAGCGGCGTCACCACCCTGGAGTCCGGCGAGCCCACCCCCTCGCACCACGACGGGACCGCCGCCTTCGCCGGCCCCCGCGGGGTCACCCTCCTCGTCAACAACCACGAGCTGAAGGGCAGGCGGACCGACTGGGCCCGCCCCGTCCCGCTCGCCGAGGGCCTCGTCTACGACCCCGCAGCGGCCGGCGGCTGCACGGTCGTCGAGGTCCGCCAGGGCGGGGAGGTCGCCGAATGGGTCGGCATCGCCGGTACGTCGACCAACTGCGCCGGTGGCGCCACCCCGTGGGGCACCTGGCTGACCTGCGAGGAGACCGAGGACCTGGCCGGCCGGAACGGCATGGCCAAGGACCACGGCTATGTCTTCGAGGTGGACCCGCACGACCGGCGCGCCAACCGCGACCCGCGGCCCGTCAAGGCCTTCGGCCGCTACGCCCACGAGGCGGTGGTCATCGACCCGCGCCGCGGCCACGCCTACCTCACCGAGGACGCCTCGGGCCCCAGCGGCCTGTTCTACCGCTGGACGCCGCCCGCCGGGTTCCGGCACGGCCGCGGCCGCCTGCGCACCCTCGCCCCGGACGCCGGAGTGCTCGCCGCTGCCAGGTGCTTCGACAACCGGGGCCGCTTCGTCGACGACCTGACGCGTGCCACGCGGACCGGCACCGTCTACGGCGTCGACTGGGTGGAAGTCCCGGACCGCGACGCTCGGACCCAGTCGGTCCGCAAGCAGTTCGGCGACGGCGCGGTGACGCGCGGCCGCAAGCTGGAGGGCATGTGGTGGGGGGACGGCGGCGCCTACTTCGTCTCCTCGTTCGCCCGCTCGGAGAGCCCCGGCACGGCCCACGACGGCCAGGTGTGGTTCTACGACCCGAAGCGGCGCACGATCACGCTGGAGGTGCTGTTCGGCGTGAACGCCGACCCGTCCCGCGGCGGCGCGGCCGACGGGCCCGACAACATCACGGTGTCCCCATACGGGGGCCTGGTCATCGCCGAGGACGGCGAGGGGCTCCAGCACCTCTTCGGCGCCACCGAATCCGGTCGCACCTACCCGCTGGCGCGCAACGAACTGAACATCGGGACCGCCGAGCAGCCGGAGTACTCCGAGTTCACGGGCGTCTGCTTCTCCCCGGACGGGCGCACCCTGTTCGCCTGCCTCCAGCACCCCGGGATCATGCTGGCCATCACCGGGCCGTGGCGGCGCGCGCACTGAGCGCGCCGCCGGCGGCTGTGCCGCCGCCCGTTCACGGGGCGGCGGCGACCTCTGCGTCCTCTGCGCGGACGGCGTTGGCCCATTGCTCGAGCAGGAACTCGTACGCCTCGGAGGGCCACTCTCCGTCCACCCTGGACTCGACGAGGTACCGGATCGCCTCGTTCGCCTCGGCGGCGGACGGGCGGGCGGGACCCGCGGGCCGGAGTGTGCTCTTCATGCTTTCAAGGCTACGGGCGGGCACGGACAGTCACCCCCGCTTTTCGGGTGCGATCCATCACCTCGCCGGCCCCCGGCCCGGCCCGCGGTGGCTCCGCGTGCCCGCCCACCTGCTCAGAGTGCGTCGGCGCCGGGCTTGACCATGCCGCGCACTGTGCGGGACTTCACAAAGTCGCCGATCGCCGTCATCTCCCATTCGCCGGAGAACTGCCGGATCAGCTTCGCCATCATCACCCCCGTCTGCGGTTCGGCGCCGGTGAGGTCGAAGCGGACGAGCTCCTCGCCGGTGGCGGCGTCGAGGAGGCGGCAGTAGGCCTTGGCGACCTCGGTGAACTTCTGGCCGGAGAAGGAGTTCACGGTGAAGACCAGGCCGGTCGCCTCGGCGGGCAGCCGTCCGAGGTCGACGACGATGACCTCGTCGTCGCCGGCGCCCTCGCCGGTGAGGTTGTCGCCGGAGTGCTTGATGGCGCCGCCGAGGATCGACAGCCGGCCGAAGTAGCAGCTGTCGATGTGGTTGCGCTGCGGGCCGTACGCGATGACGGAGGCGTCCAGGTCGATGTCGCGGCCGCGGAAGGCGGGCTCCCAGCCGAGGCCCATCTTCACCTGCGACAGCAGCGGTCTGCCGTGCTTGACGAGGGAGACGGTCTGGTTCTTCTGCAGGCTGACGCGGCCCTTGTCCAGGTTGATCTTCCCGGTGCCGGCGGGGGCCGGCGCGGGGGGCGCGGGCGGCGCGGCGGGCACCGGTCCGGCCGGGGCCGGCGCCGGCGGCGGCACCGTCACGGGCGGGCTCACCGGCGGGGGCGGCTGGTGGGCGGGGGCAGCCGGCCGGGCCGCGGGCGCGGTGGACCGGGCGGGCGGGGCGGGCTCCTCCTCCACGGAGACCCCGAAGTCGGTGGCGATGCCGGCGAGGCCGTCGGCGTACCCCTGGCCGACCGCGCGCACCTTCCACGCGCCGCCGCGGCGGTACACCTCCACCACCACGAGCGCCGTCTCCGTCCCGAGCCGCGGCGGCGTGAACGTCGCGATCACCGCGCCCGTGTCCGCCTGCCGCACGGTCGCGGTCGGCTCGATGCCCTGGAACGTCTGCCCGGCCGCGTCCGGACTGGCCGTGACGACGACGCGCTCGATGTCCGGCGGGAGCGCGCCCGTGTCCACGGTCACGGAGTCGGGCCCCGCCCCGCCGCCGGAGCGGTGGCTGACGCCCGGCCCGGACGGCTGGTTGTAGAAGACGAAGTCGGCGTCGGAGCGGACCTTGCCGTCGGCCGCGAGGAGGAGCCCCGAGACGTCGAGCCGCACCGGGGCGGCCACCTCGACCGTCACGCGGACGGCTTCGAGCGGCAGGTTGGAACCAGGGGTCATAGCGGTCATGCCCGGAGAACGACCGGGGGTGCCGCGCCGTTCCCCGCCCGCCCTCCGCTCCTCCGTACGGGCGGCGGGCGGGCGCCCGTACGGCGGCGCCGGGACGGCGTCAGCGCCGGTTGCGCGGGTGGTCGCGGGCGGTGCGCTCGTTCCCGAACCTGTACGCGCCCGTCCAGCGGGCCATCACGAGCTGTGCGTCGCCGGACTCCACTTCGGCGAGGAACTTCTCCGCCCGCGGCCCGCGCAGCGTGGCGGCGGACCGGCCGCGGTGGGTGATGGCGACGGTGCCGTCGCTCCGTTGCCCGTACGTGAATCCCTGTGGTCTCGGCATGCGCGCAGCCTGCCCCGCCCCGGCCGGGGCAGGCAACCGGATTAGGTCAGGCCGCCCCGGTGACGCGGCGCGGCAGGTCCAGCGGGTTCGCCTCCCGCAGCTCGGGCGGAAGCAGCGCCTCCGGCACGGACTGGAAGGCGACGGGCCGCAGCCAGCGCTCGATCGCGGTCACCCCGACCGACGTGGAGTGCGAGGTCGCCGCCGGGTACGGGCCGCCGTGGTGCTGGGCCGGGGCCACCGCGACCCCCGTCGGCCAGCCGTTGACGACGATCCGCCCCGCCAGCTCCGTCACGCGGGCCGCCAGCGCGGCCGCCGGGCCCGGCGCCCCCTCCGCCTCCGCCGCGGAGACGTGGAGCGTCGCGCTCAGGTTGCCGGCCAGGCGGTCCAGCACGGCGGCCGCCTCGTCCTGGCCGGCGTACCGGACGAGGACCGTGACGGGTCCGAAGCACTCCTCCAGCAGCAGGTCGGGCGGACTGCCGGCGAGGAGGGCGCGGGCGGGCACGGCCAGGCAGCCGGCGCCGACGGCGTGCTCCCCGGCGGCCCCGGCCGCGACGGGCGCGGTGACGCCGGGCAGCGCCGCCCGCTCGGCCACCCCGGCCGTGAAGGCGTCCCGCATCCGGCGGTCGAGCAGGATGCCCGGCCCGGTCTCGCCGAGCGCCTTGGCGAGCGCGGCGGCCAGCCGGTCGCCGGCCGCCCCCTCCGGTACGAGGACCAGGCCCGGCTTGACGCAGAACTGGCCGTTCCCGAGGGTGACCGAGGCGGCGAGGCCCGCGCCGATCTCCTCCGCCCGCTCGGCCGCGGCGTCCGGGGTGACCACGACGGGGTTCAGGGAGCCGAGCTCGCCGTGGAAGGGGATCGGTACCGGCCGGGCGGCGGCCGCGTCGAACAGGGCGCGCCCGCCCCGCACCGACCCGGTGAACCCGGCGGCGGTGACCAGCGGGTGCCGGATCAGCTCCAGGCCCGCGTCGAAGCCGTGGACCACCGACACGACCGCCTCCGGCAGCCCGGCCGCCGCAGCGGCGCGGCGCAGCAGCGAGGCGCACAGCTCGGAAGCGGCCGGGTGGTCGGGGTGGGCCTTGACGACCACGGGGCAGCCAGCGGCCAGGGCGCTCGCGGTGTCCCCGCCGGGGACGGAGAAGGCGAGCGGGAAGTTGGAGGCGGCGTAGACGGCGACCACGCCCAGCGGCACCTTGTAGCGGCGCAGTTCGGGGCGGGGCGGGGTCAGCGAGGCGTCGGCGCGGTCGATGCGGATGTCGAGGTAGGAGCCCTCGTCCACGGCGTCGGCGAAGGCGCGCAGCTGGCCGGTGGTCCGGGCGAGTTCGCCGGTGAGGCGGGCCGGGCCGAGTGCCGTCTCGGCGTCGGCGGCCTCCACGATGCGGGCGGCCTCCCCGTCGAGCAGGTCGGCGGCCGCGCGGAGGAAGGCGGTGCGTGCGGCGCGGTCGGCGAGCGCGCCGCGGGCGGCGTGTGCGGCGCGAACGGCGGCGTCCACGCACGCGGGGGTGGCCTCGAGGGTGACCTGTTCCCGCTGCTTTCCGGTGCGGGGGTCCACACTCCAGACTGGTGTCCCTGCTGCCATGCCGCACTGCCTCCTGGATCCGGGTCGGCTCCACCAGGGTCGTTCAGTATTCTGAACGCCGTCCTGGTGGGTGAATGATCTCCATCCGTTCCGGACTCTATTTCCGCGTCCACGGCGTGACAAGAGACCGTGACAAAAGGCGAAGAGGGGCACGAGGCGCATGGACACAGGCGCAGGCACAGGCAGGGGCACGGACACCGGGACCGGCACCGGCGCCGGCGCCGGCGGGGCGGCGGTACGGGGCGCAGAACCGGGCGGAGAGCCCGCGGGGGCGCCCGCGGCGGTCAAGTCCGCCGTCCGCACGGTCGTCCTGCTGGAGCACTTCGCGGCCCGGCCCGGCCTGCACAGCCTGGCCGACATCCAGCACGACCTGGGGCTGCCCAAGTCCAGCCTGTACATGCTGCTGCGCACGCTCGTGAACCTCGGCTGGGTCGAGACGGACGCGACGGGCACCCGGTACGGCATCGGCGTACGGGCCCTGCTCGTCGGCAGCTCGTACATCGACGGGGACGAGGTGGTGGCAGCGGCCCGGCCCACCCTCGACAGGCTCTCCGAGGACACGACCGAGACCATCCACCTGGCCCGGATCGACGGGACGAGCGTGGTCTACCTGGCGACCCGCCAGTCCCGGCACCACCTGCGGCCGTTCACGCGCGTCGGGCGGAGGCTTCCCGTCCACTCGACGGCGCTGGGCAAGGCGCTGCTCGCCACCCACTCCGACGAGGAGGTGCGGGCGCTGCTGCCGCGGAGGCTGGAGGCGGTCACCGAGCACACCCTCACCGACCGGGAGCGGCTCATCGCGGAACTCGCGGTGGTGCGGGCGAAGGGCTACGCGGAGGACCGGGAGGAGAACACGCTCGGACTGCGCTGCTTCGGCGTGGCGGTGCCGTACCGGACGCCCGCCCGGGACGCGGTGAGCTGCTCGGTGCCGGTGGCGCGGCTGACGGAGGAGCACGAGGAGCTGATCAAGGCGGCGCTGTTCGCCGCCCGGGACCGGCTGTCGGTGGTGACACGGCGGATGTGACCGGCCTGGCGCGGCTCCTCCGCCGGGCTGACGGTTCCTCCCCCGGGCGGGGGAGGCGGATCCCCTCGGCGGGGGAGGCGGCAGGGGTGCGGGGCGGGGGACCGTAGGGCCATGAACGGGCGAACGACGCACCAGACGGGTCCGACCGGGAAGACCGACACGACCGACACGACCGACACGACCGATGCGATGGGCACGACCGGGGCGGTCGACGGGACCACCGGGACACCCGGCGGGCCGGGTACGGCTGCCGTGAGCGGCACGGCTGCCACGGCCCGCGCGCCCTCCGCCGCCGGGGCGGGGGCGGCACTGCTGCGCGCGGTGGCCGTGGCCGCCACGCTGCCGTACCTGGCCCTGAAGGCGGCCTGGCTGGCCGGGAGCGATGTCGGCATACCGGAGGGCAGCGTGCTGCTCGATCCGGGGGTGTTCTTCACGGTGGCCAATGCCGTGACGGTGGCCATGGACGCGGCCGTGATC
Source organism: Streptomyces sp. NPDC031121 (assembly GCF_055570615.1). NCBI lineage: Bacteria > Bacillati > Actinomycetota > Actinomycetes > Kitasatosporales > Streptomycetaceae > Streptomyces > Streptomyces sp. NPDC031121. The sequence continues at coordinate 306,300 of NZ_JBVIGV010000010.1, forward strand.
GTGCTGGCGCTGCTGCTGACCCGGCCGTGGGGCCGGCGGGTGCCGGCGCCGCTGCTGCTCGTCCCCGTCTTCACGGCGACCGGGCTGCTCACGCCGATACTCGCCGGCTTCCCCGCCCAACTCGTCCTCAAAGCCGTCGGACTGGGCGCCGATCCTGCGGCGGAGGCCTCCGGGGAGCCCTTCCTCCACGGCTGGGTGTACCTCCTCGTCTACAGCGGCTTCACCGTCCAAGGCCTCGCCCTGGCAGGTCTGTTCGTGCCCTATGCGCGCGGGCGCTGGGGACGTGTCTGGCAGGGTGCGGCCGGTCCGCGGCTTCCGGCGCCCGCGGGGGTGGCGGCGGGGGCGGCGGCCGCGCTCGGCACGGCCCTGGGCGCGCTGTACGCGTACTGGGCCCTCGGAGGCACGGCGTGGCTCGGCGCGGAGCGGGCTGTCCAGCACTCGGCGGAGACGGGGGTGGTGTCGGGAGTGCACGCGGTGTGCGCGCTGCTCGCCGGCTGGTGCGCGGTGGTGCTGGCCCGGGGCGGGTCGCTGCGGCCGGCGTGGCCGCTGGCCGCGGGGTGGATCGGGTCGGCCACGACTTTGTGCTGGGGCCTGTACCTCCTCCTGGTCATACCGCTCGCTCCCGGCATCGGGGAGGGCGGAAGCACACCCTCCGTGATCTTGCTGGCCTACGCTGGCCAGGTGGTCACGGGATGCCTCGCGGCGGTCGTCCTGACCGCGTTCGGGACCCGGCGGCGCACACCGGCCTGAACGCCCGGGGCCTGACGCGGGCGCACGGACGGCGGGCGGGCCGGTCACGGGGGGAGAGCCGGGATGCAGGCCGGGAGACGAGTCGGCGGCGCGGGAGGGCGGCGGTGCGGAGCCGGCGCGGACGGGCGGCGGTGCGGGGGAGTGCGCAGGACGCGGGCCGGGGTGGGGTTGCTGCTGGGGGCGCGGGCGCGGATGCGGTGGGTGCACCTGGTGCTCGGCGGGGCGCTGCTGATGCCGTACTTCCTGCTGGCGCAGGTCGCCGTCGGGGTGGCGGCCGGGGGGGTGAACGCGCTGGCGTACACGCCGCTGGTGTTCGCGGCCTACGGCCTGTCCGTGCCCCTCGCCGCGGTGACCGGCGTGTTCGGGCCGGTCCGGCCGATGTCGGCGGGTGCCGTGCGGATGCTGTGCGGGGTGCCTGGGGAGGTGCTGGCCGAGGGGCCGGCCCGGTCCTGGGCGGCCCGCGGCAGGACCGCCGCCTGGTGGTCGCTGCACCTGGGGGTCGGGGCGGCCGTCGCCGGGATGAGCCTGGCGGTTCCGCCGATGGCGGTGGTGCTGATCGCGGTGCCGGCGGTGCGGGCGCTGCGGGAGGACCCGCTGCCGCTGGTCTGGTTCCCCGACGACACCGCCTCCTGGGTGGCACCGCTCATGGGTTTCGGGATGCTGGCCGGGCTGGTCGTGGTCGCCGCGGCGGCGGGGGAGCTGCTGGCCCGGGCGGCGCCCGTGCTGCTCGGGCCGACGGCGGCGGACCGGCTGGCCGCGGCCGAGGAGCGGGCCGCCGACCTCGCCGTGCGCAACCGGCTCGCCCGCGAGCTGCACGACGCCGTCGGCCATGCCCTGAGCGCGGTCACCCTCCAGGCGGTCGCCGCCCGCCGGGTCCTCGACCGCGACCCGGAGTTCGTCCGGGAGGCCCTCGCCGCCATCGAGGACACCGCCCGGCGGACCGTGGGCGAGCTGGACGGGGTGCTCGGCCTGCTGCGGGACGGCGACCCCGCCGGCCGGGCCGCGGCGCCCGCCCCCACCCTGGCCTCCGACCTGGACGGGCTGCTGGCCCGCACCCGGGCCGCCGGCACCCCCGTCACCGCCCGCCAGGAGCCGGGGCCCGCCGGGGACTGGTCGCAGCTTCCCGCGATCGCGTCCCGGGAGGCGTACCGGATCGTGCAGGAGGGCCTCGGCAACGCCCTGCGGCACGGGACCGGGCCCGTCGAGCTGCGGATCGCCGTCCGGGACGTACCGGACGGAGGCCCCGGCAACACCGCACACCGGGAACTGGAGATCACCATGACCAATCCGCCCGGGGCCGCAGGCGGCCCCACCCCGCGCACCGGCGGCGGCCACGGCCTGCACGGGGCCGCCGAGCGGGCCCGGCTCCTCGGCGGGAGCGTCGAGGCCGGGCGGCACGGCGGCCTGTGGCGCCTGAGAGCCGTCCTCCCCCTCGGCGGGAGCGGCCGATGAGCCGGCCCCCGCTGCGCATCGTCCTCGCCGACGACGAGCGCATGGTCCGCACCGCCCTGCGGGTCATCCTCGACGCCGAGCCCGACCTGGAGGTCGTCGGAGAGGCCGCCGACGGCGCCGAGGCGGTGTCCACCGTGCGCGCCCTCGCTCCGGACGTGGTGCTGATGGACGTCCGTATGCCCGGCATCGACGGCATACGGGCCACCGAGAGGATCCTGGCCGGCGCGGCCGAACCGCCCAGGATCCTCGTCGTCACCACCTTCGAGAACGACGCCCACGTGTACGACGCGCTGCGTGCCGGCGCCGCCGGGTTCCTGCTGAAGCGCGCCGACCCCGACGAACTGCTCGGCGCGGTGCGGCTGGTGGCCCGCGGCGACTCCCTGCTCTTCCCTGAGGCCGTCCGCTCGCTGGCCGCGCACCACGCCGCCGCTGCGGGCGGTACGGCGGCCTGGGCGGGGCGGCTCACGGACCGGGAGGCCGGCGTGCTGCGGCTGATGGCCGCCGGGCTGTCGAACGCCGAGATCGGCGCCCGCCTCGGCGTCGGCCCCCAGACCGTCAAGACGCACGTGGCGGCCGTCCTCGCCAAGACGGGCTCGCGCGACCGCACCCAGGCGGTCATCGCCGCCTACGAAGGGGGCTTCGTGATGAGAAGGGGCTGAGAAACGGGCCACACTCGCAGCGGGGAGGAACGCACGCGGGCCGTCGAGCGTCCTTTCGGGAGATGAACAAGACGATCAGGCGTGCGTCGGTCTTCTGCCTGCTCCTGGTGCTGGCCCTGTTGGTCCGGGTCACCTGGGTGCAGGCCTACCAAGGCCAGGCCCTCGCAGACAACGAGCACAACCGCCGGAACCTCATCGGGCAGTACGAGAACCCGCTGGGGAACATCATCGTGGGCGGAGAGGCGATCACCGGCTCCGTCAAGACCGGCGGCAAGGACTTCGCGTACAAGCGGACGTACGCGGACGGGCCGCTCTACGCCCCGATCACCGGCTTCAGTTCGCAGGCCTTCGGGACGAGCATGCTCGAAGGCGTCTACAAGAAGGTCCTCAACGGCTCGGACGACCGCCTGAAGACCGTCATGGACCTGCTGCTCAACAAGCGGGCCTCGCCGGGCAACGTCATCACCACGATCGACAAGGACGTCCAGAAGGCCGCCTACGAGGCGCTCCAGGGCAAGCAGGGCTCCGCCGTCGCGATCGACCCGAAGACCGGCGAGATCCTCGCCATGGTGAACAACCCCTCCTTCGACCCCGGCCGGATCTCCGGCGCCAACGACACGGAGGCCTGGAAGGAGCTGTCCGCCGACAACGGCAAGGCGATGGAGAACGTCGCGCTGCGCAAGCCGCAGGCGCCCGGCTCCACCTTCAAGCTGGTCACCCTGGCGGCGGCCATCGAGAACGGGCTCGTCGCCAACGTCGACGCCCCGACCGGCATCCCCGACCCGTACACCATCCCCGGGACCAGGACGCTGCTGCCCAGCGAGGCCGGCTCCGCCGCCTGCAACGGCGTCTCGGCGCGCACCGCGATGAAGCTGTCCTGCAACAACGTCTTCGCCGAACTCGCCTCCAAGCTGGGCCAGGACAAGATGCGGGCGATGGCGGAGAAGCTCGGCTTCAACACGAACGTGGAGACGCCCGTCACCACCCGCGTGCCGAGCAAGTACCCCTCCGCGAAGATGTCCGTCGACCAGGTCGCGCAGACCGGCATCGGCCAGTTCGACGTCCAGGCGACCCCGCTCCAGATGGCGATGGTAACCGCCGCGATCGAGAACGACGGCAAGCTCGTCGCCCCGCACTCGGTCTCCGAGGTGACCGACGCGGGCGGCAGCGTGCTGGAGAGCTTCAAGAACCCCAAGACGCAGCAGGCCATGAACCCGAAGACCGCTGCGATGCTGCGCGACGTCATGAAGACCGTCGCGACCGAGGGCGGCGGCAAGCCCGCGCAGGTCTCGGGCGCCGAGGTCGGCGGCAAGACGGGCACCGCCCAGCGAGGCGTGAAGAACAACCTGCCACCGCTCGCCTGGTTCACCTCCTACGGCAAGGCGAAGGACAAGCAGATCGCCGTGGCCGTGATGATCGAGAACTCCGACACCGACCGCTCCGAGATCGGCGGCGGCCGCCTGGCGGCCCCCATCGCCCAGAAGATGATGGAGACCTGGCTGAGGAAGTAGTCCGCGGCGCGTCCCGGCCCGTCCGGGGAATGAGATGTTCCGACAGGTTGTTGAAGGCGAAACCGCCGCGGCCCCACCGTCGCGCCGCCTGCCCGCCCTCCCGCGACCGGAAAGAGAAGAAGGAACATGCGCGTCGAGATCTGGAGCGACATCGCCTGCCCCTGGTGCTACATCGGCAAGGCCCGCTTCGCCAAGGGGCTGGCCGCGTTCGCGCACCGCGACGGGGTCGAGGTCGTCTTCCGCTCCTTCGAGCTCGACCCGAACAGCGCCAAGGGCAGCACCGCCCCGGTCGTCGAGATGCTCGCCGAGAAGTACGGCCGCACCCTCGACGAGGCCCGCGGCATGGAGGAGCACGTCGCGGCCGCCGCCCGCGCCGAGGGCCTGGAGTACCGCACCGAGGGCCGCGACCACGGCAACACCTTCGACATCCACCGGCTGCTGCACCTGGCCGCCGCGCGCGGTCTCCAGGAGGAGCTCCTCGACGGGGCGTTCCGCGCCAACTTCGCCGAGGATCGGTCCGTCTTCGACCCCGAGGTGCTCACCGCCGTCGCCGTCGAGGCCGGCCTGGACGAGGCCGAGGTCCGCGCCGTCCTCGCGGACGGCACCGCCTACGCCGCGCAGGTCCGCGCCGACGAGCGGGAGGCCGCCGAACTCGGCGCCAACGCCGTGCCGTTCTTCGTCCTCGACCGCCGCTACGGCATCTCCGGCGGCCAGCCCGCCGAGGTGTTCACCCGCGCCCTGGAGCAGGCCTGGGAGGGCCGGGTGGCCGCGGGGCCGACCCCGGCGGCCGACGCGTGCGACGCGGAGGGCGCCTGCGCCGTCCCGCAGGCCTGAACACCGCGGCCCCGCCTCCGGGTTCCGCCCTCCGCCGCCGATCCGCGGCGGCGGGCGGGGCTCAGTGCGCCGCCGCCTCCCAGGCCGCGTCGGCCGCCTCCAGGGCCTTGGCCGGGTGCGCCGACAGCGCCGTCGCCAGCGCGGCCAGGCAGGCGCGCACCACCGGCCGCGAGGCGGCCGCCCCGTAGTGGTTGACCCGCAGCATCTCCCCGGCCGCCCCACCGGCGCCCGCCGCGAGCGGCGTCCCCGGGTCGGCGGCCAGCGCCCTGGCCGCCACCGCCGCGGCGTCCGCCACCCGCAGCGTCGTCGCCACCGGAGCCGCCTCGGCCGCGCGCTTCACGTACGGGGCGACGCCGAGCGCCTCCGCGCCCGCCCGGACCGCCGCCGCGGCCGCCGCGTGGCGGGCCTGCACCGCGGGCAGGCCCTCGGCCGCGATCCGGTCCAGGCACGCCTCCAGCGCCAGCATCTCCAGCTGCGCCGGCGCGTGCGGCAGCGCCCGGCGCCCGCCGTCGATCCAGCGCTCCTTCCAGTCCAGCAGGGACAGGTACGAGCGGCGCGGCGCGGCCGGGTTCCCCGCGAACCGCTCCCAGGCCCGCGCCGACACCGACACCGCGGACACGCCGGCCGGTCCGCCCATCGCCTTCTGCGCCCCGATCACGCACAGGTCCACGCCCCACGCGTCGGTCAGCAGCGGCTCCGCCGCGACCGACGCCACCGCGTCCAGCATGAACAGCGCCCCGTGGGCCCGTACCGCCTCGCCGATCTCCGCGACCGGGTTGGTGTTGCCGGTCGCGGCCTCCGCGTGCACCAGCGACACGAAGTCGATCCGCGGGTGCGCTTCCAGCACTCCGGCCACCTGCCCGGCGGTGACCGCGGTGTCGAACGGCACCTCCAGGTCCACCACCTCGGCACCGCAGTCGCGCAGCCAGTTGCCGAACGTGTTCCCGTACGGGCCCGTGACCACGTTGAGCGCGGCCGAGCCGGGCCGGGCGCCCGAGCGGATGCAGCCCTCCAGCGGCAGCAGCGCCTCGCCTTGCGTGATCACCACGTCCTGCCGGGTGCCGAGCAGGTCCGCCACGCGCCGCTCGATCGACGCGAAGCGCTCCGCGGTCAGCGGCGGCAGGTCCAGGAAGGGGTGGTCCACGGGGGTGCTCTCTCTTGGTGCGGGGACTACCCGGGAACCCTATCCGGGGCGCACGTACAGTTCGGTCATGACGGATGACGTGCTGCATGTGAAGGGACGCGTGCTCGTCGGGCCCGACGACGTCCGCGACGAGCTGTGGGTGGTCGGCGGCCGGATCTCCTACGAGCGCCCGGCAGGCGCCCGCGACACGACCGCCGTGTCCGGCTGGGTGCTGCCCGGCCTCGTCGACGCGCACTGCCACGTGGGGCTCGACGCCCACGGCCCCGTCGACGCGGGTACCGCCGAACGGCAGGCGCTGACCGACCGCGACGCGGGCACCCTGCTCATCCGCGACGCCGGATCCCCCTCCGACACCCGCTGGATCGACGACCGCGACGACCTCCCGAAGATCATCCGGGCGGGGCGGCACATCGCCCGCACCCGCCGCTACATCCGCAACTACGCCCACGAGATCGAGCCGGCCGACCTCGTCGAGTACGTCGGCCGCGAGGCCCGGCGCGGCGACGGCTGGGTGAAGCTGGTCGGGGACTGGATCGACCGCGACGCCGGCGACCTGACGGCCTGCTGGCCGCGGGGCGAGGTCGAGGCGGCCATCGCCGAGGCGCACCGGCTGGGCGCACGGGTCACCGCGCACTGCTTCGCCGAGGACTCGCTGCGCGACCTGGTCGAGGCCGGCATCGACTGCATCGAGCACGCCACCGGGCTCACCGAGGACACCATCCCGCTGTTCGCGGAGCGCGGGGTGGCGATCGTCCCGACGCTGGTGAACATCGCGACGTTCCCGAAGCTCGCGGCCGGCGGCGACGCCAAGTTCCCCCGCTGGTCGGCGCACATGAGGCGGCTGCACGAGCGGCGGTACGACACGGTCCGCTCCGCCTGGGACGCGGGCATCCCCGTGTACGTGGGCACCGACGCGGGCGGCTCCCTGCCGCACGGGCTCGTCGCGGACGAGGTCGGGGAGCTGGTGCGCGCCGGGATCCCGCCGCTGGACGCCCTGTCGGCGACGACGTGGGCGGCGCGCGCATGGCTGGGAAGGCCCGGCCTCACCGAGGGCGCCCCCGCGGACCTCGTCGTCTACGCGACCGACCCGCGGGCCGACGTACGGGCGCTGGCGCAGCCGCTGCGGGTCGTGGTGAACGGCGCGGTCCGCGCCTGACCGGCCGGACCTCCCCGCGGCACCACCGGGTTGACGCGGCGTGACGCGGACGCCCCGCCGGTCGTTGGAGACCGCTGCGCGGGGGCCCGGCGCGCGGGCTCCGTCCCCGGGGGTGTGGCGGAAAAGAACTCCCGTTCCGCCTGATGCGAAAGCAATCGAATACGTGGATGGAAACCACCCGTTGGGGTGAACTCACCTCAGGTCGCTGTGCGTTCACTCTCCGTGCGTAAAAAATTCCCCGGGTAACAGGCCGCCGACGCGCGATGTCCCCCATTGGCTGCGCGGCGGCCCCCATCTCCCCGGGGGTTCCACCACCTTGAACCGCTACACCTTCCGCATGCCCGCGGCCGCCCTGCTCGCCACGGGCGCGGTCGCCCTCCTCGCCGCCCCGCCCGCCCACGCCACGGGCGGCGCGGGAACCGCGGCCGGCGGCGCCGGCGACGGCCGGGCCCAAGCCGCCGTCCTGCGCGCCGGACTCGACGTGGGCCTGCTCAACAAGGCCGTCCACGTCCCCCTGAAGACCACCCTCAACGAGGTCAGCGCCCCGGCCTCCGCCCAGAAGACCGCCCTCTCCGTCACCCTCGACGGCGTCGAGGGCGGCCGGCCGGTCCACATCCTCAAGGCCGACACCGCCACCTCCAAGGCCACCGCCGCCCGCGGCCGCGCCGAGGCGGAGGCCAACCTCGCGCGGGCCCGCGTCCACCTTCCCGGACTGCCCGCGCTGTCGCTGATCGAGGTGGAGAAGGTCACCTCCAAGGCGGTGTGCGAGTCCGGGCGCCAGCCGTCCGCCACCTCCAACGTGCTGGGCTCCGTCACCGTCCTCGGCAAGAAGGCCACCCTGTCCGCAGGAGGCCCCACCAAGGTCGAGGTGCCGAAGGTCGGCATGGTCAGCCTGGAGCTCTCCGGCACGGAGACGACCTCCACGACCGCCGCCGCGGCCGCGCTCCGGCTGAAGGTGTCCGTCAACCCGCTCGACCTGAACGTGGCCCAGGTCGAGGGCGAGATCGTCCTGGCCGAGGCGCGCTGCCAGACGCCGGCGGGCCCGCCGCCCTCCGCCGCCCCCGAGCCCTCCGGCACCCCCGGCGGCGGCGCCCGGTCCGACGTCAAGCCGCAGACCGGTGCCTCCGGGACCGGCGCCGTCATCGCGAGCAACGCCAACCTGGCCGAGACCGGCGGCAGTTCGGCCACCCCGTACGTCGCGGGCGGGGCGCTCGTCCTGCTCTGCCTCGGCGGCGTCGCGCTCCTCGTCACCCGCCGCCGCTCCTCCTGACGCCGCGGGCGCCGGCCTGCGTCACTGCGTGGCGCGCAGCAGCCCCTGGCCGCCGGCCCCGCGCGACAGCACGGCCTCGCCGACCTGCCGGTCGACGGCGGCGTACTCGGAGCGCTTCGCGGCACCCGCCCCGGCGCCGCCGTCGGCCGTGCAGGACGTGCACACCACCCGGAACGGAGCCCCCCGGTCCGAGAACGAGGTCAGGTACTCGGCCTTCACCACCTCCCAGCGGCCCGGGTGCGCGGCCGCCGGCGCGAAGGTGAAGCGGGGGATGGACGACATGTTGCCGCGCAGCTTCTCCGGTTCGTAGAAGCTGGCGATCTGATCGCCCATCCCGTACACCACCCACGTCCCGTTGACCTTCTCGTAGGGCTGCGGGACGTGGTTGTGCGTTCCGATGACCAGGTCGATGTCGGGGAGGCCGTCCGCACCGCGGGAGGCGGTGAGCGCCTGCGCCAGGTCCTGCTGCTGCCTGTCGGGGGCCGTCTGCCACTCGGAGCCCCAGTGGATGCTGAGGACGACGACGTGGGCGCCCGCGGCGCGGGCCGCGCGGGCGTCCGCGATGATCCGGTCCCGGTCGATCAGGTTCACGGCCCACGGCTTCCCGGCCGGCAGCGGGATCCCGTTCGTACCGTACGTGTAGTCCAGCTGGGCGACCGTCGCGCCGCCCGCGGAGAGCATCGCCGGGGCCTTCGCCTCCTCGGCGGTGCGGGCCGAGCCGACGTGCTTGATGCCGACGCGGTCGAGGTGGTCGAGGGTGCGGACCAGGCCGTCCCACCCGTCGTCCAGCGTGTGGTTCGAGGCCGTCGAGCAGCTGTCGTAGCCGGCGTCCCGCAGCGCGTCGGCCAGCTCGTGCGGGGCCTTGAAGGCCGGGTATCCGGTGTAGGGGCCGCCGGGCCGGCCGTACGGTATCTCGTGGTGGCATATGGCCAGGTCGGCGGCCTCCACCACGGGCTTCACCCCGGCCAGTATCCTCCGGAAGTCGTGCCCCGCCCCGCTGCCGGCCGCGTCGCTCGCGGCCTGCGCGATGATCGACGGGTACGGGATCGTGTCGCCCGTCGCGACGAGCGTGAACGGGCGCGCCCCCGGCGGCGCCGAGGGGCTCGCCGCGCCGGCCTCCGGCCGCCCGCCCGAGAGCCGCTGCTCCGCGGCGCCGCGCTGCTCCCCGCCGCCGCCGAGCAGGGCGGGGCCGGCGAACACCGCCGCGGCCGCCACCGCCGCCAGCCCCACCGCGGCCGCGCCCGCCTTTGCCGAAACGTTCATCCTGCGTCCCCCCTGCATGGCCGTCCTGCGCAGATCATCCCCCGGGCACGCCGCCGACGCCACCCGCAACCCCCGCCGAAGCCGGACATCAGCGCAGGTCAGCAGCTTGCGGTGGCTCCGCTCGGCGTTCCCCACGGGCGGCTCCCGGCCGTGGGTCCGCGGCGGAGGACGCGCCCCGGGGGGGCCGGTTCCCGGCGGCCGCCCGGCCGGCCGGGGCGCCGGGGTCAGCGGGCGGCGGCCGTCAGGGTGAGGGCGTGGTCCAGCGCCTGGAGGAGGCGGCCCGTCGTCGCCCGGTCCCGCACCGCCAGGCGCAGCCAGTCCTCGTCCAGGCCGGGGAAGGTGTCCCCGCGGCGGACCGCGAAGCCCAGCGCCCGCAGCCGCATCCGGACCTGCGCCGCCCCGGCCACCCGGACCAGGACGAACGGCCCCCGGGCCGTCCCCGACACCGTGAGCTCCTCGAACTCGGCGAGCCCGGCGAGGAGGTGCTCCCGGTCCGCCTCGATCTGCCGGGCCGCGGCCTCCGCCTCCGCGAGGGCCGCCGGAGCCACGCACGCCTCCGCCGCGACGAGCGCGGGCGTCGACACCGGCCACAGCGGCTGCGCCGCCGCCAGCAGGGCGACCACCTCCGGCTCCGCCAGCACGTACCCGATCCGCAGCCCCGCCAGCCCCCACGTCTTGGTGAGGCTCCGCAGCACCACCAGGCCCGGCACGTCCGTGCGGCCGGCCAGCGCCTCCGGCTCCCCGGGCACCGCGTCCATGAACGCCTCGTCCACGACGAGGATCCGGCCCGGCCGGGCCAGGGCCGCCAGCGCGGCCGCCGGGTGCAGCACGGACGTCGGGTTCGTCGGGTTCCCGACGACGACCAGGTCCGCCTCCTCCGGCACCGCGGCCGGATCCAGCCGGAAGCCGTCCTCCGCCCGCAGGAGCACCCGCTCCACCCGGTGCCCGGCGTCCCGCAGCGCGGCCTCCGGCTCCGTGAACTGCGGGTGCACCACCACCGGCCGCCGCACGTCCAGGGCTCGTGCGAGCAGGACGAACGCCTCCGCGGCCCCGGCCGTCAACAGCACCCGGTCGACCGGCAGCCCGTGCCGAGCCGCCACCGCCGCGCGGGCCGCGCGCCCGTCGGGGTAGGCGGAGAGACCGCCGAGCGAAGCCGCGATGCGCTGCTTCAGCCACTCCGGCGGCATGTGCGCCCGTACGTTCACCGCGAGGTCCACCAGCGATCCGCCGTCGTCGCGGACCTCGGCGTCGCCGTGGTGGCGCAGGTCGTGGGCCTGCGCCGTCGCCACGGCGCACGTCGCCGCCACCGACCGGCGCTTCGGCACGAGGAGCTCGCCGCCCGTCGCCAGCGCCGCGGCCTCCGCCACCGAGGGCGTTCCGGCCGCCTGGCGGGCCGCGTCCGAGGGGTGCGGCACGGCGATGCCCGCCAGCTCCTCGGCCGGGTAGCTGAGCAGCGGCACGCCGAAACGTTCCGCCGCCCCCGTGATCCCGGCCTCGCGGGCCTTCGACTCCACCGTCGCCAGCGCCTTCACCGATCCGGCCGCCAGGCCGGCCCCGCGCAGGGTCTCCTCGACCAGGGCGCAGACCTCCGCGACGGACACCCCCGCCCGGCCGCCGACCCCGACCACCAGCTGCGTCGCGTTCTCACCCATCGGGCTCCTGCCCCTTCCCGGTCGTCAATCGTGCGTGGACCGCCGCCCGCGCGCTCGCGTGCACGCGCGGCCGGCAGTCGGTATCCAAGGGCGCATGGCCGTGATCGTGGCGCTGGGCGCGTTCCTGATGACCCTGGCGGGCGGGTGGACGGCGCAGCGCGTCACCGACCGCCGCCACCTCGTACTGGGCCTCGCCGGCGGGCTGATGCTCGGCGTCGTGGGCCTGGACCTGCTGCCGGAGTCCCTGGAGGCGGCGGGCCGGCCGGTGTTCGGCGTACCGCTCGCGCTGCTGCTCTTCGTGGCCGGGTTCCTCGTCGCGCACGTCGTGGAACGGCTCCTGGCGGTACGCCAGGCCGCACACGGCGCGTCCGGCGGCCGCAACGGGGAGAACGGCGGGGAGGGCGTCGTCGGCCGGGCGCCCCAGGTCGGGATGACGGCCGCCGCCGCGATGGTCGGCCACAGCCTCGCCGACGGGGTGGCGCTCGGCGCCGCCTTCCAGGTCGGCGGCGGCATGGGCGCCGCGGTCGCCCTGGCCGTGGTCACCCACGACTTCGCCGACGGCTTCAACACCTACACCCTCACGCGGCTCTACGGGAACGCCCGCAAGCGCGCGCTGATGATGCTCTTCGCGGACGCCGCCGCCCCCGTCGTGGGCGCGGCGTCCACTGCGCTGTTCACCCTTCCGGAGGAACCGCTCGGGGCCTACCTGAGCTTCTTCGCCGGCGGGCTGCTCTACCTCGCGGCCGCCGAGATCCTGCCGGAGGCGCACCACCGGCACCCCGCCCTGTCCACGCTGATGTGCACGGTGGGCGGGGTGGCCGGGATCTGGCTCGTGGTGGGCCTCGCGGAGTGACGTCACCGGTGGGCTGCCGCCGCGGCCGTGAAACGCAGGGCCACCGACGGCGCCGCCGCCCAGTGGGTGTGCAGGTAGCTGGCGTGCACGCCCCGGTGGACGAACCCCTCGACGCGCCGCTCCGGGTGCGTGAACCCCCACGCCGGGGCGGGGCCTGCGCCCGGCTCGACCACCGTGCGGTGGAACTCGTGGCCGCGCAGCCGCGTCCCCGCCGCGGCGAGCGGGCTGTCCGACACCGCGACGGCCTCCCGGTAGCCGAGCGTCAGCCGCTGCGACATCACCGCGTCCGCGTCGAGGACCCCGCACATCGGCCGGCCGTCGAGCGACCGCGCCAGGTACAGCAGGCCCGCGCACTCGGCGGCGACCGGCCCGCCGGCCGCGGCGAAGTCGGCGACGGCCTTGCGCAGCGGCTCGTTCGCGGCCAGCTCCGGGGCGTACACCTCGGGGAAGCCGCCCCCGACGACCAGCCCGGACGTGCCCTCGGGCAGGGCCTCGTCGGCCAGCGGGTCGAAGGGCACGACCTCGGCTCCGGCGGCGGCGAGCAGCTCCGCGTGCTCGGCGTAGGAGAACGTGAACGCGGCCCCGCCGGCGACGGCGACGACGGGCCGCCGCCCCGGGCCGGGCCCCGCAGCAGCCGGTGCCGCCGCGGCCGCGGCGGCCACGGCCTGCTCCGGCGACCACGCCGCGCAGTCCAGCGGCGGCGCCGACCGGGCCAGCGCCAGCAGCCCCTCCAGGTCGCAGCCGGCCCGCACCTGCTCCGCCAGCGCCGCGACCGACGCCACCGCGTCCGCCCGCCGCTCCGCCACCGGTACGAGCCCCAGGTGCCGCGACGGCGCCGCGACCTGCGGTGCACGCCGCAGGACGCCCAGCACCGGGGTGCCCGCCTCCTCCAGCGCCTCCCGCAGCATCGCCTCGTGCCGGTCGGAGCCCACCTTGTTCAGGATCACCCCGCCCAGGCGCACCAGCGGGTCGAACGACGCGAAGCCGTGCACCAGCGCCGCCACCGACCGGGACTGAGACGACGCGTCGACCACCAGCACCACCGGCGCCCGCAGCAGCTTCGCCACCTGCGCCGTCGACGCCAGCTCACCGCGCCCCGCCGCCCCGTCGTACAGGCCCATCACGCCTTCCACGACCGCCAGGTCGCAGCCCGCCGCCCCGTGCGCGAACAGCGGAGCCACCAGCTCCGGCCCGCACAGGTACGCGTCGAGGTTGCGCCCCGGCCGGCCCGTGGCGAGGGCGTGGTACCCGGGGTCGATGTAGTCGGGGCCGGCCTTGTGCGGGGACACGGCCAGGCCGCGCCCCGCGAAGGCCGCCATCAGCCCCGTCGCGACGGTGGTCTTGCCGCTCCCCGACGAGGGGGCGGCGATCACCAGGCGGGGGACGGCGACGGTGTGCGAGGTCACCACTCGATGCCCTTCTGGCCCTTCTGGCCGGTGTCCATCGGGTGCTTCACCTTCGTCATCTCCGTGACCAGGTCGGCGAACTCCACCAGCTTCTCCGGCGCGTTGCGGCCCGTGATGACCACGTGCTGGGTGCCCGGCCGGTCGCGCAGCACCTCGATGACCTCGTCGACGTCGATCCACCCCCAGTGCAGCGGGTACGCGAACTCGTCCAGCACGTACAGCCGGTGCGTCTCGGCGGCCAGGTCGCGCTTGACCTGCTCCCAGCCCTCCTTCGCGGCCTGCTCGTTGTCCAGCTGCGCGTCGCGCTGCACCCACGACCAGCCCTCGCCCATCTTGTGCCAGACGACGGGGCCGCCCTCGCCGGAGGCGCCGAGCACCTTCAGCGCGTTCTCCTCGCCGACCTTCCACTTCGCCGACTTGACGAACTGGAACACCCCGATCGGCCAGCCCTGGTTCCAGGCGCGCAGCGCCAGCCCGAACGCCGCCGTCGACTTCCCCTTGCCCGGCCCGGTGTGCACGAAGACGAGCGGGCGGTTGCGGCGCTGCCGTGTGGTGAGTCCGTCGTCGGGGATGACGGTCGGCTGTCCCTTGGGCATTACGCGGCCCTCCTGTTGGTGTGCGGTGACGCGGTCGCCACCGATGTGCGTACGTCCTTCACGAGCCCGGCCAGCGCGTCGGCCCGCAGCCCGTCCAGCGTGACGGCCGGCCCGCCCAGGTCGGCGGCCAGCGCCCCGGCCAGCCCCAGCCGGACCGGCCCCGCCTCGCAGTCCACGACGATCGACGCCACCCCGTCCGCGGCCAGCAGGCGGGCGCTGCGCGCGGCGGCCTCGCGGGCGTCGCCGCCGAGGGCGCCGGCCGAGGTGGCCCGCCCGTCGGTGACGACCACCAGCAGCGGGCGGCGGCTGGGATCCCGCAGCCGCTCCACGCGCAGCACCTCCCGCGCCTTCAGCAGGCCCGCGGCGAGCGGGGTGCGGCCGCCGGTCGGCAGCCGCTCCAGCCGCGCCGCGGCCGCGTCCACCGAGGAGGTCGGCGGCAGCGCCAGTTCCGCGGCAGAGCCGCGGAACGTCACCAGGCCGACCTTGTCCCGCCGCTGGTAGGCGTCCAGCAGCAGCGACAGCACGGCGCCCTTCACCGCGCCCATACGCTGCCGGGCGGCCATCGAGCCCGACGCGTCGACGACGAACAGCACCAGGTTCCCCTCGCGGCCCTCCCGCACCGCCTGGCGCAGGTCGTCCTTGCGGACCACGAGCCCGCGGCCGCTGCGGCCGCGGGCCGTCTGGTGCGGAGCGGCGGCATGCAGGGTCGCGGCCAGGTGCAGCTTCGTCAGCTGGCCGCGCGGGCGCTGGGCGCCGGTGGTACGGCCGTGCGCGGTGCGGGCGCGCGAACGGCGGCCGGACGCGCCCTCGCCGAGGCCCGGCACGCTGAACATCCGCGTCCGGAACGGCTCTGCGGCCCGTACGGGGGCCTGCTCGGCGGCCGGTGCCGAAGCGGGGGAGGGGGCCTCGGGGGTCTGGGGGCCCTCGGCCGGATCCGCCGACTGCTCGGGAGCGGCCTCCGGGCCGCCGCCCTGCGGGGGCACGCCGCCGCCGTCCGGGCCGCCGCCGTCCGGGCCGCCGCCGTCGGGGCCGGGATCCGGCTCCGGGTCGGGCTCCGGCTCCGGGTCGGGCTCCGGTTCGTCGTCGGGGAAGCCGTCCAGGATTCGGTCCAGCAGGGCCTCGTCCAGGCCGGGCGCGTCGAACGGGTTGCGCCGCCTGCGGTGCGGCAGGGCCAGCAGGGCGGCCTGCCGGACGTCCTCCTTCAGCACCGCCGTACGCCCGGCCCAGGCGGCCAGCGCGGCCGCCGTGCGGGCCATGACGATGTCGGCGCGCATGCCGTCCACCTCGAAGCCGGCGCAGACCGCCGCGATCATCAGCAGGGAGTCGTCGCCCAGCCGGACCTTCGGCAGCAGGGCCCGTGCGGCCACCACACCGGCCCGGACCTCGGCCTCGTCACCGGCCCAGCGGGCCGCGAAGGCGGCGGGGTCGTCCTCGTAGGCGAGCCTGCGCCGGACCACCTCGACGCGCTGCTCCGGCTGCCGGGAGGCGGCCACCTCCACGGTCAGCCCGAACCGGTCGAGCAGCTGCGGGCGCAGCTCGCCCTCTTCCGGGTTCATCGTGCCGACGAGCAGGAACCGCGCGGCGTGCCGGACGGAGACGCCTTCGCGCTCGATGTGGCAACTGCCCATGGCCGCGGCGTCCAACAGCGAGTCCACCAGATGGTCATGGAGCAGGTTGACCTCGTCGACGTAGAGGATGCCGCGGTGCGCGGCCGCGAGCAGGCCGGGCTCGAAGGCCTTCACCCCGTCGGCGAGAGCCCGTTCGATGTCGAGGGCGCCGACCAGGCGGTCCTCGGAGGCGCCGACCGGCAGCTCCACCATCCGGGCGGGCCGTGCCGTACCGGGCCCCGGCTCGTGGGGGCCGTCGGGGCAGGCCGGGTCCGGGGCGGCGGGCGCGCAGCTGAAGCGGCAGCCGGGCACGACGTCGACCTCCGGCAGCACGGCGGCCAGCGCACGCACCGCCGTCGACTTGGCCGTGCCCTTCTCGCCGCGTACCAGCACCCCGCCGACAGCCGGGCTGACGGCGTTGAGCAGCAGCGCCAGCCGGAGGTCGTCCTGGCCGACCACGGCCGAGAAGGGGAAGAGGGCGCTGCTCATGAACCGATCACTCCTTCGAGTGGCTTGTCGTCGATGCGCACGCTCAGGCGTCCGGGGGGAACCGGACCGGCTGCATGCTCCCCGCCTCCGCAGGGCCGGCCCGCTGCTGCACGACCACCTCGCCGAGGTGCTTCCGTGCTCCCCGCACGTGCGGGGACGGCGGCGGTCACGGCGCCCCCGGCGGGAGGAAGGGGAGGCCCGCGGGGGCGCCGCCCTCGATGAGCCGGAGCAGGGCTCCGGTGTCGGCGTGTTCCTCGATCAGGTCGCCGAGCAGGTCGAGCTGCTCCTCGCGGAGCCCCGCGAAGGAGGTGTCCGGGGCCGGCACGAACCGCCGGCCGGCCGCGGCCGCGACCTCCCGCAGGAAGGCCCGGCGGAACCCGTCGGACTCCAGCGAGCCGTGCCAGTGGGTGCCCCAGACCGCGCCGACCCGGCAGCCGTCCAGGAACGGCTCCCCGCCCAGCACCTCGGCCACGCCGTGGTGGATCTCGTACCCCTCGACGGACTCGCCGAGCGCCGTCCCGGTCGGCCGGGCCAGGGTCTTCTCCCGCGCGAAGCGGACCCGGACCGGCAGCAGGCCGAGCCCGGCCACGGATCCGGCCCTGGACTCGACGTCGTCCTCGATGTGCTCGCCGAGCGCCTGGAAGCCGCCGCAGATGCCGAGCACCGGCCGCCCCTCCGCGGCGCGCCCGGCCAGCGCATCGGCGAGCCCGCGCTCGCGGAGCCACTCCAGGGCCTTCACCGTGCCGCGGGTGCCGGGTACGACGACCAGGTCCGCGTCGGCGACTTCCTCGGCCCGGTCCACGAACCGCACGACCACGCCCGGTTCCGCCGCCAGCGCGTCGACGTCCGTGAAGTTGGACATCAGCGGCACCGCGCAGACCGCGACCCGCAGCACGTCCGCGCCGACCGGCGGGGCGACGACCGACTCGCGCACGGCTCCGCGCAGGGAGACCCGCAGGCCGTCCTCCTCGTCGATGCCGAGCCCGTGCCGGTAGGGCAGGACCCCGTACGTGGCGCGGCCGGTGAGGGACCGCAGCATCTCCATGCCCGGCTCCAGCAGCGAGACGTCGCCGCGGAACTTGTTCACCAGGTAGCCCGCCACCAGCGACTGGTCGGCCTCCGACAGCAGCGCCGTCGTCCCGAAGAAGGACGCGAAGACCCCGCCGCGGTCGATGTCCCCGACCACGACGACCGGGAACCGGGCGGCCCGTGCGATGCCCATGTTCACGATGTCGGTCCGGCGCAGGTTGATCTCGGCCGGACTGCCCGCCCCCTCGCAGATCACGGCGTCATACGTGCCCCGCAGCTGCTCCAGGCAGTCCGTGACGACGCCGAGGAGCTGCTCCTGCCGTCCGCCGTGGTAGCCGCGGGCGCTCATCTCGCCGACCGGCTTGCCGAGCAGGACGACCTGGCTGCTGCGGTCGCTGCCCGGCTTGAGCAGGACCGGGTTCATCAGCGCGGTCGGCTCGACGCCCGCCGCCTGCGCCTGCATGGCCTGCGCCCGCCCGATCTCGGCGCCCTCGCGGGTGACGAACGAGTTCAGCGACATGTTCTGCGCCTTGAACGGCGCCACCTTCACGCCCTGCCGGGCCAGCCAGCGGCAGATGCCCGCCGTGACCACGCTCTTGCCGGCGTCCGAGGTCGTCCCCGCGACGAGGAGACCCCCCGCCCGCCCGCTGCCGCCGCTCATCCGCGCCCCTTCCCCGGGCGGCGCGACACCGCGAACCGCAGTGCGACGCACGCCCCCAGTGCCAGCCAGGTCACGCGCTGCGAGAGCCGCACCGCGCGTTCGATGTCGGCGGTCTCGACGGGCCGCCCGTACGCCCCGTTCAGCACGGCCCGGTGCTCGACCCGCCCGCCGTACGCGAGGGTGCCGCCGAGCCGCACCCCGAGGGCGCCCGCGAAGGACGCCTCCACCGGCCCGGCGTTGGGGCTGGGGTGGGCGGCGGCGTCGGCGCGCCAGGCGCGCAGCGCCCCGCGCCGGTCGGGCCCGGCGGCCAGGGCGGCCAGGGCCGTCAGCCGGGCTCCGGGCCAGCCGGCGAGGTCGTCGAGGCGGGCGGAGGCCCAGCCGTAGTTGAGGTGGCGGGGCGACTTGTGGCCGACCATCGCGTCGAGTGTGTTGACGGCGCGGAAGGCGGCCAGTCCGGGGACGCCCGCGACGGCCCCCCACACCAGGGCGCCGACGACGGCGTCGGAGGTGTTCTCGGCGACGGATTCGACGACGGCGCGGGCGATCTGCTGCCCGTCGAGGGCGTGCGGGTCGCGCCCGCACAGGTGCGGCAGCCGCTCCCGGGCGACCTCCACGTCGCCGGCGGCGAGGGCGCCGCCGATGGCGCGGGCCTCCCGGCCCAGGGAGGTGCCGCCCACGACGGCCCAGGTGGCGGCTGCTGTCAGGGCGATACGGGCGGCTGCGGGGCGGGAGCGTACGGCGCGGGCGGCGAGCACGCCGAGCGCGGCCGCGCCCCCGGCGCACACCGCGGCGTGCGCCACGCCGCGGGACCGCCGGTCGCGCCACAGGGCGCGTTCCACGGCGGCGGCGGCTCGTCCGAAGGCGGCGACGGGGTGCCCGCGGCGCGGATCACCGAGGATCCGGTCGGCGATCAGGCCCGCCGTCGCGCCGTACGCGAAGACGCGATCGGCACGCATGTGCAGGTATGTCCTCACTCAGGGTCCGCGCCCTGGTTCGACGTGTCCGGCGGCGAGAGTTCCTGGCTCCCGGGGCGCCGGCCCGGTGCGGGCGCCGGCCGTGCTCCCCGGTGACAGTGGCGGGACCGCGCCGGATTCGCACCGGACTTCCTCTGCTGCCGCCGTGATGGCTCCGGCAGTCCACCACGCACCGCGATCGCCCGTCAACTTGCCGTTGACCAGGCCGAACGGGGACGTACATACGGGAACTCCCCCCGGGCCGGGCCCGGGGGGAGTGGTTGCGCGGGTGCCTGCGGGCGGCGGGCCCGCGGCGGATCAGGCGACGATCAGGTAGATCCCGTACGCCACGGCGGCGGTGCAGAGCGCGAAGCAGGCGTACGCGCCGGTGCGGGCCAGGGTGGCGCTGCCGCCGGCGTCGGTGGCCGCCTCGTGCTTGGACAGGCCCACCATGCCGAGGGTGAACAGGGCCACGAGGGCGACGGTGGCGGAGAGGCTGACTCCGAAGACGGAGCCCAGAGCTGCCCAGTCGATCTTCATAGTGGCTGAACCTTCTCTGATCAGACCGCGGCGGCGGGCGCCGCGGGGGTCTCGCCGGCCGCGTGGGCGACGGGGGCGGGGATGGTGGCCTTCAGGTCGGTGCCCGCGTCGGCCGCGACGCCGGCCGGCGGGACGGCGACGGCCGCGATGGCGGTGGTGACCACGCCCGGCTCCTCGGCGTCGGTCTCGTTGACGTTGTTGTGGTCGACGACCTGGCGGCGGGAGACCAGCCAGATGGCCAGGCAGGAGCCGACGAGGAAGACGGTCACGGCCGCGATGCCGATGTCACCGCTGCGCATGACGAGCTCGGCGAGCGCCGAGACCAGCGCGGCGGCCGGCAGGGTCAGGCCCCACGCGACGAACATCCGGGTGGCGGTGGACCAGCGGACCACGCCGCCCTTGCGGCCGAGGCCGGCACCCATCACCGCACCGGAGCAGGAGTGGGTGGTGGAGAGCGAGAAGCCGAGGTTCGAGGACGCGAGGATCACGGCGGCGGCCGAGGTCTGCGCGGCGAAGCCCTGCTGCGGCTGGAGGTCGGTCAGGCCCTTGCCCATGGTGCGGATGATGCGCCAGCCGCCCAGGTAGGTGCCGAGCGCGATGGCCAGGCCGGCGGAGACGATGACCCAGACCGGCGGGTCGGCGTCGGGCGCGAGGGCGCCGCCGGCGATGAGCGCCAGGGTGATGATGCCCATCGTCTTCTGCGCGTCGTTGGTGCCGTGCGCCAGGGAGACCAGGCCCGCGGAGGCGATCTGCCCGGCCCGGTAGCCCTTGGCGGAGGTCTTCTCGCCGACGTTGGCGCCGAGCTTGTACGTGACCTTGGCGGCGAGCATCGCGGCGACGCCGGCGACGATCGGCGCGGCGATCGCGGGGAGGAGGACCTTCGTGACGAGCGTGCCGCCGTTGACGGCGCCGAGGCCGGCCGAGGCGACCGCGGCACCGATCAGACCGCCCATCAGGGCGTGGGAGGAGCTGGAGGGGAGTCCGACCAGCCAGGTCAGAAGGTTCCAGAGGATCGCGCCGACGAGCGCGGCGAAGATCACTTCCGGCTGGATGCCCTCTTCGTTGACGAGGCCCTTGGAGATCGTCTTGGCGACCTCCACGGACAGGAACGCGCCGACGAGGTTGAGCACGGCGGACATGGCCACCGCCGTCTTGGGCTTGAGGGCGCCGGTCGAGATGGTGGTCGCCATCGCATTGGCTGTGTCGTGGAAACCGTTCGTGAAGTCGAACACGAGAGCGGTGATGATCACGATCCCGAGGAGAAGCGTTATGTGCTCCATTTACCCAGGCTTCTGTTTGGCGTCAGTGGCACGGCGACCGTAGGCAACCTGGGTGAACGGAAGATGAACTGACACGGGCGGTGCGATGTACGAGGCCGCTTCCGGAGCGGCCTGTTCCTCCCCTATTAGGCGGACGTATCCCGATTAATGCACGTCAAAGCGGGGTTAACGAGTCCCTCCGGGCGTCCCGCGCAGCCCCTCCGCCGGTTCCCAAACCCCTCCGCAAGTGATCCACCTCACAGGCCGGAACCCCGTGCGGACGGCGGCGCGAGCGCCCGCCCGCCCGCCCGCGATCACATTCCGCTTCCGTCCCCTCACGGAGCCCTCCGGTGGCCGGCCCGCGCACCCGGTCCGACACTGGAGCGGTGCGTACCGCCACGGTGACGGCAGCGGCCGTCGCGACCACCCTCCTCGGTGCCGGCGCGGCCGCGGTAGCGGCGGGCCGGCTCGCCGCGGACGCCGCCCTGCGGCCCGCCCCCGGCCGCCCCCTCCCGGGCGGCCCGCGGCTCAGCGTCCACTCCACCGCCCCCGGCTCGGTGGCCCTCACCCGCTCGCTGGCCTCGCTGCGCCCCGGCACCTACGGGCTCGCCGCCCCCGGCGTCCACGCCGTCGTCGGCGAGGTCCTCGACGAGGCCGAACGCGACCCCGACACCGTCGTGCGCCGGCTCCTCGCCGTCACCCACGGCAGCCTCGACCCCGGCACCCGCGTCGTCCTCACGCCCCAGGTCCACCTGGGCGACCCCGGCAGCGCGCTCGGCCTCGAACACGCCGACGTCGACATCCCCGGCGAGCTCGGCGGCATGCCCGCCTGGTTCGTGCCCGGGCCCCGTGCCACCTGGGTGATCGCCGTCCACGGACTCGGCGCCGGACGCGAGCACCCCATGGTCGTCATGCCCTCCCTGCACCGGCTGGGCCTGCCCGTCCTCGCCCTCGCCTACCGCGGCGACCTCGGCGCCCCGGCCTCCCCCGACGGCCTCGGCCACCTCGGCGAATCCGAATGGCGCGACGTGGACGCCGCCATCCGCTACGCCCTGCGCTACGGCGCCCGCCGCGTCATCCTGCACGGCTGGTCGACCGGCGCCGCCATGGCCCTCCACACCGCAGAGCGCTCCGCGCTCGCCGACCGCATCAGCGGGCTCGTCCTCGACTCGCCCGTCCTCGACTGGCACGCCACCCTCCGCGCGCTGGCCGCCGCCCGCCACACCCCGGCCGCCCTGCTGCCGCTCGCCGTGCGCGCCGCCGAAGGGCGGGCCGGACTCCGCGCCGGGCGCCGGGCCCCCGGGGAGGACCCCGGCGCCCTCCGCGTCCCCGTCCTCCTCTTCCACGGCCCCGACGACACGATCGCCCCGTGGGAGCCGTCGCGCCGGCTCGCCGCCGCCCGCCCCGACCTCGTCACCCTCCGCACCGTTCCCGACGCCCCGCACGGCGCCATGTGGAACGCCGACCCCGAGCGGTACGAGGAGGCCCTGCGGCGCTTCCTCACCCCGCTCATGTGACGGGCGCCCGGCGCCCCGCGTGAACCGCTCACCGCCGTGATGTGAAAGGTCACCGGATCCCGGGCCATACGGGCACCACGACGAGGCATATGCCTGCTTTGATCTGGTATCGACCGCCGATAACAGCTGGTTCCGTTTGGGCTTTCGGCCGGTGACGGGCGAGACTTCCTCCGTGACGTCCCGAAAGCCTGATGAGCAGTTGGTTCGCGACTCCAGACTCCGACTCGTCTCCCCGCGCTCCGTCGCCACCGCCCGCAAGGCGGTGACCGACCGGCGCACCCGGCCGGCCCCCCGCCCCCCGGCGGGCACCCCCGGCACGGCCGAACTCGCCCACCGGGCGCGGGCGTCCCTCGCCGACGCCGTACGGCTCGCCCGCTGGGCCGAGGCCAACCTCGGCGCGGGCGACGGCAACCGGCCCGCACCGGCAGGCGCACTGCCCGCCGCGGACGTCGAACGGGCCGCCGCCGAACTGCGGCTGACACACGGGCAGATCCGGGCCGGCTGGGACCGCGCACGCCTCGCCGGACTCGTCGAGGTCCACGGCGGCCACGCCCGGCCCGGCTGGCGGCTGCGCGCCTGGGACCGCGACGACACCGCCGTGCTGCGCGGCTGGGTCGCCCTCTTCGACGCCTGGTCGCTGGTGCACCCAGCCCCCGCCGACATCGCGCCCGCGGTCGTCGCCGAGGTGGTCGAGGCGATGCCCCAGCTGCTCTCCCTGCTCCAGCTGTCCGCCGGCCCCGTCACCGTCCCCGACCTGCTGGACCTGCTCGGGCAGCGCGTCACCGAACTGCGGGACGAGCGGTGCGAGGTCCCCTACGGCCCCCAGCCCGCCCCCGACAGCACCGCCGCCCCCGGCGCCGCGGACGCCGCACCCGGCCCCGCGGCCGGACCCGGGCCGCTCGCCCGGCTGCTGCGCTGGGCCCTCGGCGGCCTCGCCGCCGTCGACGCCGTCGCCCTCGGCCCCGCCCAGGCCTCGCTGACCCCGCTCGGCAGCTGGGCCGTCTGGGTCAAGCTCGAGCAGATCTGCGTGGCCGCGCAGAGCCCCGCCGGCAACATCGAGCAGTCCGCCGCCGCCATGCTGCACGGCTGCGCCGGCCTGACCCCCGGCCCCGCCCGGGCCGAATACCGGGCCTGGCTCGCCGCCCGGCCCGTCGGCCACGCCGTCGCCGAACTCCTCGACGCCGCCCGAGGCGACGACGCCCTCCTGCGCGGCCTCGCCTTCGAGGCGCTCCGCGTCGTCGGCGCCCCCGCCGAACCCGAGGTCCGGGCCGCGGCCCGGGAGCCCGCCCTGCGCCCGTACGCACTCCTCTGGCTCGCCGAGCACGACGGCGTCGACCCCGACGAGGCCCAGGACGTGCTCACCGCCGAGGAATCCACCTGGCTCTGGGTCGACACCGCCGCCGCCATCGCCGACCACGGCGAGGCGGAGCTGCTGGCCCGCCACCTGGACTCGGCCGTGCGGACCACCGTGCCGAGGCTGCTGGAGGAGGTGCGTGCCGTCGGCCACCCCCGCACCGTGCAGGTCCTTGTCGCCCTGGCCGCCGCCCACCCCGACCCGGCCCTCGCCAAGGCGGTCCGCCGCGCCGCGTTCCAGGTCCACACGGGCGGCGAATAACCCGCCGCCTCCCAGGCCCCCAGCGGTGCCCGCCGCTTCCGGCCACCCGCCCGCGGACGGCTCCGGGGGCGCTGCCCCCGTGCCTGGGGCCAGGGGTGGCCGCCGTTCGTCTCCGGCTCCCCGGCCGTGGGTGGTTTCGGGGGGCGCAGCCCCCGTGCCCCTGCGCCTCAAGCGCCGGCGGGGCCGGACGGGGTCGCTGTTCGGGTTCGGTGTCCGGTGGTGGGTGGTTTCGGGGGCGCTGCCCCATGCCCCGCGCCTCAAGCGCCGGCGGGGCTGGATTGCCCGGCGGCGTCTGGATCTGCCCGGCGTCGGGCGAGGGAGCGGCCGGATGAGGCCGGCGTCGGCCTGATGCGGCCGACGGGGCGTT
The DNA here is from genome assembly GCF_055570615.1 of Streptomyces sp. NPDC031121. Taxonomy (NCBI): domain Bacteria; kingdom Bacillati; phylum Actinomycetota; class Actinomycetes; order Kitasatosporales; family Streptomycetaceae; genus Streptomyces; species Streptomyces sp. NPDC031121. Next base: position 330,883 of record NZ_JBVIGV010000010.1, read on the forward strand.
GCCAAGCCTGCGCGGCGTTTGAGCGCACGGGCGCGGAGCGCCCGTTCAGGCCGGCCCGCGGCTGCGGAAACGCCCGTCCGGGGGCCGGGGCGGAGCCCGCGGTTTCGGGAAAAGGGGCGGGGAGGGGAACCGGCTCCGCGCAGCGGCCCCGAAGCCCCCGTCACCCACCCCCGCCCCCGACGGCGTCTCGCCGCCGCGGGCGCGCGGCCCGCGCCGTGCTGCCCGCGCCGTGCTGCCCGCGCCGCGCCGGGACGCCTCGGGCCGCGCCGGGCTGGGCCGCGCCGCGCCTGGGCGTGCGCCCGCCGGGCCGGCGGCCCGAAAAGTGGTTGCGCACCCCCGGTAGACTGACTCCCATGGCAAATCTCCTCGCGGATTAGCGGCGTCGAAGCCCGTTCCCCCGCCCCCTTCCGCCGTTCCCACCGCTCTGGAGCATTTCCGTGATCACCGCCACCGGCATCGAGCTGCGCGCCGGCGCCCGCATCCTCATCGAGTCCGCCTCCTTCCGCGTCGCCAAGGGCGACCGCATCGGCCTGGTCGGCCGCAACGGAGCGGGCAAGACCACCCTGACGAAGTGCCTCGCGGGGGAGGGGCAGCCCGCCGCCGGCTCCATCACCCGTTCGGGTGAGGTCGGCTACCTGCCGCAGGACCCGCGCACCGGCGACCTCGACGTCCTCGCCCGCGACCGGATCCTCTCCGCCCGCGGCCTCGACGTCCTGCTGCGCAAGATGCGCGCGAACGAGGACCGGATCGCCACCGGCTCGGGCGCCACCCGCGAGAAGGCCCTGCGCCAGTACGAGCGCCAGGAGACCGAGTTCCTCACGAAGGGCGGGTACGCCGCCGAGTCGGAGGCCGCGACCATCTCGGCCGCCCTCGGCCTGCCCGACCGCGTCCTCGGCCAGCCCCTGCACACCCTCTCCGGCGGCCAGCGCCGCCGCGTCGAGCTCGCCCGGATCCTCTTCTCGGACGCCGACACCCTGCTCCTCGACGAGCCGACCAACCACCTCGACGCCGACTCGATCATCTGGCTGCGGGACTACCTCAAGACGTACCGCGGCGGCTTCATCGTGATCTCCCACGACGTCGACCTGGTCGAGACGGTCGTCAACAAGGTCTTCTACCTCGACGCCAACCGCTCGGTCATCGACGTCTACAACATGGGCTGGAAGCTCTACCAGCAGCAGCGCGAGGCCGACGAGAAGCGCCGCAGGCGCGAGCGCCAGAACGCGGAGAAGAAGGCCGCGGCCCTCAACGCCCAGGCCGACAAGATGCGCGCCAAGGCGACCAAGACGGTCGCCGCGCAGAACATGGCCAAGCGGGCCGACCGGCTGCTGTCCGGCCTGGAGGCCGTGCGCGCCCAGGACAAGGTCGCCAAGCTGCGCTTCCCGGACCCGGCGCCCTGCGGCAAGACCCCGCTGACCGCCGAGGGCCTGTCGAAGTCGTACGGCTCGCTGGAGATCTTCACCGACGTCGACCTGGCCATCGACAAGGGCTCCCGCGTGGTCATCCTCGGCCTCAACGGCGCCGGCAAGACCACGCTGCTGCGGCTGCTCGCGGGCGCCGAGAAGCCCGACACGGGCGCCGTCACCCCCGGCCACGGCCTGAAGCTCGGCTACTACGCGCAGGAGCACGAGACCCTCGACCCGGACCGCACGGTGCTGGAGAACATGCGCTCCGCGGCGCCCGACCTGGACCTGGTCGACGTCCGCAAGACGCTCGGCTCGTTCCTGTTCTCCGGCGACGACGTGGACAAGCCGGCCGGGGTGCTGTCCGGCGGCGAGAAGACCCGCCTCGCGCTCGCGACCCTGGTCGTGTCCTCGGCGAACGTGCTCCTCCTCGACGAGCCCACGAACAACCTCGACCCGGCCAGCCGCGAGGAGATCCTCGGCGCACTGCGCACCTACAAGGGCGCCGTCATCCTCGTCACGCACGACGAGGGCGCGGTCGACGCGCTGGAGCCGGAGCGGATCATCCTGCTCCCGGACGGCGTGGAGGACCTGTGGGGGCCGGACTACCGGGACCTCGTCGCCCTCGCCTGACCCCCCGCCGCGGGCTGATCCAGTTCCTTGTCGATCATTCGGCCCAGGTGTTTCTCCATCATCTGAGTGAGACGGTCTCGTACCGCCGCGCTCTGGAAGACGGCCCCGGCCGCGCCGCCCGCGGCGCCGCGCCGGGGCTTCGTTCTTCCGGTGCGGCACCGCTGACCTGGAGATTCCTTGCGCTGCCGGGCGGATGTGACGGACGTCATGCGGCGGAAGCAAGGATTCCGCTCTGCTCGGGCGTCCACGGCCCGGGAAATGCCGTCGTACCGACCTTGCTGAATGGGTGGCCAGGAAGCCGGGGAGGGGTGATCATGAGAAGACCAGAGCGCACTTCCCATGAGGAGGCACGGGTGGCCGAGACTCTGAAGAAGGGCAGCCGGGTGACCGGCGCCGCGCGCGACAAGCTCGCGGCAGACCTGAAGAAGAAGTACGACTCCGGTGCGAGCATCCGGGCGCTGGCCGAGGAAACGGGCCGGTCCTACGGGTTCGTCCACCGGATGCTCAGCGAGTCCGGAGTCGTGCTGCGCGGCCGCGGTGGTGCGACGCGCGGCAAGAAGGCGACTTCGATCTGAAGAGCGACCCCGGCCGCAGGTCCGGGGTCCGGACCGGCGGCGCCCAGGCCGCAGCACTGGCTGCCTGCACCGCGGTTCCTTCGGTGACCCCCGGCCGGTCGAACGGCCGACCGGGTGGTTACTGTGCAGTCACTTAGGCCGACACCGCGGCCGACTGCACACCGGAGGCACACAGATGGCTCTGCTCGACAAGGACGGCGTACGGCTCACCGTGGACGACGCCGTCGCCACGGTGACACTGACCAATCCGGCCAAGCGGAACGCCCAGTCCCCTGCGCTCTGGCGGGCGTTGACGGAGGCCGGACGGTCTCTGCCCGGCACCGTCCGGGTCGTGGTACTGCGCGGTGAGGGCAAGTCCTTCTCCGCGGGGCTCGACCGGCAGGCGTTCACCCCCGAGGGCTTCGAGGGCGAACCGTCCTTCCTCGACCTCGCACGCGGGTCGGACGAGCTGCTCGACTCCACCATCGCCGCATACCAGGAGGCGTTCACCTGGTGGCGGCGCAACGACATCGTCTCCATCGCCGCCGTCCAGGGCCACGCCATCGGCGCCGGCTTCCAGCTCGTGCTGGCCTGCGACCTCCGCGTCGTCGCCGACGACGTGCAGTTCGCGATGCGCGAGACCAGCCTGGGGCTCGTGCCCGACCTGGCCGGGACCCGGCCCCTGACCTCGCTCGTCGGCTACGCCCGTGCGCTGGAGATCTGCGCGACGGGCCGCTTCGTGCACGCCGAGGAGGCCGAGCGGATCGGGCTCGCCAACCTCGTCGTGCCCGCGGACGAACTCGACGCCGCCGTCAAGGACCTCGCCACGGCCCTCGTCGCACCGCCCCGCGACGCCGTCATCGAGACCAAGGCCCTGCTGCGCGACGCGCAGTCCCGCGGCTACGACGACCAGCGCGCCGCCGAGCGCGCCGCCCAGGCCCGCCGCCTGCGCGACCTGGCCGGCCTCTCCGACTGATCCGATCCGCCCGCGGACGGCCCCGCACCCCGGCCGGGGCCGCCCGCCGACCCGGCCGGCGCAGTTCCCGGAGCGCCCTCACGCCACCGCGCTTACCGTGGTGCAAAGGGGATCAATCCGTCCGAAAGGATCTGCGATGAGTGAATCCGCAGCCGGGGGCGCCGCGCGCGCACCCGCGGAACGCGGCCGTACGAGCATCGCCGACGGCGTGGTCGAGAAGATCGCCGGAATGGCGGCCCGCGAGGTCGACGGCGTCCACGCCATGGGCAGCGGCATGGCCCGCACCCTGGGCGCCGTCCGCGACCGCGTCCCCGGCGGGACCAAGCAGTCCGTCACCCGGGGCGTCAAAGCCGAGGTCGGCGAGGTTCAGACCGCCCTCGACCTGGAGATCGTCGTCGACTACGGCGTGGCCATCCGCGACGTCGCCGGCGCCGTCCGGGAGAACGTCATCGCGTCCGTCGAGCGGATGACGGGCCTGGAGGTCGTCGAGGTCAACATCGCGGTCAGCGACGTCAAACTGCCCGACGACCCCGATGACGAGCCGGAACCCCGGATCCAGTAGGAGGGAGGCCGCATGAGGATGGCTGTCGTCGGCCTCTTCGCCGGCATGGCCCTCGCCTTCGCCGGATACTTCGGCGGTTTCGGGGCGTTCGTGCTGGTCGCCGCCCTGGGCGCGGTGGGCTTCGTCGCCGGGCGGTTCCTGGACGGGGACCTCGATCCCGGTGAGTTCTTCCGGCCCCGCGACCGCGGCAGGGGGCCCCGGTGAGCACCCCGCGGCCGATGCCGCCGCCGGTTCCGCCCGCCGAGCGCGGGGCGACCCACATCGCCGACCGGGTCATCGCGAAGATCGCCGCCCAGGCCGCGCGCGAGGCGCTGGCCGGCGACCCCGACGGCCGGACGCGGGGAGCGGGCCGGGAGCGGCCCGCCGCCCCGCACGCCACGGTCACCGTCCACCACGACGTCGCGCGGGTCCGCATCAGCGTGGAGCTCGGCTACCCCTCCGACCTCGGCGCCCAGTGCGCTGCCGTCCGCAGCCGGGTCGTCCGCCGCATCGAGGAGTGCGCCGCCATGTCCGTCCCCGAGGTCGACATCGACATCGAGCACCTGCACCCGCCGGGCACGCCGGGTGCCGCCCTGCGGGGGAAGCCGCGGTGACGGCACCCGCTCCGCCGGTCCGGGCGCGGCCGGTCCGGCGGTTCCGGTCGTCGCGGCGGCTCCCCGCCGCGCTCCTCGCGCTCGTCCTGCTCGCCGCGGCCGGCCTCCTCCTGTACGACCTGGCCGCCGTACGGGCCGGGCGGCCCGCCCTGCAGTGGCGCCACAGCGTCGCGGACGCCCTCGACCGGTACGTGCCCGCCGACCCCGAGGTGCTCGTCGCCGCCGGCGTCCTGGCCGCGATCGGGGCCGTCCTCCTGGTGCTGGCTTTGGCCCCCGGGCTGCGCCGCGTGCTGATGATGCTGCCCCCGGCGCCGGATCCGGCACCGGAACCGGAACCGGAGGCGGCGAAGGACGCGGACCGGGGACCTGCGGGGGAGGTCCGGGCCGGGATCGGCCGCCGGGACGCCGCCCGGGTGCTCCGCGACCGCGTCATGGAGGTGCCGGGGGTGCGGTCCGTCCGGGTCCGGGTCCGCCGGCGGCGCGTCTCCGTGGCCGCCGCCTCGCACTTCCGCGAACTGGACGAGGTACGGGCCGACCTGGAGCGGGCCCTCGGCGCCGGCATCGGGGAACTGGGCCTCGCTCAGCCGCCGCACCCGCGGGTCCGGGTCGCGCGGGCCGCGGCCGGGAAGAGGTGAGGCCGGTGCTCGGAACGGTCAACCGGATCCTGCTCGGCCTCGCCGGGCTGCTGCTCCTCGCCGCCTCGGCGGTGGTCTTCGCGGCCGCGCCGCCGCTCGGCGGGCGGTACCGGCCGCTGCTGGCCGCGCCGACCCGCAACCGCCTCTGGCCTGCCGAGGGCTGGACGCAGTGGGCGGTCTTCGCGGGCCTCGCCGTGTGCGTCCTGCTCGCACTGTGGTGGCTGCTGTCCCAGCTGCGGAGGTCGCGGCTGCCGTCGGTGGCGGTCGACACCGGCGACGGCGCCTTCGCGTTGCTGCGCGGCCGGGCCCTGGAGGAGGCGGTGACCGCCGAGGCCGGCGCGCTGGAGGGGGTCGCCCGGTGCAGGGTCTCCCTGCGGCGCCGGCGCGGCGGCCCCGTCCTGCGGTTCCTGCTCGACCTGGAGCCGCACGCCGTTCCCGCGGACGTGCTGGCGGCGCTGGCCGGGCCCGTCCTCGGCCGGGCGCGGGCCTCCTCCGGGCTGCCCGGCCTGTCGGCGGACGCCCGCTTCCGCGTGCCGGCGCACCGCGCCCGCCGGGTCGCCTGACACACGGCGCGCACACCGTACGGGAGACCCGGTGGGCGCGCCCCGGGCGCCGGCCCGTCAGAAGCCGTGCCGGAAGCCGCCGTCGATCGGCAGCATGACGCCCGTCAGGTAGGAGGCGGCGGGCGAGAGCATGAACGCCGCGGTCCGGCCGAACTCCTGCGGGGTGCCGTAGCGCCCCAGCGGGATGCGGGCCTCGTTCGCGGCGCGGGCCGCGGCGGCGTCCCCGGACAGCTCGTCGAGCTCCCGCACCCGGTCGGTGTCGATCCGGGCGGGCAGCAGGCCGAGGACCCGGACGCCCTTCGGCCCGAGTTCGACGGACAGCGACTTCGCGAAGCCCGCCAGGCCGGGCCGCAGCCCGTTCGAGATGGTCAGTCCGGGGATCGGCTCGTGCACCGAGCCCGACAGGACGAACGCGATGACGCCGCCCTCGCCGAGTTCGGCCGCGGCGGTCCGGGCGAGCCGCACCGCGCCGAGGAACACCGTGTCGAAGGCGGCGCTCCACTGCTCGTCCGTGTTGTCCGCGGCCGTGCCGGGCGCCGGGCCGCCGACGCTGATCAGGATGCCGTCGAGCCGGCCGAAGTGCTCCTTCGCCGCGGCGACGAGCCGGGCGGCGCTCTGGGGATCGGCGTTGTCGGCGCCGACGCCGACGGCGTTCCCGCCGAGTCCGGCCGCGGCCGCGGCGGCGCGCTCCGGGTCCCGGCCCGTCAGCACGACCTTCGCGCCGTCGGCCGACAGCTCGCGGGCCGCCGCGAGGCCGAGCCCGCGGGTGGCGCCTGTGACGATGTAGACGCGGTCCTTCAGTCCAAGATCCATGCGGCAGACCCTACGCCGCCGGGGCCGTCTCCCGCCCGGCGGTCTCCGCCGCGGCCCGGGCGGCGGCCTCCCGGTCGCGCCGCTCGCGCCGCACCAGGACCGCCCAGCCCACCGGGACCCCGGCCGCGAACAGCCACCACTGCACGGCGTACGCCATGTGGGCGCCGATCGAGTCGTGGTCGGGGTCGCCGATGCCCTGCGGCGAGCCGTCGGCCGGAAGCGGACCGGTCAGTTCGAGGTAGCCGCCCAGCACGGGCCGGCCCAGCGCTTCGGCCTGCTGCCCGCTGTTGATGAGCATCACCTGGCGGTCCGGGAGCCCCTTGCGGTCCTTGATGCCGCTGCCGCCGCTGGTCTCGTCGGCCTTGAGGCGGCCCGTGACGGTCACCTCGCCCGCGGGCGGCGGCGGCACCTGCGGGTGCGACCGGGAGTCCGCCCCGCCCGGCACCCAGCCGCGGTTGACGAGCACCGCCCGGCCGTCGGCCAGCAGGAGGGGGGTCAGGACGTGGAAGCCGAGCCGGTCGTCGTTGGAGGTCCGCATGCGGACCACGACCTCGTGCGCGGTGTCGTACGTGCCGGTGGCGGTGACGGCCCGCCACCAGTCGGCCCGCGGCACGCGGTGGCCGGGCGAGGTGACGGAGGACACGGGCACCGGCTCGGCGGCCAGGTTCGCCTCGATCAGCCCGTTCTGCGCGACCCGGTGCTCGTGCCGGTGGTACTGCCAGAACCCGAGCTTGACCATCACGGGGATGAGGACGAGGGCGACGAGGGTGAGGGACACCCACTGCCGGGTCAGCACGAAGCGGTACACGCCCCCGACGGTACCCGCAGCGGCGGGGGCCCCGGCGGCCGGGTGGCCGTCCGGGGCCCCGGTGCCGCGAACGTCACACGCGGTCGACGATGCCCACCCTCCCCTCCGCGCGGGCGCAGTGCGCCCCGCAGAACCACTGGCCCTCGACCTCGACGCCCTGCCCGATGATCTGGACCCGGCAGTGCTCGCAGATGGGCGCCATGCGGTGGATGGCGCAGGCGAAGCAGTCGAAGACGTGCACCGCGCCCTGCGCGTGCACCTCGAAGGACATGCCGTAATCGTTTCCGCAGACCTCACAACGTGCCATGCGCCACAGGGTGGGTCCGCGGGGCGGGCCGGGGAAGCGGGCGCGGGGCGAGTCGCCGGACGCTCACCCGTCTGCCGCAGCCACGTCCCGCAGGAGCTGGGCGAAGGCCGCCTCGTCGACCACGGGGGTGCCGTACGCCCTCGCCTTGGCGACCTTGGAGGTCGCCGAGTCGGGGTCGTTCGTCACGAGCAGGCTCGTGAGCCGCGACACACTCGTCGCGACGTGCAGGCCGGCCTCGACGGCGCGGTCCTCCAGCAGTTCGCGGTCGACGGAGGTGTCGCCCGAGAAGGCGACCCGCATGCCCTGCTTGAGCGGCTTGCCGTCCTCGAAGCGCCCCGGGTTGGGGTGCGGGCATGCCGGCCGCTTCCGCGAGGGACGCCAGCCCGAACCCCGGTACGAGGCCTGCCGGCCGATCCGCGGGGAGGCGGGGGAGTCCGACCACTCCGTCAGGGGGCGGCACTCCAGCAGCGGCAGCCGCACCCCTCCGGCGGCCGCCGCGTGCAGCGAGGGGCGGAACGCCTCGGCGAGGACGCGGGCGTCGTCGAGGGCGTGGTGCGCGTGCTGCTGGACCACCCCGAAGTGCGCGGCGAGGGAGGCCAGCTTGTGGTTGGGCAGCGGGAGGTCGAGCTCCTTCGACAGGGCGATGGTGCACAGCCGCTGGCGGACCGGGACGGCCGCGGAGGCCCGCGCGTACTCGCGGGCGATCATCTGCCAGTCGAACATGGCGTTGTGCGCGACGAGCACCCGGCCTTCGAGCCGGCTCGCGAACTCCTCCGCGATGTCCGCGAAGAGGGGCGCGTCCCGGAGCATGTCGCCGGTCAGCCCGTGGATCCACACCGGCCCGGGATCCCGCTGCGGGTTGACCAGCGTGTACCAGTGGTCCTCCACGTCGCCCTGCGCGTCGAGCCGGTAGACGGCGGCGGAGACTATGCGGTCGTCGCGGGCGAGGCCGGTCGTCTCCACGTCGACGACCGCGTACCCGGTGGGGTACGCGGCCGGCCACGTCGTCTCTGCGGTCGTACGGTCGTCGAGCATGGTCACAGAGGATATCGGCCCCCGCCGACACCCCGGCCCACGCGGCCGCGCCCCGTCCGCCTCCGCGGAGCCCGGCCTGCTGTCGCCCCGTCAGCCCCTCGGCCCGTCGCGGGGCTGACGGGGAGGCCGGTCCGGGGCGTCCGCAGCCCCCGTCGCGAACCGCCGGTAACTCCGATGGATACCGATCGGTAACAACCTCTAGCGGCGGCCCGGAGGGCGCCTCTATGGTGCCGACATGCCGAACCTGCCCGATGTGGTGCTGTGGTCCATACCCGCCTTCGTGCTGCTCACCGTCATCGAAGCGGTGAGCTACCGCCTCCATCCCGACGAGGACGCCGCCGGGTACGAGGCCAAGGACGCCGCCACCAGCATCGCCATGGGGCTCGGCAGCATCGGCTTCGACCTCCTGTGGAAGATCCCCGTCGTCGCCGTCTTCACCGCCGTCTACGAACTCACCCCGCTGCGCGTGCCGTTCCTGTGGTGGACGGTCCTGCTGATGCTGCTCGTCCAGGACTTCCTCTACTACTGGCAGCACCGCAGCCACCACGTCGTCCGCATCCTGTGGGCCTGCCACGTCGTCCACCACAGCAGCCGCCGCTTCAACCTGACGACGGCCCTGCGCCAGCCCTGGACGAGCGCCACCACCTGGTGGTTCTACCTGCCCATGGTGGCGCTCGGCGTGCACCCGGCCGCGATCCCCTTCTGCTACGGCATCAACCTCGCCTACCAGTTCTGGGTCCACACCGAGCGCATCGGGAAGCTGCCCCGGCCGATCGAGTACGTCTTCAACACGCCCTCCCACCACCGTGTGCACCACGCCTCGCAGGGCGGCTACCTCGACCGCAACTTCGGCGGCATCCTCATCGTCTGGGACCGCATGTTCGGCTCCTGGGTCGGCGAGGAGGAGCGGCCCGTCTACGGGCTGACGAAGAACATCTCCACCTACAACCCGCTCCGGGTCGCCACCCACGAGTACGCCGCCATCGCCCGCGACGTGCGCGCCGCCCGCACCTGGCGGGAGCGCGCCGGGCGCGTCTTCCGCGGCCCGGGCTGGCAGCCCGCGCCGCCCGCGCCGCCCGCCGAGCCTGCCGCGCCGCCCGCCGAGCCCGCCGCCGAGGCCCCCGCACCGTCACCCGCCCCCGAGCGGGCCGCGTGAGCGCCCCCTCCGGCCGCGCCGCGGCGCCCGGGGGAGCGGAGCGGGGCCCGCGGCCCGGCCCGGCCGGCGGCACCGGGGGCCGGGAGCGCACCGGGCGCCTGCTGCTCGCCGCCTTCGCCGCCGCCGCGGCCGCCGACCTCGCTTCGCTGCTCGCCGGCTGGGACACCGGGCACATCCTCGCCAAGCCGCTGCTGATGCCGCTGCTCGCCGCGTGCGTGCTCACCCGCCGCGGCCCCCGCCTGCTGGTCGCGGCGCTGATCTTCGGCTGGGGCGGGGACGTCGCCCTGCTCTTCGACGCCGAGCCCGCCTTCCTGGCCGGCATGGGCTCCTTCGCCGCCGGGCACGTCTGCTACCTCCTGCTCTTCCGCCGCGGCAGGGCGCACCCGTGGCTGGGGGCCGCGTACGCCGCCGCGCTCGTCGGGACCGTCGGGCTGCTGTGGGGCGACCTGCCGGCCGACCTGCGGATCCCCGTCGCCTGCTACAGCCTGCTGCTGACCGCGATGGCGTTCCGCTCGGGGGCGTTCGGCCCGCGCGCCGGGCTCGGCGGCGCCCTGTTCCTGCTCTCCGACACCCTGATCGCGACGGGGGTGGCCGCCTGGCCGCAGCCGCCCCGCCCGGACTTCTGGATCATGGCGACCTACTCGGCGGCCCAGTACCTGCTGGCCGCCGGGGTCCTCGCCGGGGCCGGGGCGTCCGGCACGGCACCTCGCCGCGTTGCCGAAGTGCCCCGTTAGCTCCTGCTGTCGACCCTCCCGCGCCTTGCGAGGCACCGGACGCCGCGGCCTGTCCGCCCCTTGATCCGCCGGACGGGCCTGGCCGGGGCGGGACGGCCGGAGGGGCCGGCCGGGGAGTGATCCCGGCCGGCCCCTCCGCCGCCTGCGGTGCGGGCGGTGTTACTTCACGGCCTTGAGGGCGTCCACGACGCCGGCGCCGTAGTAGCCCGTCTGGCCCCACTTGGCCTGGCAGGTGGCGGCGTCCACCAGGTTGCCCGAGGCGTCGTACACCTGGGCCGGGCAGTCCGCCTTGGTGGACTGCGACTTCAGCATGCGCTGGAGCTGGGAAGGGGTGGCGTTCGGGTGGGCGCTCTTCAGCAGCGCTGCGACGCCCGCCACGTGCGGGGCGGCCATCGAGGTGCCCTGCTTGTAGCCCCAGCCGCCGCCGAGGACCGTCGAGAGCACGCGGCCGTTGGCGTCGGGGGTGGCCGGGACCTGCCACTTGTCGCCGCCGGGGGCCGCCACGTCCACGACGCCGAGGCCGTAGCTGGAGTAGTACGACTTGAGGCCCTTGTCGCCGGTGGCGCTGACGGTCACCACGCCGGGGAGCTGCGTCGGCAGGTCCAGGCAGGTGCTGGGGTCGATGGTGCGCGGGCCGGGGGTGGTGTCGTTCGGGCTGGAGTCGTCGAGGATCGAGTCGGCCGCCAGGTCGTGGTTCGAGTTGCCGGCCGAGGCGACGCTGAGGACGCCCTTGCGCTCGGCGTAGCGGGTGGCCCGGGTGAGGGCCTCCACCAGCGCGCCCTGGTCGCTGTCCGACTTGCAGTTGTAGAGCCACGGGTCGACGTAGTAGCTGTTGTTGGTCACCTCGATCCCCTTCTCGGCGGCGAACATGAAGCCGCAGACGACCGCCTCGGTGTAGAAGAGGCTGGTGCCGGGCTCGCTCACCTTGATGCCGGCGACCTTGACGCCCGGCGCCACACCGGTGATGCCGACGCCGTTGCGGGCCGCGGCTATGGTGCCGGCGACGTGGGTGCCGTGGTCGCTGCCGTCCGGGTACGGGCGCCAGGCGCCCTCGGAGGTGTCCGCGACACCGCCGACGCAGTTGGCCGACTGGGACCTGGCGAAGTTCGGGGCCAGATCGGGGTGGGTGTCGTCGACACCCGTGTCGATGACGCCGACGGTCACGTCGGGGCTGCCATCGTTGATCTTGTGCGCCTGGTCGGCCTTGATCGCCCGCAGGTCCCACTGGTTGGGCTCCAGCGGCTCCTGACCCGTCTGCGCCGCCGCGGCGGCCTTGGCGGCGTCCGCCGCGCTCAGCTTCTGGGTGGCGCCCTCGTCGGTGGTCTTCGCCGCCGTGAGGGGGGCCGTGCGGGTGGCGCCGACCGACACGAACAGGCTGCGCTGGGCGCGCAGGGTCTTCGCGAAGTCGGGGTTCTGGGAGTGCGCGACGACCACGCCGATCTGGTCGTAGGACGTCACCACCGTGCCGCCCGCGCGCTCGATGGCCTTCTTCGCCTGCTTCGCCGTGCCGTACGCGGTCAGGTTCGCCACGTAGGACAGCTTCGGGCCGGTGGTCTGCTCCGCCGCCGCGGTGTCCGCCGTGGTGCCCAGCGGGGCGGCGGAGGCCGCGGCCGAGGGCAGGAAGGCGAGCGAGGCGGTGAGGGCCAGGCCGACCGGAACGGCGAGGCGCCGACGGCCGGATCCCAGATGAGCCATGGGTTCTCCACATCATCCGTGAAAAAGTCGTCCGCGCGCGGTCGCGCAGGACGACGGGTTCATGACAGGTGAACCTAATGCCGGTGTTCGCCTTTGCGCCATCCGTTCGAGGAATCAGTTTCCAAAGAATCCGGCGGAGTTGAACCGCCGCAGCATGCGGTACGTGCCCTTGTCGGGGGGAACGGCACGCCCGCTCCCCACCCGGAGGTTGATTTGTCCGTCCCCACTGCACCCGCGTCACAAGGAGAGCCCCCCGTGACCACCGAAGCAGCACCGCCCCCGGGCGGCGCGGGAACGTCCCCGGCAAGCCCCACCGCCGAAGAGTTCGAGGCCGTCCAGCGCAGCCCCGAGTTCGCCGCCCTGCGCACCTCCCACCGCTCCTTCGCCTTCCCGCTGACCGTGGCCTTCGTCGCCTGGTACCTGCTGTACGTGCTGCTGTCGAACTACGCCGGCGGCTTCATGGGGACCAGGCTCTTCGGGAACGTCAACGTCGCCCTCGTGCTCGGCCTCGGCCAGTTCGCCACGACGTTCCTGATCGCCTGGCTCTACGCGCGCCACGCGGCCGCGAAGCTCGACCCCAAGGCGGACGCCATCAAGGCGCGGATGGAGAACGGCCGATGAGCACCCACGACCTCGCGGCGGCCACCGCCCCCGTGCTCGCCTCCGGCGCCGGCGACCACCGGCCGCTGATCATCACCCTCTTCGGGCTCTTCGTCGTCGCCACCCTGATCATCACCGTCTGGGCCGGCCGGCAGACCCGGGACGCCGCCGACTTCTACGCCGGCGGCCGCCAGTTCACCGGCTTCCAGAACGGCCTGGCCATCTCCGGCGACTACATGTCCGCCGCGTCCTTCCTCGGCATCGCCGGCGCCATCGCCCTCTTCGGCTACGACGGCTTCCTCTACTCCATCGGCTTCCTCGTCGCCTGGCTCGTGGCGCTGCTGCTGGTCGCCGAGCCGCTGCGCAACTCCGGCCGCTACACGATGGGCGACGTCCTCGCCTTCCGGATGCGCCAGCGGCCCGTGCGCACCGCCGCCGGCACCTCCACCATCGTCGTGTCGATCTTCTACCTGCTCGCGCAGATGGCCGGCGCCGGCGTCCTCGTCTCGCTGCTGCTCGGCATCACCAGCGACGGCGGCAAGATCGCCGTGGTCGCCCTGGTCGGCGTCCTGATGATCGTGTACGTGACCATCGGCGGCATGAAGGGCACCACCTGGGTCCAGATGATCAAGGCCGTGCTGCTCATCGCGGGCGCCCTGCTGATCACCTTCCTGGTGCTGCTGAAGTTCGACTTCAACGTCTCCGAGCTGCTCGGCAAGGCCGCCGAGAACAGCGGCCAGGGAGCCGCGTTCCTCGAACCGGGCCTCAAGTACGGCCAGGACGCGACGAGCAAGCTGGACTTCCTCTCCCTCGGCATCGCCCTCGTCCTCGGCACCGCCGGCCTGCCGCACATTCTGATCCGCTTCTACACGGTCCCCACCGCCAAGGCCGCCCGGAAGTCCGTCAACTGGGCCATCGGCATCATCGGCGCCTTCTACCTGATGACGATCGCCCTCGGCTTCGGCGCCGCCGCCCTGCTGGAGCGGACCGACATCATCGCCTCCAACAAGGCGGGCAACACCGCGGCCCCCCTCGTCGCCCAGGAACTCGGCGGAGGCGCCGGCTCCACCGGCGGCGCCGTCCTGCTCGCCGTGATCTCCGCCGTGGCCTTCGCCACCATCCTCGCCGTCGTCGCGGGCCTCACCCTCGCCTCGTCCTCGTCGTTCGCCCACGACCTGTACGTCAACGTGATCCGCAAGGGGCAGGCCACCGAGCAGGAGGAGGTCCGCGCCGCCCGCTGGTCCACCGTCGTCATCGGCGCCGCCGCGATCTTCCTCGGCGCCCTCGCCCGCGACCTCAACGTCGCCGGCCTCGTCGCGCTCGCCTTCGCGGTCGCCGCCTCCGCCAACCTGCCGACGATCCTCTACAGCCTCTTCTGGAAGCGGTTCACCACCCGCGGCGCCCTGTGGTCGATCTACGGCGGCCTCGTCTCCTCCGTCGTCCTGGTGCTCTTCTCCCCGGTCGTCTCCGGCAAGCCCACCTCGATGTTCAAGGAAGCCGACTTCTACTGGTTCCCGCTGGAGAACCCCGGCATCGTCTCCATCCCGCTGGGCTTCCTCCTCGGCTGGCTCGGCACCGTCCTGTCCAAGGAGAAGGCCGACCCGGCGAAGTTCGCCGAGCTGGAGGTCCGCTCCCTGACCGGCACCGGGGCCCACTGACCGCCGCCCGGCGGAGCGGGCGCCCCCACCCGGCGCGGCCGTGTCGTACGTCCCTACGACACGGCCGCGCCGTACCTCGTTCGATCGGGTATCCCGCCGCGTGACCTCTCTCGCGTAGGCTCGACAACGAGCGCATGCATCCTCCACCCGACGCGGCGCACACCTCTACGAACCGGACAGGGGAGGGGGCCCACAGTGCTTCTCGACACGTACGGCCGCGTGGCCACTGACCTGCGCGTCTCGCTCACCGACCGGTGCAACCTGCGCTGCACGTACTGCATGCCCGAAGAAGGCCTGCAATGGCTCGGCAAGTCCGATCTGCTCACCGACGACGAGATCGTCCGGCTGATCCGCATAGCCGTCACCCGCCTCGGCATCACCGAGGTCCGCTTCACCGGAGGCGAGCCCCTTCTGCGCCCCGGCCTCGTCGGCATCGTCGAGCAGTGCGCGGGGATGGAGCCCCGCCCGAAGATGTCGCTGACCACCAACGGCATAGGCCTCGCGCGGACCGCCCGCGCACTCAAGGCCGCCGGGCTGGACCGGGTGAACGTCTCCCTGGACACCCTGCGCCCCGACGTCTTCAAGGCCCTCACCCGCCGCGACCGCCACCGCGACGTCCTCGACGGAATGGCCGCCGCCCGCGAGGCCGGCCTGACGCCCGTCAAGGTCAACGCCGTCCTGATGCCCGGCCTCAACGACGACGAGGCACCCTACCTGCTGGCCTGGGCCCTCGCCCACGACTACGAGCTCCGCTTCATCGAGCAGATGCCGCTGGACGCCCAGCACGGCTGGAAGCGCGACGGGATGATCACCGCCGGGGACATCCTGGAGTCCCTGCGCACCCGGTTCACCCTGACCGAGGAAGGCGCCGAGGAGCGCGGCTCCGCCCCCGCCGAGCGCTGGCTCGTCGACGGCGGTCCGGCCACCGTGGGAGTCATCGCCTCCGTGACCAGGCCCTTCTGCAGCGCCTGCGACCGCACCCGGCTCACCGCCGACGGCCAGGTCAGGACGTGCCTGTTCGCCACCGAGGAGTCCGACCTGCGCGGCGCCCTGCGCTCCGGAGGAACCGACGAGGAGATCGCCGGCCTGTGGAAGGCGGCGATGTGGGGCAAGAAGGCCGGCTCCGGCCTCGACGACCCTTCCTTCCTCCAGCCCGACCGCCCGATGTCCGCGATCGGCGGCTGAACGCCCTCCCCTGCCGGCGCCAGGCGGCCTCAGCGCCGCTCCGAGCCCTCCGGCTGCACCCACTCGCCGAGCGCCACCACGTCCTTGAGGAAGCCGCGCACCCCCAGGAACTGCGACAGGTGCTCCCGGTGCTCCTCGCAGGCGAGCCACGTCTTGCGCCGCTCCGGCGTGTGCAGCTTCGGGTTGTTCCAGGCCAGCACCCAGACGGCCGCGGCACGGCAGCCCTTGGCGGAGCAGGTGGGGACATCGGGGGCGCCGGGCGCGTCAGGGGTGATCACGGCACAACCCTACAAACCGACCCCGGGAAAAGGCGACGCCGAGCAGCCACGGGGGGAGCTGCCCGGCGTCGGTCCGTCGCTCCGACGGGGGATGCGGAGCGCGTAGGCAGTATGTCACGCAGGACCCGGTGCGGTGCACCGGAACCTCATGATTGATCTGAGCTGTTCCTGAGGTTTCCCGCCTCCAGTGCCGGACGCACAGGTGAGGGGATGAAGTTCGACGGCAGCTTGGGCGCCGACTCCCGCCCGGCGTTCGCGATGACGACCGCCACGTACGGCAGCAGCGCCCCCGCCACGAGCGTCACCACCGCCACATGGCGCTCCACGTTCCACAGGATCACCGTCGCCAGGACCGACAGGGTCCTGATCACCATCGAGATCACGTACCGGCGCTGCCGGCCGCGCACGTCCTCGTCGAGGCCCAGCCGGGCCCCCGTGATCCGGAAGACCTCGGTTCCGTTCCGCTTCTTCCGCAGCACGCTCCACCGCCCGATCCGACTCCCGGGCGCTCCCGCCCGGTCCCTCCTACGGTACGCCGGGCGCCGGGCGGTGCGCAGGCCGGGTGGCCCCGGGCGGACGCGCCCGACGTGCGGGCCGGGCCCGGCGGGCCGAAACTGGGCCCACATGCGCAGGACGCGCCCTGAGGAGGCTCGACATGCAGTGGTTGTGGGCGATCATCGTCGGTTTCGTGCTCGGCCTCATCGCGCGGGCGATCCTGCCGGGCAAACAGCACCAGCCGCTCTGGCTCACGACGCTCTTCGGCATCGTCGGCGCCATCCTCGGCAACGCCGTGGCGGGCTGGCTCGGCGTGCGCGAGACCGCGGGCATCGACTGGATCCGGCACCTGCTCCAGCTCGCGGGCGCCGTCCTGATCGTCGGCCTCGGCGACATGATCTACATGTCGCTGCGCGGGAGCAAGCGCACGACCTGACCCCCGCGGGGCGCACGCGGCAGGGGCCGGCCCGGACCTCGCGTCCGGACCGGCCCCTGCGCCGTGCCCCGTGGCGGCGCCTGCCTCAGGCGCCCGCGACCTCGACCGCGGCCAGGTTCTTCTTGCCCCGGCGCAGCACCAGCCAGCGCCCGTGCAGCAGGTCCGACGCGGCCGGGACCGCGTCCTCCGCGGTCACCTTCACGTTGTTCACGTAGGCGCCGCCCTCCTTCACGGTGCGGCGGCCGGCCGACTTGCTCGCGACCAGCCCGGTCTCCGCGAACAGGTCCACGACCGGGGCCGGCTCGGCCACCTTCGCGTGCGGCAGCTCGGACAGGGCCGCGGCCAGCGTGGCCTCGTCCAGGTCCGCCAGCTCGCCCTGCCCGAACAGGGCCTTCGACGCGGCGATGACCGCGGCGCACTGGTCGGCGCCGTGCACCAGCGTCGTCAGCTCCTCCGCCAGCGCGCGCTGCGCGGCACGGGCCTGCGGCCGCTCCGCGGTCTGCGCCTCCAGCTCCTCCAGCTCCTGGCGGGACCGGAAGGACAGGATCCGCAGGTAGGTGGAGACGTCCCGGTCGTCCACGTTCAGCCAGAACTGGTAGAACGCGTACGGCGTCGTCATCTCCGGGTCGAGCCAGACGGCCCCGCTCTCGGTCTTGCCGAACTTGGTGCCGTCCGCCTTGACCATCAGCGGCGTCGCCAGCGCGTGGACCTGCGCCTGCGGCTCCAGCTTGTGGATCAGGTCGAGGCCGGCCACCAGGTTGCCCCACTGGTCGGAGCCGCCCTGCTGGAGGGTGCACCCGTACCGGCGGTACAGCTCCAGGAAGTCCATGCCCTGGAGGAGCTGGTAGCTGAACTCCGTGTAGCTGATGCCCTCCTGCGACTCCAGGCGGCGGGCCACGGAGTCCTTCGTCAGCATCTTGTTGACGCGGAAGTGCTTGCCGATGTCCCGCAGGAACTCGATGGCGGACAGGCCCGCCGTCCAGTCCAGGTTGTTGACCATGACCGCCGCGTTCTCGCCCTCGAAGGACAGGAACGGCTCGATCTGCGTCCGCAGCCGGTTCACCCAGTTCGCCACCGTCTCCGGGTCGTTCAGGGTGCGCTCGGCGGTCGGGCGCGGGTCGCCGATCTGGCCGGTGGCCCCGCCGACCAGCGCCAGCGGCCGGTGCCCGGCCTGCTGGAGCCGGCGCACGGTGAGGACCTGCACCAGGTGCCCGACGTGCAGCGAGGCCGCCGTCGGGTCGAAGCCGCAATAGAACGTGACCGGACCGTCCGCGAACGCCTTGCGCAGCGCTTCTTCGTCGGTGGACTGGGCGAACAGCCCGCGCCACTTCAGTTCGTCGACGATGTCCGTCACGGTCGTGACTCTCCTTGAACGAGGTGAAACAGGGTGGTGAAGGGTCTCCCGCCAGTCTAGGCGGGCGGGGAGCCGCCTCCCGACGCCCTCCCGGCGGGCCGGAGCCGACGGGAGGGCGGGCGCGTACGGTCAGACGCCCTTGCTGACGGAACTCATGTTGAAGTCCGGGATCCGCAGCGCCGGCATCGCGGCCCGGGTGAACCAGTCGCTCCACTCGCGCGGCAGCGTCTTCTCGGTCCGCCCCGCCTCCGAGGCCCGCGAGAGCAGGTCCACCGGCGACTCGTTGAACCGGAAGTTGTTCACCTCGCCGACGACCTCCCCGTCCTCCACCAGGTAGACGCCGTCCCGGGTCAGGCCGGTCAGCAGCAGCGTCGCCGGATCCACCTCGCGGATGTACCACAGGCAGGTCAGCAGCAGGCCCCGCCGCGTCCCGGCGACCATCTCCTCCAGCGACTTCTCCCCGCCCCCGTCCAGGACCAGGTTGCCGAAGCCGGGGGAGAGCGGCATCCCCGTGAGGGCCGCGGTGTGCCGGGTCGTGGTCAGCCGGGCCAGCTCGCCGTCCTTGATCCAGTCGGTCGCGGGCACCGGCAGGCCGTTGTCGAAGACCGACGCGTCGTCGCCCGAGCTGTGCGCGATCACGAACGGCGCCGACTCCAGGCCCGGGGCGTTCGGGTCGCTGCGCAGGGTCAGCGGCAGCCGGGACAGCCGCTCCCCGAGCCGGGTGCCGCCGCCCGGCTTGGAGAACACCGTCCGGCCCTCCACCGCGTCCCGGGCCGCCGCCGACCACATCTGGTAGATCAGCAGGTCCGCCACGGCCGTCGGCGGCAGCAGCGTCTCGTACCGGTCGGCCGGCAGGTCGAAGCGGCGCTCCGCCCAGCCCAGGCGCACGGCGAGCTCCGCGTCCAGCGCGAGCGGGTCCACGTCCTTGAAGTCCCGGGTGCCGCGGCCCGCCCACGCCGAGCGCTGCCGGTCCGGTGACTTCGCGTTCAGCTCCAGCGTGCCGTTCGGCTGGTCGTGCCGCAGCCGCAGCCCGGTCGAGGTGCCGACGTATGTGGAGACCAGCTCGTGGTTGGCGAAGCCGTACAGCTCGCGGCCGCCCGCCCGGGCCCGGGCGAAGGCCTCGCCGAGCGCCGGGGCGAAGTCCGCGAAGACCGACGAGGACGTCTCGGCCGGGGCGTCGGCGAAGTCCG
The DNA here is from genome assembly GCF_055570615.1 of Streptomyces sp. NPDC031121. Taxonomy (NCBI): domain Bacteria; kingdom Bacillati; phylum Actinomycetota; class Actinomycetes; order Kitasatosporales; family Streptomycetaceae; genus Streptomyces; species Streptomyces sp. NPDC031121. The sequence continues at coordinate 350,546 of NZ_JBVIGV010000010.1, forward strand.
GCGAGGCGGGCGTGCCCGTGACCAGCGGCTGCGCGTCCTCCGCGGGCCCGGCGTCGCGCGCCGCGGCCTCCGCGGCCCGGACCAGCGGCTCCAGGTCCCCGGCGGTGACGGCCGAGCGCGACACGACCCCCGAGGCGGTGCCCTCCCGCCCGTCGACCGTGGCGATGACGGTCAGCGTGCGGCCGCGGGTCACGCCGTTGGTCGTGAGCGTGTTGCCGGCCCAGCGCAGGTTGGCCGTCGACTCCTCGTCGGCGATGACGACGCAGCCGTCGGCGGTGGACAGCTCCAGGGCCCGCTCGACGATCTCGTGCGGCTTCGTGCGGTTCGAGGTCATCAGCGACCGGCCTCCTGGGTGGTGTTCAAGATGTTCACGTCGCGGAACAGCGCGGACGGGCAGCCGTGCGAGACGGAGGCGACCTGGCCCGGCTGCGCCTTGCCGCAGTTGAAGGCGCCGCCCAGGACGTACGTCTGCGGGCCGCCGACCTTCTCCATGGACCCCCAGAACTCGGTGGTCGTCGCCTGGTAGGCGACGTCGCGCAGCTGGCCGGCCAGCCGGCCGTTCTCGATCCGGTAGAAGCGCTGCCCGGTGAACTGGAAGTTGTAGCGCTGCATGTCGATCGACCAGGAGCGGTCGCCGACGACGTAGATGCCGCGCTCCACCCCGCCGATCAGGTCCTCCGTGGAGAGCCCCCCCGGGTCCGGCCGGAGCGAGACGTTCGCCATGCGCTGGACGGGGACGTGCCCGGGGGAGTCGGCGAAGGCGCAGCCGTTGGACCGCCCGAGGCCGGTCAGCTTCGCGATGCGCCGGTCCAGCTGGTAGCCGACCAGGGTGCCCTCCCGGACCAGGTCCCAGCTCTGCGCCTCGACGCCCTCGTCGTCGTAGCCGATGGTGGCCAGGCCGTGCTCGGCGGTGCGGTCGCCGGTCACGTTCATGATCGACGAGCCGTACCTGAGCTCGCCGAGCTGGTCGAACGTGGCGAAGGAGGTTCCCGCGTACGCCGCCTCGTAGCCGAGAGCCCGGTCCAGCTCGGTGGCGTGCCCGATCGACTCGTGGATGGTCAGCCACAGGTTGGAGGGGTCGACCACGAGGTCGTAGCGGCCCGCCTCGACGCTCGGCGCCCGCATCTTCTCCGCGAGCAGCTCCGGGATCCGCTCCAGCTCGGCGTCCCAGTCCCAGCCGGTGCCGGTCAGGTACTCCCAGCCGCGGCCGACCGGCGGCGCGATGGTCCGCATCGAGTCGAAGCCGCCGGTCTGCGCGTCCACGGCGACCGCGGTGAGCTGCGGGTGGACGCGCACCCGCTGCTGGGTCGTCACGGTGCCGGCCGTGTCGGCGTAGAACTTGTTCTCGTGCACGGCGAGCAGCGAGGCGTCCACGTGCGCCACTCCGTCCGCGGCGAGCAGGCGGGAGCTCCAGTCGGCCAGCAGGGCGGCCTTGTCGGCGTCCGGCACGGAGAAGGGGTCCACCTCGTACGAGGAGATCCACGTCTTGTCGGCGTGCACCGGCTCCTCGGCCAGCTCGACCCGCTCGCCGGACCCGGCGGCCTTGATGACCTGCGCGGACAGCTTCGCCATGGCTACTGCCTGGGACGCGACGCGCGCCGCACCGTCCATCGTCAGGTCCACACCGGAGGCGAATCCCCACGCGCCGCCGTGCACCACGCGGACCGCGTACCCGAGGTCCGTGGTGTCGGACCCGCCGGAGGGCTTGGCGTCCCGCAGCCGCCAGGACGCGCTGCGGATCCGCTCCAGCCGGAAGTCGGCATGCTCGGCGCCCAGCGCGCGGGCCCGGGCGAGCGCCGCGTCGGCGAGCGCCCGCAGGGGCAGCGCGGTGAAAGCCGCGTCGATGGAATGGGGCACGGAATTCCTCCCGAGGTCGGGGCCGGTCCCCCCGATCATGGCGCGCCCGGGGCTTTCGTGCCTACCTCTTTCTGTAGGGACTCGACAGAGCCCGTCGCACGGCCCTGTGGGACATCGATTCTCCGCATTCCCTGCGGGGCCTATAGGTTTCTGGTACTCAGACCGCTAGTCGAAAGGGTGATCCGTTGAGCCGCTCGGTTCTCGTCACCGGAGGAAACCGGGGCATCGGCCTCGCCATCGCCCGCGCCTTCGCACAGGCCGGCGACAAGGTCGCGGTCACGTACCGCTCGGGCGAGCCGCCGGAGGAGCTCACCGCACTCGGCGTCCTGGCGGTCCGGTGCGACATCACCGACTCCGAGCAGGTGGAGCAGGCCTACAAGGAGATCGAGGACGCCCACGGCGCCGTCGAGGTCCTCGTGGCCAACGCCGGCATCACCAAGGACACGCTGCTGATGCGCATGTCCGAGGACGACTTCACCTCGGTGGTCGACACCAACCTCACCGGCACCTTCCGCGTGGTCAAGCGCGCCAACCGCGGCATGCTGCGCGCCAAGAAGGGCCGCGTCGTCCTGATCTCCTCGGTCGTGGGCCTCCTCGGCTCCGCCGGCCAGGCCAACTACGCGGCCTCCAAGGCGGCGCTCGTCGGCTTCGCCCGCTCGCTCGCCCGCGAGCTGGGCTCCCGCAACATCACCTTCAACGTCGTCGCCCCCGGTTTCGTGGACACCGACATGACGAAGGTGCTCACCGACGAGCAGCGCGCGGCCATCGTGGCGAACGTGCCGCTCGCCCGCTACGCGCAGCCCGAGGAGATCGCGGCGGCGGTCAGCTTCCTGGCGTCGGACGACGCCGCGTACATCACCGGAGCCGTCATTCCCGTTGACGGCGGATTGGGCATGGGTCACTGATCACCATGAGCGGAATCCTCGAGGGCAAGCGGATCCTCGTCACCGGCGTGCTGATGGAGTCCTCCATCGCCTTCCACGTCGCCAAGCTGGCCCAGGAGCAGGGCGCCGAGGTCATCCTCACCGCATGGCCCCGGCCCACCCTGACCGAGCGCATCGCCAAGAAGCTCCCCAAGCCCGTCAAGGTCATCGAGCTGGACGTCACCAACGACGAGCACCTCGGCCGCCTGGAGCAGCTGGTCCGCGACGAGCTCGGCGGCCTCGACGGCGTCGTCCACTCGATCGGCTTCGCCCCGCAGGACGCCCTCGGCGGCAACTTCCTGAACACGCCGTTCGAGTCGGTCGCGACCGCCATGCACGTCTCGGCGTTCTCGCTGAAGTCGCTGACCATGGCCTGCAAGCCGCTGTTCCCGGCGGAGGGCGCGGCCGTCGTCGGCCTCACCTTCGACGCGCAGTTCGCCTGGCCCCAGTACGACTGGATGGGCCCGGCCAAGGCCGCCCTGGAGGCCACCAGCCGCTACCTCGCCCGCGACCTGGGCAAGGAGAACATCCGCTGCAACCTGGTCTCGGCCGGCCCCCTCGGCTCGATGGCCGCGAAGTCCATCCCGGGCTTCGGCGAGCTGGCGGACACCTGGAACCACCGCTCCATGCTGGAGTGGGACATGAGCGACCCGGAGCCGGCGGGCCGCGGCGTCGTCGCGCTGCTGTCGGACTGGTTCCCGAAGACCACGGGCGAGATCGTCCACGTGGACGGCGGCCTGCACGCCATGGGCGCCTGAGCATCCGCCCGCACCATCCGTACGGCGGCGGGGGGGGGGGGGGGGGGGGGGGGGAGGGGGAAGGGGGGGGGGGGGGGGGGGGGGGGGGGGGGGGGGGGGGGGGGGGAAGAGAGGGAGCCCACCCCACGATCTCTCCCAATCGCAA